>NZ_UTBG01000150.1 GCF_900580675.1 Pseudomonas viridiflava
TGGCGGTGTGTCACTACTTGCTTTCGATCGACGGCCCCGGTATAAAAAATCAAATTATTTTTTAAAACAATATTTCCCACGTGGAACTTCTATGGTCGCGAAGAAACTCAGCGCTCCAAACATTACCAAGACTCGATTGCTGGATGCGACAGAGGCTCTCTTCATCAAATACGGCTATGACGCCGTGCTGCTGCGGCAGATAACCGAACGCGCCCAAGTGAACCTGGCGGCGGTGAATTACCACTTCGGGGACAAGGATTCCCTGATGAAAACCCTGCTGATGCAGCGCCTGGAGCCGCTCAACGAGCAGCGCCTGGAATTGCTCGCGCGCTGCGAAGCCGAGTCCGATGGCCCGCTGGACTGCGACACCTTGCTCGGCGTGCTGTTTGCGCCGGCCATGGGCCTGGAGCGCAGCGACCCGGCAAGCAGCACCGGGGAAGGGCGTTCGTTCATCCGTTTCCTGGGGCGGGTCTACAGCGACACGTCGCCGTTCATCCAGGAATACCTCAAGGTGCATTACCAGCCGGTGTTCCAGCGCTTCTTTGAGGCGTTCGCCCTGGCGTTACCGGACTTGCCGCGCAATGAGCTGGGCGTGCGCCTGCAATTTGCGCTCAAGGCGATTTCCGGGGTGATGGCGGGCACGGAGTTGCGCCTGCTGATGAACTCCATGAGCCTGGGCCGCCCGGCCACTGACGCTGAAGTCATGGCCAAGCTGATCACCCTGGTGTCGGCGGCGATTCGCGTGCCGCAGCAAAGCCCGGAGGCCGAGAACGCCTTGGCCAAGGTACTGGATACCCAGCGGGCGATTCGCGAGCAAGCCGTGGCGCCCGTCGCCAAGGTTTCGCGTTAGCTCAAATCCCAGGCAAAAAAAAGCCCGCTGGGGCGGCGGGCTTGATGTGCAACGTTTGTAACGGATGAGGCTTTACCCTACGTCTCGGCATGTGAATAAAACGTGAAAAATAGGTAAGAAAAATTATGAATGTTTTGATGCGCGCAGACGTATCAAAACGCCATCAATCTAGATCTTCCAGCGCCCGGCGCTTTTCGCCAGTCGCTGGCGCATCGCATCCACGTTTGCGGCCAGTTGCACCGTCAACAAACGATACCCATCCAGCGCGCTGTACACCGGCGCATCCAGCGCCGGCTCGCCGCCAGAGATATGGCTGGGCCGTTCCAACCGTTCCGTCACCCCTGACTTCAACGCCCGCGCCATCCCCACCAGTTGCACGCGGATCTGCCGGTGCTCGGCCTTCAGCACCACCTGCATCCGCGCCATCGCTTGCTCATCGCGAGGATCGGGGCGGGTATTGCCCAGAATCTCCAACGTGCTGATGCACATGCGCAAATGGCGCTGGACCGCGTCCAGTTCGGTCATGGAAATCCGTACTTCCTTGGACACCGATGGCATCAGCGAGCGCAACTGCACCATCGCCGCGTTCAAGCGGTTGAGCAGTTTGAGGTGTTCATCGTCGGTGACCGACTGACCATTAATGATTCGGCTGTAGATCGCCGCGCAATCACGCAACGCGCTGGCCAGGTTGTAGCGCCACGAGTACACGGCATACAGCGGCAGGGCGAAGGAGAAGGCCAGGGCCAGGACGATGCCGATCAGGATATCGACCGTGCGCCACAAACCATCCGAGATCGGGTTGTCGCCGTGGCCGGCAACGATAAACACAGTGATCGCCGACAGCAGCGCGATGTAACCGCCCTTGCCGATGGCGTGGTAGGAAAAGAACCCGCACACCACCGACATCAACAGGTAGGTCAGCAGCGGCTGGCCGAAATAGGCCTGCTGCACCACCAGCAACAAGCCGACGCTGGCACCGATCAAGGTGCCATAGGCGCGCTCCACGGCCTTCTTGCCGATATTGCCGTGGTGCTGCAAACCGCCGATCACGATCAGCATGGTCACCGACGCCCACTCACCGTGGGGCAGGTTGATGCCGGTGGTGAGCAGGATCGTCGCCAGCAAACCGATGGACACGCGCACGGCGTGGATCAGCTTGGCATGGCGATAGCGGCGGTATGGATCGAGCAAGGGGCGCAACAGGCGCCGGGCAAACATAGGCAAATGCAGGTTCATCGGTATTGAAATGGCCTCGGTAGTCAGGGCGAGCGCGGTCTAAAGTGTGGGAGCGGGCTTGCTCGCGAATACGGTTGATCAGTCAAAGATGTGTCGACTGACACTGCGCATTCGCGAGCAAGCCCGCTCCCACATTTTTAACTGCGCCATCTTTAGAAAATGTAGTCAGTGGTCAGGAAGCTCGAGTCGCGGTTGCGCAGGATGTCGCTGACCAGCGCCTTGTTGCTTTCCTGGAACTTGGTCGCCACCAGGGTGCGGATCGAGAACACGCGCAACGCGTCATGTACCGACAGCGTGCCCTCGGCCGAGTTCTTGCGCCCGTTGAACGGGAAGGTGTCCGGCCCGCGCTGGCACTGGGCGTTGATATTGATCCGGCCTACCTGGTTGGCGAACACGTCGACCAGGCGCCCGACTTCCACGGCGTTGGTGCCGAACAGGCTCAGTTGCTGGCCGAAGTCCGAATCCAGTACATACTCGATCACGGTGTCCAGGTTGCGGTAAGGCACGATCGGCACCACCGGGCCGAATTGCTCCTCGTGGTACACGCGCATCTGCGGGTTCACCGGGTACAGCACTGCCGGGTAGAAGAACGAACCATTGCTGGTGCCGCCGTTGTCATTCACCACCTGGGCACCGTGCGCGGCGGCGTCGGCCACCAGGGCGTTGAGGTAGTCGACCTTGCCGACTTCCGGCAGGGGTGTCAGCGAGACGCCGTCTTCCCAGGGCATGCCGGGTTTCAGGGTGGCCAGCTTGGCGTTGAATTTCTCGATAAAGCGGGCGACCACGTCCTCGTGCACAAACAGGATTTTCAACGCGGTGCAGCGCTGGCCGTTGAACGACAGGGAGCCGGTCACCGCCTCACTGACCGCATTGTCGAGGTCGACCTCGGGCAACACGATGCCGGGGTTTTTCGCGTCCAGGCCCAGCGCGGCACGCAAGCGGTGCGGCTTGGGGTGCAGCTTTTTCAGGTCACTGGCGGCTTTGTTGGTGCCGATGAACGCAAAGATATCGATCTTGCCGCTGGCCATCAGCGCGCTGACGGTTTCACGGCCGCTGCCGTAGATCACGTTGATCACCCCGGCCGGGAAGCTGTCGCGAAACGCTTCCAGCAACGGACGGATCAACAGCACGCCGAGCTTGGCCGGCTTGAACACCACGGTGTTGCCCATGATCAACGCCGGGATCAGCGTGGTAAACGTTTCGTTCAACGGGTAGTTGTAAGGCCCCATGCACAGCGCGACGCCCAATGGCACGCGACGGATCTGGCCGAGGGTGTCCTGTTCCAGCTCGAAACGGCTGCTGCGGCGGTCGAGTTCCTTGAGGGCATTGATGGTGTCGGTGATGTAGTCGCAGGTGCGGTCGAACTCTTTCTGCGAGTCCTTGAGGTTCTTGCCGATCTCCCACATCAACAGCTTGACCACCGCATCGCGCTGTTCGCGCATGCGCCGCAAAAACGCCTCGACATGCTGGATACGGTCAGCCACACGCATCGTCGGCCATTCGCCCTGGCCACGGTCGTAGGCACGCACGGCGGCGTCCAGGGCGGTGAGGGCGGTGTCGGCGTCCAGCAGTGGGGTGCTGCCGATATGCACACGCTCGTCGCCCAGTTGCACCGGGCTGAGCACTTGGGCCAGCGGGCCGTTCCACACCTGCAGCTGGCCGTCCACCAGGTAATCACGCTGTTCAATGGGCGCCCCCAGGCGGAATTGCTCGGGAATCTCGGCGGTGGAGGCGGGAAACAGCTGGGCGAGCAGGTTGCTGGTGGTCATGTCGCTACCCCTGGAATAGTTGCAAAACTTGACTAGCTGGCATTTGACTAAAGAGTCACCCAACACGGGGCTCTATGGCAAGGCTTGTGCGCTTTCTGCTACGCACGGCTGCACGCGGCGGGTAAACTGCGCGGCTTTTCAGAAGGAGTTCACATGAGTCAGTACCAGCCGGGCATTCTTGCCGCACCGGTGCCGTTGCAGGCACGCCATCTGTTTTTCGCCGTGGAGACATCGTCAGCCGTGCGCGCTGCGCTGGACGCGCTGGTGCAACTGGCCGATTCGGCGGCAGTGGTCGGGTTTGGCGAGCCGCTGGTAAACGCGCTGGGAGCAACGATTGATGGCCTGCGCCCGTTCCCGAACGTCAGCGGGCCGGGCGCGCACAACCCGTCGACCCAACAGGCGCTGTGGGTGTGGCTGCACGGTGTGGATCGCGGTGAGTTGTTGCTGCGCAGCCGTGCGTTTGATAAGGCCCTGGCTCCAGCGTTTCGCCTGGTGCAATCGACCGAGGGCTTCCGCTACAAGACCGGCTTCGACCTCACCGACTACGAAGACGGCACCGAAAACCCTCACAACGACGCAGCGGTAGACGCTGCCCTGACCGACAGCGGCGCCAGCTTTGCCGCGATCCAGCAATGGCAGCACGACCTCGATGGTTTCGCCGCCTTGCCGGCCGAGGAGCGCGACCACATCATCGGCCGCCGCCATGGCGACAATGAAGAACTCGAAGACGCCCCCGAATCGGCTCACACCAAACGCACCGCGCAGGAAAGCTTCACCCCGGAAGCCTTCGTGGTGCGCCGCTCGATGCCCTGGGCCGAGAACGGCCAGGCCGGGTTGATGTTCCTCGCGTTTGGTCATTCCTTCGATGCGTTCGAAGCGCAACTGCGGCGCATGAGCGGGCTGGAGGACGGGATTGTCGATGGCCTGTATCGCATCAGCACACCGTTGACCGGTGGCTACTACTGGTGCCCGCCGGTCAAGGATGGGCATTTGGATCTGGGCGCGATCTCCGAAATGTGCCATGGCCAACATGAAAGTTAGGACAGCCACGCAATCGATCACTGAAAAAATCCGCGTCTGCCCTTAATCTAGAGGCCTTTGTCACCTGTGTGGATGGTTCATGTCTTCTGTTGCCGATGGGCTGCCCCTCAATAAACGCTTGCCGGCCGTGATTGCGATCTCCCTGGGGATCGGCATGGCGACCCTGGACACGGCCATCGTCAACACCGCGCTGCCGACCCTGGCCGAGGGGATCGGCACCGACTCGGCCTCGGTGATCTGGGTGGTCAACGCCTATCAGTTGGCGATTATCGCCACCGTGCTGCCGTTCGCGTCCCTCAGTGATGTGCTGGGGCACCGCCGCGTGTACCTCGGCGGGTTGCTGGTGTTTATCCTGTCGTCGCTGTTTTGCGGCCTGGCAGGTTCGCTGGTCACCCTCACGGCCGCGCGGGTGGTGCAGGGACTGGGGGCGGCAGCGATCATGAGTGTGAACACGGCGCTGCTGCGGCATATCTACCCCTCGAAGATGCTCGGCCGCGGCCTTGGCTACAACTCGCTGGTGGTGGGGCTCGCGTTTACGCTGGGGCCGACCGCTGCGTCGGCGATCCTGTCGGTGGCGACCTGGCACTGGCTGTACCTGATCAACGTGCCGTTGGGGCTGCTGGCACTTGCCTTGGGCCTGCGTTCATTGCCGACCCTGCCGATGACCGGGCACGCCTTCGACCGCCTGGCGGCGGTGCTGTGCGCCGGGCTGTTCGCCCTGCTGGTGCTGGGCCTGGGCACGGCGGTGCACGGCGCCCAAGGGGCGTTGACCCTGGGCCTGATCGCCGTCGCGCTGGTCTGCGGCGCCTTGCTGTTGCGCCGCCAGGCCGGCCACCCGGCGCCGATGTTGGCGCTGGACCTGTTCAAGCGACCGGTGTTTGCCTTGTCTTCGCTCACGGCCATCTGTGCCTTCAGTGCCCAGGGCCTGGCGTTTGTGTCGCTGCCGTTTTTGTTGCAGGCGGTGCTTGGGCATAGCCAGGTGGAAACCGGCTTTCTGATGACGCCGTGGCCGGCCGTGGTTGCGGTGATGGCGCTGGTGGCGGGGCGCCTGGCGGACCGCGTGTCGCTGGGCGCGTTGTGTGGCCTCGGGTTGTTGATGCTCAGCGTGGGCATGGCGGCGCTGGCCAGCCTGGGCGATGGCGCGTCGGCCTTCGATATTGGCTGGCGCATGGCATTGTGCGGTGCGGGTTTCGGCTTTTTTCAGTCGCCCAACCTCAAGGCGTTGATGACCAGTGCGCCGTTGGCGCGCAGCGGCGGGGCGAGCGGCATCGTGGCGATCTCGCGCTTGCTGGGGCAGACGCTGGGCGCATCGCTGGTAGCGTTGTGTTTCCACCTGTTCGTCAACAGCGGCCCGCAATACGCGCTGTGGCTGGGTTGCGGTTTTGCGCTGGTGGGCGCCGTGGCGAGTGGCTTGCGTTTGCTGCCTTATGGGAAAAAGGCGTTGTAAAACCGGCTGCGGGGAGGCTACCGTGGCGGCCTGAGTATTTCGGGATGTTTCGGATTTATGTCCAGCCTGGCCCTCCGCACTGCTGATACCCATTCCCGCCGCGCCGCGCTGACTCTAGCCTTATGCCTGCCCAGTGATGTGCTGCTCTACTTGTTGCTGCCGATGGAGTCCCAGGCCTTCGGCATCACGCTGGCCCAGGCCGGGGTATTGCTGGCCGCCAACCGCCTGGTGCGGATTTTCGGCTACCGCCATGTGTTGAATTTCTACGCGCGCAACGGCGATCGGCTGACCTGCATGATCGCCGCCGGTGCCGCGACCCTATGCGCCCTGGGCAATTCGATGTTCTCAGGTTTCGCTGCGTTGCTCGGGCTGCGGCTGGTGTGGGGCCTGTGTTTTGCCGCGTTGAACCTGTCGACCCAAGTACTGGCGACCTCGGAGCCGGCGGGTGCGGCGCGCCGAGCCGGGCGTTCGCGCGCCTTGATCGCCTTGGGCCCGATGCTGGCGTTGCCCTTGGGTGGCTGGTTGACCTTATGGGCCGGGCCGCGTCCGATTTTTGTGATCCTGGCCGGCTGCTGCCTGGTGGGTCTGTGGATGGCGCGCGGCTTGCCTACGCGTGGCCATGACTTGCACAGCACCCCGGGGCGCCGTTTCAAATGGCCCGACAGTGTGGCGGTGTGGTCGTTTATCGAAGGCGTGGCGCTGGATGGGCTGTTTATCTTTGGCCTGTCGATCCAGGCGCAGAAGCTGCTCGGCGGCGACGCGGTGCTGATCGCCGGTGGCTTGATGGCGCTGCGGTACGTGTCGGAAATGCTCCTGAGCCCCTTGGGAGGGCGTGCGGCCCAGCACTTCGGCGCGACGTCGATGCTGTTGCTGTTTTCGTTCCTGAGCGCCCTGGCCCTGACGGCATTCGGCAGCTATTGGGTGATTGTCGGCGCGGCGGCAGTGCTGGTGTTGCGCGCGCTGCAACTGCCATTGGTGACCACGCTGGTCGCCGAGCGCAACCCCGGCTCGATGCGGGTGTCGGCGCTGGCGTCCAACGCGGTGTGGCGTGATATCGGCGCTGGGCTCGGGCCCTTGCTCGCAGGCCTGTTGCTGCCGATTGCCTCGGCGCCTTGGGTGTTTGGCGTGGCGGGTGCGGCGATTGCCGTGAGCGCGATGTTCTGCTGGCGAGCACGCGCTGCCACGGCTTGAGTTACCTGCTTTTCAATGCCTCCAGCCAAGTTGGATCGAAGCGAGTCTGCTCGGTGTCGATCCCCAGCGCCTGCATCTTGGCCCTATGCGTTTCGATTTCCCCGACCAATTGCGCCTGGCTGCTGGAATTGGCATCCAGCTCGTGCATCTGCGTCAGCCCCAAGTGGTAAAAGCGCAGCAGCTTGATCGCCGTTGGGTCGTTGGCCTGGACCCGCTCGGTCACAGTGTGCATCACATTGGTCACGCTCATCAGGCTGCGCTTGAGCTGCCAGCCATACACCGCCGCCGCCAGCCAGGGCTGGTTCCAGAACGGGCCGCGCACCAGGGCAAGTGTGATCAGCACCCCGGCAAATACACCGCCGACGTTGAAGCGCAAATTGTCACCGCCGGGCTCGCCGAACAGCATCACTGCCAGGCTCGACAGCAGCATCGCCAGGGCCAGGAACAACACCGCCACGATCAGCGTGCTGCGCCGGGTCTGTTGGCGGTAGGTGGCGGGGTCGCAGGGTTTGAGCTCGAACATCCGGGGTTTGTCTCCAGCAGGGTCCGGCATCATCGCACGCTTGGGCAAACAAGTTGAACGATGGATCAAGGCGGTTTCTCTAAACCTGTGTAGTCCCTTTGAGGAGAACCGACATGTCTGAATACAACCAGCCGCCCCCCGGTACACCCGATCCCGATCGCACCCCCGGTGAAGAAGAGCGCGACAACGATGCGTTGCGCCCCAACGATCCGAAAGAGCGTGACGAAAACGACGATGTAGAGCGCGTTGAGGATGAGCTTGAAAACCTCCACGACAAGGCTCGCCCCCTTTAACAGGAGACAATGATGAACAACCGCCCGGATGGCCCAGCCTCCAACGAACAGGCCAGCGACAAGGATGAGCTGGGTTTTGACCCGGACTCGCCGGATGTGTCCGACCCGCAGGTCGATCCGATCGGCGCTGCGATAGCGCCATTGGACAAACAGGAAAAAGATAAGGATGAGGCGAAAAAAAAGCCGCCCTACGATCCGTTGGGCGACTTGAAGCCATAAACGAGCCCCGCCATTGAGCGGGGCTTTTTGTTTACTTGGGCGGCAGCCAAGTGACTTCGGTGATGCCGTACTTCTCGGCCCAGGGGCGAGTCGTTTTCTTCACCTGTTCGTGGCCCACGCGGCCTATCCGGCTGACGTGCGCAATGTCGGCATCAACGGCCGCCCAGTGCCAGGCCTCGGCGTTGTTCATCACTTCGGCGCGCACCACAAAGGACTTCGGTTGACCGTGCAGCTGATAGTTGATGGTGTAGATTTTTGCGGTACTCATGTTGCCTCCCTGTCTTGTTATAGATGGATAGGAAAGCGTTCAAAAAGGTTCAGTCAAAATGACAAGTTGCACGCGCCTCGGTGAAGGCGGCCCTGCGCGCCACGCTCAAGGTGGACGACGTGGACCGCGCCAACCCGTACGCTGACGTCAGCCTGTCGATGAACCCGAAGGGCGACCTGCCGATCAGGTCAGGTCAGGGCGACGAGCTGCGCCACGGTTTCCGGGAACCGCGCCACCAGGCGAATCAAGGTGGCGGCCTGGGCGTTGGGCCTGGCCCGGCCTTGTTCCCAGTTTTCCAGGGTGCGCACATTGGTGCGCAGGTACATGGCGAACACCGACCGCGAAAGGTTGAGTTGTTGGCGCACGGCCACCACCTCTTCGGCGGTCAGCGGGGCCAGGTTGTTGAGGTGGACCTTGTGGGTACGCAGGGTGACTTTGCCTTGGCGTTCGTCGGCCAGTGCGTCGAAGCCTTCGACCAGTTCGGAAAAGATTTCACGTTTCATGGGTGTGTTCTCGCTCTGATTTCCCTGTCCAGCATGTGTTTTAGGGCTTTTTTGTGGTGTGGCGCCAGGTCGTCCTGTTCGTGTTTGCCGTACAGGGTGAACAGCCAGAATTGCGTGCCGCCTGACCACCAGTAGTAAATGACCCGCAGGCCACCGCGTTTGCCTTTGTTACGTCGCTCATCGACAAAGCGAACCTTGCGCAGCCCGCCCGTTCCCTCGATCACGTCGCCTGCTTCCGGGTTTTTCATCAACTCCTGTTGAAAACCGTGGAACAGCTCGTCACTCAGATAGTCCTTGCGATGCCGCTCGAAGGCGGGCAATTCTATAAATAGAGCATCCATGTTCTGTACGTGGCCTGCGTATAGTCTGTGGGCCCACTCGCTGACGGTCAAGTGACCGCGCTGTGGGAACTTTCCTAAAACGCAGCCACGATACGGCGGCCTCCGCGGCATGGATGCCAGACGTGTAGGTAGATGAAATAGGAAATTTCCGCGAGCGGGGCAGGGCAAAGGCACCGTTACCGGAAATGCAAAACGGCGCCCTGAGGCGCCGTTTTTTTACTGCATCAGCCTAAGCGATCAAACGCCCAGCACCGCGTGCTGCACCAGAGTGAGCAACGGTTGTGGGTACACGCCCAGGAAGAACGCGAGCAGGGCGATGGCCAGCAGCATTACGCCACCGGCTTTCTGTTCCCAGTGCAGCTCGGCGTCGACACGGCGCAGGTTTGGCTCGATCAGGTACAGGGTGACCATCACGCGCAGGTAGTAGAACACGCCGATGGCGCTGCCCAGTACCAGCGAGGCAACCAGCCACCATTCGTGGGCTTCAACGCCGGTAGCGACGATGTAGAACTTGCCGATAAAGCCCGCGGTCAGCGGGATACCCGCCAGCGACAGCATCATCACGGTCAGTACGGCGGTCAGGTACGGACGGCGCCAGAACAGGCCGCGGTATTCGTACAGGGCATCGGCGTCACGGCCTTTGAACGGCGAGGACATCAGCGTGATCACGCCGAACGCGCCAAGGCTGGTGATCACGTAGGTGACCAGGTACACGCCCATGGCTTCCACGGCCAGGCCTTTGCTCGCCACCAGGGCGATCAGCAGGTAGCCGAAGTGAGCGATGGACGAGTAACCGAGCAGACGCTTGAGGTTGTTCTGGGTCAGGGCCAGCAGGTTACCGAACAGGATCGACGCGATGGCGATAATGGTCAGTACGTTGCTCAGCACACCGGTGTTGGCAGCCGGGGAGATCTGGAACAGACGCACCATCACCGCAAATACCGCCACTTTCGACGCCGTGGCCAGGAACGCGGCCACCGGCGCCGGGGCGCCTTCGTACACGTCCGGGGTCCACAGGTGGAACGGCACCAGCGACAGTTTGAACGCCAGGCCGATCAGCATCATCGCCAGGCCCAGTTGAGCGATTGGCGCAGGCATGCTGGTGGTGGCCAGGGCGTGACCGATACCGGTGAAGCTCAGGCTGCCGGCTTCTGCGTAAAGCAGGGCCATACCGAACAACAGGAACGCGGAACCGGCGGCCGACAGCACCATGTACTTGATGCCGGCTTCCAGGGAGCGCTTGTTGAAGAAGGCATAGGCGACCAGGCCGTAAGTCGGGATCGACAGCAGTTCCAGGCCGATAAACAAGCCGGCCAGGTGCTGTGCACTGACCAGCACGATGCCACCGGCCGCAGCCAGCAGGATCAGCAGGTACAGCTCTTCCTTGTTGCCCGGGTAGCCGGTGCCGCCTTCGCCGAGGTAGGCGTGGGCGAGGGTGACGCAGGCCAGGGTGGCGACCAGGATCAACGCGATATACAGCAGCGCGAAGTCATCGACCATCATCAGCGGGGTCACGGCCAGTGGCGCGACCTTGAGTGCCGGAATGATCGACAGCAGGGCCAGGTTCAAACCGGCACAGGACAGCAGGAACGTTTGCGAATGATTGCGGCGCCAGGCGATCGCCAGCATCACCACCACGATGGTGAGGCTGGTGATCAGCAGCGGCGCAAGCGCGATAAAGTGTTGGATCGTGAATTCCATAGCGCTCTTACCGGGCCGAAGCGAGTTGAGAGAAGGCGGTGCCGAACCACTGCTGCACGCCATGCATCGTCGCGGCAGAAGTGTCCAGGAACGGTTGCGGGTACACGCCGATGTAGATCAGCAGCACCGCAAGGCCGAGCACCATGATCAGTTCGCGAGCATCCATCCCTTGCAGGACGGTGTCGGACTTGGCCGGGCCGAAGTAGGCGCGGTGGATCATGATCAGCGAGTAAACCGAACCAAACACCAGGCCGGAGGTAGCAATGGCGCTGATCCACGGTGTTTGCACGAAGGCACCCATCAGGATCAGGAACTCGCCGATGAAGTTACCGGTGCCCGGCAAGCCCAGGGACGCGGCGGCGAAGAACAGGCTGATCGCCGGCAGGTACGCGATGCGCGACCACACGCCACCCATTTCGCGCATGTCACGGGTGTGCAGGCGCTCGTACAGCTGGCCACTCAGGATAAACAGTGCGGCGGCGGAGACACCGTGAGCCAACATCTGGATCACCGCGCCTTGCAGCGCCAGCTGGCTGCCGGAGTAGATGCCGATCAGTACGAAACCCATGTGGGAAACGGACGAGAAGGCGATCAGACGCTTGATGTCGGTTTGCGCGAAGGCCAGGAACGCACCGTAGAAGATCCCGATCAGACCCAGGGTCATGGCGATCGGCGCGAACTCGGCCGACGCATTCGGGAACAGCGGCAGGGCAAAACGCAGCAGGCCGTAGGCCGCGGTCTTCAACAGAATACCGGCCAGGTCCACGGAACCCGCAGTCGGCGCCTGGGCGTGAGCGTCAGGCAGCCAGGAGTGGAACGGCACCACCGGCAGCTTCACCGCGAAGGCGATGAAGAAGCCTAGCATCAGGATGTACTCGGTGGTCAGCGACATCTTGGTTTTCAACAGGTCGGCGTAGTTAAACGTAATCACGCCCGTGCTGTTGAAGTTGACCAGAACCAGACCGAGGATCGCCACCAACATGATCAGGCCGGAAGCCTGGGTGAAGATGAAGAACTTGGTCGCCGCGTAGATCCGGGTTTTCTTGCCGTCCGAAGAACTGTGACCCCAGAGCGCGATGAGGAAGTACATCGGCACCAGCATCATTTCCCAGAAGAAGAAGAACATGAACAGGTCGAGGGCAAGGAACACGCCGACAACGCCGCCCAGGATCCACATCAGGTTCAGGTGGAAGAAGCCCACGTGACGCTGAATCTCTTTCCAGGAGCAGAGTACCGACAGGATACCCAGCAGGCCGGTCAGCAGGATCATCAACAGCGACAGGCCGTCGAGGGCCAGGTGCACGTTGATGCCGAAGCGCTGGATCCACACGTGCTTGAATTCAAGCGCGAAGGTGGGATCGACACCCGGTGCCGGAGCAAATGAATAGTCGCCATGGGCCCACAGCCAGAGGCCGAGTGCGAGTTCCAGGGACATGGTCAGCAACGCGATCCAGCGGGGGAGGGTGGCGCCGAAGCGTTCACCCATCCAGCAGAGCAGGCCGCCGATAAAGGGGATCAGGATTAGCCAGGGCAGAATCATGACGGGCTCGTTTCCTTTCGCAAGTTCGCAATATACATAGTCAAACCGCCACGACGACGATGGCGCCGATCACCAGCACCGCACCGGCGGCCATGGACGCGGCATACCAACGCAGTTGGCCGGTCTCGCTGCGGCTCAGGGCGGTGTGACCGGCTTTGGCGGCGCGCGGGATCAGACCGATGGTCTGGTCGAGCGGGTCTTTGCGCAGTACATGGCTGATGGCCAGGTAAGGCTTGACGAACAGTTTGTCGTAGATCCAGTCGAAGCCCCAGGCAGCGAACCACCAGGCCGAGAGGAAGCGGCCAATGCCACTGTTGGCGACGGCCGTCACGAAGCGACGCTTGCCGAGGAACAGCAGCGCGGCCAGCAGGATACCGGCCAGGGCGATGGCGCCCGAGGCGATTTCCAGGCTGTGCTTGGCGGCGCCACCGGCATGGCCGGCGCTTTCCGGCAGTACACCGGCCAGTGGCGGGGTGATCATGGCGCCGATGAAGGTCGACAGGATGATCAGTACCGACAACGGCAGCCAGTGGGAGATGCCGTGGCCTGCGTGTGCTTCGGTCTTGGCTTCACCGTGGAAGGTGATGAAGATCAGGCGGAAGGTGTACAGCGAGGTCATGAACGCACCCACCAGGCCTGCGTACAGCAGGTTCTGGTTACCACTGGCAAAGGCTTCCCAGAGGATTTCGTCTTTCGAGTAGAAGCCGGCGGTCACCAGCGGCAGGGCGGCGAGTGCGGCACCACCGACGATGAAGCTGGCGTAGGCCAGTGGCAGTTTCTTCCACAGGCCGCCCATCTTGAAGATGTTCTGCTCGTGGTGGCAGGCCACGATCACCGCACCGGAAGCAAGGAACAGCAGGGCCTTGAAGAAGGCGTGGGTCATCAGGTGGAAGATCGCCGCGTCCCAGGCACCAACGCCCAGGGCCAGGAACATGTAGCCGATCTGGCTCATGGTCGAGTAGGCGAGGATCCGCTTGATGTCGGTCTGCACCAGCGCGGCAAAGCCGGCCAGTACCAGGGTCACGCCGCCGACGATGCCTACCAGATGCAGGATGTCCGGCGCCAGGGTGAACAGGCCGTGGGTACGGGCGATCAGGTAGACACCGGCGGTTACCATGGTTGCCGCGTGAATCAGTGCGGAAACCGGGGTAGGACCGGCCATCGCATCCGCCAGCCAGGTTTGCAGCGGCAGTTGCGCGGATTTACCGACAGCGCCGCCCAGCAGCATCAGGGTCGCGAGGGTGATCCAGAAGTCGCCGACCTGGAATTTCTGCGGTGCCAGCACCAGCAGTTCCTGGATGTTCAGCGTGCCCATCTGTTGGAACAGGATGAACAGGCCGATGGCCATGAATACGTCGCCGATCCGGGTGACAATAAAGGCCTTGAGTGCCGCGTTACCGTTGTTACGGTTGCTGTAGTAGAAACCGATCAACAGGTACGAGCACAGGCCCACGCCTTCCCAGCCGAAGTACAGGAACAACAGGTTATCGCCGAGCACCAGGAACAGCATGCTGGCGATAAACAGGTTGGTGTACGAGAAGAAGCGGGAGTAACCGGCTTCACCGCGCATGTACCAGGACGCGAACAGGTGGATCAGGAAGCCCACACCCACTACCACGCCGAGCATGGTGATCGACAGGCCGTCGACGTAGAGGGCGAAGTTCGGCTTGAAGCCGTCCACCGACATCCACTGCCACAGCACCAGGGTGTAGTGGCCGCCTTCCGGCGGCGCCACGTTGAATTGCCAGATGACGTAGGCGGCAACGATCGCCGACAGGCCAATCGAACCCACACCGATCAGGGCAGAAAGGTTTTCCGACAGGCGTCCACGGGAGAACGACAGCAGCAGGAAACCGATCAGGGGAAATACGAAAGTCAGAAAGATCATGTTCATCCGCGCATCTCACTGGCAGCGTCGATATCAAGCGTGTGGAAGCGACGATACAGCTGCAGCAGGATCGCCAGGCCAATACTGGCCTCGGCGGCTGCCAGGCTGATCACCAGGATGAACATGACTTGTCCATCCGGCTGCGCCCATCGGCTACCGGCCACAACGAACGCGAGTGCCGCAGCGTTCATCATGATTTCCAGGCTCATCAACACAAACAGAATGTTACGGCGGACCATCAGGCCGACCAGGCCAAGGCAGAACAGGATGCCGGCGACCGCCAGACCATGCTCCAAAGGGATAGCAGGCATCGTCATTGCTCCTTGGCTTCGTTGCGGCCCAAGTGGAAGGCGGTGATGGCTGCCGCGAGCAGCAGCATCGAAGCCAGTTCGACCACCAGCAGGTACGGGCCGAACAGGCTGATGCCCACGGCCTTGGCGTCTACGGTGGTGTGGCCGATGGCCTGGCCGCTCTGGTGAGCGAACAGCACATACAGCAGTTCACCCAGCAGCAGGGCTGCCAGGATCACCGGGCCGAGCCAGATGCCGGGCTTGAGCCAGACGCGTTCCTGGGCGACTGAAGCCGGCCCGAGATTGAGCATCATCACCACAAACACGAACAGCACCATGATGGCGCCGGCGTAGGCGATCACTTCCAGCACACCGGCGAACGGTGCGCCGAGGCTGAAGAAGGTCATGGCCACGGCGATCAGCGAAATGATCAGGTAGAGCAGGGCGTGCACGGGGTTGGTGTTGGTGATCACGCGAAGCGTGGACACAACCGCGATACCCGATGCGAAATAGAAAGCGAATTCCATCTTTCTTCCTTAAGGCAGCAAGCTCTTCACGTTGATCGGTTCGGCTTCGTTTTGTGCGGCGCCCTTCGGCTTACCGGCAACGGCCATACCTGCAACACGATAGAAGTTGTAATCAGGGTTTTTACCGGGACCAGAGATCAGCAGATCTTCTTTCTCGTACACCAGGTCCTGACGTTTGAACTCGGCCATCTCGAAATCCGGTGTCAGCTGGATCGCGGTGGTCGGGCAAGCTTCCTCGCAGAGGCCGCAGAAAATGCAGCGCGAGAAGTTGATGCGGAAGAAGTCCGGGTACCAGCGACCGTCTTCGGTTTCAGCTTTCTGCAGGGAGATGCAACCCACCGGGCACGCCACGGCGCACAGGTTGCAGGCTACGCAACGCTCTTCGCCATCGGGGTCGCGGGTCAGTACGATACGGCCGCGATAGCGCGGCGGCAGGTACACCGCTTCTTCCGGGTATTGCAGGGTGTCGCGTTTGCGAAAGCCATGGCCGAAAACCATCACCAGGCTTCGCAACTGGGTACCGGTACCCTTAACGATGTCGCCAATATATTTGAACATGGGTTAAATCCTCACTGAACCGCGCCCGCTGGCGTGTTCCACAACACAACGGCAGCAGTCACCAGCAAATTGATCAGGGTCAGCGGCAGGCAGAAGCGCCAGCTGAAATCCATCACCTGGTCGTATCGTGGACGCGGAATGGAAGCGCGCAGCAGGATAAACAACATGATGAAGAACGCGGTCTTCAGGAAGAACCAGAAGAACGCCAACTGCGGCAGGATGCCGAATGGACCGTGCCAGCCGCCGAAGAACAGCGTAACGAGCAGGGCCGAGATCAAGATGATGCCGATGTATTCACCGACGAAGAACATGCCCCATTTCATGCCGGCGTATTCAATGTGGTAACCGTCGGCCAGTTCCTGTTCCGCTTCCGGCTGGTCGAACGGGTGACGGTGAGTCACGGCGACGCCAGCGATGAAGAACGTACAGAAGCCGAAGAACTGCGGAATGATGAACCACAGGTTCTGCGCCTGGTACTCGACGATGTCGCGCATGTTGAACGAGCCGACCTGCACCACGATGCCCATCAGCGCGAGGCCCATGAACACTTCGTAGGACACGGTCTGGGCCGAGGCCCGCAAGCTGCCCAGCAGGGCGAACTTGTTATTGCTCGACCAACCGGCGAACAGCACCGCATAGACCGACAGGCCGGCCATGGCGAAGAAGAACAGCAAGCCGATGTTCAAGTCCGCCACGCCCCAGGTCGGGGTGATCGGGATGACGGCGAAGGCGATCAGCAAGGCGCTCATGGCCACGACCGGTGCCAGGGTGAAGATCACCTTGTCGGCAAACGGCGGGGTCCAGTCTTCCTTGAAGAACATTTTCAGCATGTCGGCAGCAATCTGGAACATGCCGAACGGGCCAACGCGGTTCGGACCGTAACGGTCCTGCCACCAGCCCAGCAGGCGACGTTCGACGAAGCTGAGCAGGGCGCCCGCAACGACCACGGCCAACAGGATCACGATGGCCTTGACGACCGAGATGATCACGTCGATCACTTCAGGGGTGAACCAGGTCATTGCGCTGCCTCCTGCAGACCGTCAACGGTTTTGCCAAAAATCGCCGGTGGAATACCGGCGAGGCCTTTCGGCAGTGCAACCAGGCCGGCACCCAACTCATCGTTGATGCGCAGCGGCAGACGCAGGGTCTGGCCGGCGACGTTCAGGCTGAGCAGGGCACCGTCGTTGACGCCCAGGCGGTCGGCTTCGGACTTGGCTACGGACACGTAGGCGGCCGGGATGCGCTCTTGTACCGGCGCGGCTTTGGAAGAGGTCTCTTCGCTGCCGAACAAGTGGAAAAACGGCACAACCTGCCAGGTGCCTTGCGCCGGGTTGAACGGACGCGGTACGGCGGCGAACCAGTTCAGCGAATCGCCCTGGGTTTCGATCAGGCGGGTGCCCGGGTCGCCAGCGCGGATATGCCCACCGACTTCGTCCTGGAACTTGTTCCAGGCCTGCGGCGAGTTCCAGCCCGGCGACCAGGCAAATGGCACCTGCTGACGTGGCTCGACCGAACCCGAGTAACCTTCCATGGAGAAGGCGAATGCGGTGTCGATGTCTTGCGGCGTACGCGGTTCATGCACGCTGATGTCGGCACGCATAGCGGTACGACCGGAGTAACGCAGCGGCTCGCGGGCGAGTTTCATGCCCTTGATGCGGAACGCGGCGGACGGTGCAGCATCAACGATACGTGCCAGCTGCGGCGCGCTCGCGGCGGCAGCGGCGGTCACGTGGTCGAGCTGCGTCCAGTCGATCGGCTGGTTCAACAGGGTTGCGCGCAGGGCATGCAGCCAGCGCCAGCCTTCGTGAACCAGGATGCTGGCGTCCATGTACTTCGGATCGAACACCTGGAAGAAGCGCTGTGCGCGGCCTTCCTGGCTGACCAGGGTACCGTCGCCTTCAGCGAAGGTGGCGGCCGGCAGCACCAGGTCGGCGCGCTCGCTGGTAGCGGTCTTCTGGTGGTCGGCAACGATCAGGACTTTGGCGGCGTTCAGCGCAGCGTCAACCTTGGCGGCATCGGTGCGGGTGTACAGGTCGTTTTCCAGCACCACGATGGCGTCGGCATTGCCGTCGATCACGGCTTGCAGTGCAGCGTCCAGGGACTCGCCGCCGAGCATGGCCAGGCCGAGGCTGTTGGCTTCCGGCACCACCAGGCTGATGGAACCGTTCTTGTCGCGCAGCTTCAAGGCCTTGGCGATGTTGGCAGCCGCTTCGATCAGCGCCTTGGAACCCAACGAGGTGCCGGCGATGATCAATGGGCGCTTGGCGGCCAGCAGGGCGTCGGCGATGCGCTGGGCCAGTTCAACGGCTTCAGTGTCCAGGCCTTCGACGGCAGGCGCGCTGGCGTCGAGGGCGTGGGCCACGGCGAAACCGATGCGCGCCAGGTCGTCAGGTGCGGCGTGGACGCATTCTTCGGCGATGTCGTCGAGCTTGGTTTCAGCCAGGGATGCGATAAACAGCGGGTTCAGCGCGTGCTGGCCGATGTTTTTCACCGCGGCATCGAGCCAAGGCTGGACGCGCATGGCGTCGGCCATGTCTTCAGCCTTGCCTTTGACCGACTGACGCAGGGACAGCGCGATACGCGCGGCGGTCTGGGTCAGGTCTTCACCGAGCACGAAGATGGCGTCGTGGTCTTCGATGTCGCGCATGTTCGGCACGGGCAGCGGGCTGTCGTTCAGCACTTGCAGCACCAGGCGGATGCGCTCCAGCTCACCGGCTTCGATACCGGAGTAGAAGTGCTCGGCGCCGACCAGTTCGCGCAACGCGTAGTTGCTTTCGAGGCTGGCGCGGGGCGAACCGATACCGACGATGTTGCGGCCGCGCAGCAGGTCGGCGGCTTTATCCAGCGCCGCGTCCAGGCTCAGCTTGGCGCCATCGGCCAGCAGTGGCTGGCGTGGGCGGTCTTCGCGGTTGACGTAGCCATAGCCGAAACGGCCACGGTCGCACAGGAAGTACTGGTTGACCGAGCCGTTGAAGCGGTTTTCGATGCGACGCAGTTCACCGTAGCGCTCGCCCGGGGAGATGTTGCAACCGCTGGAGCAGCCATGGCAGATGCTCGGCGAGAACTGCATGTCCCACTTACGGTTGTAGCGCTCGGAGTGGGTTTTGTCGGTGAACACACCGGTCGGGCAGACCTCGGTGAGGTTGCCGGAGAACTCGCTTTCGAGTACGCCGTCTTCAACGCGACCGAAGTACACGTTGTCGTGGGCGCCGAATACGCCGAGGTCGGTGCCGCCGGCGTAGTCTTTATAGAAACGCACGCAACGGTAGCAGGCGATGCAGCGGTTCATTTCGTGGGAAATGAACGGGCCGAGGTCCTGGTTCTGGTGGGTACGCTTGGTGAAGCGATAACGGCGCTCGTTGTGGCCGGTCATCACCGTCATGTCTTGCAGGTGGCAGTGACCGCCTTCCTCACAGACCGGGCAGTCGTGGGGGTGGTTGGTCATCAGCCATTCGACAACGCTGGCGCGGAACGCCTTGGATTCTTCATCTTCGATGGAGATCCAGGTGTTGTCGGTGGCTGGCGTCATGCAGGACATGACGATACGACCGCGGGTGTCGTTCTCGTCGGTGTACTGCTTGACCGCACACTGGCGACAGGCACCGACGCTACCGAGCGCGGGGTGCCAGCAGAAATAAGGGATGTCGAGGCCTAGTGAGAGACATGCCTGTAACAGGTTGTCTGCCCCATCGACTTCGAGCGCTTTGCCGTCTACGTGGATAGTGGCCATGGTTCAAAGTTCTTCGTTGGCCCGTTGTCAGCGGGCGTGGCTAATGGAATCTTGTTATTCATGTGCATCTACACAGCCATAAAGGCGTCGGCACATGAGCAGGCGAAGGGCACGGACCCTTCGCCTGGTTAAGCGTTACGCACCGACCATGGTCGGTGTGACCACCTGATTCAGATCACCGGCGCGCGCAGGTGCGATGCCAGCCTCGAATTCAGAGCGGAAGTATTTGATTGCGCTGCCCAACGGCTCCACGGCGCCCGGTGCGTGAGCACAGAAAGTCTTGCCTGGGCCGAGGAAACCGACCAGACCCAGCAGGGTCTCGATGTCGCCCGGCTGGCCTTCGCCTTTCTCGATCGCCATCAAGAGCTTCACGCTCCATGGCAAACCGTCACGGCACGGGGTGCAGAAACCGCAGGATTCGCGGGAGAAGAACTGCTCCATGTTGCGCAGCAACGAGACCATGTTCACGGTGTTGTCCACCGCCATCGCCAGGCCAGTGCCCATCCGGGTGCCGACCTTGCCGATGCCGCCGGCATACATCTGTGCGTCGAGGTGCTCGGGCAGCAGGAAACCGGTGCCGGCGCCGCCTGGCTGCCAGGCTTTCAAGGTGTAGCCGTCGCGCATGCCGCCGGCGTAGTCCTCGAACAGCTCGCGTGCGGTCACGCCGAAAGGCAGTTCCCACAGGCCAGGGTTCTTGACCTTGCCGGAGAAGCCCATGAGCTTGGTGCCCATGTCTTCGCTGCCTTCGCGGGCCAACGATTTGTACCAGTCCACGCCGTCGGCAATGATCGCCGGCACGTTGCACAGGGTTTCAACGTTGTTCACGCAGGTCGGCTTGCCCCACACGCCTACGGCGGCAGGGAAGGGCGGCTTGGAGCGCGGGTTGGCGCGGCGGCCTTCGAGGGAGTTGATCAGTGCGGTTTCTTCACCGCAGATGTAACGCCCGGCGCCGGTGTGCACGAACAGTTCGAAGTCGAAACCCGAACCGAGGATGTTCTTGCCCAGCAGGCCCGCAGCCTTGGCTTCTTCCACGGCACGGGTCAGGTGCTTGGCGGCGGTGGTGTATTCGCCACGCAGGAAGATGTAGCCACGGTAGGTTTTCAGCGCGCGGGCGCTGATCAGCATGCCTTCGATCAGCAGATGGGGCAGTTGCTCCATCAGCATGCGGTCTTTCCAGGTGTTCGGCTCCATTTCATCCGCGTTGCACAGCAGGTAACGGATGTTGATGGATTCGTCCTTGGGCATCAGGCCCCACTTCACGCCCGTGGGGAAGCCTGCACCGCCGCGGCCTTTGAGGCCGGCGTCTTTCACGGTCTGGACGATGTCGTCCTGAGCCATGTCGGCGAAGGCTTTGCGCGCGGCGGCGTAACCGTTCTTGGCCTGGTACTCGTCGAGCCATACCGGCTCGCCGTCGTCACGCAGGCGCCAGGTCAGCGGGTGGGTCTCGGGCGAACGCTTGATCAGGTTGGCCGGGCCGAAAGATGTAAGGGTCATGGGTAGCCCTCGAGCAATTGGGTGACGCCAGCAGGCTGCACGTCACCGAATGTGTCGTCGTCGATCATCAACGCCGGCGCCTTGTCGCAGTTGCCCAGGCAGCACACCGGCAGCAGCGTGAAGCGGCCGTCCGGGGTGGTCTGGCCGAGGCCGATGCCAAGCTTGGCCTGGATCTCGCTGACCACGGACTCGTGGCCACCGATGTAGCAGACCATGCTGTCGCACACGCGAATGATGTGGCGGCCCACCGGTTGGCGGAAGATCTGGCTGTAGAACGTCGCCACACCTTCCACGTCGCTGGCCGGGATGCCGAGGATCTCGCCGATGGCGTAGAGGGCGCCGTCCGGCACCCAGCCACGTTCCTTCTGGACGATTTTCAAGGCTTCGATCGACGCCGCGCGCGGGTCTTCGTAGTGATGCAGCTCGTGCTCGATGGCCGAGCGCTCGGTTTCACTCAGGGTGAAACGGTCTGTCTGGATAAGCGTGCTGTTCATGCTTAGCGGTCCACGTCGGCCATAACGAAATCGATACTACCCAGGTACGCAATCAAGTCCGCGACCATTTCACCTTTGATCACCGAAGGGATCTGCTGCAGGTGCGGGAAGCTTGGGGTACGAATCCGGGTGCGGTAGCTCATGGTGCCGCCATCGCTCGTCAGGTAATAACTGTTGATACCCTTGGTCGCTTCAATCATCTGGAAGGATTCGTTGGCCGGCATCACCGGGCCCCACGAAACTTGCAGGAAGTGCGTGATCAGGGTTTCGATGTGCTGCAGCGTGCGTTCTTTCGGCGGCGGCGTGGTCAGCGGGTGATCCGCCTTGTACGGGCCGGCCGGCATGTTGCGCATGCACTGCTCGATGATCTTCAGGCTCTGGCGCATTTCTTCGACGCGCACGATGCAGCGGTCGTAGGCATCGCCATTCGCGGCCGTCGGAATCTCGAATTCGAAGTTCTCGTAGCCGGAGTACGGGCGCGCTTTACGCAGGTCGAAGTCGCAACCGGTCGAACGCAGGCCGGCACCGGTGACGCCCCATTCCAGGGCCTCTTTGGTGTTGTACTGCGCGACGCCGATGGTCCGGCCTTTGAGGATGCTGTTGTCGAGGGCGGCTTTCTGGTACTCGTCCAGACGCTTGGGCATCCAGTCGATGAATTCCTTGACCAGGCGCTCCCAGCCATTCGGCAGGTCGTGGGCCACGCCGCCGATGCGGTACCAGGCCGGGTGCAGGCGGAAACCGGTGACGGCTTCGATGACCTTGTAGGCGCGCTGACGGTCGGTGAAGGTGAAGAACACCGGGGTCATGGCGCCGACGTCCTGGATATAAGTACCCAGGAACAGCAGGTGGCTGGTGATTCGGAAGAACTCGGCCATCATGATGCGAATGGTGTCGACGCGGTCGGGCACTTTGATGCCGGCCAGCTTCTCGACCGAGAGCACGTACGGCAGGTTGTTCATCACGCCACCGAGGTAGTCGATACGGTCGGTGTACGGGATGAAGCTGTGCCACGACTGGCGCTCGGCCATTTTTTCGGCACCACGGTGGTGGTAGCCGATGTCCGGCACGCAGTCGACGATTTCTTCGCCATCCAGCTGCAGGATGATGCGGAAGGCACCGTGAGCCGAAGGGTGGTTCGGGCCCAGGTTGAGGAACATGTAGTCCTCGTTGGTGCCGGAGCGTTTCATGCCCCAGTCTTCCGGACGGAAGCGTGCGGCCTCTTCTTCAAGCTGCTGCTTGGCGAGCGTCAGGCTGAACGGGTCGAATTCGGTCGCGCGCGCCGGGAAGTCCTTGCGCAGCGGGTGACCTTCCCACGTCGGCGGCATCATGATGCGCGTCAGGTGCGGGTGGCCCGGGAAGTCGATGCCGAACATGTCCCAGACTTCACGCTCGTACCAGTTGGCGTTTGGCCAGATACCGGTCACGGTCGGAATGCTCAAGTCGCCTTCAGACAGGGCAACCTTGATCATCACATCGCTGTTACGTTCCAGCGACATCAGGTGGTAGAACACGGTGAAATCGGCGCCGCTCGGCAGCCCTTGTCGCTTGGTGCGCAGACGCTCGTCCACGCCATGCAGGTCATAAAGCATGACGTACGGCTTGGGCAGGTTGCGCAGGAAGGTCAGGACTTCGACGAGCTTGGCGCGCGCCACCCACAGCACCGGCATACCGGTGCGCGTGGCCTGGGCGGTGAAGGCGTCAGGGCCAAAACGGTTGTTGAGTTCGACGACCACATCCTGGTCGTCTGCCTTATAAGGCGGGATGTACAGAGCACTGCCTGTAGTCATGGTTTTTTATCGCTTTCGGTCAACGTAAAGAATGAAGCCAGGTTTTCGTTCTATATAAGAAGCGGCTGGATCAGACTTCGTCGGGGCTGCGCAGGTTGGTGACTGCGATTCGCTGTTCGCGGCGCTGTTCCTTTTGCGAAGGCATCTCGGCGCGGTACACGCCTTGATCGCCGACGACCCAGGACAGTGGGCGACGCTCCTTGCCAATCGATTCCTGCAACAGCATCAAGCCTTGCAGGAAAGCTTCGGGGCGGGGCGGGCAGCCAGGCACGTAGACGTCCACGGGCAGGAACTTGTCCACCCCCTGGACAACGGAGTAGATGTCGTACATGCCACCGGAGTTGGCGCACGAGCCCATGGAGATAACCCACTTCGGCTCGAGCATTTGCTCGTAGAGACGCTGGATGATCGGCGCCATCTTGATAAAGCAGGTACCGGCGATAACCATGAAATCCGCCTGGCGTGGTGATGCCCGGATAACTTCGGCGCCAAAGCGCGCGATGTCGTGGGGTGCCGTGAAGGCGGTGGTCATTTCCACGTAGCAGCACGAAAGACCGAAGTTGTACGGCCACAGGGAGTTTTTACGCCCCCAGTTGACCGCGCCACTCAGCACGTCTTCCAGCTTGCCCATGTAGATGTTTTTGTGGACTTGATCTTCTAACGGATCGGAAACGGTGTCGCGTTCGCCGATAGGGTACTGATCGTTAGGAGCATCCGGGTCGATCCTGGTGAGATTGTATTGCATCGCCAAAGCCTCATTGTTTCAGCTTCGCTTGCCGCTTACGACGAGCTTCCGGAGCCCAATCAAGGGCGCCCACTCGAAATAGGTAGACAAGGCCTGCCAACAGAATTGCTATGAAAACGAGAGCTTCGACGAATCCGGTCCAGCCGCTTTCGCGGACGGACACAGACCAGGCAAAGAGAAAAAGGGCTTCGATATCGAAGATCACGAAGAGCATCGCGACCAGATAGAATTTGGCTGAGAGCCGCAGTCGGGCGCCACCTGTAGGCAGCATGCCGGACTCGAACGGTTCATTTTTGCTGCGGCCCCAGGCTTTTGACCCAAGGAGGCTGGAGACGCCGAGCATGAAGGCACAAAGGCCGACAACACCGAGGAGGAAAATGGCAAAGCCCCAGTTGTGGGCGATGAGTCCTGTCGCTTCGGTCATGCTGGAAATCCTTAACAGAGAGCAAAGGTCTCTGAGCTCGAAAAAGTAACGATGCAGTGACGATATGTCGCAGCGCAATCAATCGGGGTGATTTTATGGCTAAACACCGGGCAAGTAAAATTGCGCGAGCGAAATTATTCCTTGGAATAAGCACATAGTGCACCTCTTTGGGGCTGCAGGCCTTGTGGGGCGGGCATTAGCGGGTAATTAATGAATTGTGTTTTGTTTGACCGGCAACAAAGTTTTGCTGCGCTAAATGATAATGAATATTGTTTGCGCAGGGTTTAAGCGAATGTTTCTCGTGTGGCGGGGGAAGTTGCCGTTACTTGCTGGTTTATCGCTTAGTTGCTGGAACAGATCTTTTAACCGATTCGAATCAGGCAAATACCGCTCTGGATCAATGTTTTTTGCAAAACCTTCAGATTGCATGCATTCCCTTGTGGGAGCGGGCTTGCTCGCGAAAGCGGTGGTTCAGTCAGCACTTCCTTGACTGACAGACCGCATTCGCGAGCAAGCCCGCTCCCACATGTTTAATCTCCAGTGTCTCAGGGAGTTTTTTCGAGCAAAAAAAAACGCCCCGAACCAGTCGGGGCGTGATTGTTGTGCGGCACTGCGGTTAGGTCTTCCCTGGTGCCGCAATGGCCGTTTACTCAGCCAATCAGTGGAATTGCTCTTCTTCGGTCGAACCGGTCAGCGCGGTCACGGACGAGGTGCCGCCCTGGATCACGGTGGTCATGTCGTCGAAATAGCCGGTGCCCACTTCCTGCTGGTGCGCCACAAAGGTGTAACCCTTGGAGGCGTCAGCGAATTCCTGCTCCTGCAGCTTCACGTAGGCAGTCATGTCGTTGCGGGCGTAGTCGTGCGCCAGGTTGAACATGCTGTGCCACATGTTGTGAATGCCGGCCAGGGTGATGAACTGGTGCTTGTAGCCCATGGCGGACAGTTCGCGCTGGAACTTGGCGATGGTCGCGTCGTCCAGGTTTTTCTTCCAGTTGAAGGAAGGCGAGCAGTTGTAGGACAGCAGTTGGTCCGGGTATTCCTTTTTGATCGCCTCGGCAAAGCGGCGAGCCTCGTCCAGGTCCGGCTTGGCGGTTTCGCACCAGATCAGGTCGGCGTACGGCGCGTAGGCCAGGCCGCGAGCGATCGCCTGGTCGAGACCGGCGCGTACTTTGTAGAAGCCTTCCTGGGTGCGTTCGCCGGTGACGAACGGCTGGTCGTACGGGTCGCAGTCCGACGTCAGCAAGTCGGCCGCGTTGGCGTCGGTACGGGCGAGGATGATGGTCGGCGTACCGGCAACGTCAGCGGCCAGGCGAGCAGCGGTCAGCTTCTGCACGGCTTCCTGGGTCGGTACCAACACCTTGCCGCCCATGTGGCCGCACTTCTTCACCGAAGCCAGTTGGTCTTCAAAGTGAACGCCGGCAGCACCGGCCTCGATCATGCTCTTCATCAGTTCGTAAGCGTTGAGTACGCCACCGAAACCGGCTTCGGCGTCTGCCACGATCGGTGCGAAATAATCGATGTAGCCTTCGTCGCCCGGGCCTTTACCGGCTTTCCACTGGATCTGGTCGGCACGGCGGAACGCGTTGTTGATGCGCTTGACCACGGTCGGAACCGAGTCCACCGGGTACAGCGATTGGTCGGGGTACATGGATTCAGCGGAGTTGTTGTCCGCTGCCACTTGCCAGCCGGACAGGTAGATCGCCTGGATACCGGCTTTTACCTGTTGGACTGCCTGGCCACCCGTGAGGGCGCCCATGCAGTTGACGAAATCTTTGTCGGGACGGAAGGAAGGCTTGGCGCCCTGGGTGACCAGGTTCCACAGCTTTTCGGCGCCGAGTTTTGCAAAGGTGTGCTCGGGTTGAACCGAGCCACGCAGGCGGACGACGTCAGCAGCGGAATAAGCGCGGGTCACGCCTTTCCAGCGTGGGTTTTCAGCCCAGTCTTTCTCAAGGGCTGCAATTTGCTGTTCGCGTGTCAGTGCCATGGAAATAAACCTCGTCGCTTCTTGTTTGGAAAAACATCCGTTTTGCCGGCCGCACATTCAATGCGTGGGCAGGGCTGCTCGCTGATCAGAAGCGTAGGCGGTCAAGTCAGGTAAGGCGGGGAAGTCGACGGGATGAACGATGGCTCAAGGAGGAGTTGAGCAGGTAAGGGCGAACTGCGAACGGTCTTCGGGCGTCGTGGGCCTTTGTACGATCCATCAGTGTGTAGCCGGGTTACCTGGTTAGCTTCCGTCCCTCGGGACAACTTCGTTCCAGTCGCAACCTCGTCAAACACACCTTGTGGGCGGTACAGACACGAATCGGCTCGGGTGGGTAGCTTGGAGCGACGATTCGAAGGCCCTTGCCAGGGCCCCTGATTAGCGGGAGCGAGGCCATCATGCCCATGCTTTTTTGGATCGTCAAATGTTTTGTAGTGCTTTTTTTAAAGCACTACATCTTTAGTCTCATACGACTCGTCAGTCAGTTTTTGGTGCTTCAGTTCAAGGTGTCGACCTTGACCCGTAAAGTCAGGTCATCGCGACCTTGAGTAGCGTAGCTGCGGGTTGTAGAGGATTTGTCGGCCTGGGTCTGGCGATTGATGCCCGCCAGGGGAATCCATTCGCCGAGACGACCGCTGACGTTTGTGTCGGTGCTTTGCACGTTCACTACATCAGGACGTTCCTGGCTCATGCGGTCACGGTTGGTACTGATCGCCAGGTGCACGGTCTCGCCGGTGACGCTGGCCGTCACGTAGAACCCCTGGGTAACGTTGCGATACTGCGTCTGGTTTTGCGGGCGGCCATAGGCGTCAGGCTGGGTGGTAGTGAGCGGCACGCTCTGGCCAACCTGGATCAGTGCGGGCACGCCTTCACTGGCCTGGATCTGCTGGACGCCGCCGTCACGGCTGGCGGTGCCGTAGCTGATGATGCGGGTTTGGCTGTCACCGGTGTTTTGCTGATTGTTTTCGTTGGTGTCGACGGTGATCAGCAGCCGCTTGGCGGGCGTGTCCAGTTGCGAGAGCAGGGCGCGCAGGCCCTGGATCTTGCCCGGGTCGGCGTTAACGATAAGCTGATTGCCATAGGCGCTGACAGTGCCATCCTTGCCGATGAAGTTCTGCGCCACGGGCAGCAGGTCGGCGCTGGTGCGGTTGCTCAGGTTGACCACTTCAGTGTCGGCGATTGCCGACACGCTGGTAGTCAGGAGCAGGGCGGTGAGCAGGGTGCGTAGGGACATGTCCGTTATCTCTGCGAGTCATTTAGCGTGATAGTGCCAGTTTGTCGGCCCGGCGGGCCGCAAGTTGAATCGTAGACGGCAAAATGCCCTGGCATGGCAGGGCATTTTGGGTACTGCTGAAGGCGCCATCGCAGGCAAGCCAGCTCCCACAGGGAAATGCATTCCAAATGTGGGAGCTGGCTTGCCTGCGATAAGAGCGACTCGGTCTTAGATCAGCCCTCGCGCACCATATCCACATGCGGAATCCCGACTTCCAGGAATTCGTCACTGACGACCTTGAAGCCCAGTCGCTCGTAGAACGGCGCGGCATAGACTTGTGCACTCAGGAACTGCCGCGTCTGGCCGCGCTGCTCGGCCTGGCCGATCACCGCTTCCATCAGCTTGTCGCCGACCTTCAGCCCGCGCCAGTCCTTGAGCACCGATACGCGGCCGATCTCGCCGCTGGGCAGCAGGCGAGCGGTGCCAATCGGAAAGTCGCCCTCGAACGCGAGGAAATGCATGGCGTCTGCGTCGTCCGCGTCCCACTCAAGCTCCGGTGGAACCGATTGTTCAGCGACAAATACCGCTTCACGAATGCGCCGAATCTCGGCTATGTCCTTTTGCCAGTCCGCGACACTTACGTGAATCCTATTCATCGGCAAACCCCAGGCTTCCTTGCTTGACCAGCTCGCACAGCAGGTCGCGGCCATCTTCATCCGCCAGCCACGCGCCGAGGTTTTCGGCGTGCAGGGCATCGGCTGCGCACACCAGCTTCAGCAGTTCACGCAGCTTGCCCGGCAGATAACGGCTCTGGCCGCTGGCGAACAACAGGACGTCGTCGTCCACTTCGGACCAGGCCAGGCGCGCGCTTGGGTTACGCACCAGAATCGCGCCGTCTTCCAGGCTGCTGATGAAGTCCTGCTCGTCCAGTTCTTCGCCGGCCACCAGTTCGGGGTAGCGGGGCTCGGTCATGAACTGGCCGAACCAGGTCAGCAGCATGCGCTCGTCGCTCATGTGCTCGGCCAGCAAGCTCTTGAGGCGGTCGAGGGCGTCGCTCTGGATCTGGTGCGGGTCGCTGGCCGGCTGGGCGTCGGCGTCGGTGTAACGCTCTTCGTCGGTCAGGTACTGGCTGAGGAAGTCGGTGAAGTGGGTCAGCACTTCGGCGGCGCTCGGTGCACGGAAGCCGACCGAGTAGGTCATGCAATCGTCTTCGGCAATCCCGAAGTGCGCCAGGCGCGGCGGCAGGTAGAGCATGTCGCCCGGTTCCAGCACCCATTCGGCGCTTTCTTCGAATTCGGCGAGGATGCGCAGGTCGGCGTGTTGCAGCAGCGGGCTTTCGGAGCTGCACATCTGGCCGATCTTCCAGTTGCGCTTGCCCTGGGCTTGCAGCAGGAACACGTCGTAGTTATCGAAGTGCGGGCCAACACTGCCGCCGGGGGCGGCAAAGCTGATCATCACGTCGTCGATGCGCCAGCTTGGCAGGAAGCGGAATTGCTCCAGCAGTTCGGCGACTTCCGGCACGAACTGGTCGACCGCCTGCACCAGCAGGGTCCACTCGCGCTCGGGCAGGGTGCTGAAGGTGTCTTCGGCGAACGGGCCGCGACGCAGTTCCCACGGACGCTCGCCGTGTTCGATGACCAGACGCGATTCGACTTCCTCTTCCAGGGCCAGGCCTGCGAGTTCGTCGGCGTCGATCGGGCTTTCGAAATCAGGGATGGCCTGACGGATCAGCAGCGGCTTCTTCTGCCAGTAGTCGCGCAGGAATTCCCGTGCAGTGATGCCGCCCAGAAGTTGAAGAGGGATATCAGGATTCATGTGTAACCTATTGAAAAAAAGCACTTTTCAGACTGGAATAAAAACGCCCGGCGCGGCCGGGCGTCTCAAAGGGTCGAGCGATGATCAGATACGCTTGGCTTGCTCTACAGCGTTACCGATGTAGTTGGCCGGGGTGAGCAGTTTCAGCTCGGCCTTGGCCGCGGCTGGCATGTCCAGGCCATCGATGAAAGTTTGCAGCGCTTGGGAGGTGATGCCCTTGCCGCGCGTCAATTCCTTCAGCTTTTCGTAGGGGTTTTCGATGTTGTAGCGACGCATCACGGTCTGGATCGGCTCGGCCAGCACTTCCCAGCAAGCATCCAGGTCAGCGGCGATTTTCTGCTCGTTGAGCTCAAGCTTGCTGATGCCTTTAAGGCTGGCTTCGTACGCGATCACGCTGTGAGCGAAGCCTACACCGAGGTTGCGCAGCACGGTGGAGTCGGTCAGGTCGCGCTGCCAGCGGGAGATTGGCAACTTGCTGGCCAGGTGCTGGAACAGGGCGTTGGCGATGCCGAGGTTGCCTTCGGAGTTTTCGAAGTCGATCGGGTTGACCTTATGCGGCATGGTCGACGAACCGATTTCACCGGCAATGGTGCGCTGCTTGAAATAGCCCAGGGAGATATAGCCCCAGATATCGCGATCGAAGTCGATCAGGATGGTGTTGAAGCGCGCAATGGCGTCGAACAGCTCGGCGATGTAGTCGTGCGGTTCGATCTGCGTGGTGTACGGGTTGAAACCCAGGCCCAGTTCGTCTTCGATGAAGGCGCGGGCGTTTTCTTCCCAGTCGATTTCCGGGTAGGCAGAGAGGTGTGCGTTGTAGTTGCCCACGGCGCCGTTGATCTTGCCCAGCAGCGGAACGGCGGCGACCTGAGCGATCTGGCGCTCCAGGCGGTACACCACGTTGGCCAGTTCTTTGCCCAGGGTGGTCGGCGACGCCGGTTGGCCGTGAGTGCGCGACAGCATCGGCACGGCGGCGAAACGGATAGCCAGCTCACGGATGGCTTCGGCGGTCTGGCGCATCAGCGGCAGCATCACGTCATCACGGCCTTCGCGCAGCATCAGGGCGTGGGACAGGTTGTTGATGTCCTCGCTGGTGCAGGCAAAGTGGATGAACTCGCTGACCTGGGCCAGTTCCGGTAGCTTGGCCGCTTGCTCTTTGAGCAGGTATTCGATGGCTTTGACGTCGTGGTTAGTGGTGCGCTCGATCTCTTTCACACGCTCGGCGTGCTCCAGAGCGAAGTTCTCCGCCAGGGCGTTCAGCACCGCGTTGGCTTCGGCGGAAAACGCCGGCACTTCGCTGATGGCAGGGTGAGCGGCCAGGCGCTGGAGCCAGCGCACTTCAACCAGAACGCGAGCACGGATCAGACCGTATTCGCTGAAAATAGGGCGCAGGGCCTGGGTTTTGCCGGCGTAGCGGCCGTCAACAGGGGAAACCGCAGTGAGCGAAGAAAGCTGCATGGGGTGTTCTCGGACAGTCGGGCAACGAAATGGGGCGCGTATCATACATGAAAAAATCCGCCGGTCCGTTGCCAACTGACCGGCGTATTACGCGTGAGGCTATAAAAAATCGGTTGCGGCGACTTATTCGTTGCGCATCAACGGGTAAAGCTCTTTAAGCAATTTGCGTCGGCTGATTACCAGCTGCCAGCGATGGCCGCCCAACTGCCGCCACAACCGCGCCGAACGAATACCGGCCAGGAGCAAAGCGCGGATTTTCGAGGCGTTGTTCGGTTGTTGCAGGTTGCGCATGTCGCCGTGCACCTGAATGCGCTGGCGCAAGGTGCTCAAAGTGTCCTGGTACAGCGCGCCACAGGCCGCGATCACGTTTTCGTGGGCCGGGCCGAAGTGTTCGACCTGGGACTGAATCTGCGGCAGGCGCTTGCCGATGACCTCCAGCATGTCTTCACGCTTGGCCAATTGACGCTCCAGGCCGAGCATCGACAGGGCGTAGCGCAATGGCTCGCGCTGCAAGGTGCTGGGGTCGCGCTCCAGTGCGCCGATCAGCGCGCGATAGCCTTCACGCAGCGCCAGGTCGTCGCCACCGTAGACTTCCAGGGTGTCCTTGGGGTCGCGGATCAGCAGGCTGCCGAGCATGCAGGTCAGGCCTGCCTCGGTGACCTGGCCGGTCTTGGCGATCTTGTCCACCAGCACCGCCGCGAGGAAAACCCCGCCGAGTGCCGTCAATTGCTCCTGGGTCGGGCTCATGCCGGGTTGCTCCAGGCTTCGGCGACTTCAATCACGCCGCCGCCCAGGCAGATTTCGCCGTCATAGAACACCACGGACTGGCCCGGGGTGACCGCTCGTTGCGGGTCATCAAAGGTGGCGCGGTAGCCGCTGGCGGTTTTTTCCAGGGTGCAGGGCTGGTCGCCCTGGCGGTAACGCACTTTGGCGGTGAGGCGGCGCGGGGTGCTCAGGTCGATCGGGTTGACCCAATAGATCTCCGAAGCCAGCAGCGCGCCCGAGAACAGCAGCGGGTGCTCGTTGCCCTGGCCGACGATCAGCACGTTGTGCTCAAGGTCCTTGACCAGCACGTACCACGGCTCTTCACCGGCGTCTTTCAAGCCGCCGATGCCCAGGCCCTGGCGCTGGCCGATGGTGTGGTACATCAGGCCATGGTGGCGGCCGATGACTTCACCCTCGGTGGTCTTGATCTCGCCCGGCTGCGCCGGCAGGTATTGCTTGAGGAAGTCGCTGAAGCGGCGTTCGCCGATAAAGCAGATCCCGGTGGAGTCTTTTTTCTTGGCAGTGGCCAGGCCGTGTTTCTCGGCGATCCGGCGCACTTCGGGTTTTTCCAGCTCGCCCACCGGGAACAGGGTCTTGGCGATCTGTTCGCCGCCGACGGCGTGCAGGAAGTAGCTCTGGTCCTTGTTCGGGTCCAGGCCCTTGAGCAGTTCGGTGCGGCCATCGATATCGCGACGGCGTACGTAGTGGCCAGTGGCAATCAGATCGGCGCCAAGGATCATGGCGTAGTCGAGGAACGCCTTGAACTTGATCTCGCGGTTACACAGGATGTCCGGGTTCGGCGTGCGGCCGGCCTTGTATTCGGCGAGGAAGTGCTCGAACACGTTGTCCCAGTATTCGGCGGCAAAATTGGCGGTGTGCAGCTTGATGCCGATTTTGTCGCAGACAGCCTGGGCATCCGCCAGGTCGTCCATCGCGGTGCAATATTCCGTTCCATCGTCTTCTTCCCAGTTCTTCATGAACAGGCCTTCCACCTCATAACCCTGCTCCATGAGCAGAACGGCGGAAACGGAAGAATCCACGCCGCCGGACATACCGACGATGACGCGCTTCTTTTGTGTGTCAGAAGGGGCTGGATCACGCATAGGGTTTCAACGGGTGTCTTGAAAAAGGACGCGATTCTATCAGGCCGAAGCCCTCAAGGCTAAAGAGAAGGGCGGATCAATTCCAGACTGTGGCGCTGGCCGCTCAAATAATCATCAATACAGCGGATGATCAGCTCGCTGCGCCAGCTGTCGCGCAGGGCCATCAGCTCGTCACGGCTGAGCCAGCGCGCACGCACGATACCTTCGTCGAGTTGATAGTCCGGGTGGTGTTTCAGGGCCTTGGCGGTAAAGCATACGCGCTGGTAGGTCACGCCATTGCTGGGCGCGGTGTACAGGTAGATCCCGACAATCCCGGTGGCTTCGACGTCCCAGCCGGTTTCCTCGAGGGTTTCGCGCACGGCTGCTTCGGTCAGGGTTTCGTTCGGGTCCAGGTGGCCGGCGGGCTGATTGAGCACGGCGCGGCCGCCCTTGAGTTCTTCGACCATCAGGAAGCGGCCGTTGTCTTCGACGATGGTGGCGACGGTGATGTGGGGTTGCCAGGTCATTCAAAACCTCGATTCGAGATGCGACACTGTCTTTGTGCAGGATTGCAGTCAGTGTGGGAGCGGGCTTGCTCGCGAAAGCGCTGGGTCAGATTATGCGTCGGGCGACTGGCGTACCGCATTCGCGAGCAAGCCCGCTCCCACATTTGATCCGGTTTCTTCAGTGAAATCGGGGGCAAAAACACAAACCCCGGCACTCGGCCGGGGTTCGTGATGCATCCTTACAACCTTACTTCAACTTGGCAATCGCCGCGTTCAGTGTGTTGCTTGGGCGCATGGCTTTGCTGGTCAGCTCAGGGTTCGGCGCGTAGTAGCCGCCGATGTCCACTGGCTTGCCCTGTACGGCGTTGAGCTCGGCAACGATGGTCGCCTCGTTCGCGGTCAGAGTTTTGGCCAGCTCACCAAACTGCGCTTGCAGTGCAGTGTCTTCGGTCTGGGCGGCCAGGGCTTGGGCCCAGTACAGCGCCAGGTAGAAGTGGCTGCCGCGGTTGTCGATATTGCCGACTTTGCGCGATGGCGACTTGTTGTTGTCGAGGAACTGGCCGGTGGCCTGGTCCAGGGTCTTGGACAGTACCAGGGCTTTCGGGTTGTTGTACGTCACACCCAAATGCTCGAGGGAGGCGGCCAGGGCCAGGAACTCGCCCAGGGAATCCCAGCGCAGGAAGTTCTCTTCAACCAATTGCTGAACGTGCTTGGGCGCCGAACCGCCGGCGCCGGTTTCGAACAGGCCACCGCCGTTCATCAGCGGCACGATCGACAGCATCTTGGCGCTGGTGCCCAGTTCCATGATCGGGAACAGGTCGGTCAGGTAGTCGCGCAGTACGTTACCGGTCACCGAGATGGTGTCCAGGCCCTTGCGGGTGCGCTCCAGGGTGAACTTCATCGCGTCGACCGGCGACATGATGCGGATATCCAGGCCTTCGGTGTTGTGGTCTTTCAGGTAGGTTTGGACCTTCTCGACCACGACGCCGTCGTGCGCGCGCTGTGGGTCCAGCCAGAAAATGGCCGGGGTGTCGCTGGCGCGGGCACGGTTGACGGCCAGTTTGACCCAGTCCTGGATCGGCGCGTCTTTGGTCTGGCACATGCGGAAGATATCGCCGGCTTCGACTTTCTGTTCCATCAGCAGGTTGCCCTTGCTGTCGGTGACGCGGACTACGCCGTCAGCCTTGATCTGGAAGGTCTTGTCGTGGGAGCCATACTCTTCGGCTTTTTTCGCCATCAGGCCAACGTTTGGCACGCTGCCCATGGTGGTTGGGTCGAAAGCGCCATTGGCCTTGCAGTCTTCGATGACGGCCTGGTAAATGGTCGCGTAGCAGCGGTCCGGGATCACAGCCTTGGTGTCGTGCAGTTGGCCGTCGGTGCCCCACATCTTGCCGGAGTCACGGATCATGGCCGGCATCGAGGCGTCGACAATCACGTCGCTCGGCACGTGCAGGTTGGTGATGCCTTTGTCGGAGTTGACCATCGCCAGCGATGGGCGAGCGGCATAGACCGCCTGAATGTCAGCTTCGATCTGCGCTTGCTGGTCGGCAGGCAGGGCCTTGATGCGAGCGTACAGGTCGCCGATGCCGTTGTTCAGGTTGAAGCCGATCTGGGCCAGCACGTCAGCGTGCTTGGCCAGGGCGTCTTTATAGAACTCGGCAACGATCTGGCCGAACATGATCGGGTCGGAAACCTTCATCATGGTGGCTTTCAGGTGAACCGACAGCAGTACGCCTTGTTTCTTGGCGTCTTCGATTTCAGCGGCGATGAAGCTGCGCAGGGCGTTCTTGCTCAGTACGGCGGTGTCGATGATCTCGCCGGCCTGGACCGAGGTCTTTTCTTTCAGGACGGTAGCCGTGCCGTCTTTGGCGATCAGCTCGATTTTGACAGCATCGGCTGCTTCGATCTGTACGGCTTTTTCGCTGCCGTAGAAGTCGCCGCTGGTCATGTGGGCAATGTGCGACTTGGAGTCGGCAGCCCAGGCGCCCATTTTGTGCGGGTGCTTGCGTGCGTAGTTCTTGACCGACAGCGGTGCGCGGCGGTCGGAGTTGCCTTCGCGCAGTACCGGGTTCACGGCGCTGCCCTTGACCTTGTCGTAACGTGCACGGGTTTCTTTTTCCGCGTCGGTGGTTACGGTTTCCGGGTAGTCCGGCAGGGAGTAGCCCTGGGCCTGCAGTTCCTTGATCGCCGCTTGCAGCTGCGGGGTCGAGGCACTGATGTTAGGCAGCTTGATGATGTTGGCTTCAGGTGTAACGGCCAGGTCGCCCAGTTCGGCGAGGTGGTCCGGGATGGCCTTGTCGCCCAGTTGCTCGGGGAAGCTTGCGAGGATGCGCGCGGCGAGCGAGATGTCGCGGGTTTCCACAGCAATATCAGCGGAAGCGGTGAAGGCCTCTACGATAGGCAGCAGTGAATAGGTGGCGAGGGCCGGGGCTTCGTCGGTGAAGGTATAGATGATCTTCGAGCGGGTGGGCATATTCGGATTAACTCTCTTCTTTGCTGAAAGCGTGCGCAGAAACTCGAGATGCGCCGGGTGGAGCGCGTTCGTTCAAAGTCATCCATGAGCGAAATGTCGAGGTTTCTTCGCGGTGATGTTGGGTTGCATCAGTCGAGCGTCAAGCGGGTGGACTATTGTATTAGTCTGCTTTGTGGGCTGAGGGCATCTGTCTAGAGCGGTCAGCCGTCGTGACTCTTTGGTCAGCGGCGGCATTATACATAGGTCGCTATGCTTACGCCGAGCCTTCATACAAAAGGTGTGTCGTCCATTGGTCTAAAGGTCGCAGGTGCCCAGCCACGACCAAAGTCGCATGATGTGCTCAAGATTGGCGATTTTGCCTTTGCTTTCAGGCTTGTAGGCGACAATTTATGCTGTTTTCGATGCAAATGAGCATGGCGCGAGGTTTCAGTCGCCATTTATCTGGAGTAGGCTCGAACGCAGCCAGATGTTCAATCCATAGATGGAGTTCAGCATGGGATACAAGAAGATTCAGGTTCCGGCAGTCGGCGACAAAATCACCGTCAATGCAGACCATTCTCTCAATGTTCCTGACCAACCGATCATCCCCTATATCGAAGGCGACGGTATCGGCGTCGATATCAGCCCGGTGATGATCAAAGTGGTCGACGCAGCTGTTGAAAAGGCTTACGGCGGCAAGCGTAAAATCTCCTGGATGGAGGTGTATGCCGGCGAAAAGGCCACTCAAGTCTACGACCAGGACACCTGGCTGCCTCAGGAAACCCTGGATGCGGTCAAGGATTACGTGGTGTCCATCAAGGGCCCGCTGACCACGCCGGTGGGTGGCGGTATCCGATCACTGAACGTGGCCCTGCGCCAGCAACTCGATTTGTACGTGTGCCTGCGCCCGGTGCGCTGGTTCGAAGGCGTGCCCAGCCCGGTCAAGAAGCCCGGCGACGTGGACATGACCATTTTCCGTGAGAACTCCGAAGACATTTACGCCGGGATCGAGTGGAAAGCCGGCTCGCCCGAAGCGATCAAGGTGATCAAATTCCTCAAAGAAGAAATGGGCGTGACCAAGATCCGTTTCGACCAGGACTGTGGGATTGGTGTCAAGCCGGTTTCTAAAGAAGGCACCCAGCGCCTGGCGCGCAAGGCCCTGCAATATGTAGTGGATAACGACCGCGACTCGCTGACCATCGTGCACAAAGGCAACATCATGAAGTTCACCGAGGGTGCCTTCAAGGAATGGGCCTATGAAGTGGCGGCCGAGGAGTTCGGGGCGACGCTGCTCGACGGTGGGCCCTGGATGCAGTTAAAGAACCCGAAGACCGGCAAGAATGTGGTGGTTAAAGACGCGATTGCCGACGCGATGCTCCAGCAAATCCTGCTGCGCCCGGCGGAATACGATGTGATAGCGACTCTTAACCTGAACGGCGACTACCTGTCCGACGCCCTCGCGGCGGAGGTGGGCGGTATCGGTATTGCACCTGGGGCCAACTTGTCTGACACCGTGGCCATGTTTGAAGCAACCCACGGCACCGCGCCGAAATATGCCGGCAAGGACCAGGTCAATCCGGGGTCATTGATTTTGTCTGCAGAAATGATGCTGCGCCACATGGGCTGGGTTGAGGCGGCTGACCTGATCATCAAGGGCACCAACGGCGCTATTTCGGCCAAGACCGTGACCTATGACTTCGAACGCTTGATGGATGGCGCCACATTGGTGTCGTCTTCCGGGTTTGGTGATGCGTTGATCTCGCATATGTAAAAGGCGAAAGCTAAAAAACCGGCGAGCCTGATGATTTGGGCCGCCGGTTTTTTATTTGTTTAACGCTGATCAGGCCGTTTGTTTGGTCTTTGAGTGACTGGTTTGATCCGCGCTGGGGGCTTTTTCATGGATTTCGTCGTGGGGTTTTCCAGGTTCAACCGCGCGTGCTGCGCAGATTCCAACAGCGTGCAGGCCCTTGGGGCCTTGAATGATGTCGAATTCTACTTCCTGGCCCGCTTTCAGCGTCTTATACCCATCCATGGCAATTGCTGAGTAATGCGCAAAAAGATCCTCGTTGGGTCTTCCTTCGGCATTAATGAATCCATACCCTTTGGCATTGTTAAACCATTTGACTTTGCCGCTGATCTTGACGCCAGACATAACCATATCCCTCTGCACCAGACTCCATCACTGGAGTATCATCCAGTTTATCCGTCCTAACCCGAATAAATAAGGTTGACTGCGCGGACCTTTTTTACCCACTGTGGGTTCTATTGGTTGTAACACCGTTTCGCCGATAGTCAAGGCGACCAGTCAGTCAGCAGTTGAATTTCTGACAGGTCGCCCCCACCACTGTATTTGAACCACTGACGAACCTTTCTTTCCATGCATGCAATCAGCCAGATTCGACTAACATTCAATCAGGATCGACCGGATCACGAGCACGATGACGACGGTTCTGCAGGCATTGCTGTCCAGGAGGCCAAGCCTGCTTTACAGGCGCCGCCGATGTACAAGGTGGTTTTGTTCAACGATGACTACACACCGATGGATTTCGTGGTCGAAGTACTCGAGGTGTTTTTTAACCTGAACCGCGAGTTGGCGACCAAGGTAATGCTGGCCGTTCACACAGAAGGACGGGCAGTATGTGGAGTGTTTACCCGCGACATCGCCGAGACAAAGGCCATGCAGGTCAACCAGTACGCCAGGGAAAGCCAGCATCCGCTACTCTGTGAAATCGAGAAGGACGGTTAACGCCGACCACTTGGGTATGAGGTGAAGCTATGTTAAACCGCGAGCTCGAAGTCACCCTCAATCTTGCCTTCAAGGAGGCCCGTTCGAAGCGTCATGAATTCATGACCGTCGAACACCTGCTGCTGGCACTTTTGGATAACGAAGCTGCCGCCACCGTTCTACGTGCGTGCGGCGCCAACCTCGACAAACTCAAGCATGACCTGCAGGAGTTTATCGACTCCACCACGCCACTGATCCCCGTGCATGACGAGGACCGCGAAACCCAGCCAACCCTGGGCTTCCAGCGGGTATTGCAGCGTGCTGTTTTCCACGTACAGAGCTCCGGTAAGCGTGAAGTCACGGGCGCCAACGTGCTTGTGGCGATTTTCAGCGAACAGGAAAGCCAGGCAGTGTTCCTGCTCAAGCAGCAGAGCGTTGCCCGTATTGATGTCGTTAACTACATCGCCCACGGTATCTCCAAGGTGCCTGGGCACGGCGATCATTCCGAGGGTGAGCAGGATATGCAGGACGACGAGGGCGGTGAGTCTTCTTCTTCGGGCAATCCATTGGATGCCTATGCCAGCAACCTCAATGAACTGGCGCGCCAGGGGCGGATCGATCCGCTGGTGGGGCGTGAGCTTGAGGTTGAGCGTGTAGCGCAGATTCTTGCTCGTCGTCGCAAGAATAACCCGTTGCTGGTGGGTGAGGCAGGCGTGGGTAAAACCGCGATCGCCGAAGGCCTGGCCAAGCGCATCGTCGACAACCAGGTGCCTGACCTGTTGGCAAACAGCGTCGTCTACTCGCTTGACCTGGGCGCGTTGCTCGCCGGGACCAAGTACCGTGGCGATTTCGAGAAGCGCTTCAAGGCGTTGCTCGGCGAGCTGAAAAAACGCCCGCAGGCGATCCTGTTTATCGATGAAATCCACACCATCATTGGTGCCGGTGCGGCATCCGGTGGGGTGATGGACGCCTCCAACCTGCTCAAGCCGCTGCTGTCGTCGGGTGATATCCGTTGCATCGGCTCGACCACGTTCCAGGAATTTCGCGGCATCTTGAAAAAGACCGTGCCCTGGCGCGCCGCTTCCAGAAAGTCGATGTGTCCGAACCTTCGGTGGAAGACACCATCGGTATCCTGCGCGGGCTCAAGGGGCGTTTCGAAGCGCACCACGGCATCGAGTACACCGATGAAGCCTTGCGTGCGGCGGCTGAGTTGGCGTCGCGTTACATCAATGATCGGCACATGCCGGACAAAGCTATCGACGTAATCGACGAGGCGGGTGCCTACCAGCGCCTGCAACCGGTAGAGAATCGTGTGAAGCGCATCGATGTGCCTCAGGTCGAGGACATTGTGGCGAAAATCGCGCGAATTCCGCCAAAACACGTCAACACGTCCGACCGCGAGCTGCTGCGCAACCTGGAACGCGATCTGAAGCTGACCGTGTTCGGTCAGGATGCAGCCATCGACTCGCTGTCCACTGCGATCAAACTGTCGCGTGCGGGCCTCAAGTCACCGGACAAGCCCGTGGGTTCGTTCCTGTTCGCAGGCCCGACCGGCGTCGGCAAGACCGAGGCGGCACGGCAGTTGGCCAAGGCGATGGGGATCGAACTGGTTCGCTTCGACATGTCCGAATACATGGAGCGACACACTGTGTCGCGCCTGATCGGTGCGCCTCCGGGCTATGTCGGGTTTGACCAGGGCGGTCTGTTGACCGAAGCGATCACCAAGCAGCCGCATTGCGTATTGCTGCTCGATGAAATCGAGAAGGCGCATCCGGAAGTCTTCAACCTGCTGCTGCAGGTCATGGACCACGGCACCCTGACCGACAACAACGGGCGCAAGGCGGACTTCCGCAACGTGATCGTGATCATGACCACCAACGCCGGTGCCGAAACGGCCGCGCGGGCCTCGATCGGCTTCAGCCATCAGGATCACTCCTCCGATGCAATGGAAGTGATCAAAAAGAGCTTTACGCCGGAGTTCCGCAACCGCCTGGACACCATTATCCAGTTTGGTCGCCTCAGCCACGAGGTTATCAAAAGTGTGGTGGACAAGTTCCTTACCGAGCTTCAAGCGCAGTTGGAAGACAAGCGCGTGCAGCTGGAAGTGACAGACGCGGCGCGCAGCTGGCTGGCCGAGGGTGGTTACGACGCAGCGATGGGCGCACGCCCGATGGCGCGTCTGATCCAGGACAAGATCAAGCGGCCCTTGGCCGAAGAGATCCTGTTTGGCGAGCTGTCCGACCATGGTGGCGTAGTGCATATCGATTTGAAGGATGGCGAGCTGACCTTCGATTTCGAAACCACTGCTGAAATGGCCTGATCGTTTACTGCACTAAAGCAAAAGGCGCCGAGAGGCGCCTTTTTGTTGTCTCTGATTCTGCAATGCAGTCTTCAGGTCAATAAAGATCAAATGTGGGAGCTGGCTTGCCTGCGATAGCGGTGGATCAGGTCAGAGCTCCCTGGCTGACACACTGCCATCGCAGGCAAGCCAGCTCCCACAGCGCCAAGTGGTGTCTGTTTGATAAATCGCGCGCACACAAAAACGCCCGGCATAACCGGGCGTTTTGTATTGACTTGCTTAACGAGCGCGGTAAGTGATGCGCCCTTTGCTCAAGTCATAGGGCGTCAGCTCGACGCGCACTTTGTCACCGGTAAGAATACGAATGTAGTTCTTGCGCATCTTGCCGGAGATATGCGCGGTTACGACGTGCCCATTTTCCAACTCCACACGAAACATGGTGTTGGGCAGGGTGTCGACGACAGTGCCTTCCATTTCGAAGCTGTCTTCTTTCGACATGCAGTAAAGCCCTCGGTATCCAGTGAATGGCCCGGTGCAACTGCGCCAGGCAAAAGCGGCGTGCATTGTGCCCGAAAAAGGGTGTTTAAGCCAAGGGGTTCTAGTTAAGCGTGACCCATCTTTGATTAATCAGCAGTTCTATGGGCCGATATTGGGTCTTGTAACTCATCTTTTTGCAGTTTTTGATCCAGTATCCGAGGTACACCGCCTCCAGTTCCTGGCGCATGGCTTCGCCGATTTGCCAGAGGATCGCGAAGCGCCCAAGGCTGCGGCGCTCCTCGGCCGGCTCGTAGAACGTGTAGACCGCTGACAAGCCATTAGGCAGCAAATCGGTCACGGCAACCGCTACGAGGCGGCCTTCGAGGCGAAACTCGTAAAAACGCGAGAAAGGCAGTTCGCGCACCAGGAAGGTGGAAAATTGGTCGCGACTCGGCGGGAACATATCGCCGTCGGCGTGCCGTTGTTCGATATAGCGCTGGTAAAGATCGAAATACTCTTCGCTGAACTGGGGTTTGGCCGGCGTTACGGTTAAGTCGGCGTTGCGCTTGAGGATGCGCTTCTGGTTGCGGTCCGGTACAAACTGCGCCACGGGAATGCGTGCCGGGACGCAGGCATTGCAGTTCTGGCAATGCGGCCGGTACAAGTGATCGCCACTGCGCCGAAAACCCATTTCCGAGAGATCGGCGTACACATGCACGTCCATTGGCTGGCTGGGGTCGAGGAACAGCGTGGTGGCCTGCTCGTCGGGCAGATAGCTGCAAGAGTGGGGTTGAGTGGCATAAAACTTCAAGCGCGCCAACTCGGTCATGATCAACCCTCGGATAAGCTTTGAAATAAGTGTAAGCCAGGTGCGCGAAAGTCGCCTAGGAAACCCACGGCCCGGTGTTGGCTTGGTCCAGATGGTCGCGCAGGAAGTTCGCGAATTCGCTGCGGGGGATGGCGCGTGCGCCCAGGCTGTGCAGGTGATCGTTGGGCATCTGGCAGTCGATCAGTACAAAACCCCAGGCCTGCAGTTGCCGGGTCAGCGTGGCGAAGCCGAATTTGGAAGCGTTGTCGGCGCGGCTGAACATGGACTCGCCAAAAAACAGCTGGCCCATCGCCAGGCCGTACAGGCCGCCCACCAGTTCGCCGTCGTCCCAGACCTCTACCGAGTGCGCGTAGCCGCGCGCGTGCAGTTCCAGGTAAGCGCTTTGTATGCCTTCGGTGATCCAGGTGCCATCGGCATAGGCGCGCGGCGCGGCGCAGGCCTGGATGACCGCGGCGAAGTCCTGGTCGAAGGTCACGCTGTAGCGCTGTTGGCGCAGCAGTTTGCCCAGGCTGCGGGATACGTGCAGTTCGTCCGGGAAAATCACCGTGCGTGGGTCGGGTGACCACCAGAGGATCGGCTGGCCATCCGAGAACCAGGGAAAGCAGCCGTGCCGGTAGGCCTGGATCAGGCGCTCGGGCGACAGGTCGCCACCGGCGGCAAGCAGGCCATTGGGTTCGCGCATGGCCTTGGCCAGCGGTGGGAAGTTCAGGGTGTCGCGTTGTAACCAGGTCAGCATGGCATCCAGGCTTGCGGAAGGGGAGGGGAGTGGCAGGAATGTCGCCTGCCCCAAGGGTTCTGATTATTGTCGACACAGCGCCACGGGGCCAGCCCGAATCGGCAATTGGCGTGCATTAGCGTGAGCGGGTGTTTCTGCAACTCTCTGCATAAGGCGTGGTCGTAATCGGGTCTGGCCAATGCAGGCCATTTGCCAAGCTTGCCTGGATTGCTAAATACAGCTCATAAGCCTTTGTCAGCAAAGACAATGCATGCTCAAATTGAACATGTTGTGACACACCATTGGCAATGCTGCGTGATGAATGCCAAGTGGCGTGGCATCAGTGTCACAAACCCGTACAATGCGGCCATTGTGGCGTTATCGCCATTTCACCCGGCAATCGCCCAGTGTTAAAAGTAGATTCAACGACGTTCGTTCATTTTTCAGCTGCTCGGATTGGGCAGTATTTACAGTTATTCAACAGATGGACGCGCTAAAGGCGCAGGAAAAGACCCGTTTTGAAGAAATCCGCCGCAGTACCTAAAGCAGCAGTCGTGCCGGCCTGGCGCCAGCACCTGCACTACCGACTCAAGGAAGGTGCGCTGATCGCGATCGGCGCCCTGTGCCTGTTCCTGATGATGGCCTTGCTCACATACGGCAAGGACGACCCGGGCTGGAGCCACAACAGCAAGATCGAAGACGTGCAGAACTTCGGCGGGCCTGTCGGCTCCTACAGCGCCGATATCCTGTTTATGGTGCTGGGTTACTTCGCCTATATCTTCCCGCTGTTGCTGGCGATCAAGACCTGGCAGATTTTCCGCCAGCGTCACGAGCCGTGGCAGTGGAGCGGCTGGCTGTTTTCGTGGCGCCTGATCGGCCTGGTGTTCCTGATACTGTCCGGCGCAGCGCTGGCGCATATTCATTTCCACGCACCCACCGGCTTGCCTGCGGGCGCGGGCGGCGCGCTGGGTGAAAGCCTGGGCGACCTGGCGCGCAAGACCCTGAATATCCAGGGCAGCACGCTGATGTTTATCGCGCTGTTCCTGTTCGGCCTCACGGTGTTCACCGACCTGTCGTGGTTCAAGGTGATGGACGTGACCGGCAAGATCACCCTCGACCTGCTCGAACTGTTCCAGGGCGCAGCCAACCGCTGGTGGGCGGCGCGGGTGGAACGCAAGCGCATGGTCGCCCAGTTGCGCGAGGTGGACACCCGTGTCAACGAAGTGGTCGCCCCGAGCACGCCGGACCGCCGCGAGCAGGCCAAGGTCAAGGAGCGCCTGATCGAGCGCGAGCAGGCCCTGAGCAAGCACATGTCGGACCGCGAGAAGCAGGTGCCGCCGGTCATTGCGCCCGCACCGCCCAAGGCTCCCGAGCCGAGCCACCGCGTCCAGAAAGAGAAGCAGGCGCCGTTGTTTGTCGACAGCGCCGTCGAAGGCACCTTGCCGCCGATCTCGATCCTCGACCCGGCCGAAAAGAAACAACTCAACTATTCGCCTGAGTCGCTGGCGGCCGTCGGCCATCTGCTCGAAATCAAACTCAAGGAATTCGGGGTCGAAGTGTCGGTGGACTCGATCCACCCCGGCCCGGTGATTACCCGTTACGAAATCCAGCCGGCCGCAGGCGTCAAGGTCAGCCGTATTTCCAACCTCGCCAAAGACCTGGCGCGCTCCCTGGCCGTAACCAGCGTGCGTGTGGTGGAAGTGATTCCCGGCAAGACCACCGTGGGTATCGAAATTCCCAACGAAGACCGCCAGATCGTGCGTTTCTCCGAGGTGCTGTCGACGCCGGAATACGACAACTTCAAGTCGCCGGTCACCCTGGCCCTGGGCCATGACATCGGCGGCAAGCCGGTGATCACCGACCTGGCTAAAATGCCGCACCTGCTGGTCGCCGGTACCACCGGTTCCGGTAAGTCGGTGGGTGTGAACGCGATGATCCTGTCGATCCTGTTCAAGTCCGGCCCGGATGACGCCAAGCTGATCATGATCGACCCGAAAATGCTTGAGCTGTCCTTCTACGAAGGCATTCCGCACCTGCTGTGCCCGGTGGTCACCGACATGAAAGACGCTGCCAACGCCCTGCGCTGGAGCGTGGCCGAGATGGAGCGCCGCTACAAACTGATGGCGAAGATGGGCGTGCGTAACCTGTCGGGCTTCAACGCCAAGGTCAAGGAAGCCCAGGACGCCGGCACGCCGTTGACCGATCCTTTGTACAAGCGCGAAAGCATTCACGACGAAGCGCCGCTGCTGACCAAGCTGCCGACCATCGTCGTGGTCGTCGACGAATTCGCCGACATGATGATGATCGTCGGCAAGAAGGTTGAAGAACTGATCGCCCGTATCGCCCAAAAGGCCCGTGCCGCCGGTATTCACTTGATCCTCGCGACCCAGCGTCCGTCGGTGGATGTCATCACCGGTCTGATCAAGGCCAACATTCCTACACGAATGGCGTTCCAGGTGTCGAGCAAGATCGACTCGCGGACCATCATCGACCAGGGCGGCGCCGAGCAATTGCTGGGTCACGGTGACATGCTCTACATGCCGCCAGGCACCAGCCTGCCGATCCGCGTACACGGCGCATTTGTTTCCGATGATGAAGTACACCGCGTGGTGGAAGCCTGGAAACTGCGTGGCGCACCGGAATACAACGACGATATCCTTGCGGGCGTCGAAGAGGCCGGCAGCGGCTTCGACGGCGGCAGCAGCGGTGGCGACGATGACGCCGAGACCGATGCGCTGTACGACGAAGCCGTGGCATTCGTGCTGGAAAGCCGCCGCGCCTCTATCTCTGCGGTGCAACGCAAACTGAAAATCGGCTACAACCGCGCCGCCCGCATGATCGAATCCATGGAAAATGCTGGCGTCGTGACCGCAATGAACACCAACGGCTCGCGTGAAGTCATCGCCCCCGGGCAGATGCGCGACTGACCCCGCGCCGCGTGGCAGCACGCGGCGTGCCCTGACTACTCAATGAGGACTCCCATGCGTCTTATCCGCATGCTGTTGTTGCCGGCACTGGCCTTGACCGCTGTTTCGGCCCACGCTGACCCGGCCTCTGTTGCCAGCCTGAAAAACCTGCTGGACAAATCCCAGACCCTGACCGCGCGCTTTTCCCAGATGACGCTGGACGCCGGCGGTACCCAATTGCAGGAAACCGCAGGTGAAATGGCCGTGCAGCGTCCAGGCCTGTTCTACTGGCACACCGAAGGCAAGGCTGAGCAGACCATCGTTTCCGACGGCCAGAAAGTCACCCTGTGGGACCCGGACCTGGAGCAGGCGACCATCAAGAAGCTCGACCCGCGCCTGAACCAGACCCCGGCGCTGTTGCTCTCGGGCGACGTGTCGAAAATCAACGACAGCTTCGACATCACCTCCAAACAAACCAGCAACGTGATCGAATTCACGCTCAAGCCGAAATCCAAGGACACGCTGTTTGACACCCTGTCCTTGTCGTTCGGCAACGGCGTAATCAATAACATGCGCCTGGTCGACAGCGTCGGTCAGCGCACCGATATCCTGTTCTCCGGGGTCAAGGCCAACCAGCCGGTGCCCGCGTCCAAGTTCAAGTTCGTCATCCCCAAGGGTGCCGACGTGATCCAGGAATAAATTCCCCAGAGGTTTCAAACGCTGCCCATGGACCTGTTTCGAAGTGACCCGATTGCCCAGCCCCTGGCCGCGCGCTTGCGTTCGACCAACCTGGATGAGTATGTCGGTCAGGAACACCTGCTCGCTCGCGGCAAGCCTTTGCGCGAAGCCCTGGAGCAGGGCGCGCTGCACTCGATGATTTTCTGGGGGCCGCCGGGGGTGGGTAAGACCACACTGGCGCGGCTGCTGGCGAAAGTCTCGGACGCGCACTTCGAAACGGTTTCGGCGGTGCTGGCCGGGGTCAAGGAGATCCGCCAGGCGGTGGAAGTCGCCAAGCAACAGGCCGGGCAGTACGGCAAGCGCACCATCCTGTTTGTCGACGAAGTGCACCGCTTCAACAAGTCGCAACAGGATGCATTTTTGCCGTACGTCGAAGACGGCACGCTGATCTTTATCGGCGCCACCACCGAAAACCCCTCGTTTGAACTGAACAATGCGTTGCTTTCGCGGGCGCGTGTCTATGTGCTCAAGAGCCTGGACGAAGCCGCGATGCGCAAGCTCCTGCAGCGTGCCTTGAGCGAAGACAAGGGCCTGGGCAAACGCCAGCTCGGCCTCAGCGATGAAGGCTTCAAGATTTTGATGAGCGCCGCCGACGGCGATGGCCGACGCTTTCTCAACCTGCTGGAAAACGCCTCGGATCTCGCCGAAGACAACAGCGAAATTGGCGTTGACCTCCTGCAAAGCCTGCTCGGCGACACACGTCGGCGTTTCGACAAGGGCGGCGAAGCCTTCTACGACCAGATTTCCGCGTTGCACAAATCCGTGCGTGGCTCCAACCCCAACGGCGCCCTGTACTGGTTTGCGCGGATGATCGACGGCGGTTGCGACCCGCTGTACCTCGCACGCCGTGTGGTACGCATGGCCAGCGAAGATATCGGCAATGCCGACCCGCGTGCGCTGAGCCTGTGCCTGGCCGCCTGGGAAGTGCAGGAACGCCTCGGCAGCCCGGAAGGCGAGCTGGCGGTGGCCCAGGCCATTACCTACCTGGCCTGCGCGCCGAAAAGCAACGCGGTGTACATGGGCTTCAAGTCCGCGCTGCGTGCCGCTGCCGAACACGGTTCCCTCGAAGTGCCGCTGCACTTGCGCAACGCACCGACCAAGCTGATGAAACAGCTGGGCTACGGCGACGAATACCGCTATGCCCATGATGAGCCGGACGCCTATGCGGCCGGCGAAGATTACTTCCCCGATGAACTTGAGCCGCAGCCGTTCTATCAGCCGGTGCCCCGTGGCCTCGAGCTGAAAATCGGTGAAAAGCTCAATCACCTCGCCCAACTCGACCGTCTCAGCCCAAAACAGCGGAGAAAGTAATGCTCAAGACGATTCTTGCCGTGTCCGTAGCCGGCATCGCTGGTACATTATTGCGTTTCGCCACCGGTACGTGGGTCAGCGCCAATTGGCCGAAGCATTTTTATGCGGCGACCCTGGCGGTCAACCTGGTGGGTTGTTTGATCATCGGGCTGTTGTACGGCTGGTTTCTGTTGCGCCCGGAAGTCCCGATTGAAATTCGCGCCGGCTTGATTGTCGGCTTTGTAGGCGGTCTGACGACCTTTTCATCCTTTTCACTGGATACGCTGCGCCTGCTGGAAAGCGGGCAGGCCCTGATCGCCTTCGGGTACCTGGGTATCAGCGTGTTCGGCGGGCTGCTCGCCACGTGGGCTGGCCTGTCCTTGACCAAACTTTGATAAACGAGAGACCGACATGCTCGATTCCAAACTGTTACGTAGCAACCTTCAGGACGTAGCGGACCGCCTGGCATCCCGTGGCTTTGCCTTGGATGTTGCGCGCATCGAAGCGCTGGAAGAACAGCGCAAGACCGTCCAGACCCGCACCGAAGCACTGCAGGCTGAGCGTAATGCGCGTTCCAAATCCATCGGTCAGGCCAAGCAGCGCGGCGAAGACATCGCGCCGCTGATGGCGGATGTCGAGCGCATGGGCACCGAGCTGTCCGACGGCAAGGTCGAGTTGGAAAAGATTCAATCCGAACTCGATTCGATCCTGCTGGGCATCCCCAACATCCCGCACGAGTCGGTGCCGGTTGGCGAAGACGAAGACGGCAACGTCGAAGTGCGCCGTTGGGGCACGCCAACAGCCTTTGATTTCGAGATCAAGGACCACGTGGCCCTGGGTGAACTGACCGGCGGCCTGGATTTCGAAACCGCCGCCAAAATGTCCGGCGCACGCTTTGCCTTGCTGCGCGGCCCGATCGCGCGCATGCACCGCGCCCTGGCGCAGTTCATGATCAACCTGCACACCGCCGAGCATGGCTACGAAGAGGCCTACACGCCTTACCTGGTGCAGGCGCCGGCGTTGATGGGCACCAGCCAGCTGCCGAAATTCGAGGAAGACCTGTTCAAGATCAGCCGCGATGGCGAAGCCGATCTGTACCTGATCCCGACCGCTGAAGTGTCGCTGACCAACATCGTGGCCGGCGAGATCCTCGACGCCAAGCAACTGCCGATCAAATTCGTGGCCCACAGCCCGTGCTTTCGCAGTGAAGCCGGTGCATCCGGCCGTGATACGCGCGGCATGATCCGCCAGCACCAGTTCGACAAGGTCGAGATGGTGCAGGTGGTCGAGCCGTCGACCTCGATGGAAGCCCTGGAAGGCCTGACCGCCAACGCCGAGCGCGTGCTGCAACTGCTGGAGCTGCCGTATCGCGTATTGGCGCTGTGCACCGGCGACATGGGTTTCAGCGCCGTGAAGACCTACGACCTCGAGGTGTGGGTGCCGAGCCAGGACAAGTACCGCGAGATTTCGTCGTGCTCCAACTGCGGTGATTTCCAGGCCCGTCGCATGCAGGCGCGTTTCCGCAACCCGGAAACCGGCAAACCGGAGCTGGTGCACACCCTCAACGGTTCCGGTCTGGCCGTAGGCCGTACCCTGGTGGCCGTGTTGGAAAACTACCAGCAGGCCGACGGTTCGATCCGTGTGCCTGAGGTGCTCAAGCCGTACATGGCGGGCGTTGAGGTCATCCGCTAAATGGAATTTCTGCCGCTGTTTCATAACCTGCGCGGCAGTCGCGTGTTGGTCGTTGGTGGCGGGGAGATTGCCTTGCGCAAATCCCGCCTGCTGGCCGACGCGGGCGCAGTGCTGCGGGTGGTTGCTCCCCAGATCGAAGACCAGTTGCGTGAATTGGTGCTGGGCAGTGGCGGGGAACTGATTTTGCGCGGTTATCAGGAGCCCGACCTCGACGGCTGCGTCCTGATTATTGCCGCGACCGACGACGAGCCCCTGAACGCGCAGGTGTCCAGTGATGCCAAGCGCCGCTGTGTACCGGTCAACGTGGTGGATGCGCCGGCCTTGTGCAGCGTGATCTTCCCGGCGATTGTCGACCGTTCGCCGTTGGTAATTGCCGTCTCCAGCGGCGGCGATGCGCCGGTGCTGGCACGCTTGATCCGCGCCAAGCTGGAAACCTGGATTCCGTCTACCTACGGGCAGTTGGCCGGGTTGGCCGCGCGTTTTCGCGCCCAGGTCAAAGGCTTGTACCCGGATGTGCAGCAACGTCGTGCGTTCTGGGAAGAAGTATTCCAGGGCCCGATTGCCGACCGCCAACTGGCCGGGCAGGGCGACGAAGCCGAGCGCCTGCTGATCGAAAAGGTCAACGGCGCGCCGCCGCACGCACCGGGCGAGGTGTACCTGGTGGGCGCAGGCCCGGGCGATCCCGACCTGCTGACCTTCCGCGCCTTGCGCCTGATGCAGCAAGCCGACGTGGTGCTGTATGACCGCCTGGTGGCACCGGCGATTCTCGAACTGTGCCGTCGTGACGCCGAGCGCGTGTACGTCGGCAAGCGCCGCGCCGACCACGCCGTGCCGCAAGACAGGATCAACCAGCAACTGGTGGACCTGGCCAAGCAAGGCAAGCGTGTGTTGCGCCTCAAGGGGGGCGACCCGTTCATCTTCGGCCGGGGTGGCGAAGAGATCGAAGAACTGGCGGCCCATGGCATCCCCTTCCAGGTGGTGCCGGGTATCACCGCGGCCAGCGGTTGCGCGGCGTATGCGGGGATTCCGCTGACCCATCGCGACTACGCGCAGTCAGTGCGCTTTATCACCGGGCACTTGAAGGACGGGACCTCGGACCTGCCCTGGCATGACCTGGTGGGGCCATCGCAGACCCTGGTGTTCTATATGGGCTTGATTGGCTTGCCGATCATCTGCGAACAGCTGATCAAGCATGGCCGCGCGGCAGATACCCCGGCCGCCTTGATCCAGCAGGGCACCACCGCCAACCAGCGCGTGTTCACCGGCACCTTGGCCGACTTGCCGCGCATGGTGGCGGAGCATGAAGTGCATGCGCCGACCTTGGTGATCGTCGGTGAAGTGGTGGTGTTGCGCGAGAAGCTGAAGTGGTTTGAAGGCGCCCAGTCTCAGGTCTGAGCCCACTATTGTTGTGAGTGATCTTATTGTGGTGAGCGGGCTTGCCCCGCGTTGGGCTGCGAAGCGGCCCTAAAACCAGACACCGCGTTTTGCCTGGCAGAACGCGGTGTTTTTATTGGGGCGGCTGCGCAGCCCAACGCGGGGCAAGCCCGCTCGCCACAGGGATAGCGTCAAGTCAGCTCCAAACGCCTTTGCCTGGCAATCGCATGCGGTCATGCCTGGAATCAAACCCTTGCAACGGCCCCTTCGGCACAATCCCCGTCGGATTGATCGTGCGGTGGCTGGCATAGTAATGCCCCTTGATGTGCGCAAAATCCACCGTCTCCGCCACGCCCGGCCACTGATACACCTCCCTTAGCCAGTTCGACAAGTTCGGATAATCGGCAATCCGCCGCAAATTGCATTTGAAGTGGCTGTAATACACCGCATCAAAGCGAATCAGCGTGGTGAACAGCCGCACGTCGGCCTCGGTCAGGTATTCGCCGGCCAGGTAACGGTGATCACCCAAGTGTTGCTCCAGGTGGTCCAGCTCGGCAAACACATCATCAAACGCGCTTTCGTAGGCCTGCTGCGAGGTGGCGAAGCCAGCGCGGTACACCCCATTGTTCACGGCGGGGTAAATGCGTTCGTTCAATGCGTCGATGGTTGAGCGCAGGCCATCTGGATAGAAATCCAGCGTGTTGCCGGTCAGCCCGTTAAACGCGCTGTTGAACATGCGGATGATTTCCGCCGATTCATTGCTCACGATACGGTTCAGCTTCTTGTCCCACAGCACCGGAACGGTGACGCGCCCGGTGTAGTCGGCGGTATCGGCGGTGTAGCGCTGGTGCATGAAGTCGAAATCATCCAGCGCGTCGCCGGTCGAGCCGTGGGTTTTGTCGAAGGTCCAGCCGTTTTCCAGCATCAGCCAGCTGACGACGGACACGTCGATCAAGCTTTCCAGGCCCTTGAGCTTGCGCAGGATCAGCGTGCGATGCGCCCACGGGCAGGCCAGCGACACGTAGAGGTGGTAACGACCGGCTTCGGCCTTGAAACCGCCTTCACCACTCGGGCCGGGCTGACCGTCGGCGGTCACCCAGTGGCGGCGTTGCGCCTGTTCCCGTTGAAAAGCGCCGTCTGCGCTACTTTCGTACCACTGGTCTTTCCAGTGTCCTTCGATCAGCAAACCCATGACTGGCTCCTCGGCTAATAAGCGTTGGAGCCCAGTCTAAAGGGATGAGTTCGAACTAAAAGCGCAAAGACCGGGCGTGAATCATCGATTAAATCGATTTGTCCCGCGCCTCCCAGTATTGCTGGGCCAATTCGAACGCCTGTGGCCGTGGATGGCCGAGGCCACGCAAGGCCAACGCCATGGTGGCGATCAGCGCCAGTTGCGGGTAGCTGTCTTCGATATCACCACGCCACAGCGCCTTCAAGTGCTCAGGCTCAAGGCTCGCCGGTTTGACGTGGCGCTGGGCGGAGAGGGCGGGCCACTCTTCGTCCCAGCTTTCGCCGCCGGTGGTGCCGTATAGATGGCTGAGGGTGTCAGGGTTGATCTCGACCTCGCCACCGTCGCCCTTGACCACAATCACGTTATCCCCCAGCAAGCCGCTGGCATCGCGGTGCACGCCTTGGTAACCGGGGTGGAAAATGCTTTGCAGGCCGCAGCGCGCATTCAGCGGGTTGAGCAGGCGCGCCAGGGAGTGGATCGGCGAACGCAGGCCCAGGGTGTTGCGCAGGTCGATCATGCGCTGCAACTGCGGCGCCCAGTCGCCCAAGGGGATAAACGCCAGGTTGCCGTGCTCGAAGGCGGTCTCGACCTGTTGCCAATTACGGCACAGCGGAATCTGCAAACCCTCCAGCAATTGCTCGGTGTACAAACGGCCGGCGGTATGTGCGCCGCCGCCGTGCATCAGGATGCGCACGCCGTTTTGCGCCAGGCACTTGGCTGCCAGCAGGTACCACGGCAGGTGGCGTTTTTTGCCGGCGTAGGTCGGCCAATCGATATCCACGTTCAACGCCGGGGCGTTCAAGCGCTCGCGCACGGCTTCGGTGAAACCGGCGAGTTCTTCGGGGCTTTCTTCCTTGTGCCGCAGCAGCATCAGGAACGCGCCGAGCTGGGTGTCCTCGACTTTTTCGTCAAGCAACATGCCCATGGCTTCGCGGGCTTCCTCGCGGGTGAGGTTGCGCGCGCCGCGCTTGCCTTTGCCCAGGATGCGCACGAACTGCGCAAACGGGTGCTCGGCAGGGGTTTCAAGGGTCAGCGGGGCAAAATCGGTCATAAGCAATTCGTCGGCCTGGGCAGGCCCGCCAGCTTGGCGGCGAGTTTGGCGGGAGTGCCGTTGAACAATCTGTTGAGGTGCAGGCTGTTGCCCGTTTCCGGGCCCAGCTTCAAGGCGGTGTACTTGATCAGCGGGCGCGTCGCGGGTGACAGCTGGAATTCGGCGTAGAAACCGCGCAGCAGGTCGAGGATCTGCCAGTGGTCCGGCGTCAGTTCCAGGCCTTCGGCGGCGGCCAGGGCGTTGGCGACGTCGACGGACCATGCATTCAAGTCGACGAGGTAGCCGTCCTTGTCCAGTTCAAGGGTGCGTTCACCCACGGTCAGGGTGTTCATAGCCACGCATTGACCTTGTCGTAGTCGATCGACAGTTGCACAAAGCCCGGGTAGTCCAGGCTGTCGGCCCAGTCAGGCAGGGGCAGGTTGCGTGCCTGCATGTCTTCGGCCAGCACATACACCTTCACGCCCCTGGTGTGCAGGGCCGGGCTGTGCAGCCCATAGGCGCCGTCGCCGCAGAGCAGGATCGCGTCTTTGCTGCCGCAGATGCGCAGGCAGCTGTCGAGTCGGCTATCGACAAAGGGGGAGTGAGATACCACATGTAAAGTCGACATCAGAGGGTCATCACCTGGTCGTAACGCTCAATCAGTTGGCCGATCTCTTCGTTGCTCAACGGTTGTGCATCGGTGGGCGGCGTCAAGCCGCGGGCGGCCAGGCTGTGGCGGCAGGCGAACACGTCGTCGATGCCAAACAGCCCCAATGCCTGCAGGTTGGCGCTGAGGTCTTTTTGCTGCACGGCCTTGGCGTTCTGATGCGGCGCGAGTTGGAACACGCCGTCATCCATAAACAGCAGGCCGATCGGCAGATCGAATGCGCCGCCGGCCAGCACGATATCCAGGGTTTCACGCGCGCTCGGCCCGGACCACGGCGCCTGGCGGCTGATCACCAACAAGGATTTGGACATGTCAGGCCCCTCCAAAACTGATCAGGCGGTCGGCAGCCTGGGCGGCGTCGTGCAATTGCCCCAGGCCGGACAGCGCCCACGGCGCGTCCAGGTTCACCGCGCTGCGTTGATAGCGCGTGGCTTCCTCGCTGTTCAGCACGCCACGGCGCAAGGCGGCGGCGATGCACACCACGCCATCGAGCTGATGGGTGCTGACCAATTCGCGCCATTGGCGCGCGATGTCCTGCTCGTCCTGGGGCGCAACGATGTTATTGGAGGCGTTGTACACGCCGTCCTGATAGAAAAACACCCGCACAATCTCATGCCCGCCGGCCAGCGCCGCCTGGGTAAACAGCAGGGCGCGGCGCGAGGAGGGCGCGTGGGCGGCACTAAACACTGCAATCGCAAACTTCATGGAACACTCTGCAAGCAAACGTGGGCCAATGATAAAGCCGCCTGCGCGAAAAAGCCCGCCGTGATCAAAACAGTCACCCTCGCTGATCGTTCTGACGATTGCCGGCAGGCGTCAGGCTGCCTAGTCTGTGGGTATCCGAAACCCAAATGGAGTCTCCATGTCAGGTCCCTTGGCGTCCCTCAAAGTACTGGATTTTTCCACGCTGCTGCCCGGCCCGTTTGCGTCCCTGATGCTGGCGGACATGGGCGCCGAGGTGCTGCGCATCGAATCGCTCACGCGCATGGACCTGCTGCGCGTATTGCCGCCCCATGACCAGGGCACGTCGGCCAGCCATGCCTACCTCAACCGCAACAAGCGCAGCCTGGCGTTGGACCTCAAGCAGGCCGAGGCGCTGGAGATCGTGCGCGAGCTGGTCAAGGACTACGACATCCTCCTCGAACAGTTCCGCCCTGGGGTCATGGAGCGGCTGGGCCTGGGCTACGCGGCGTTGAACGCCATCAACCCCCGGCTGATTTATGTGTCGATCACCGGCTACGGCCAGACCGGCCCGTACAAGGACCGCGCCGGGCACGACATCAACTACCTGGCGCTGGCCGGCGTGGCCAGTTACACCGGGCGCCAGGACAGCGGGCCGTTGCCGCTGGGTGTGCAACTGGCGGATGTGGGCGGCGGCTCGCTGCATGCGGTGGTGGGGTTGTTGGCAGCGGTCATTGCCCGGCAGCACAGTGGTGTCGGCCAATACTTGGATGTGAGCATGACCGATTGCTCCTTCAGCCTGAACGCCATGGCCGGCGCGGGTTACCTGGCCTGTGGGGTGGAGCCTGAGTGGGAAAGCCATGTGCTGAATGGTGGCAGTTTCTACGACTACTACCGTTCGCGGGATGGGCGCTGGATGTCGGTCGGCAGCCTGGAGCCGGCCTTTATGCAGCAGCTGTGTGCTGCACTGGGGCGGCCGGAGTTGGCGGCGCAAGGCCTGTCACCCAAGCCCGAACAGCAAAAGGCCCTCAAGCTGGCGCTGCAGGTCGAGTTTGAAAAACGCAGCTTTGACGAACTGTGCGCGCTGTTTGCCGGACTGGATGCGTGTGTGGAGCCGGTGCTGAACCTGAGCGAGGCGGTCGAGCATCCGCAGTTGAAGGCGCGGGAACTGGTCAGCCAGGTGCCGCGTGGTGATGGCTCGACCCAGGCGCAAATCGCCTGCCCGCTGAAGTTTTCCGAGGGCTTGCCAGCGCCGCGGCATATTGGCGTCGCCGTGGGCGCGCACAGTGATGAGGTGCTGGCGGAGCTGGGGTTCAGTGCTCAGCGGATAGGAGAGTTGCGGCGGGACAAGGTGGTTGGGTAGTGCCTGAGCTGACGCTTTCGCAGGCAAGCCAGCTCCCACATTTGAATTGTGATCGACATGACAGGGCGATCTCACTCGACCCGAGTTTCTCCTGTGTACACCAACGTATGCCGGCAGCGCCTGCACAAATACCGCCGCCCCTGAGCCACCATGCCATGGCGCTGTGACGAAAACGGGAAGTCACTGTCCGCACACGGGCAACGGTAGATATAGCGGGTCACCTGGCGGCGCTTGACCTCATAGGTGTGGCAACGGTCCGGCGGCAGTTCGTAAACCCCGCGCATGATCAGCTGCCATTCCTCGCCATGGGGCTGGATGCGCTCGCCAAACAATTGGTGGGCAATCAGGTGTGCCACTTCATGGGCCACGGTTTGTTTCAGGAAGTGTTGGCTGTTTTCACGATAAAGCTGTGGGTTGAAGCGCAGCAGGTTCTCGTGCAAATGCGCGACACCGGCCTTCTGGCCCCGCAGCTTGAGGCTGACCTGGGGGCGTTTGAAGCTTCGTTTGAAAAAGGATTCGGCTTGCAGGAAACAATCTTCGACGCGGGTATTGAGTTGCTCGGGCATGCTGACCAGATCTCCAGAGACGTCCAGTATGCCGCAAAAGCAGGTGTTTCCGAATCTGTCAGGCGCCGAATGGTCGTGCATAACGCACAAAGCCACCTTGCGGTGGCCTTGCCTGCGGGTTTTTACGCCTAGTTGGTGTAGATCGGGCCTACGCCCAGGCCCCAGACGATCACGGTAAACGCCATGATCGCCACCAGCACCACCAGGCCTACGGCGAGTATCGAACTGGAAAACAGGAAGCCTTCATCCGGGTCAATGTTCATGAAGGTCGGCACGCCTACGTACAGCAGGTACACCGTGTAGCAGATCGCCGCCGTGCCCACGACCATACCCAGCCACATATGCGGGTAGAGCGCCGCCAGCCCACCGATAAACAGTGGCGTCGCCGTGTAGGTGGCAAAGGCCACGCAGCGCGCCATGCTGGGATTGGCGTCGTAGGTGCGGGCCATCCAGTGAATGAACGCGCCCATGACCGCCACGCCGCCGAGCATGGCCGCGTAGGACATGATGGTCATCCACAGCGCGCTTTCCTGGGTCAGCATGACCGGGGCGCGGTTGCCGATGACCCAGCCGACCTGGGTGGTGCCGATAAAGGCGGATACGGCGGGAATCGCCGCGAGAATTAGGGTGTGAGTGAGGTACATGTGGCTGATGCTTTCTTCTTTATCGCCACGAATTTCCCGCCATTCCTGGTCAGGATGGGTAAACAGCCCCACGACGTGATGGATCATGCCAGTCACTCCTGTCGTTATTACCATCGCCCCCCATCGGAGCGCCCACGGGCCAAATGGCCACAAAGGTCCGGACAGTGATGTGCGACCTCTAGTCGCAGTATAGGAAGGGATGACCGGAAAAACTGTAGGGCTTTAGAGCGAATTGCGCTGTAAATACTGGGGTTAATCGCGGTGAGGTCTGTCAGGCGCCACCCAGGCAACTGTGGGAGCAGGCAAGCCAGCTCCCACATTGGAACTCGGTCGCTCATAACGTTAAAATACCCGGCTTTTCGTCACACACCTCTAGCGGATCCAAGCGCCATGGGCACTCTTACGGTCAACCAGAACAAACTGCAAAAACGCCTGCGTCGCCTGGCCGGGGAAGCGGTCGCCGATTTCAACATGATCGAGGACGGTGACAAGGTCATGGTGTGCCTTTCCGGCGGCAAAGACAGCTACACCCTGCTCGACGTGCTGCTGCACCTGCAAAAGGTCGCGCCGATCAAATTCGAGATCGTTGCCGTCAATATGGACCAGAAACAACCGGGCTTCCCCGAGCACGTGCTGCCGGCTTACCTCAAAGCGTTGGGCGTGGAGTACCACATCGTCGAAAAAGACACTTATTCGGTGGTCAAGCAATTGATCCCGGAGGGCAAGACCACCTGCTCGCTGTGCTCGCGCCTGCGCCGTGGCACGCTCTATACGTTTGCCGATGAGATTGGCGCTACCAAGATGGCCCTGGGGCATCACCGCGACGATATCGTCGAGACCTTTTTCCTCAATATGTTCTTCAACGGCTCGCTCAAGGCGATGCCGCCCAAGCTGCGCGCCGACGACGGGCGCAACGTGGTGATCCGCCCGCTGGCGTATTGCAACGAGAAGGACATCCAGGCCTACTCCGACTTCAAGCAATTCCCGATCATCCCGTGCAACCTGTGCGGCTCCCAGGAAAACCTGCAGCGCCAGGTGGTCAAGGACATGCTGGCAGACTGGGAGCGCAAGACCCCCGGCCGCACCGAAAGCATCTTCCGCAGCCTGCAGAATGTGCAGCCGTCACAGTTGGCCGACCGCACCCTGTTTGACTTCACCAGCCTGAAAATCGATGAAACCGCCGCCTCGCGCTTCGTCAATATTGTGAACCTCTGAGCTTTTCCAGGGCTCTGACACACGGCGCTTGCGGGCGCCGTTTTCAATTCAACTGCCAGGAGAGGGCATGCGCGATTACAAGTGGCTGCACGAATATTGTCTGAACCGCTTCGGTTCAGCGGCCGAGCTGGAAGCCCACCTGCCTGTACCCAAGACCCCGGCGCAATTGCGCAAGATCAGTGATGACCGCTACCTCTCGACCCTGGCGCTGCGGGTATTTCGTGCCGGTCTCAAGCACAGCGTGGTCGACGCCAAATGGCCGGCGTTCGAGCAGTTGTTTTTCGGTTTCGACCCGGAAAAGGTCGTGCTGATGGGCGCCGAACACCTGGAGCGCCTGATGCAGGACACGCGCATCATCCGCCACTTGGGCAAGCTCAAGAGTGTGCCGCGCAATGCGCAGATGATCCTGGATATCGAGCAAGAAAAGGGCAGCTTCGGTGCGTTTGTCGCCGACTGGCCGGTGACCGATATAGTCGGGCTGTGGAAATACCTGAGCAAGCACGGCCACCAATTGGGCGGGCTGTCGGCGCCGCGCTTCCTGCGCATGGTGGGCAAGGACACCTTTGTGCCGAGTTATGACGTGGTCGCGGCGCTGAACGCGCAGAAGATCGTCGACAAGGCCCCGACCAGCCTGCGCGACTTGGCGGCGGTGCAGGGCGCGTTCAACCAATGGCATGCCGAGAGTGGGCGGCCGATGTGCCAGCTGTCGATGATGTTGGCTTACACGGTCAACCATTAGACCGAGGTGAGGCTTTCGCGAGCAAGCCCGCTCCCACATTTGACCGCATTCCAAAGGATGTACGCGGACACATGTGGGAGCGGGCTTGCTCGCGAAGACTGACCAACAGGCACCAAACCTATCAGGCTGCGGCCAACCGCCGGTTCAGCTGATGCCGCCAGCGCACATACAGCAGCGCCGTGCAAAACACCGCCAGGCTCGCCAGCATCTCCAGCACCCCGAACCACTGCCGGTTCGGGTCATACGCCGCCAGCGCGCCCTTGATGAAATACAGGTTCACCACAAAGCACATCCACGAATGCCCGCGTGCGCTGCCCATCAGCATCCCTGGCGCCAACAACAGCAGCGGCACCAGTTCGATCAGCAGGATCACCCACGGGCGTGCACCGTGCAGGTCGGCGACAAACAGGTAATACCCGCACAGCAACGCCACCAGGCCGAAAAACGCCAGCAGGCTCAGCGCGCGTGCCAGCTTGACCCGCGGCTCCAGCCACGCCTGGGGCGGCAGGACCTTAGGCTTTTTGGCCACGGCCGTTCTCCAGCAGCATGGCGGTGGTGGCCAGGCGCAGGCCCAGCGCGCGGCACAGGGTAATTTCATGTTGGTCGAGCATACGCTTGCCGTCTGGCCCGGCATGGTGGCTGGCGCCGTAAGGCGTACCGCCGCCCTGGGTGTCGAGCAATGCCTGTTCGCTGTAGGGCAGACCGGTGATCAGCATGCCGTGGTGCAGTAACGGCAGCAGCATCGACATCAGCGTGGTTTCCTGGCCGCCGTGCAGGCTGGCCGTGGAGGTGAACACCCCGGCCGGCTTGCCGACGAGGGCGCCGGTCAGCCACAGGCTGCTGGTGCCGTCGATGAAATACTTCAACGGCGCGGCCATATTGCCGAAACGCGTCGGGCTGCCCAGCGCCAGGCCCGAGCAGTTTTTCAAATCCTCCAGGCTGGCATACAGAGCGCCTTCCTCCGGGATGCTCGGCGCCACGGCTTCGCACTCGGTAGAGATCGCCGGCACGGTGCGCAAACGCGCCTCCATCCCGCCTTGCTCAATACCGCGGGCAATCTGCCGGGCCATTTCGCTGACCGAGCCATTGCGGCTGTAATACAACACCAGCACATACGGCGCCGTCACGGCAGGATCTCCAGCACGTTTTCCGGTGGGCGACCGATGATCGCCTTGTCGGCGGTTTCCAGGATCGGACGTTCCATCAACTTCGGGTGTTCGGCGATGGCAACAATCAGTTGCGCTTCGCTGAGGCTGGCGTCGGCCAGGTTGAGCGTCTTGTAGTCGTCTTCGCCGGTGCGCAGCAGTTGCCGCGCGCTGATACCGAGCTTGGCGAGCAACGCCTTTAATTGCGCGGCGTTCAGCGGGGTTTCCAGGTAGCGCACCACGGTCGGGGTAAGGCCGCGGGCTTCCAGCAGTTCGAGCGCACCGCGGGATTTCGAGCAGCGCGGGTTGTGATAAAGCGTCAGATCGGTCATGTGCGGGTCGCATCTTGCGTAAGGTGGCGGGTATTCTACCTGCGCTGCGGCCCGTCCTTAAACCGTAAGAGGCGATAGGTCGCAGCCAACGTTCATATTTACGAAGGATTACCCTCATGACTAGGCGACTGATCGGTGCATTGGCGATCATCACAACCCTGCTGCTCAGCGGCTGCGGCAATGACTATGGCGTTGACCAGAACGGTCAGAAAGTCGCGGCCGAGCGCCTGGACAAGCAATGGGTGGTCGTCAATTACTGGGCGGAATGGTGCGGCCCATGCCGCACGGAAATCCCCGAGCTGAATGCCTTGGCCGAGCAGTTGAAAGGCCAGGGCGTGGGCGTGTTCGGGGTCAATTTCGATAATGTGCAGGGCGCAGAGCTGAAGGAAGCCAGCGACAAGCTGGGGATCAAGTTCACAGTGCTGGCGCAGAATCCCGAGGCGATTTTCGATATTCCGCGCAGCGAGGCACTGCCGGTGACCTACATCATTGATGACAAGGGCAAGGTGCGTGAGCAGCTGATGGGCGAGCAGACGGCGGAAGGGGTGTTGGCCAAACTCAAGGCCTTGCGCGGCTAAAAATGTGGGAGCTGGCTTGCCTGCGATGGCGGTGAATCAGTCAGCTTATTAATTGACTGACCCACTGCTATCGGGGGCAAGCCCCCTCCCACATTTTTAGATATCAGCGTTCTACAGATCGCCGGTATCAGCCTTCCTCAAGCCACAAACGAATCGGCAGGCCCTGGGCCGGCCAGAAGCGCGTCTGCTCGGTCGGCGAGATGTCCCAGCGTTGTACGCCTTGCAGGGCCTGGAAGAAGCGGCGTTCCTGTTCCATCAGGGCCTCGGCGCAGAGCTTGCGGGTGCTGCCGACCTTGCCGAACGTCAGCGTGTCGCCGTCCAGCGTGTACGGCGCAAACCAGTGGTTGCAACCACCATTGCCATACGCGCGGCCATCGTTGCCGAGGGTGACGGTCAGGTGCGCGTAGTCCATCAATGGGCGCTCCCCGATCCATTCCACTACGTAGCTGTGATCCTGCTTGAGCTTGGCCGCATCACTGGCGCAGCCGGTCAGGGCCGCACCGAGTGCGGCCAGCAGAAGCAGGCCTTTCATTGCGCAGCCTGCTGGCATTTCGGGCAGCGGTGTTTGTCGCCTTCGCCGGCCCAGCCCAATTCCTTGATGCGCGCGTTGGCGGCGGGTTGCAGCGGCTCTTTGGTCAGCTTGGTTTCTACCGCGAATTCAAACTCCAGCACGCTGTCGCAGCTGTCGCAGTTGACCTTCCAGGTGTGAATCTCCAACTCGCCGAATTTCGGCCCCTGGGCCATGGCGACCCATTGGCCTGGCGGGCGGATGGAGTAGCGCGCGTCACCTTCGACGGTCAGGCGCATCGACAGGGTTTTACTGCCGCGCAGGGTGACGATCAGTACGTCGCCGTGCTTGATCGAACCACCGTTGCCGGTGACCTGGTAACGGCCCGGCACCAGGGCGCGGCATTCGATCAGGGTGTGTTGCGGGCTCAGCAAGCTGAAGCGGAAATCGTGTTCGGCCATGGATCCTCCAAATAGGCGCGGCATCCTATCACGGGTGCCTGCTGATCATGAGCCTGCAATGTGACCGCTGATCATCCTTCGACCAGGTTCTGCGCACGGCCACCGGCCCACGCCGCAATGTTCGCCAGGGTGGTGCCGGCGATCGCCGCCAGGGCCTCGCGGGTGAGGAACGCCTGGTGCGCGGTGATGATCACGTTGGGGAACGTCAGCAGGCGCGCGAGCACGTCGTCCTGCAGGGGCAGGTCGGAGCGGTCTTCGAAAAACAGCTGGGCTTCTTCCTCATACACGTCCAAGCCCAGGTAGCCGAGTTGGCCGTCCTTGAGCGCGTCGATCAGCGCCGGCGTATCGACCAGGCCGCCGCGACCGGTGTTGATCAGCATCGCACCGGGCTGCATGTGAGCCAGCGATCGGGCGTTGATCAGGTGCTTGCTGTCGGCGTTCAGCGGGCAGTGCAGGCTGATGATCTGCGCTTGCGCCAACACTTCCGGCAAGCTCACATAGCGCGCGCCGAGTGCCAGGACTTGCGGGTTGGGGAAGGGGTCGTAAGCGAGAAGCTCGCAGCCGAAGCCGGCCATTATCTTGGCGAAGGTAGCGCCGATCTGGCCGGTGCCGACCACGCCGACGGTCTTGCCCACCAGGTCGAACCCGGTGAGACCATGCAGGCTGAAATCGCCATCACGGGTGCGGTTGTAGGCGCGGTGCAAGCGGCGGTTGAGCGCGAGGATCAGCGCCACGGCGTGTTCGGCCACGGCGTGTGGCGAATAGGCGGGCACCCTTGCGATGGTCAGGCCCAGGCGCCGGGCGGCGGCTAGGTCCACATGGTTATAGCCGGCCGAGCGCAGCGCGATCAGCCGTGTGCCGCCCTTGGCGAGGTGTTCGAGCACCGGGGCGCTGAGGTCGTCGTTGATGAACGCGCAGACCACTTCGTGATGTTCAGCCAGGGCCACGGTGTCAAGGTTGAGCCGCGCAGGCTGGAATTGTAATTCCAGGCCCGGGGGCAGCGGCTCGCCGAGGAAACTGTCGCGGTCGTAGGCTTGGCTGCTGAAAAGAATCACACGCATCAAAGGCGTCCTTTTTTTGATGGTTCAAACACTGATCCGCGCTTCACTGGCCAGGCGTGCGATGGCCATGTCCAGCTCGTCCAGCGCGGTCATGGCCTTGGCGTCGTCCTGCTTGAGCAGTGTTTCGGCGCGGTGGCAGGCCGCGCGCAATTGCGGAACGCCGCAGTAGCGGGTAGCACCATGCAAGCGGTGGACGCGTTCGATCAGCGCATTGTTGTCGTTGGCGTCACGTGCGACGTTGATGGCCTCCCGGTCGGCGTCCAGGGACGCGAGCAGCATGGCGAGCATGTCGGCGGCCAGGTCCGCCTTGCCGGCGGCCAGGCGCAGGCCTTCCTCGTGGTCCAGCACCGGCGGCTGCACGGCAGGGCTCGCGCCGTCGGCACCGCGTTCCGGGCCCTGGTTGCGCAGGGCCAGGCCGGTCCACTTCAGCACCACCTGGGCCAGCTGCCGCTCGCTGATGGGTTTGGTCAGGTAATCGTCCATGCCGCTTTGCAGCAAGGCGCGTTTTTCATTGGCCATGGCGTGGGCGGTGAGAGCGACCACCGGTAATGGCGTGCCCTGGCGCTCGCTTTCCCACTGGCGGATCGCCTCGGTGCTCTGGCGGCCGTCCATGCCGGGCATTTGCACGTCCATCAGCACCAGGTCAAAGGTGTCCTGTTTCACTGCGTCGACCGCCGCGTAGCCGCTTTCCACTGCGCGCACGCGGGCGCCCATGTCTTCGAGCAACGTTTGCACCAGCAGCAGGTTCGCCGGGTTGTCATCCACACACAGCACGCGGGGTGCGCGGCTGGACAGCGGCTCGCCCGGTTCACTGCGCGACGGGCGCGGGCTGATCAGGTCGGACAGCGCCCGACGCAGCTTGCGGGTGCACGCCGGCTTGGCCTGCAACTGGCTGTTGGGGTTGGGCACCGACTGGTTGAACAGCATCTGTTCGGTGGTGGGGCACAGCACCAGCACCTTGCAGCCCAGGTGTTCGAGGTCCCACAGGTGTTGGTTGAGGCGCTCGGGCGGAATGTCGTTGGCGGTCACGCCGAGGACGGCCAGGTCGATGGCCAGGTCGGTCTGATGCGCGCTGGTAATGCCGTTGGTCAGGCTTTCCAGGGTGTTAAACGGCGTCACTTCCAGGCCGCAGTCTTCCAACTGGTGTTGCAGGGCCTGGCGCGCCAGCTCGTGGTTTTCCAGCACCGCCACGCGATGGCCGAGCAACGGCGCGCAGGGCAGGTCCTCGACATCATCGCGGGTCTTGGGCAGGTTCAGGCTGATCCAGAATTCCGAACCTTCGCCCGGCGTGCTGTCGACGCCGATTTCGCCGCCCATCTGCTCAATGAGCCGTTTGGAAATGACCAGGCCCAGCCCCGTGCCGCCCGGTTGGCGCGACAGGGAATTGTCCGCCTGGCTGAACGCCTGGAACAACGCGCGCACATCCTGGCTGGACAGGCCGATGCCGGTGTCCTGCACGCTGATGCGCAACTGCACGCTGTCTTCCTGCTCGTCCTCGATCATCGCCCGGGCCACGATGGTGCCTTCGCGGGTGAATTTGATCGCGTTGCTGATCAGGTTGGTCAGGATCTGCTTGAGCCGCAGCGGGTCGCCCACCAGCGCCAACGGTGTGTCGCGGTAGACCAGGCTTACCAGCTCGAGCTGCTTGGCATGGGCGGCGGGGGCGAGGATGGTCAGGGTGTCTTGCAGCAAGTCGCGCAGGTTGAACGGGATGCTGTCGAGGACCAGCTTGCCGGCTTCGATCTTCGAGAAATCGAGGATTTCGTTGATGATGCCCAGCAGGTTGTCGGCGGATTTTTCGATGGTACCCAGGTAGTCGAGCTGGCGCGGGGTCAATTCGCTTTTTTGCAGCAAGTGAGTAAAACCGAGGATGCCATTGAGCGGCGTGCGGATTTCATGGCTCATGTTGGCCAGGAACTCCGACTTGATGCGGCTGGCCTCCAGGGCCTCCTTGCGTGCCAGGTCCAGCTCGATGTTCTGGATTTCGATGGTTTCCAGGTTTTGGCGCACGTCTTCAGTGGCCTGCTCGATGCTGTGTTGCAGCTCTTCCTGGGCGTTCTGCAGGGTTTCGGCCATGCGGTTGATGCCCGAAGCGAGTTGGTCCAGCTCCTGGCTACCCAGGGCGGGCAGGCGGGTTTCCAGGTTGCCGTCCTTGAGTTGGGCCACGGCCTGCTTGATCTGGCCAATCGGGGCATTGATCGTGCGGCTGATGCGCAGGGCCAGGGCGGCAGTGATGATCAGGCCAATTGCAATCAGCAACAGACTGGCGAACAGGCTGCGGTAGCCACGCAGCAGCATGCCGGTGTGGGACAGTTCCACCTCGACCCAGCCGAGCAGGCGATCGGCTTCATCGGGGATCAGGTCGCCGGCCAGGTTGCGATGGCGGCCGAACACTGGCAGCAGGTAGCGCGTGGCGTCATTGCCGGTGCGCTGCAGCAGGTGGGAGCTGTTGCCGATCGGCGCCTGGTTGAGCATGGTCGGGCCGGCATGCGCCAGGGGCGTGCGGTCGGGGCCGAGGAAGGACACCGCGCGGACGTCCTGTTGCTCCAGGGATTGCGTGGCGATGCGCTCGAGCAGCTCGGTATTGCGCGCGCTCAACGCGGGCGCCACCAGCGGCGCCAACTGCTCGGCGATCATTTCGCCGCGCTGCAACAGCTGGGTCTGTAGCTCTGAAAGCTGCATCCAGGTGAAGTAGCCGCCCAGCAACGACGCCATCAGGCTGGTCGGTAATAAGGTCAGCAACAGTACGCGGCCTTTTATCCCCATTCTTGTAAGCACGCCACTCTCCTGCTACCACACTGTTATCGAAAATCGGCGCGGGCATCCGGCCCAAACCGCCTGCGCAGTGTAGCCATTTGCACGGCCTGGAATCTCGCAAATTAATGACCTGTGGCAATCTTCAGTCGATTTTGGCGCCGGGTGGCGATTGCCTGGGGCGGGGTAATCTTGAATAATCAGTGATTGAGAATGACTTGCAGACGCTAATGAATCCCGCAGCAGTTGGCCTACCCAGTATCCTCACCATCGAAGATGACCCCGTGCTCGGCGCCTATGTGCACGAGCACTTGGGGCGTTGCGGCTTCCAGGTCACCTGGTGCCAGAACGGCCAGCAAGGCCTGCAATTGGCGCGCGACCAGGCGTTCGACGTGGTGCTGATGGATATCCTGTTGCCGGGGCTGGATGGCTTGTCGATCCTCACCCATTTGCGCCAGAGCCATTCGATCCCGGTGATCCTGATGTCGGCCCTCGGCGCCGAGGCCGATCGCGTCAGTGGTTTTCGCCTGGGCGCCGATGATTACCTGCCCAAGCCGTTCAGCATGATCGAGTTGCGGGTGCGCATCGAAGCCATCCTGCGCCGCGTGGCCCTGGACCGACGCCCATTGCCCAGCCTGGCGCCGGTGCGCGACGACGCCCGCACCCTGCGATTTGACGATGAACTGTGCGATGTCTTCCATCAAGGTCACTGGGCCGGCCTGACCCGCAGCGAATACCGCCTGCTCGAAACCCTGCACCGCAATGGTGAAGAGGTCCTCAGCAAGGCCTTCCTGTACCAGCATGTGTTGCAACGCGGTTATGCACCGCATGACCGCAGCCTCGACATGCATATCAGCCAGATCCGCCGCAAACTCAAAGCCATCGGCTACAGCGAGCGCGAAGTGCGCACGGTGTGGGGCAAAGGTTACGTGCTGAGCGGTCACGATGACGGTATTTGAACGCCCCCTTAAACAGTTGCCGGGCAAGCATTCCTTATTCTGGAAACTCGCGTGCCTGTTGATTGCCTTTTGTTTGCTGATGATCTGGCTCAGTTGGTCCTGGGGCCGCTACATGGAGGAGCAGAACGCGTACCTGGCCGAGGAGTCCCGCGAGGTGCTCAAGGGCTACGCGGCGGGCGCCGAACTGGCCTGGACCACTCAGGGGCGCGCCGGGGTGGACGCGTGGTTGCAGGTGATGGCCACACGCGAGTCAACCTGGGTCGGCGTGATCGGCAACGACCTGCAGTCACTGAGCAGTACGCCGCTGACCGTCAAGGAGAGCCAGCGCCTGACCTTCCTGCGCGGCCTGGACTGGCCTGTAAGCCGGCATGTCAGAGGCTTGCCCTGGTTGAAGATCCCGTTTCCCGTGGACCCCGACATTGGCTCGCTGGTGATCGAGTTGCCACAACGCTTTATGCCGGGGCGCTATCAATTGTTCTGGCGCGTGGTGACCAATGGCGTGATCCCCGGCCTGTTTACCCTGTTGCTGTGCATCGGCCTGTATCGGTTACTGATCATTCCGCTGAATCAACTGCGCGAGCAGGCCAATGCCTGGCGCGCCGATCAGTTGAATACACGGTTGTCCCACGCCGCCACCAGCCGTCAGGACGAGTTGGGCGAACTCGGCCGCGCGTTCGACCATATGTCCGAGCGTTTGCAGGGCACGGTAGTGCTGCAGCAGCAATTGCTGCGGGATATGTCCCATGAACTGCGTACGCCTTTGAGCCGTTTGCGGGTGGCCTGTGACAGTGAGCAGGACTTGGCGCAACTGCGTGACCGGCTCGGCCGTGAGATCGACGCCATGCAGCGGCTGGTCGAAGACAGCCTGCAGTTGGCCTGGCTGGACACTGAGCGTGCGCCGCTGCCCCAGGAAGACATCCAACTTCAAGCCTTGTGGGACATGCTGCGGGAAAACGCGTGTTTCGAAAGCGATTGGCCTGCGTCGCGCCTGCCGTGCCTGTTAACCGCCGATTGTTGGGTGCGGGGCAACCTGAATATGCTGGCCCAGGCTCTGGAAAATATCCTGCGCAACGCGATTCGGCATTCTCCGGCGGACGGCGTTGTGCGTCTGGACGGTCGGCGTGATGGCGAGTACTGGCACCTGTGGCTGGAGGACCAGGGCGGCGGGATTGACGATCAGGATCTGGAGCGCATCTTCGCGCCCTTTACGCGGCTGGACGGCTCACGGCCTGGGGATGGCGGTTTCGGTCTGGGCTTGAGCATTGCGCGCAACGCGGTGCAACGCCAGCAAGGCAGCCTGTGGGCGGAAAACACCGGCGTTGGCCTGCGTGTGCACTTGCGCCTGCGGGCTTGTTGACCTTCAGCGGCGGCGCTGTTTGCGTTTCTTCCATTGGTGCGCAACCCACCAGCGCCAATAGGCCATGGTCAGGCAATAAGCCAGCGCGCCCAATACCAGCCCCAATACCACCGAACCAAGCAGGAACGGCTGCCACAAGGTGCTCAACTGACCGCTGATCCACTCCCAGGTCAAGTCATCGGGCAGGCTGCGGGCCGGCACATTCATCAGCCAGGCGCCGGTCATGTAAGTGCAGATAAACACTACCGGCATGGTGATCGGGTTGGTCAGCCACACCAGGCTCACGGCGATGGGCATATTGCCGCGCACGGTGATCGCCAGCACTGCCGCCAACAACATCTGCAAGGGAATCGGGATGAATGCCGCGAACAAACCCACCGCCATGGCCCGCGCCACCGAGTGTCGGTTCAGGTGCCAGAGGTTCGGGTCATGCAGCAACGTGCCAAGAAACTGTAATGACTTGTGTTCCCTGATACTCGCGGGATCGGGCATGTACCGTTTGAATAAGCGCCGGGGCATAAGGGGTCCAGGTCAGTTCGAGCGGCAAGTATGCCCGCATTCTATAAACAGAAAATTCAGACTTTGTGACAAAACATCATAGGCCGTGCTGGGCATCCGGCTAAGACTGAGTGGATCACTTGAAAGGGATGATTCATGAAGACTGGGATGTTCGCGCTCGGACTGGGATTACTGTCATTGCGATTTCTCCCTGCATTACCACCGGTCGGGTGGTTACTGGCCATGCTGGTCGTGGCCTTGATGCTGTTGCCTTTTCGCACCTATCCACTGGCGTTTTTCCTGGTGGGGCTGAGCTGGGCGTGCATCAGTGCGCAGTCGGCGCTGGATGATCGCCTGCAGCCTGCACTGGACGGCCAGACCCGCTGGGTGGAGGGGCGGGTGACCGGGTTGCCGCAGCGCACGGGCGAAGGGGTACGCTTTGAGTTAACCGACAGCCGGTCACGCACGGCTCGGTTGCCCAAGCGTATTCGCGTGTCCTGGCGTGGTGGTCCAGAGGTTCGCAGCGGCGAACGCTGGCGTTTGGCAATCAGCCTGAGGAGGCCGTCCGGGCTGTTGAATTTCCATGGGTTTGATCAGGAAGCCTGGCTGTTGGCCCAGCGTATCGGCGCCACCGGGTCGGTGAAGGATGGTCAGCGCCTGGCGCCGGCGCGAGACGCCTGGCGTGACGGTGTTCGCCAGCGGCTGCTGGCGGTTGATACCCAGGGGCGGGAGGCGGGCCTGGCTGCCCTTGTCTTGGGCGATGGCTCCGGGTTGGCCGCTGAGGATTGGCATGTATTGCAAGACACTGGCACCGTGCATTTGCTGGTGATTTCCGGCCAGCACATTGGCCTGCTGGCGGGGCTGATCTACGGGTTGATCGCCGGGCTGGCGCGCCATGGCTGCTGGCCGCGCACCTGGCCATGGTTGCCATGGGCGTGCGGCCTGGCGTTCAGTGCGGCGCTGGGTTACGGCCTGCTGGCGGGGTTCGGCGTACCGGTGCAGCGCGCCTGTGTGATGGTCGGGCTGGTGCTGTTGTGGCGTTTGCGCTTTCGGCATCTGGGGATGTGGTGGCCGTTGCTGCTGGCGCTCAATGCGGTGCTGATGCTGGAGCCACTGGCCAGTTTGCAGCCGGGGTTCTGGCTGTCCTTTGCGGCGGTGGCGGTGCTGATTCTGGCATTCGGCGGTCGGCTGGGGCCTTGGAGTAGCTGGCAAGCGTGGACCCGACCCCAGTGGTTGATCGCCATCGGGCTGTTTCCGATATTGCTGGTGCTGGGGCTGCCGATCAGCGTGAGTGCTCCCCTGGCTAATCTGGTGGCTGTGCCCTGGATCAGCCTGGTGGTGTTGCCGCTGGCGTTGTTGGGCACTGCAGCGCTGCCGTTGCCGTTTGTGGGGGACGGGTTGTTATGGCTGGCCGGCGGCGCGCTGGATTGGCTGTTCACAGGCTTGGGTTGGTTGGCGAGGCAAGCACCCGCTTGGGTTCCGCCCGAAGTGCCTTTGGGTTATTGGTCGGTGAGCTTGATGGGTGTCGTGCTGCTGTTGATGCCCAAGGGTGTGCCGTTTCGCTTGCTGGGCTGGCCGATGCTGTTGCTGGCGGTGTTTGCGCCCCGGCAGTTGGTGCCCGATGGTCAAGTGGACGTGGTGCAGTTGGATGTCGGCCAGGGGCAATCGGTGATTCTGCGCACGCGCCATCACACACTGCTCTACGATGCCGGCCCGCGCACGGGGGCGTTCGACCTGGGCGCGCGGGTGGTGCTGCCGTCGCTGCGAAAGCTCGGGGTTGAAGGGTTGGACATGCTGCTGCTCAGCCACGCCGATGCCGATCACGCAGGCGGTGCGGCGGCGGTTGCCAAAGGGCTGCCGATCAAGCGCGTGGTGGGCGGTGAAACCGCAGGGCTGCCGGCCTTTCTCGGCACGCAAGCCTGCATCAGTGGTGAGCAGTGGACGTGGGACGGCGTGTTATTCGAGCTGTGGCAATGGCCCGGTGCTATTAGTGGTAATCCGAAGTCCTGCGTCTTGCTGGTACAGGCCAACGGCGAGCGCCTGTTGCTGACCGGCGATATCGATCAAGCAGCCGAACAGGCCTTGCTCGCTTCGCCGCTGGCGGCGCCGACCGATTGGCTGCAAGCCCCGCACCATGGCAGTCGCAGTTCTTCTTCCGCGCGGTTTTTGCAGCGGCTGGCGCCCAAGTCGGTACTGATCTCGCGAGGGCGGGGCAATGCCTATGGCCATCCCCATCCGCAGGTGATGGCGCGCTACCAGGCACTGGGCAGCCAGGTGTACGACAGTGCCGAGCAAGGCGCGGTGCGCCTGCAGCTGGGGGCGTTTGCGCCACCGGTTGTTGCGCGCGGTCAACGCAGGTTCTGGCGTGAACGGTTACCCTAGCTCCGGGTCTGGTGGGTGAGCCCCGTTGGCGCACCTATATGGTAAAGTGGCGCACTTTTTCGAGGGGACATTCACTGTGTGGGAATTGGTCAAATCCGGCGGCTGGATGATGTTGCCGATCATCATGAGCTCCATCGCCGCACTCGGCATCGTTGCCGAACGCCTGTGGACCCTGCGCGCCAGCCGCGTCACCCCCGAGCACTTGCTGGGTCAGGTCTGGGGCTGGATCAAGAACAAACAGTTGGACAAGCAAAAACTCAAGGAACTGCGCGCCAACTCGCCGCTGGGTGAAATCCTCGCCGCCGGGCTGGCCAACTCCAAGCACGGTCGCGAGATCATGAAAGAGTGCATCGAAGAGGCTGCCGCACGGGTCATTCATGAACTGGAGCGCTATATCAACGCCCTCGGCACCATCGCCGCGATGGCGCCGTTGCTCGGCCTGCTGGGTACGGTGCTGGGCATGATCGATATTTTCAGCTCGTTCATGGGCTCGGGCATGACCACCAACGCCGCCGTACTGGCCGGTGGTATTTCCAAGGCGCTGATCACCACGGCTGCGGGCCTGATGGTGGGTATTCCCTCGGTGTTCTTCCACCGTTTCCTGCAACGGCGCATCGATGAGCTGGTGGTCGGCATGGAGCAGGAAGCCATCAAGCTGGTGGAAGTGGTGCAGGGCGACCGCGACGTAGACCTGGTCGAGGGCAGAGTGTGAAATTTCGCCGCAAGCAACGGGAAAATGTCGATATCAACCTCGCGTCACTGATCGACGTGGTGTTTATCCTGCTGCTGTTTTTTGTGGTCACTACGACCTTTACCCGGCAAACCGAACTGCGGGTCGACTTGCCGGAAGCCGTCAGCGGTTCGCCGGCCGAAGACCAGGAAGTCAAGCAACTGGATATCGCCATCAGCGCCGACGGGGTG
>NZ_UTBG01000238.1 GCF_900580675.1 Pseudomonas viridiflava
GCCTTGACGTGATCCTTGGAGACGTTGGGGTAGAAACTGATCAGGTACTGCTGGTTGCGATCACACTCGGTGATTTCAAGAATGCCGCTGGGGCCGATGGTCTTTTGGATCCGCTCGCCCAACGGGCCGCCGTTGGGGTCGATGCGTTGCAGCATGACCGGCGTGTTGCCGATGGGCACAAACTGCGTACTCTGGAACATGTGCACCAGCGTTAAACTACCGTTGGCCCGGCATGTGGCAACGGTGGTGCTGGGAAACAGGGAGCGGTCAATCGGCGCGACCAGCGTCACATCTTCCCCGACCTTGAATACCTGTTCGACGTCCAGTGCCGAAAAGCTCCAGAAGCTTTCCGCCCACTCGTCAAAGGCGTTCAGGCATTCTCGAAAGTCACGGAAGACGCTTTCAGCATCGATCGTCTTCGCGTCCATAGGAGCAAGGGCCAGCCGGCCGATAGCCCGGTTCAAGTCATAGCCCCATGGACCTGAGCATCAAGAAGAAAAACCATCTGCAATCCCTCGCACTGTGTGATCAGGCGAAGAACTTTGCAGAGGTTTTATGCATAGATCTGTAGTGCTTATCTGGCAGTCAGGTGGGATGTTTCAGTAGTCCTCGTCAGGGCTGTGCTGACGAGTGCAGCGGGTGGCGAACCCCGGTTAGACTTGCCTGTCGATATCAGCAATGCCCGGCCCGTCTTCACCCAAGGAAACCCCATGTCTCCAACCCGCCTGATCCTCTGCCTCACTGCTTTACTGGTGTTGGCTGGTTGCTCCACCCCGCGCGGCCCGCAACAGCCGGAGCGCAGCGAGGCCGAGGTGAAAGCACAGATTGTGCGCCTGCTGCCCACAACTGTGCCGGACCGCAACGGCTGGGCCCAGGACATCTACACCGCCTTCGACGCTCAGAAAATCTACCCCAGCACCGAAAATATCTGCGCTGTCCTCGCGGTGACTGAGCAAGAGTCCACCTACCAGGTCGACCCGCTGGTACCGAATATGGGCAAGATCGCCCAGGATGAAATGCTGCGTCGAGCGGGCAAGGTACATGTGCCGGCATTCGTGGTGCGCAGCGCCCTGCAACTGCGCTCGCCCACCGGTAAGTCCTACGCCGATCGCCTGAGTGCCGCGCGCACGGAAAAAGACCTCAGCGGCATCTTCGATGACTTCATCAGCATGGTGCCGCTGGGAAATACGCTGTTCGGCGGTTTCAACCCGGTGCACACCGCTGGGCCGATGCAGGTCAGCATCGACTTTGCGCAAAAACAGGCGCGGGGTTATCCCTACACGGTGGATGGCACTATTCGGCGTGAGGTGTTCACTCGGCGTGGCGGCATGTACTTCGGTATCGCCCATTTGCTCGGCTACCCGGTGAGCTACGACCAGCCGTTATATCGCTTCGCCGACTTCAATGCCGGGTGGTACGCCAGCCGTAATGCGGCGTTCCAGGCGGCCGTCAGCCGCGTCTCGGGCAGCGAGCTGGCACTGGATGGGGACTTGATTCGCTATGGCTCATTGCTCCCCGGCACCACTGAGCTGGCGGTGCGCTCCCTGGGGGCGAAGCTGGATATGCGCAACCCGAGTATCCGCAGCCAGCTGGAGCAGGGCAAGCAGTTGGATTTTGAACAAACCACCCTCTACCAGCGCGTGTTCGCCCTGGCCGACAAGGCGGCCGGCAAGCCTGTGCCGCGGGCGATGCTGCCGGGCATCGTGCTCAAGAGCCCGAAGATTACCCGCAACCTGACCACCGCATGGTTTGCCAAGCGGGTGGATGAGCGGTATCAGCGCTGTATGAAGCGCTGATTACGTGCGGCGTTTGATGAGCCGGCGCCACAGCCATATCCACTGAAGCGGGACTTTCGGATTAACGCAAAGCATCGTGGGGGATTTGCGTGGCTGATGGTGATGGTTGCTGCGCGGGGGCTGGCGTACACCTAAAGGTTTACGCCAAGGAAGAACTCGACATGATCGCTCACGCCGTACCGGAAGGTTTTGTTTCACTGCCGCGCAGCAGCCCGTTGCTCGACCTGCTGGGCCCGGCGTACTGCCGCGGCGAAGGCCTGCAGCTGGAGATCGGCTTGCGTGCGGATAACCGTCATGCCAATGGGCGCGGCACCGTGCACGGCGGCGTGCTGGCGACCCTGGCGGATGTCGGCATGGGCTATGCGATGGCGTTTTCCAGTGAGCCGCCGTTGCCGCTGATTACTGCGAGCATGACCCTGGATTACCTGGGTGCGGTGCAAGTGGGCGAGTGGGTTGTGGTGCGGTTGGAGCATCACCAGCGCGGGCGGCAGATGGCGTTTGCCACGGTGAGCCTGCAGGTGGGGGAGAAGGTGGTGGCGCGGGCGAATGCGGTGTTTGCGGTGCCGCGCGGTCACTAACGATGAAGATCCAAATGTGGGAGCGGGCTTGCTCGCGAATGCGGTGGGTCAGTTACTGGATGCGTCAACTGACACGCCCCCTTCGCGAGCAAGCCCGCTCCCACTTTTGGGCTGTGTTTTTTCAGGCGTACCGCGTAAAGAAAAGGCCTGGTTTTCGTGGAACCAGGCCCTTTCCGTGTTGCTCTTTAAATCAGCTGCGCTCAAGCGCCAGGGCCACGCCCTGGCCGCCGCCGATGCACAGGGTCGCAAGGCCTTTCTTGGCGTCGCGCTTGATCATTTCATGCAGCAGGGTCACCAGCACACGGCAACCCGAGGCACCGATCGGGTGGCCGATGGCGATGGCGCCACCGTTGACGTTGACCTTGTCCGCATCCCATTCCAGTTCTTTACCCACCGCCAAGGATTGCGCGGCGAAGGCTTCGTTGGCTTCGATCAGGTCCAGGTCGCCCAGGCTCCAACCGGCTTTGTCCAGGCAACGGCGGGTGGCCGAAACCGGGCCGATGCCCATGATCGCGGGGTCGACACCGGCATTCGCGTAGCTGGCGATACGCGCCAGAACCGGCAAGTCGAGGGCTTTGGCCTTGTCGGCGCTCATCAGCAGCACCGCGGCGGCGCCGTCGTTGAGGCTCGAGGCGTTGCCCGCGGTGACGCTGCCGTCTTTCTTGAACGCAGGTTTGAGTTTGGCCAGGGACTCGGCGGTGGTGCCGGCGCGCGGCTGCTCGTCCACGGCGAAGGCTACCGGGTCGCCTTTGCGCTGGGGGATCAGGATCGGCGTGATTTCATCGACAAAACGCCCGGCCTCGATGGCGGCGCTGGCTTTTTGCTGCGACGCGGCGGCGAAGGCGTCCTGGGTTTCACGGCTGATGCCGTACTTGTCCACCAGGTTCTCGGCGGTGATGCCCATGTGGTAGTCGTTGAATGCATCCCACAGGCCGTCGGTGATCATGCTGTCGATCATCTTGGCGTGGCCCATGCGTAAACCGGTGCGCGCGGCAGGTAATACGTACGGCGCCAGGCTCATGTTTTCCATGCCACCGGCGATGATCACTTCGGCGTCGCCACACCGGATGGCCTGGGCGCCCAGGTGCAGGGCCTTGAGGCCCGAGCCACAGACCTTGTTCAAGGTCAGGGCCGGAACGGCGTGGGGCAGGCCGGCGAGGATCGAGGCCTGCCGCGCCGGGTTCTGGCCGCTGCCGGCGGTGAGCACCTGGCCGAGGATGACTTCGTCCACAAGGGCCGGGTCCAGGCCGGTCTGCTCCAGCAGGCGACGGATCACGGCGGCGCCCAGCTCCGGCGCCGGGATAGCTGCCAGCGAACCTTGAAAACTGCCCACGGCGGTGCGGGTGGCAGCAACAATCACGACGTCTTGCATGGAATCTGTCCTCACTGGAAGTGCATTTCTGGAACGTGGTCCGGGACGATCAGTTTACCGGCGGTCTTGCTCACAATCTCTTCAACGCTGACGCCAGGTGCGCGTTCCTTGAGGACAAAAGCGCCATTTTCGATTTCCAGGTAGGCCAGGTCTGTCAGCACACGCTTGATGCAGTTGGCCCCGGTCAGCGGCAGGCTGCATTGGCTGAGCAGTTTCGACTCACCGTCCTTGGATGCGTGGGTCATGATCACGATGATGTTTTCCGCGCCAGCCACCAGGTCCATTGCGCCGCCCATGCCCTTGACCAGCTTGCCGGGGATCATCCACGAGGCAATGTTGCCCTGTACGTCGACTTCAAACGCGCCGAGCACGGTGAGGTCGACATGGCCGCCGCGAATCATTGCGAAGGACTCGGCGGAGGAAAAGATCGAGGCGCCGATGCGCGCCGTGACTGTTTGTTTGCCGGCGTTGATCATGTCGGCATCAATGGTTTCTTCAGTAGGAAACGGTCCCATGCCGAGCAGGCCGTTTTCCGATTGCAGCATCACTTCCATGCCGTCGGGGATGTAGTTGGCCACCAGGGTCGGAATGCCGATGCCCAGGTTGACGTAAAAACCGTCCTGCATTTCGCGGGCAACGCGTTGGGCCATTTGTTCGCGGGTAAGCGCCATGGTTTTTTCCTCTTGTTATTCGGGCTGGGAGCGGATTATTTGCGCACGGTGCGCTGTTCGATGCGCTTCTCGAACGTGCCGCAGATGATCCGGTCGACGTAGATGCCAGGTGTGTGGATCTGCGCCGGGTCCAGCTCGCCCGGTTCGACGATTTCTTCGACTTCGACCACGGTGATCTTGCCGGCGGTGGCGGCCAGGGGGTTGAAGTTCTGGGCGGTGTGGCGGTAGATGACGTTGCCGAAGTGGTCGGCTTTCCAGCCTTTGACGATAGCGAAGTCGCCGGTGATCGACTCTTCCATCAGGTACGGGCGGCCGTTGAACTCGCGGGTTTCCTTGCCTTCGGCGACTGGAGTGCCGACGCCGGTGGCGGTGAAGAAGGCCGGAATGCCGGCACCGCCTGCGCGCATTTTTTCCGCCAGGGTACCTTGGGGGGTCAGGATCACTTCGATTTCGCCGCTGAGCAATTGCTTCTCGAACAGGGCGTTTTCACCGACGTAGGAGGCGATCACTTTGCTGATCTGCTTTTCTTCCAGCAGCACGCCCAGGCCGAAACCGTCGACGCCGCAGTTGTTGGAGACCACGGTCAGGTCGCGGGTGCCTTTGCGCTTGATCTCGGCGATGAGGTTTTCCGGAATGCCACACAGGCCAAAACCGCCTGCGAGCACCGTCATGCCGTCTTCCAGGCCTGCCAGTGCTTCCTCGTAGGACGCCACGCGTTTATCGAAACCTGCCATATGCACCTCTTTTATTATGTGTGGGCCAGCCAATGACTCGAGTGTTGCGCCGAAGGATTGATTTGTTAAGTTGTTTTTTAAGGTTGATTGATTTAAAAAACAGCATAGTCGAGCCTTGGTCCGGAGCAGCTTCATGACAGTTAAACAGATGCGCGCCTTTCTCGCCGTGGCCCAGAGCCTGAGTTTTGCCGCCGCCTGCGAGCGGTTGCACCTTTCTCAATCGGCGCTCAGCCTGACTATCAAGGGGCTTGAAGAAGGCCTGGGCGGGCGTTTGTTTAGCCGTAATACGCGCAATGTCGCACTGACCCCTGAAGGTGAATCGCTGCTGCCCCTGGCGCGCCGGCTGATTGCCGATTGGGACAATGCCGAAGATGAGCTGCGCCAGCGTTTCACCCTGCAGCGCGGGCGGGTCACGGTGGCCGCGATGCCTTCGTTTGCGGGCAACCTGTTGCCGCCGATCCTGAAGATATTCCGCGCACGTTACCCCCAGGTGAATGTGACGGTGCATGACCTGATCAACGAGCAGGTGCTGGAGATGGTCCGTGACCGCCAAGTGGAATTGGGCGTGGCCTTCGAGCCGTCGGAAAGTTCGTCGCTGGTCTTCACCCCGCTGTACCTCGACCGGTTTATCGCCGTGGTGCCCGGTGACTCGCCCTTGGCGCAGCGTGACGAGATCGACTGGAAAACCTTGCTCGAGCAACCCTTCATTACCCTGCAACGGCCTTCCACGGTTCGCGTGATGCTCGAAGAGCACTTGGGCGCCTTGCAGATGAAGTTGCCAGTAGCCCTTGAGAGCCATCAGTTGGCGACGGTGGGCAAGATGGTTGCGAGTGGCTTGGGGGTCAGCGCGGTGCCGGCATTGTGTGCTCGGCAGATGGAGGAGACGGGCGCCCGTTGTATCACCTTGAACGGTCCGGTGATCGAGCGGCCGATTGGCGTATTGAGCAAGCCCGGGCATGAACTCTCGGCGGCAGCGCAGGTGTTGTTTGACATCTTCCGCGAAGAGGCAGCGAAGGGGCGGTTTCCCGCGTTGTTATAATGCAGATGTAAAAAAGCCCGCTCGGGTAAACGAGCGGGCTCAACTATAAAGTTTGCGGTTATCAGCAGTATCTATCAATCACTTTAACTTGCGATTGGCCTTTGAGGTTCTGCCATTCGGTATTAAGCGTGTCGAATACTTGCTCGATAAAGTTGCGATCGGCCGCGGCTTTCTTGCCGACATAACCCTGGCCGCGGCGGTACATCTTCAGGCGCGCCGCCAGTTCACGGTGATTACGGTCGAACTCGGCTTCTTCGGTGTGGGGCGCCAGGCAGTCAATTTGCACTTCGCCGGATTTGCCAATCCACAGGATATGATCGTCGAGTGTGTCTTTCTGCGCTGCGAACATCTCAGCCAATTCATCGATAGTGGGTTGGTTGTTCAGATTCATAATGTAAGCCCCTTGACCAGTTGGCGATCTTTCCGTTAATTCCGTTAAAACTGCTTAGTTGTCTCCGGCTTCGAAAACCGGGCGTCAGTGACTGTCTGCCGAATACGGGCAGGGTCTCGAACCTGATGCATGTAGTCTTGCTGATGAACTGCTACGCAATGGTTTCATAACGAAGACAAGCAGCGTTTGAGCTCCTTGTACCGATCCTTTCGGGCCGGTCAGCTTCATCAATCTGCCTTGTGGGCAGTGCACATCCGGAAAAAACAGCTCGGCGGTCAGACGAGCTCTTTCAAAACGCTTGTTACCAACGCTCCCGATCCGGGAGACGTCTAGATCATGCAAGGACAAAAAGCATACGTCAACGATTATGTAGTGATTATTTTCAAGCACTACATAAATCGTTGTGGGGGCGGGAGAATGCGAGAAAACGTGACTTGGGCGTCATTTTTTGGAGGGGCAGGTCGTGCAGATGCGGTGTGGCGAGCGGGCTTCTTGTGGTGAGCGGGCTTGCCCCGCGTTGCGTTGCGAAGAAGCGCCAAAACCTGCCCGTTATGGCTGGAAGAGCGTGGTGACTGGGTTAGGGCCGCTTCGCGCCCCAGCGCGGGGCAAGCCCGCTCACCACAAGAAGCCCGCTCACCACAGGAGGCCTGTTTGCCACAGCAGGCCTGTGTGCAGTGCCACCGTTCAGTGTTATCCCAGTCGGTCCACAAGCAATGGCAATAGCCGCTCGCAGGATGCCTCGATCTTCACCTGCAGCAGCTCATCGCCGCGGGTCTTGCCCAGGTTGATGGCGATCACCGGCTTGCCTTGTTCGACCATGGCCTTGCACAGGCGAAAGGCCGAATAGGCCATCAGCGACGAACCGACCACCAGTAAACCGTCGGCCTGCTGCACCGCAGTCATCGCCCTTGCGGCGGTCGCCGGCGCTACGTTCTCGCCAAAAAACACTACATCCGGTTTCAGGCGCTCTCCACCGCAATGCGGGCAGCGGGGCACCTGGAATTGCTCTTCAAATGTCGGGTCGAGCAAGGTGTCGCCGTCGGGCGCCTGCACCGCATGCACCTGCGCCAGGTATGGGTTATCAATTTCCATCTGCCGCTGAATCACATCGCGGGCACTGCGCAATTGGCAGTCCAGGCACAGCACCCGATGCAGGCTGCCGTGCAGTTCGATCACATCATGGCTGCCGGCCTGGTCGTGCAGCGTATCGACGTTTTGCGTGATCAGCCCACTGATGCGCTCGCGTTGCTGCAACGTCGCCAGTGCCAGATGGGCCTTGTTCGGCTGGGCAATGCGCACCCGTGGCCAACCCAGCATCGCTCGGGCCCAATAGCGGCGGCGCGCCTGCGGGGTGGCGAGGAACTCCTGGTACATCATCGGCGCCTTGCCTCGGCGCACGCCTTCGCTGTCGCGATAATCAGGGATGCCCGACGACGTGCTGATCCCTGCGCCGGTCAACACCAGAAAGCGTCGTTCAGCCATGGCCTTGTGCAGGGTGTCGAGGTGGTCATTCTGATGTTCAAGCGTGTCGAGCATGGGGTCCCCTATTCGCCGCGGATGTATTGCTCCAACTGTTTGATCAGGTCAGCCTGTTCGGCAATCGCCTCTTTTACCAGGTCACCGATGGACAGCAGGCCCAGCAGTTTGCCTTCTTCGACCACGGGCAAGTGGCGCAGGTGACTGTCGGTCATGATGTTCATGCACTCATCAACACTTTTATGGGTATCGACGGTGATGACAGGGGAGCTCATCACCTCATCCACCCGTGTGGTCACCGATGAGAGCCCTTTGAGTATGAGCTTACGTGCGTAATCCCGTTCGCTGATGATCCCGACAACTGCGCCTTCCTTGACGACCGGCAAAGCCCCGACGTTTTTCTCCGACATCCGCACCAGCGCTTCAAACACGGTGTGGTCCCATTGGATGGTATGGACGTCCTGGTTTTTCTGTTCTTTGGCTTTAAGCACTTGTGCGACGGTTTTCATGGCGGCCACTCCGGTGTTGTTGTTGGAAGTCAGCGGGTCCCCTACAGAATCCTAGACCGCCTGCGCCGGAGCAAGGTCCAAAGCGGCGTTAAACCCGTCGAAAAACGTCATTTGCCGGATTTTTTTGGTATTTACCCCGTACTTGTCGGCTTTTTGACCCGCCTGGGGCTGGCAGCCGTCTTGCTCTTGGTCGACTTGCGCTTGTTTTTCCAAGGCGTAGCACCCCGGCCTGGCGGGCTCGCGGGGCCGGTAATGGTCATGCGCATGCCGTTGCAGCGGGCCACCTGTTTACTCATCCAGGCCGCCTGTTTGGCGACGAATTCTTCCAGGCTCATTTCACCGCTTTGCACCATGTCCAGCGCCTGTTCCCAGATCGCGGTAGTGCCGGGGTCGGCGATCGCCCGCGGCACTGCGTCGATCAGGCTGAACGCCGCCGGTGTTGCCGACAGGGCCTTGCCGTTTTTCACCAGGTAACCGCGGTCCAGCAAGCCCTGGATAATCCCGGCGCGTGTGGCTTCGGTGCCAATGCCGGTGGTGTCCTTGAGCTTTTGCTTGAGCAGCGGATCCTCCACCAGCTTGGCAACGTTTTTCATCGCCTTGATCAGGTCGCCCTCGGTAAAGGGCTTGGGTGGTTGCGTCCACAGGTCCTTCAGATTGACCTTGGCCACCGCGTAATTCTGGCCCTGCACCAGCATTGGCAAAGCCTGGGGGGCAGGCGCCTCACGGCCCTTGGCTGGCGCCAGCGCTTCCGGCAACGCGCGTTTCCAGCCCGGCTCGATCACCACTTTGCCCACCGCGCGCAGTGCCTGGCCTGCGCAGTCAAAATCGGCCTGGGTGCGATCGAATTCATGGTTGGGCAGAAATTGCGCCAGATAACGCGCGCGGATGAGGCTGTAGACCGCGCGATGTTTGCCGGTGAGTTGGCCAACATCCTTGCCGGCTCCGGTGGGAATGATGCCGTGGTGCGCGCTGACTTTGGCGTCGTTCCACGCGCGCGAACGGCGCTGTGCGTCGATATGTGGCATCAGCTCATTCACCGCCGCATCCGCACGGCCGAGCGCCGCGAGTATTTTTGGCGCATCACTGTGCTGGCTCAGTGGCAGGTAGCCGCAGTCGCTGCGTGGGTAAGTGATGACTTTGTGGGTTTCGTAGAGTGATTGGGCGATATCCAGGGTTTCCTGGGCGCCCAGGCCGAGTTTCTTGGAGCAGATTTCCTGCAGGGTGCCAAGGTCGAAGGGCAGGGGGGCCACCTCGCGCATGCGTTCGGTGCGCAGCTTCACCAGTCGCGCGCTGGCGGCATGGGTCATGGCGGCGGCAGCGTCGCGGGCCAGCTGTTGATTAAGGCAACGACCCTGATCGTCACACGCATCCTCCATAGCGCGCCATTGGGCGGTGAAGGTCATGCGCTCGTGCTGCAGGTCGACATCAATGGCCCAGTACGCCACCGGCACGAAGTCGGCGATGCTACGGTCGCGGTCCACCACCAGGCGCAAGGTCGGGGTTTGCACGCGGCCCACCGGCAATACGCCTTGGTAGCCGGACTGGCGCCCGAGCAGGGTAAATAGACGGCTCATGTTCATGCCGATCAGCCAGTCGGCACGCGAGCGGCCCAGGGCCGAGTGGTACAGGCTGAAGGTTTCCGCGCCGGGCTTGAGTGCGGCCAGGGCCTTGCGAATGGACGCGTCGTCCAGCGCCGACAGCCACAGCCGCTGGATCGGCCCGCGGTAGCGGCAATGCTCCACCAGCTCGCGAGCGATCATCTCGCCCTCACGGTCGGCGTCGGTGGCGATCACCAGTTCCTGTGCTTCCCCCAGTAAACGCTTGACCGCCTTGAACTGGCTGGCGGTCTTGGGCTTGACGCGCATCTTCCATTTATCCGGGACGATCGGCAGGTCGGCGAGTACCCAGCGTTTGTACTTGGCGTCGTAGGCGTCGGGCGGGGCGGTTTCCAGCAGATGGCCGATGCACCAGGTGACGGTGACCCCATTACCCAGCCAGCACCCGTCGCCGCGCCGACTGGCGCCGAGCACGGCCGCGATATCCTTGGCCTGGGAGGGTTTTTCACAGAGGTACAGCCGCATGGTCATCACATCAGATCAGGTTGATGACTGGCAGGATGCTTAGTCGGAGCGCTTTGATCAACCATTATCTGTATGGATGTACAGCAATATGTGTGTTTATCACAAAACAAATGTGGGAGCGGGCTTGCTCGCGAAGGCAGTGTTCCAGTCAAAGGTGCAGTGACTGATGTACCGCTTTCGCGAGCAAGCCCGCTCCCACAGGTGATTTCCAGTGTTCAGGACATCGGATCAGTTGTTATCGATGTCCACGTGCCGGGTTTCCTTGAGGCAGAACAGTCCGACGATCAAGCTCACCCCGGTCACCACCACCGGGTACCACAAGCCATAGAAGATATCGCCGGTGTACACCACCAAGGCAAACGACACGGTCGGCAGGAACCCGCCAAACCAGCCGTTACCGATGTGGTAGGGCAGGGACATCGAGGTGTAACGGATGCGCGTCGGGAACAGTTCAACCATCAATGCGGCCAGCGGGCCGTAGCACATCGCGGCAATCAGGATCAGCACCACGATCAGCACCACCACCATGGTCTTGTTGACCTGGGCCATGTCCGCCGAAGACGGGTAGCCGGCCAGGGTAACGGCGCCACGCAGGGCTTTTTCGTCAAAGCCGTCGATACGCACGTCGCCCACGCTCACTTGTACCGGGCTGCCTGCAGGGGCGGCGGCACTGCTGTACGGCAGGCCTTGCTTGACCAGGAAGGTCTTGACCTTGTCGCACGGGCTGTCAAATTTCGCCTTGCCTACCGGGTCGAACTGGAAGGTACAGGTCGCCGGGTCCGCCAATACGGTGATCGGCGCCTGGCGGCTGGCCTGGTCCATCGCCGGGTTGGTGTAGTGCGCCAGGCCCTTGAAGATCGGGAAATACAGCGCAGTCGCCAGCAGCAAACCGAGCATCAGCACCGGCTTGCGCCCGACTTTGTCCGACAGCCAGCCAAACAGGATAAAGAACGGCGCGCCGATCACCACGCTGATGATCAACAGCATGTTGGCCAGGGCCGGGTCCATTTTCAGGAACTGCGTAAGGAAAAACAGCACATAAAATTGCGCCGCGTAGAAGGTCACCGCTTGCCCGCCGTTGATGCTGAACAGCGCAATCAGCACCACTTTGAGGTTTTCCCATTTGCCGAACGAATCGCGGATCGGCGATGTACTGGCCTTGCCTTCTTCTTTCATTTTCAGGAAGGCCGGGGACTCGTGCAGGCTCAAGCGAATCCAGGTGGAAATACCCAGCAGCACAATCGAAAACAGGAACGGGATACGCCAGCCCCAGACTTCGAACTGGTCACCGGTGAAGTAACGGCAGGCCAGCACCACCAGCAACGACAGCAGCAGGCCAAGGGTGGCGGTGGATTGAATCCAGCTGGTGTGCAGCCCGCGTTTGCCGGCCGGCGCGTGCTCGGCCACATAAGTGGCGGCGCCGCCGTACTCGCCGCCCAGGGCCAGGCCTTGCAGCATACGCAGCACAATCAGAATGACCGGTGCCGCGATGCCGATGCTGGCATAGGTCGGCAATAACCCGACACAGAACGTCGCTACGCCCATCAGGATGATGGTGACGAGGAACGTGTATTTGCGCCCGATCATGTCGCCCAGGCGGCCAAACACCAGCGCGCCGAACGGTCGCACCACAAAGCCGGCCGCAAAGGCCATCAAGGCAAAGATAAACGCCGTGGTGTCGTTGACCCCAGCAAAGAACTGCTTGCTGATCACCGCCGCCAGGGCGCCGTAGAGGAAAAAGTCATACCACTCGAACACCGTCCCCAGGGACGAGGCGAAGATGACCTTTCTTGATTCACTTCTGGTGCTCGCGGTAACTGCCGAGCCCAGGGGTTGAGCATGTTCTGACATCGGGTAGCCCTCACAGTGATTATTGTTGTTGTTCCACTGTCGGCGCCAGGTATGGCGCCGCTATTCAGATTGCATGAACCAGTTCTTTCTCCGGGGTGAGACTCCTTGTAGTCGGCGAAAGGATCAGCTGCGCGGCCTTCTCGGCGATCATCAGCGTAGGTGAACAGGTATTGCCGGAGGTGATGCGCGGCATGACCGACGCATCGGCGATGCGCAGGCCCGGTACACCGTGAACCCGCAGTTGCGCGTCGACCACCGCGTCTTTGTCGTCGCCCATGCGGCAGGTGCCCACCGGATGGAAGATAGTCGTACCGATGCGCGCAGCGGCCTCGTGCAGCTCTTCTTCGGTTTGCAGCGAATCGCCAGGCAGGTATTCCACCGGCTTGAATTGGCTCAGCGCCGGTGCGGCAACAATGCGCCGGGTCAGGCGGATGGCATCGGCGGCCACCCGCAGGTCTTCCGGGTGGCTGAGGTAGTTGGGCCGGATCAACGGCGCATCCGCCGGGTTGGCCGAACGGATGTCGATGCGGCCGCGGCTTTGCGGGCGCAGGTCGCAGACGGATGCGGTAAATGCCGGGAAGGCGTGCAGCGGTTCGCCGAAGCGCTCCAGGGACAGCGGTTGCACATGGTATTCAAGGTTGGCCGAGGCCTGTTCCGGACCGGAGCGGGCAAACGCGCCGAGCTGGCTGGGCGCCATCGACAGCGGGCCGCTGCGGTCATACAGGTAGCGCAGGCCCATGCCCATCTTGCCCCATACGGTACCGGCGATCTGGTTGAGGGTGCGGGCTTTTTCCAGCTTGTAGATCAGCCGCAGTTGCAGGTGGTCCTGCAGGTTGCCGCCGACACCGGGCAGTTCATGCAACACATCGATGCCGAGCGGTTTGAGCACATTGGATGGACCGATTCCCGAGCGCTGCAGGATGCCGGGCGAGCCGACGGAGCCAGCGCACAACACGATTTCCTTGCGCGCTTTCCAGCTCATCTGCTGGCCATTCTGACGGCCGAGTACCTGTGAGGCGCGGCCGTTTTCCAATAGCACCCGGTCGACGTCCACGTCGGTCAGCACGGTGAGGTTCGGGCGCTGACGGATCGGTTTGAGAAACGCCTTGGCCGCGTTCCAGCGCACGCCGGCCTTCTGGTTGACCTGAAAGTAGCCGCAGCCTTCGTTATCGCCTTTGTTGAAATCGCTGATAGGCGCGATGCCGCTTTGCGCCGCCGCATCACGGAAGGCATCGAGGATCGGCCAGTGCAGCCGCTGTTGCTCAACCCGCCATTCGCCACGGTCGCCTTGGAACTCGGCGTCGCCGGCAAAGTGGTTTTCGCTCTGTTTGAACAGCGGCAACACGTCTTTCCAGGCCCAGCCGGGGTTGCCTTCGGCCGCCCAGCCGTCGTAGTCACGGGCCTGGCCGCGCATGTAGATCATGCCGTTGATGGAGGAGCAGCCGCCCAGCACCTTGCCCCGTGGGTAACTCAGCGCACGGCCTTGCAGGCCTTCCTGGGCTTCGGTCTTGAAGCACCAGTCGGTGCGCGGGTTACCGATGCAGAACAGGTAGCCGACGGGGATATGAATCCAGGGGTAGTTGTCGCGGCCACCGGCTTCAAGCAAGAGCACGCGATGGGCAGGGTTGGCAGACAGTCGATTGGCCAGCAGGCAGCCTGCGGGGCCGGCGCCTACTACCACGTAATCGTATTCAGCAGCTGCAATGGGCATCTGAGGCCTCGCTTGTTTTTCTTATTGGTCCCATCCTAGTTGTTAGTTTTCGTCTTAAAAATGTTAGTTTTTACCCAGCTGCTGTGCGTTTTTAGACAGCGCTCGCATTGGAGGCGACATGTTTGACTGGAATGACCTGCGGTTTTTTCTTGAGTTGCAGCGCAGCGGCCGCTTGCTCACCGCCGCGCAGCGCCTGAAAACCACGCATGCCACCGTGGCGCGGCATATCGAGGCGATCGAAAAGAGCCTTGGCACCGCGCTGTTTGTGCAACATGCCCAGGGTTACGAACTGACCCCTTCCGGCGAGGCGCTGCTCAAACACGCCGAAGCCATGGAAAACGTTGCGCTGCTGGCTGAAGACGAACTCACCCATTCTGCCGCGCCCCTGGGCAAGATCCGCCTGGGTGTGGCCGAAGGGTTGGGCGTGATGTTTCTTGCCAGCCGCATGGGTGGCCTGTTCGAACGCTACCCAGGGCTTGAGGTGGAACTGCTCGCGGTGCCGCGTTTTGTCAGCATCCTCAACCGCGAAGCGGAAATCAGCATCCACCTCGAGCGGCCCAGCGTCGACCAACTGGTCACGCGCAAGCTCACCGACTACCGCCTCGCGCTCTACGCCAGCCGCGCCTACCTGGAGCGCAACCCACCGATCGAAAAGCGTGAAGACCTCGCCGCCCATGCATGGATCGATTACGTGGACGACCTGCTGTTCAGTCAGGAACTGAAATTCCTCAGCAGCTTCTGCCGCAACCCCAAGGTGGTGTTCCACAGCACCAGCGTCATCGCCCAGCACCAGGCCGCGCGCTCAGGGCTGGGGATCGCCGTGTTGCCGTGCTTCATGGCCTCGGGCGACCCGGATCTGGTACCACTGTTGCCGTCGGAGGGGATACAGCGCAGTTACTGGATCAGCTCGCGCCGGGAGTTGCACAAATCAGTGCGGCTGCGGGTGTTGTGGGATTACGTGGTGGAGTTATGTGCGCGGGAGCAGCCACTGTTGCTCGGCGAATCTACCTGAAGCAACCCTATCAAATTGTGGATTATGGTGTTGCTTGGGCAGAGTCAGTCGCGCAATTCAAATTCGGCACTGCCCAACCGCTCGCCATTCACCATCACATGCACCGTATGTTTTCCGGGATAGTGCTTGCGCGTAGTCAGCTCGCGGATATGTTGTTCGCGGCTGATGCGCTGCTGCTCACCCGCGCCCAGTGTGAACGCCTTGAGCTTGAACACCTTGGCGGCGCTGTGACCGGCGCTTTTTACGTAGTCGATGGCGTAGTCCACCACCAGCTTTTGCGCGGTTTGAGCGGTGGATTCCAGGCTGAACGAAAGGTTGATGCGTTCGCCCAGTTTGATCACCGCTGGCGTGACGCTCAAATGATGCAGCGTCACTAGAGCTTTCGCGCCTGCGCCCATGATCGTCAACGCGCGGGTGTTGCCCTGTTTGATCAGGCTGCGCAGCGCATGCCGGGCGATCCAGGCGGTGTGCGGGTTATCCAGGTTCCAGCCTTCGATCAGGTTGAGTACCCACTCGGGGTCGTCCTTGGTGATGTCGTTGAGGTGGTTGGCCACGGACTTGCGTACGTAAAGGCTGCTGTCAGCCTTGAGGTTATCGAGAAGCGGCGCGCACAGCTCAGGATTGGCTTGCACATCGGCCAGGCGAAACGACCACGGCAGGCGTGGCCGCGAGCCTTCGCTGGCGAGGCGGCGTACGTGTTCGTTGGCATCCAGCGACCACGCGTGCATCACCGCCAGGGTACGTTTGAAGTCATGCAGCAGGAAATGCCGGATCGCGAATTCGGCGGAGCCGAAAGTGGTGAAGTATTTGAGCGCGGCCATCGAGCGCTTGAAGTCATCCCGGCCGTAACTCGCCACGTAGTGCGGCAGGCTCAGGCTGACAAACGCGCTGTTCAGGCGCGGGGCCAGGGTGTAAAGCAGCTTGAGCGTCTGCGCATAGTCCAGCGGGATTACCGCGTGCAGGCTCTCGCTGACCCGCGCCATGCGCTGCATCACCGACAACTCGGCGAGCCCGGCCGTGGCGTGCTTGAGAAAGCCCTGGGCATCGAACGCCGGGTACACCGCCGTCATCTCGGCGGCGATGTGTTGCAGGCGTTCGAGGTTGAAAATTTCCTTGAGGGCCGGGGCGCTTTGGTCGGTCATCGGTAGTCCATGATTAAAGAAACCAGCGGTATTCCCGCGCGTTGATCTCTTGTTGAAAGGCCAAGTGATCCTGGCGTTTGTTCTCGCAGTACACGTCGACAAATTCGGCGCCCAGCTTATCGCGTAACACTGGCTGATGTTGCATGGCGCGCACGGCATCGAGCATGTCCAGGGGGAAGTCGGTGCCGCTGTTGCGGTCTTCGTTGAGCGGCGCGATGGGTTCCTGTTTGGCTTCGAGGCCATGTTCAAGCCCGGCCAGGATCGCCGCGAGCACCAGGTACGGGTTGGCGTCGGCACTCGCCAGGCGGTGTTCGATGCGCAGGTTGCGTGGGTCGGATTCGGGGATGCGCACGCAGGCATCGCGGTCTTCAAAACCCCAACTGGCGCGGGTCGCCGCGTTCACCGTGCCGCCCAGGCGGCGGAATGCATTGTGGTTGGGCGAGAAGATCGGCATGCAGTGTGGCAGCAACTCCAGGCAGCCGGCCACGGCGTGGCGCAACGGTTGTTGCTGATGCGCCGCGAGCAAATTATTGCCCGCCGCGTCATACAGGCTGACATGCACATGCATGCCACTGCCGGGAAATTGCAGGTAGGGCTTGGCCATGAAGCTGGCGCGGTAGCCGTGTTTCAGCGCCACGCCACGGGTGCTGCGGCAGAACAGGGCGGCCCAGTCGGCGGCGCGCAGGCCGTCTTCGAGGTGGCCGAAATTGATCTCGAACTGGCCGGGGCCGAGTTCGGCGGTGATCACCGTGACGTCGATACCCTGGGCCTTGGCGGTTTGCGCCATGTCGTCGAGCACGTCACTGAAACGCGACAGCCTGTCGATGTGCAGGGTAGGCTGGTCGTCGGCGTCGTCGCTCAACGGGTCCCGGGCGAATTGCGGCAGGCCGTTGTCGAGCTTCTTGTCGAGCAGGTAAAACTCCAGTTCAAACGCCACCACCGGGTGAATGCCCTTGTGGTGCAGGCGTTCCAGCACCTTGGCCAGTACTTCCCGCGGCTCGAATTCGATTGGCGCTTCGGTGCCGTCGGACGTGATCAGCATCTGGCCCAATGGCTGCGATTCCCAACTCACCGGCTTGAGTGTGCCGGGCACCAGGCGGCGGTTGGCGTCCGGGTCGCCGTCGTGGAAGCAGTAGTCACCAATCTTGAACAGCCCGCCCTGAGTCCCCAGCAGCACGGCGTTTTGCGGCAGCTTCAACGGGCTGCCGGCAGCGACCTTTTCGAGCATCTCTATTGGGTAGCGCTTGCCGTAGAAATGCCCGGGAATGTCCAGGGCGATCAGGTCCACATACCGCACGTCGGGGTGGTTCTGGCGAAAGGTCCGTACTTCGGCCAGCAACGTGGAAGATTGGCTTTTCACAGGTGTTGCTCCTAGTTGTAAACCCACAGCACGCGGGCGGGCAGGTCGGTCAGGTTGGCGTAGCGGCAGTGGGCGAAACTGGCCAGGTGGAAGCTGTCGCCGGGGCTGAGGGTGACCGAATCGGCTTCACCCTCGACCCACAGCGTCAATTCGCCTTCCAGCACAAAACCGGCTTGCTCGGCACGGTCGCTCATGGTCTGTTCGCCGCTGTTGGCGCCGGGGGCCAGCAGGCTGTCGAGCATCGAAAACGCGCCGTTCATGCCCGGCGAGACCAGAATGTCGGTGATGCCATTGGCGTAATACACCGTGCGCCGCTCGTTGGGGCGGGTCACCCAGGGCACGGCCTTGGGTTTGGGCAGGCTGTAAAAATAAGTAGTGGGCACATCGAGCGCGTGGCTGATGGCGGTCAGGTCCGCCACCGTGGGCCGCGACAAGCCGCGCTCCACCTGCGACAGGAACCCCACCGAGCGCTCGATTTTTTGCGCGAGTTGGGCGAGGGTGAGCTTCTTGTGCTTGCGCAGGTCGTGGATCAGGACCGCCAGGGTGTCGAGTTCTTCTCGTTGGTTCATGAAATTTATATCTAATAATTTCATGAAAAATTACAGGATTAATTTCATAGGGGCAATGGGCCCGATGTCGGCACAGCCCTATTTTCCTGGTCTGAATCGTTCCCTGTGGCGAGGGAGCTTGCTCCCGCTGGGCTGCGAAGCGGCCCCAATTCCTTCTGCGCATTCGTTCAGGCAGGTCTCGGTCTGGCTTTTTGGGACTGCTGCGCAGCCCAGCGGGAGCAAGCTCCCTCGCCACAGGGAGACGGGACACATGAAGAAATTGAATCAGGTAGAGGCGTTGGCGACTCCTGCTAGCTTGAATGCATCAATGATTCATTCAAAGGCGTAAAGAATTGCTTCTAAAGCCAAACTCTCATTTGTTACGTCGTGGTCGTTACTCAGCATCGGGCCGTGCTTATTTGGTGACGACCGTGGTGTATCAGCGCCGCCCTGTGTTCACAGACTTGCAGTTGGGTCGGTTATTGGTTACAGAACTCAAACGCGCCCATGATTCAGGTCTGGTTGATTCATTGGCCTGGGTCATCATGCCGGATCACCTTCATTGGTTATTTGAGCTACGAGACGCAACGTTGTCTGAGGTGATGAAGCGAGTGAAATCGCTTAGCACGTTGGCCATCAATCGAGCGCGCCGTACGCAGGGCGCGCTTTGGCAGAGTGGATACCATGACCGCGCTGCACGCGCTGAGGAAGATCTGATCAGGATCGCGCGCTATATCGTGGCAAACCCTTTGCGAGGGGGGGGCTCGTCGAGCATCTCGGGGGACTACCCGCTCTGGGACGCAGCCTGGTTATAACCGTGGCGAGGGAGCAGGGCTTTGCATCAAACGCTGCTGAATGATTCCGTGCGCCTGCGGTCGGAAGCTGGTACGCGTCATTAATTGAAGGAGCACCCATGAAGTCCAAATCCCTGATTGCCGGCGTTTTCCTTGCTGCCAGCCTGTCCACCGCCAGCTTTGTTGCGCAGGCCGGTGATACCCCACAGGAAACCGTGCAGCCTTCCAACATCAACACCCGTGATTTGAAAGAGGGCGACCGCGCCCCGGACGTACTCATGCGCAAGGAGTCGGCGGTCAGCGACTGGAAAAAACGCGGCCTCAAGCAGCCTGAGGAAGACAGCCAATGGGCGCGGGTGGGTGACAAGTTCGTGCTGCTGAAAACCACCAACGGCACCATCCTCGAGATCACCCCCGTCAAAAAATAGTCCGGCTTTTTTGCTTGCTCTTGCGTTAAGGTAACCGGCCATCAAAGGCCGCGTTACCTTAAAAGAAAGAGAGCAGGATGCTTGCCACAATAAGAAACTACCCCCGCACCGTAAACCTGTTGTTGTCCGCCACGCTGATACTGACGCTGGCCAGGGCAATCACTTTTCCCTACTTGGTGATCTACCTCAGCAGTCACTTCTCCTTGAGCATCACCGAGGTCGGCCTGGTGATGGGCAGTTCGCTGGTGGTCGGTTCATTGCTCAGTGTGTACGGCGGTTTTCTGGTCGACCGCATCAACAGTTATCGGCTGTTGCTGGGCTTGAGCGCACTGTATGTAGTGGGCTTTATCGGCACGGTCGTCGCGCAGAATATCTGGACGTTTTATACCTGCCTTATTCTGATCAATCTGGCCTATGCGGTGATTGACATCGCGGTCAAGGCCGGTTTCGCCAGCCTGCTGCCTGAAGAGGCGCGCAGTGAAGTGTTTTCCATCAAATACACGCTGACCAACATCGGTTATGCCGTTGGGCCGTTTTTTGGCGCGATGGTGGCCAAGCTGGATATCAGCTTGCCGTTCATGTTCTCGACGCTGTTGGGGGCGGTGTTTTTCCTGCTGTACTGGCGCTGGGGTGATCGCACGCTGGTCACCGTCGACGCTACGCAAAAGCCGGTGGCGTTCCTCGCCGTCGGCCGCGTGCTGCTACGCGACTACCGGCTGGTGTGCTTCACCGTTGGCGGCCTGCTCAGCGCAGTGGTATTCGGCCAGTTCGTCGCCTATTTGTCGCAATACCTGGTGACCACCACCACTGCCGAATACACCTACACGATTATCAGCGCGGTGCTCACCACCAATGCGGTACTGGTGATTGCCTTGCAATACGTGATTGGTCGACGCATTTCCCACCGTCACCTCAGCCGTTGGCTGATCTTCGGCCTGAGCATGTTCATGTTGGGACTGATTGGCTTCGCGCTGTCCACCAGCGTGCTGTACTGGGTGCTGGCGATGGCCGTGTTTACGGTGGGGGAGATTGTCGTGTTTCCGGCCGAGTACATGTTTATCGACCGGATTGCCCCGGATCACTTGCGGGGCATGTACTACGGCGCGCAAAACCTGTGCAACCTGGGCGGCGCGCTGGGGCCGGTGCTGTGCGGGCTGGTGCTGGCCAGCCTGCCGGCCCACTACATGTTCTACATGCTGGGGATGTTTATCGTCGCGGGCGGGGTGTTCTACTTCATTGGTTCGTCGTTGAAGGCAAGTCATCCAGTGTGAGCTTGCCCATGTTGTTGCTTTGCAGTTCGTAGCGCAGCTCTTCCACCATTTTTTCCACTTCCTGCGGGGTTTGCAGCCGGTTGGTGCTGATCCCCGTCACCACCAGATCCACCCGGCCGGTACCGGCGTCGTAGACCTTGAGGGTCAATGACGCATCCCGGCACAGGGTGAACTCGCACGTCAGCGGCGCCAAGCCTTCCTCTATGCAATTTCGCAGTTGAGAGAGCGTAAACATGTGGGTTCCTTCAAGGTGTCATTGCGCGACGGCACAGGTTCAATGCCCTGTACTCACCCCTTGAAGGTTAAGGAATACAGGGCGGCGCCATAAGGCGAATTCGCACTAGACGCACTAGTGCATTTGCACTGTCAGCGCTTGTTTTTAACCCGCAATTCACCGGCGAACAGCCCGCGTTCACGGGCCCAGACAATTGCCGCGCTGCGGCTGTGCACCCCCAGCTTGGAATACACCGTGGCCACATGGTTGCGCACGGTGTTGGGTGCCAGTTTCAGGCGCGAGGCGATTTCCTTGTCGGCCAGGCCTTCGCAGATCAGCCCCAGTACATCGCGCTCACGGGCGGTCAGGTCGGTGAAGGCCACGTTCGGCAGGCTTGGGCTGTTGACGCTCTTGGCGTTGGCCAGCTTCTCGATAAGGGTCTGGCTGAACCAAGAGGCGTCCTGCATCACTTCCTCAATGGCTGCCACCAACTCCAGCTCCGAACGTTTGCGCTCGGTAATATTCATCATCACCAGCAGGTAACACGGCACATCCTGGATGATCACCGTGTCGGCGGAGAGCACGCAGTCGATCACCTCATTGCCTTTCTTGCGCACCTTGAGGTCCTGGCCGTCGAGGGTGCCGGCTTTCTCCAGGGTCGCGAATACCTGAGCCGCCACCGGGGCGCTGTCGATGAAGTTGATCTCTTCGATGGCTTTGCCGATCAGTTCCTCACTGGTGTAACCGGTGATGCTCATGAAGGCTTCGTTGATATCCACTACCTGCCGGTTGGCGGCATTGCACACCAGGGTCGGCACTGGCGTCAGGCGGAAGGATTTGGCGAAGCGCTCTTCACTCTGGCGCAGGGCAGTTTCCGCCTTGCGGCGAGGCTCCAGGTCGGTGAAGGAAAACAGCATGCAGTCTTCCTCGTTCATGTCCAACGGCTGCCCGGCCACAATCACCAGTTTGCTGCCGCCTTCGGGCAGCTTCAGCTCGGCCTGCATCTGCGGGATGGTCGTGCCTTCGCTCAGGCGCTGGATAGCCAGGTCCTTGCGGTCGGCCTGCTCCAGCACATCCAGCTCATACACCGAGTGGCCGATGACCTGATCGCGGTTGTAGCCGGTCATCTCCAAAAAGCCCTGGTTCACCTTGATATAGCGCAGGTCGCTCAAGCGGCAGATCACTGCGGGCGCCGGGTTGGCGTTGAAGGTTTTTTCAAAACGCTGCTCGGCGCTGGCCCACTCCGTGGCGTCGCTGAGGATCAATACCAGCAGTTCCGGCGCGCCGTGGGAATCGCTGATCACCAGGCTGCGCAGGCGGTGGACCCAGGTTTTTCCGTCGTCGGCGGTGGGGGTGACTTCCACCACCACATCACTGAATTCGTCTCCCGCCGCCGCACGGGCAAGCGGGTAGTTTTCCAGCGGCAGGGGATGGTTATTGCGATAGCGCAAGGCGAAGCGTTCGGCGTACTCCCGGGTATTGGCGCCCAGTGCCGCGACGTCATCCACGCCATGCATATTCAGTGCGGCTTCGTTGGCCCAGAGGATGGTCTGGTCGACTTCGGCGAGGATGACCCCGTCGGACAGCCCGGAGATGATCTGTTGCAACTGACGGCGGTTGGTTTCTTTGGCAAGAACATCCTGGCTCATGGTTTCTCCCGGAAAAAGACGCATAAACCTACGACAGATGGTGCTCAGGATAGTGCAAAGAAATTACAGGGCGGGGAGTGCGAATGCACCAGTCCATTTGGTGCATTTGGGCCACGACTGAACCGATGTCCTTTCGCCACACTCACACCCAACAAGGCAACTTGCCTTGCTCCTATAACTTGTGAAGGACCTTTGTATGACCACTGTCTATGAAACCAATCGATCGTTGTTTCGTGTGTCCTGGAGCTCGGTATTGGCCGGTAGTGCAATTGCACTGGTCACCTACCTGGTGCTCAGCGTGCTGGGTACCGCCATTGGCGCGAGTGCCGTAGACCCGATGCAGGCCGGCAACCCGTTGAGCGGTTTCGGCACCGGTGCCGGTATCTGGCTGTTTGTCTCGACGTTGATTTCCATCGCCCTGGGTGCATTCGTCGCTGGCCGCACCGCGCCGGATCGCGGCGGCCTGCACGGCGTGCTGACCTGGACCCTGACCACCTTGTTCACCACTTGGCTGCTGGCCGGTCTGGCCGCCAGCGTCGTGGGCACCGCCGGTAATGTGGTGGGTAAAGGCTTGTCGGCTGCCGGTAGCGGCATCGCTGCAGCGGCGCCGGGCATCAGCGACAGCGTCAAGCAGCAACTGAACGAGCAGGGCATCCAGCTGGACTGGAACAGCCTGCAAGGCGAGCTCGACACTTTGCTTAAGCAAAGCGGCAAGCCTGAGTTGGACC
>NZ_UTBG01000125.1 GCF_900580675.1 Pseudomonas viridiflava
TCGAACGCCATCAGTTTTTTCAGAATTTCCAATACACGGGGTTTCATGAGGCCTGGCTCCGTTGCGCGGCAGGAAGGGCGAAGCGGGAAATGGAAAACGGCGCAATCGGCGTGCGGGTGGCGCCGGTGCTGAGCAGCTCCGCCATCACATCACCCACGCCCGGGCCGAGCTGGAACCCATGGCCGCAGAAACCAAACGCATAGAACAGGCCGTCGACGCTGCCGCTGGGGCCCATCACCGGCAGCGAGTCCGGCAGGTAGCCTTCGATGCCACTCCACACGCGGATGATATTCAGGTTGCCCACGCCCGGCAGCAGGCGCCGCATCTGGCTGACCTGGTTGAGGATGCTGCGCGGTTCCACATAGGCGCGGCGGTTGAGCATGTCGGGTTTGCTGCGGTAGCCGCCGCCGATGACGATGTTGCCCCGCGGGATCTGGCGGAAGTAAATCACTTCCTCGGGGATCTTGGTGTACACACCGATAACCGTGGGCAAGGCGTAGGGCACGGGCTCGGTCACTGCCATCTGCGGGCCATGGGTGTCCAGCGGCACCGGCTCGCCGAACTGCGCCGAAAGCTTCTGGCCCCAGGCGCCGGCGGTGATCAACAGCTGCGCCGCGTGGAACTGGCGACCGTCGGTGGTGGTGATGTGGAAATCGGCGCCGACCTTTTGCACCTCGGCGACTTCGGTGCGTTCTTCGATCTGCGCACCCAGGCGTCGGGCTGCACGGGCGAAGGCCGGCGCGGCCAGGCGCGGGTTGGCGTGGCCATCGTGAGGCGCGTAAGAGCCGCCCTTGACGTCCGGACCGAGAAAGCCGAAGCGCTGATGCAGCTCGGCGCCGCGATAAATCTTCAGGTCCAGCTGTTCAGCTTCCGGCGCGGCGGCGTAGGCCTCCAGCTCGGCGATTTCATCTTCGCGGTAACACACGCGCATGTGCCCGCTGGGGATGAATTCGAGGTCATCGTCGATCAGTTCCGGCAGGCGTTTCCACAGTGCCCAGGAGCGGTTGGCCAGGGCCAATTGGCCGAGGAAGCGCCCTTGCCGCCGCACATTGCCGAAATTCACACCGCTGGCGTACTGGCCGATCTGGTCGCGCTCCAGCAGGATCACCGACTGCCCGCGACGCCGCAGGAAAAACGCCGTGGCCGAGCCCATCAGGCCACCGCCGACTATCACCACATCGGCTTTTTGTACGCTCATGGCAACACCTCCTCGGTGATCAGCATCGACAGCGGTTTGACGGGCGCCTGGCCGCGCTGGCGACCGACCTCCTGCACCTGGACCCCGGCCGCGGCGGCAATCACTTCGGCCCCGGCCTGGGAGCAATAACGCCCCTGGCAACGGCCCATGCCCACGCGGCTGAAGGCCTTGGCGCGGTTGACTTCACAGGCGCCCTTTTCGTTCACCGTGCGGCGCAGTTCGCCGGCGCTGATCATCTCGCAGCGGCACACGATGGCGCTGTCCGGCAACGCCTTGGCCTGGTCGCTCGGCCAGGGGAACGCCTGGGCCAGGCCGAGGCGGAATTGATCCATCACCGCCAGGGCCTGCTGTTGCTCATCGCGCAGGCCGGTGTCCACCGGTTGCTGCAGGTCTTCGAGCAGCGCCAACGCCACCAGGCGCCCGGCGTGTTCGGCCGCATCGGCGCCGCGAATTTTTGCACCGTCACCGGCCGCGTACACGCCTTTCACCGAGGTGCGCCCGGCGTCATCCGTGGCCAGCCACCATTGGCTGGAGGCCTGGTCAAAGGCCATGGCGCAGCCGGCCAGGTCACCCAACTGGGTTTCCGGGCGCAAGTGGTAACCCAGTGCGACGGCGTCGGCCTGTACCGTTTCAGTCCGCCCGCTGCCCGTGGTGAACCGCACGCCCATCACGCCATTGGCCGCATCGCCAAGGACTTGCAGCGGCTTGATGCCCAGATGCACCGCTACCCTGGCCCGGTACAGCTGCGCCAGCAGCTTGATCCCGGTGAACAGCAAACCCGGACGCGCCAGCAGTTTGGGCAAGGCCTTGAGGCGCAGGCTCAGGGGAGACGTATCGAGCACCGCCGCGACTTCGGCACCGGCTTTGACGTATTGGCTCGCGACGAGGTACAGCAACGGCCCGCTGCCCATGAACACCACACGATGACCGATGGACACGGCCTGGTTTTTCAAGGCGATCTGCGCTCCGCCGAGGCTGTAAGTGCCCGCCAGTTGCCAGCCCTCAATGGGCATTAAACGGTCGGTAGCGCCCGTACAGAGGATCAGCGCGTCGTAATCCAGCGTGCTGTGGCGGCCCTCGCTTGCGCAGCACAACTGCCCTGGCGTGAGGTTCCACACCAGGGTGTTGGGGCGGTAGTCGATGGCGCCGCGCAGGCGGTCGAAACTTTGGTGCAGGTTCCAGGCCTTGGCGGCCTCTGTGCCATACAAGGTGGTGTAGTCGCGGGTGAAACCGTCGGGCTGGCGACGGTAGATCTGCCCGCCGTCGCGGCGGTTTTCATCGATCAGGATCGGCTTGATACCGGCCGCCAGCAAGGTTTCGGCGCAGCGAACCCCGGCCGGCCCGGCGCCGACTATGACTACCCGTGCAATGGCCATGTTGCCTCCGGTTGTGTGGTGACAATATCCAGCCCGTCCCGGACTTCATTGGAGCAGGCGCGCAGGCGTTCGCCACTGCGGGTCCACACCCAGCAATCCTGGCACGCGCCCATCAGGCAGAAACCGGCGCGGCGGCCGCTGTCGAATTCGGATTGGCGCAAGGCGTTGCCCCGGGTCAGCAGCGCGACCATCAGGGTGTCGCCCTGCAACGCTTCGATGGGTGCACCATCCACGGTCAGGCTGACCGTCGGCCGGCCCTGTTCGGCCAACCTCACAAAACGCCCTTTCATGCATAGGCTCCCAAGGTCATGGAGGAGACGCCCTGCTGGGTATTCAGCAACTGGGCGCTGTCGTGGTGGCAGAGGATTTCACCGCCGTTGTCCAGGCGGCGCCGGCTCGGCGCAGTGCGGTTGCACAGGCCGTCGACGCGCACCGGGCAGCGATCAAGGAAGGTACACAACTCCGGCACGTTGGCGCGCTCGCCAATCGCCGGCAGCACGCTGCTGGTGGCGCCGCAGGTTTCCAGCCAGCCCTGGCGCAATTCCGGCACCGAGTGGATCAACAGGTCGGTGTAGGGGTGGAACGGCGGCTCGGCAAACGACTGTCGGCTGCCGGCCTGCACTTTGTGGCCGCTGTACATCACCACAATGTCGTCGCACAGCGCGCGCACGGTGGAGATGTCGTGGCTGATAAACAGGTAGGACACACCCAGTTGCTGGCGCAGGTCGCGCAGCAGTTCGAGGATGGCCGCGCCGACCACGGTGTCGAGGGCCGAGGTGACTTCGTCGCACAGGATCAAGTCGGGCTTGGCGGCCAGCGCACGGGCCAGGTTGACCCGCTGCTTCTGCCCGCCGGACAGCTCGTTGGGACGGCGCTCGGCCAAGTCGCGCGGCAGGCGCACCAGGTCGAGCAGTTCGCCAATACGCGCCTGCAAAGCGCCGCCCTTGAGGCCGAAATACATCTTCAACGGACGGCTGAGGATGGTTGCCACGCTGTGCATCGGGTTGAGTGCGGTGTCGGCATTCTGGAACACCATCTGGATGCGGCGAAATTGCTCCGGCGTGCGCTCGGACAGGCTCGCGCCCAACGGCTGGCCGTCGAACGTCAGCGCGCCGATGGCCGGGGTCAGCAGCCCGGCCACCACACGCGCCAGGGTGGACTTGCCCGAACCCGACTCACCGATCACACCGATGGCCTGGCCGCGACGCACGCTCAGGTCGATGTCTTCGAGCACCCGGATGGCGGGCATGCCGTGCATGTTCTTGTTGCCATAGCCGGCGGTCAGCCCGCTGATGGTCAGCAAGGGCACGTCCTGGGCAAGCCCGCACGGCGGACGCAGCGTAGTGTCCGGCCGGGCAGCGGCCAACAGGCTGCGGGTGTACGCGTGGGTCGGGGTCTTGAGCAGCGGCGCCGTGGCGCTCTGCTCGAGGATCTGGCCGCCGTTGAGCACCACGATCTGGTCGGCCATTTGCGCGACCACAGCCAAGTCGTGGGACACATAGACTGCCGTCGCGCCACGTTCGCGCACCACGCGTTTGAACGCGCGCAGCACGTCGATCTGGGTGGTCACGTCGAGCGCGGTGGTCGGTTCGTCAAGCACCACCAGCAACGGGTCACTGATCAGCGCCATCGCCGCCATCACCCGTTGCAGTTGCCCGCCGGACACCTGGTGCGGGTAGCGCCGACCGATGCGTTCGGGGTTGGGCAGCGCCAAGTCGCGGAACAAGCCGATGGCCTTGGCTTCCAGCTCGGCGCGAGTGCCCAGGCCATGGATCAGGGCGCCCTCCACCACCTGGTCGATAAGTTTTTTTGCCGGGTTGAAGGCCGCGGCGGCACTTTGGGCGATATAGGACACCCGGTTGCCGCGCAGGCCCTGCAGTTGTTTTTCACTCAGCGCGAGCATGTCGTGCTCACCGACCTGCACTACCCCGCCGGACAAACGGCAGCCGCGCCGCGCATAGCCGAGCAGCGCCAGGGCGATGGTGGTCTTGCCCGAACCGGACTCGCCGATCAGCGCCAGCACTTCACCTTTTTCCAGGGCAAAGCTCACGCCTTTGACGATTTCCACCTCGCCACGCTCGTCGCCGGCGACTACACGCAGGTCTTCCACGCGAATCAATTCGCTCATATCAATGGCCTCCCGTGCGTCGACTACGTCGTGAAGACAGGTAGTCGATCAACAGATTCACACCGATGGTCAGCGTGCCGATGGCCAGCGCCGGAATGATGATCGCCAGCGCGCCCTGGTTGAGGCCGCCGATATTCTCGCGTACCAGGGAGCCCAGGTCGGCGTCCGGCGGTTGCACGCCGAGCCCCAGAAAACTCATGCCGCTGAGCAGCAACACGATGTAGCCGAAACGCAGGCCCAGGTCGGTCAGCACCGGGTTGAGCATATTCGGCAGGATCTCAACGCACGCCACGTATAGCCGACGTTCGCCGCGCGTACGCGCCACTTGCACATACTCCAGGGCCTCGATATTGACCGCCATGCTGCGCGCCACACGAAACGAGCCGGGGATGTAGCTGATCACCGCCGTACAAATCAGCAGCGTGACGGATGAGCCAAAGGCGGAGACCATGATAAGGGCGAGCATTTTGCTCGGGATCGAAATGAACGCGTCCATGATGCGGCTGATGATTTCGTCCAGCCACTTGGGCGAAACCACCGACAGCAGCGCGCAACCGGTGCCAAGGGTGCTCGCCAGCAACGCCGCCACCAGCGCCAGGCCCACGGTAAACCGTGCGCCCACCAGCACCCGGCTGAGCATGTCGCGCCCCAGGTAATCGGTGCCGAATGGATGGGTGAGGCTGAAGCCTTCGAAGATGTTATCGGACACCACCTCACCCACCGGATGGGGCGCCAGCCACGGGCCAAACAGCGCCACCAGCAGCCAGGCGACGCACACCACGCCACCTGCCAGCCCCAGCCAGGACGGGCCACTGGAAGCCTTGGCGAGCGCCAGGGCGGAGGAGACAGGCTTGGACTTCGCAATGAGATTGTTCATTGGTTTCTCAGCCTCGGATTGGACAGGATCGCGCACAGGTCGGCGAGCAGCACCAACGCCAGGTAGGCCGCGCAGAACAGCATGGTGCAGGCCTGCACCAGCGCCATGTCGCGGTTGGTCACGGCATCGACCATCAAGCTGGCAATGCCGGGGTAGTTGAAGATGGTTTCGACGATCACCACCCCGCCCAACAGGTACGAGAGGCTCAGGGCGATGGCGTTGGCAATCGGCCCGATCGCATTGGGCAAGGCATGGCGCAGCACAATGCGGATCGGGCTGACGCCTTTTAGGCGGGCCATTTCCACGTAGGGGCTGTCGAGTTGGTCGATCACGGCGGCGCGGGTCATGCGCGCCATTTGCGCGACGATCACGCAGCACAACGTCATCACCGGCAAGGCATAGGTACGCATGAATTGCAGCGGCGAGCTGATGTCACTGGCGTAGGACAACGCCGACAACCAACCGAGGTTGACCGCAAAGATCAGCACCGCCAGGGTCGCTACCAGAAACTCCGGCACCGCGACCATGGCCAGGGTGACAAAGCTCAGGCAGCTGTCAATGCGCCCGCCCCGGCCCATCGCCGAACCGATACCCAGCACCAGGGCCACCGGCACCGACACCAGCGCGGTCGCACCGGCGAGCATCAGGGTATTCGGCACCCTGCCTGCCATCAGCTCACCCACCGGCATGGCGTTGGAAACCGACACGCCCATGTCACCGGTGAGCAGGCTCATCAACCAGTGCAGGTACCGCAACACACCGGGCTGGTCCAACCCCAGTTTCAGGCGCAGGGCCGCCACCTGTTCAGGCGTGGCGAACTGGCCAAGGGATTGTTGCGCCGCGTCCCCCGGCAGTACTGCCGTGATCGCAAACACGACCATGGACACGATCAACAAGGTCACGACCCCTGCGCCCAGGCGCCGGCCGATCAACCACAGTGTATTGCTATTCATCGCACTGCCCTCCTCACGCGTCCAACCACACCTGCTCGGCAAACATGTAGCCCATGAAACCGCCCAGCGGGTTACTGTCATAGCCCTTGATGCGTTGGTCGACGCCGTCGATGTTGCTGATGAACACCGGCACACCGATGCCACAGTGGTCGTGCACCAGGGTCTGCATGTCGCCATACATTTTGGCGCGCTTGGCGTCATCGGTTTCGCCACGGGCCAGCATCAGCAATTGGTCGAACTGCTCGTTCTGCCAGCCCGACTCGTTCCACGGCGCCTTGGACTGGAAGAACTGCGAGAACATCACGTCGGCATTCGGCCGTGGGTTGATGTTGCCGAAGCTCAACGGGTGCTTCATCCAGTGGTTGGACCAGTAGCCGTCGCTCGGCAGGCGGTTCACGTCGAGCTTGAGCCCGGCCTGTTTGGCCGATTGCTGCAGCAGCACGGCAATGTCCACCGAACCGGTGGCGGCAGGCGAGGCCATCACGGGCATGGTGATGCTTTCCATGCCGGCTTTCTTCAGCAGGAACCTGGCTTTTTCCGGGTCATAGACCGTCTGCGGCAAGTCGGCGTTGAAGTAGCGCGAACCCGGCGCAATCGGATGGTCGTTACCCACCACGGCAAAGCCACGGAACACCGCGGACTTGACCTGTTCACGGTCGAGCAGCAGCTTCATCGCCTGGGTGAAGTCCGGGTTTTTGCCGGGGAGCTGGTCCTGGCGAATGATCAAGTCAGTGTAGTTGCCGGACGGCGCATCGACGACACGGTGTTTGGCACTCGCGGCAATGCGCGTGGTGGAGCGCGGGTTGACCTCGTTGATCATGTGCACGTCGCCCGACAACAGCGCGTTGACCCGCGATGGCTCGTCGGCGATGGCGATGAATTCGATTTCGTCGAGGTACGGCAGGCCGGGCTTCCAATAGTTCTTGTTGCGCACGGCCACCGAGCGCACGCCGGGTTTGAACTCGCCCACGGTGAACGGCCCGGTGCCGATGCCTTTACTGAAGTCGGTGGTGCCCTCGGGGACGATCAACAGGTGCGACACTGCCAGGATCGACGGCAGCTCGGCGTTGGGCGCGCTGAGGCGAATCTGCACTTCGTTCGGGCCGCTGGCCTTGATCTCGGCAAACTGCTCCATCAACGGCATGACCTTGGAACCGGTCAACGGGTCTTTGTGGCGGCTCAGGGAGAACACCACGTCGGCGGCGGTCAGGCTTTTGCCGTTGTGGAAGGTCACGTCCTTGCGCAGGGTAATGGTCCAGACGGTGGCGTCGGTATTGTCGATGCGCTCGGCCAGTTCCAGTTGCGGCACCAAGTGCTTATCGAAGCGGGTCAGGCCGTTGTAGAACATGTAGTGGCGCACATAGTCGGTGGACAGCGCGCCCTTGGCCGGGTCGAGGGTATCGGCGGTGGAGCTGGACATGCCGGCCACGCGGATCTTGCCGCCTGGCTTGCCTTTGCCGGCAACGGCGGCCTCGTCGGCGAACAACTTGCCGGCGGCGCCGAACAGGCTGCCCGCACCCGCTGCGGCGACACCGGCCACGCCAAGCATTTGCAGAGCGTTACGGCGCGACATGCCACGGTTGAGACTTTCGAACACCCGCAGGCTTTCCTGGCCGGAGATGAGCTCGGGTGTGTTTTTGTTGTCAGTCATAGCAAGGCTACCTGTCGATAATCGGAAGAATCGAGTGCTCACGGATGTCCGGAGCGTCCTGGAAACACAAACGACGGTGACGCAACAACGGCAACTCAGTGCAGATAGTCCTGGAAGCGGTAATAAGCCCCCACGAACGGCAGGAACCAGGGCTTGCCGAAATGCCCGGGAATCGCCGGCCATTCCAGTTCGCGCCAAGGGTTAGCGGCCGCATTACCGGCCATTACCTCGGCCATCACCTGGCCCATGTGCACCGACATCTGTACGCCATGGCCGCTGTAGCCCATGGAGTGGAACACGCCGCCATGCTGGCCGGCGCGGGGCAGGCGGTCGGACGTCATGTCCACCAGGCCGCCCCAGCAGTAGTCGATCTTCACGTGTGCCAACTGCGGAAACATGTTCAGCATCGCCGCTTGCAGCACCTTGCCGCTCTTGGCGTCGGACACGCTGTCGGACATGGCAAACCGCGCACGTCCGCCAAATAGCAGGCGGTTGTCCGGGGTCAGGCGAAAGTAGTTGCCGATCATCCGGCTGGTGACATAGGCACGGCGCTGCGGCAGCAACTGGTCGATCAGCGCCTGGGGCAAGACTTCGGTGGCGATGACAAAACTGCCCACCGGCACGATGCGCCGGCGGTACCAGCCGAGGTCGCCGTGCTGGCAGGCGCCGGTGGCCAGCAGCACTTGCCCGGCATGCAGCGAGCCCTTGGCGGTGTTGACCTGATAGCCGCCGGCCTGGGCCTTCCAGTCCTTGACCTGGGTGTGCTCGTAAATCATCGCACCACGCCGCGCCGCCGCTTCGGCCAAACCGACGCCAAAACGGCCGACGTGCATCTGCACGCCGTTGCGCTGCAGCAAGCCGCCGTGGAACTGCGCCGAATTGACTTCGGCACGGGTCTGCTCGGCACTGAGCAACTCGACCTCGGCATCCACCTCCTGGCGGATCAGCTCGCACGTGCGGGCCAGGCCTTCGTAGTGCATCGGCTTGGCGGCCAGCTTGAGCTTGCCGTTGCGCACCATGTCGCAGGCGATCCCTTCCTGCTCGACCAGCGAAACCACGGTGTGCACCGCACTTTCATAAGCCTGGTAATAGGCGCGCGCCTTGGCAGCCCCGAGGCTGGCGTGCAGCCCGGCGTAGTCCTGGGCCACCCCGGTGTTGCACTGCCCACCGTTGCGCCCCGAGGCCTCACCGATCACCCGTCCGGCGTCGAGCACCACCACGCTGGCGCCCTTGAGCGCCAGGGCCCGCGCCGCCGCCAGGCCGGTGAACCCACCGCCGACCACGGCCACGTCGACCTGCTTGGGCAAACCGCCCAGCTGGGCACCGGTAAACGCCGGTGCGGTGTCGAGCCAATAGGATTCGCTGCCCATGTCTTACCCCTTGTGGACGTTACAGACCGACCAGTGCCGGCAAACCGCCGATATCGCTGATCTGCTGGTAGCCGTAGAACGCGTTGCCCGGCACCTCATGGCCTCGGGCAACAAACGCCTTGTTTTTGATCTTCATGTCATGGGCCGGCATCAGGTCGTAACGGAAGCTGGAAGACACATGCAAGATGTCTTCCGGACCGCAACCGAGGTTGTCGAGCATGAACTCGAACGCTGCCAGGCGCGGCTTGTAGGCCTGGGCCTGCTCAGCCGTAAACACCTTGTGAAATGGCGCGCCGAGCTTGTCGACGTTGGACATGATCTGGCTGTCGCTGGCATTGGAAAAAATCACCAGGGGAATCTTGTCGGCAATCTTCGACAGGCCGGCCGGCACGTCCGCATGGGGACCCCAGGTCGGCACGGCGTCATAATAAAGCTGGCCTTCCTCGCGATAGTCGATACCCCAGCGTTTGCAGGTGCGGGCCAGGGCGGTCTTGAGGATTTCATCGTAGGGGCGCCAGTCGCCCATGACCTGGTCGAGGCGGTAGGCGGAGAAGTCCTTGACGAACTGATCCATCTGCTCGGGCGTGATGCGATCGGCGAACAGCTCGCGGGTCATGGTGCCCATATGGAAGTTGGTCAGCGTACCGTAGCAGTCGAACGTAATGAATTTGGGACGAAGAAAGCTCATTGAGTGCGGTCCTGAAGTCAGTTGAGTGTGACAAGCGTTCACTGCCCTGGCGGCGCGTCGGCCTCGTTGCAGCACAGGTTCATTACACCACTGTGAAATCAGCATATGCCGTCTAAAACGACCTTCACTCAATACAAACCACCGTTTTGGTGGCCGGGCTCAGCAGACTTTGCGGTGCGCGCCAGGCTTGGGCAGGGCCAGTGTTTGTGCGCTTTTAGGGGGCTTTTTGGTGCCCAGAGGCTTAAGCACGGGGGTGGGGGCGGCAGAAAGTGTGGCGCGTATGGAATGCATAGATAGGCGTGATCGTAGAATGGCGAAGTGTTTAAAAAACCGCCTTGGCATTTGCTGCTGCCCCCCCACCTCAATTAAGTAGTAACTGTGGCCGCGCAACACGCAGCCCATGGAATCTACCGAATATTCCCGCCCCCCTTGCCAGCCTCAAATCCAGGTGGGATACAAGCAACCGAACGCCGCAAACACAACGCTCTATGGAGGCTCGCCATGTCCGCCCTGCCACACCCCGCTTATAGCTACCGCCCAATGACCGTAGCCGACCTCCCGGCCGCCCACGCCCTGTCGGTGCAGCTCAAATGGCCGCATCGCCTGGAAGACTGGGCGATGCTGCAGCGGGTCAGCGACGGCTTCGTGGTGATGGACGGCGAGCGACTGATCGGCAGCGCCTTCACCTGCCCCCAGGGCGATTACGCGACCATCGGCCTGGTGATCGTCAGCAATGACTACCAGGGCCAGGGCATCGGCCGCCGGTTGATGGAAAAAGCCCTCGCTGCTTGCGGTACGCGCACGCCGGTGCTCAATGCCACCCTCGCCGGCGCGCCGTTATACGCGAGCCAGGGGTTTGTCGAATTCGGACGCGTGCAACAGCATCAGGGCCAGGCACGGGTGCCCGCCCTGCCGACGCTGGCCGACGGCGAAACCTGCCGCGCCCTGCACGCCGATGATCACGCCAGCCTGCTCGCCCTGGCCAAGGCCGCCAGCGGCCTGGACCGCCGTGAGGTGCTGCGTGACCTGCAGGTGGAGCACGCCGTGGGCATCGAGCGCGACGGCCGGTTGCGCGGCTTCGCCCTGCTGCGGCCGTTTGGCCGCGGCCGCTGCATCGGCCCAGTAGTGGCCGAAAACAGTGAACAGGCCCAATACCTGATCGCCACCTTGCTCGCCCAGGTGCCGGACAGCTTTGTCCGCATCGACATTCCCGTCGCCTGCGGCCTCAGCGACTGGCTCGACCAGGCTGGCCTGAAGAACATCGACACCGTCGCGCAGATGGCCCTGGGCACGCCACTCCAAGCCAGCCAAGGCGTCCACCCCTTTGCCCTGATCACCCAGGCGATCGGCTGACTTTCCTCCCGGAGCACTCCCCATGTCATCTCCCCGTATCCTGCTGTTGGCACGCGCCGACGGCAGCCGCGTTGCCACGCCCTTCAACACGGGCGCCCTGAGCGCGCTGGACCCGTTCGGCGACAGCCGCCAACTCGCCTGGTCGGGCGACGATGGCGTGTCCGCAGGCCTGGTGCCGTTCAGCGGCGACGCCGTGATCGAAGACTTTCCCCACAGCGAAACGCTGGTGGTGCACGCCGGCCATGTGGTGCTCAGCAGCGCAGAGCACAGGTTGGAGCTGGGCGTCGGTGCCAGCGCCGTGATCGGCCGTGGCACCCGCCTCACGGTGCAGGCGAGCACAGGCAGCGTCTGGGCGTTCTGCGCGGTCGACCAGGCCGATGCCCCCGTCCGCCCAGGCCTGACCCTGCTCGACCGGTACACCCTGCTCAACCCCTCTGCCGCGCCGGAACCGCAGATCCTGATCGGCCCTACCCCGCAGTGCCGCGCGCTGAACCTGTTCGACGACGCCACCACCGAGTTGCGCATCGGCATCTGGGACTCGACGCCCTACGCCCGCCACGGCCGCCCGCACAAACTGCATGAATTGATGCACTTGCTCGAAGGCAGCGTCACCCTGCAAGACGACGCCGGTGGCGAGGTCACGGTCGATACCGGCGACACCGTGTTCGTGGCCAAAGGCGCGCCCTGCGCCTGGACCAGCGCGGTGTATGTACGCAAGGTCTACGCGGTGAAGTAACTCAGGCTTTCAGCGCTTCTTCCAGAAACGCCACCAAGGCCTGGACGCGCGGGCTGCGCAGTTTGCGCGACGGCACCAGCAGGAGGATCGGGGCGCTGTCAAAGTGCCAATCCGCCAACACACGCACCAGGCTGCCGCTGGCCACGGCGTCACTGACATCCCACTGCGAACGCAGCACCAGCCCCAAGCCTTGCTCGGCCCAGCGCCGGGCAACGCTGCCATCGTTGCTCAACAACGCAGGCTCAATGCGCAGCGTCTTGCGGCCCTGGCCCTTGCGCAAATGCCACAGCGTGACGTCCTCGTCATTTTCCCGAATGCAAATGCAGCGATGTGCCGCCAGCTCGTCCGGCGAGGACGGCACGCCGTGGGCTTGCAGATAGGCTGGGCTGGCACACAACCAGCGCTCGTTTGGCGTGAGGGGCCGCGCCGTCCACAGGCTGTCATTGAGATGGCCGATGTGAATCACCGCATCGCTGTCATGCCGATCAGGCCAGGGTGTCTCACGCAAATCCAGGTGCAGGCACAGCTGCGGGTGCACTTTGGCAAACCGCGCCAACAGCGGTGCGATGCGCTGCCGCCCATAGCCAAACGGCGCCGCCAACCGCAAGGTGCCCACCAGCGTTTCGTCCTTTTGCCTGAACGATTCCGGCAGCGCTTCAAGCTGCTCCAGCAACAGCGCGCTTTCCCGCGAGAACCGCTCGCCATCCGCCGTAAGGCTCAAGCGCCGTGCATCGCGATTGGCCAGGGTCAGCCCCAGCAGTGTCTCCAACTTGCGCAGGCGCATGGACAGCGCGGGCGGCGAGACATTCAGTGTTCTGGCGGCCGCGCTCAGCGATTCGGAGCGTGCAAGGGTGACAGCCAGGCGCAGGTCTTCGATGGAAATCATTCAATTTTACTTAATGATTGATTAGCTTTGATTGAACCACAGGTTAATGCCAGCTGAGTAGAGTGCAGGCTGTATCCCGCCACTTGAGCCCCGCCATGTCCACGCCGATTGCTTCCCTCGACACACCTGCCGCACTGGTCGATATCCCGCGGATGCAGCGCAATATCCAGCGCATGCAACAGCGAATGAGCCGCCTGGGCGTGCGGTTGCGCCCGCACGTCAAAACCAGCAAATGCCTGCCGGTGATCCGTGCACAGATTGCCGCAGGGGCCAGCGGCGTCACGGTGTCCACCCTCAAAGAAGCCGAGCATTGTTTCGCCGCAGGCATCCGCGATGTGTTCTACGCCGTCGCCATCGCACCGCACAAACTGCCGCAGGCCCTCACCCTGCGGCGCCAGGGTTGCAACCTGAGCCTGCTCACCGACAGCGTCGCTGGCGCCCAGGCCATCGTCGCTTTCGCTCAGTTGCATGACGAACGCCTCGACGTATGGATCGAAGTCGATTGCGACGGCCATCGCTCCGGCCTGGCTGCGCAAGACCCGGCACTGATCGACGTCGCGCGCATCCTCAACGACGGCGGCATGCAACTGCGCGGCGTGATGACCCACGCCGGCTCCAGTTACGAACTCGACAGCCTGGAACCCCTGCAAGCGCTGGCCGAACAGGAGCGCCTGCTGTGCGTACGCGCCGCGCAAAACATCCGCGCAACCGGGCTGGTGTGCCCCGAGGTCAGCATCGGCTCGACCCCCACCGCGCTCTCGGCGCTCAACCTGGACGGCGTCACCGAAGTGCGCGCCGGCGTGTATGTGTTCTTCGATCTGGTCATGCACAACATTGGCGTGTGCCAAGCCGACGAGCTGGCGCTGAGCGTGCTGACCACGGTCATCGGCCATCAGCCGGATAAAGGCTGGATCATCACCGACGCCGGCTGGATGGCCATGAGTCGCGACCGCGGCACGCAGCGCCAGCGCCAGGACTTCGGTTACGGCCAGGTGTGCACCGAAGCAGGCGACTGGATCGAAGGCGCGCGGGTCACCGGCGCCAATCAGGAGCACGGCATCATCACTCTCGGCGCCGGCAGTGCCGACGCACTTGTTGCGCGCTTCCCCATCGGCAGTCGCCTGCGCATCCTGCCCAACCATGCCTGTGCCACCGGCGCGCAGTTCCCGGAGTATCACGCCGTGGACGCCGATGGCCTGGCGCACACCTGGAGTCGCCTGTATGGCTGGTAATCCAGAGGTCATTCATACCGCCAACGCAGCGGCACCCGGCGGGCATTATTCCCAGGCGGTAGCGCACGGCGGCGTGCTGTATGTGTCCGGGCAACTGCCGGTACGCGCCGATGGCGAGCACAGCAGCGATCAGCCGTTCGAGGTTCAAGCGTCGATTGCCCTGGATAACCTGGTGGCGATTCTGGCTGCTGCGGGCCTGAGCCCCCACGATTTGCTCAAAGTGACGGTGTATGTCGTCGGCATAGAGCACTGGCCCGCCTTTGACCGGATTTACGCGCAGTACCTGGGTGACCATAAGCCGGCACGCGCCGTGGTGCCTGTGCCGGTGCTGCATCACGGTTACCTGATCGAAATCGAAGCCGTGGCCCGTGGCGCACAGGAGCAGCCCTTATGAACGCGCAAAAAAGTGATGTGCTGATCATTGGCGGCGGCATCATGGGCGCCTCGTCGGCGTTTTTCCTGCGCCGGCGCGGCTGCTCGGTCACGCTGCTGGAACGCGACCAGATCGGGCAGTACGCCAGCGGTGTCAACTTCGGCAATGTGCGCCGCCAGGGCCGCTACCTGGGGCAACTGGAGCTGGCCAACCGTTCCTGGGCGCTGTGGAAACGCCTGCCGGAACTGATCGACGATGACCTCGAATTCATTCCCAGCGGCCACATGCGTGTGTGCTATCGCGAGGACGAAATCGCCGAGCTTGAGGCCTACGCGGCCGCGCCGGAAGCTGCGCAACTGGAGCTCAAAATCTATCGCGGCGCCGAGCTGCACCGGCGCTTCGGCTTCCTCGGCCCGGACGTGAAAGGCGGCTCCTACGCGCCCCATGACGGCCACGCCAACCCGCGTCTGGCCGCGCCGGCGTTTGCCCGCGCCGCCCGGCGCCTGGGTGCGCGAATCGAAGAAAAAACCGAAGTCGCCGACGTGGAAAAGGTCAATGGCCGGTTCCACGTCACCACCACCGACGGGCAGTTGTTCGTCGCCGAGCAACTGTTGATTACCGCCGGCGCCTGGGCCGCGCGCTTGTCGGAGCGCTTCGGCGAGCCGGTGCCGCTGGAGCCCAACGGCCCGCAGATGTCGGTCACCGAACCGGAGCCCTACGCCTTGCCCACCGTGATTGGCGTGTTCACCAAGATCAAGGAAGAGGTGATTTACTTCCGGCAGATCCCGCGCGGCAACATCATCATCGGCGGCGGCGCCCGCTGCACCCCGGATATGCTCAACCGACGCGCGTTTTTCAAGCCCGAGAGCCTGCTCAACCAGATGCGCCAGATGAAGCGGCTGCTGCCGGGCGCCGAAAAGCTCAACATCATCCGCGTGTGGAGCGGCATCGAGAGCTACACACCCGACTCCCTGCCGGTGATGGGCCCCAGCGGCAGCGTGGACGGGCTGTTTTATGCCTTTGGGTTCTGCGGCCACGGCTTCCAGCTGGGCCCGGGCGTGGGGGATGTGATGGCCGAACTGATCAGTACCGGCACTACCAGCACCTTGATCAGCCCTTTCGATATCCGCCGGTTTACCCAACCTTCGACGGTGCCTGCAAACGCCCCCACCACAGGAAAACTGATATGAGCCACACCTACGTTTATCGCACGGTCACCGCCGCCGACATGCCCGCCGCACACGCGCTTTCCGTGCACCTCAAGTGGCCACATCGCGAGGAGGATTGGGCAATGGTGCAGCGCACGTCCCAAGGCTTCGTCGCCGAACACGAGGGTAAGCTGGTGGGCGTCGCGTTCGCCTGCCATCAGGGTGCCTACTCCTCCATCGGCCTGGTCATCGTGAGTGATGAGCACCAGGGCAAAGGCATCGGCCGCCAGTTAATGAACGTGTGCCTGGACGCCGCCGCCCCACGTACGCCGATACTCAACGCCACCGAGTCAGGCGCGCCGCTGTACAAAAGCATGGGCTTCGTCGACTTCGCGCGCATTCAGCAGCACCAGGGCGTGCCGCAGACTCCAGCACCGCTGCCGTTACTCAAACACTCGCATTGTCGGGTGCTGAGCCTGGCCGAATACCCGCAGGTGATCGAATTGACCAACGCGGGCAGTGGCCTGGACCGTACCGAAGTGCTCAACGATCTGCTGCCAACCGCCGAACACGTGGTCGGCATCGAGGTGCAGGGGCAACTGCAAGGTTGCGCCCTGCTCCGCCGGTTTGGTCGTGGCCACATCATTGGCCCCGTGGTCGCGCACAACCAGGAGCAGGCCCGCCAGTTGATCACTCACCTGCTGCGGTTGGTCCCCGGCGCCTTTGTGCGCTTCGACATTCCGACCGCGTGCGGGTTGGCCGAGTGGCTGGAAAGCCTGGGGCTGCCTTGCGTGGATAAAGCGCCGCGAATGGTACTGGGCGCGCCGCCACAATCACGCGGCGGCATCAGCCAGTTTGCGCTGGTCACACAAGCCATCGGCTAGGTCGCGAAGCCAGCCTGCCAGATTCAGCAGATTATCCCTTGCAGCGCTGAATAACGGCATCTTTGCGCGGGCGCCTTTTGCTAGCTTATCCAGACGCAGGGCCGTGCTGTTCGCAGCGCCTATTACCGCTCCAGGGAGCCAGTTGGATGACCACATACGCTTCGAACAGCTACAGCATCGATCCGCAAACGTCTCAGCAGTTTTACATCGATGGCCGCTGGGTTGCCCCGGCCATCGTGGCCAGTTTGCCGGTGGTCAATCCGGCCAATGAACAAGTGGTTGCCGAGGTGGCGCGAGGGTCCGCCGCGGACGTCGACCGGGCCGTCGCGGCGGCACGTGCGGCGTTTGTCGGTTGGTCTGCGACCCCCGCTGATGCGAGAGCGCAGGTGTTGGGGAAAATCTACGACCTGATCCTTGAGCGCAAGGAGCAACTGGCGCAGGCGTTGTCCCTGGAAATGGGCGCGGCCATCGGTTTTGCGCGGGCGATGCAGGTGCCGCTGGCGGCCGAACACGTTCGGGTCGCCCGTGACCTGCTGTCCAGTTACCGCTTCCAGACCGTTGAGGGCGGTACCGCAATTGAGCGCGAGGCTATCGGCGTGTGCGGTCTGATCACGCCGTGGAACTGGCCGTTGTATCAAATCACCGCCAAAGTCGCCCCGGCCATCGCCGCCGGCTGCACCGTGGTGTTGAAACCCAGCGAATTGTCGCCGCTGAGCGCCTTGCTGTTTGCTCAACTGGTGCATGACGCGGGCTTGCCGCCGGGGGTTTTCAACCTGGTGAACGGCAGCGGCGCCGAGGTCGGCGCGGCCATGGCGGCACATCCGGATATCGACATGATTTCAATCACCGGCTCCAACCGTGCAGGCGCGCTGGTGGCCCAGGCAGCCGCGCCTACGGTGAAACGTGTCACGCAGGAGCTGGGCGGCAAGTCGCCGAATGTGCTGCTGCCCGACGCCGACTTCGCCAAGGCCGTGCCATTGGGGGTGATGTCGGCGTTTCGCAACGTCGGGCAATCGTGCAGCGCGCCGACACGGATGATCGTGCCAAAAAGCAGACTGGCCGAGGTCGAGGCGCTGGCAGCAGAGACCGCCAATGCACTCATCGTGGGTGACCCGCAATCGGAAGCCACGCAACTGGGCCCGATAGCCAACGAAGCGCAGTTCAATCGCGTCCAGGCCATGATCCAGGCTGGCCTCGACGAGGGGGCCAAATTGGTATGCGGTGGGCCAGGACGTGTGCCGGGTTTTGAAAGAGGGTTCTATACCCGCCCGACAGTTTTCTCCAACGTGGACAGCGCCATGCGCATCGCCCAGGAGGAAATATTCGGCCCGGTGCTGTGCATCATTGCCTATGAGACGGTGGATGAAGCCATCGCCATCGCCAACGACACGGTCTACGGGCTGGGTGCCCACGTTCAGGGGCAAGACCTGACGCTGGCACGCGCCGTGGCATCGCGTATTCGCGCCGGGCAAGTGCACCTGAACTACCCCGCGTGGAACCCGATGGCACCGTTTGGCGGCTACAAGCGCTCGGGTAATGGTCGGGAATATGGTGTACAGGGGTTTGAGGAATACCTGGAAACCAAGGCGATTGTGGGGTTTGGTGAATGAGTGATGGGCCTGTGGCGCAGGCCTTCATTTCCCGAACCAGGTCGGTGCTGAAAAAAGGTAAAGCGCAATCAGGAACTGCCTGCCTGCAAAAGACGAAACTTCCGACACCCAGCGACAGCGCCACCTCGTTATGCTCCGACTCCCACCACCACAGAAGTTCAAGAGCGCGCGAAACTCAATGATGCGCTGCTCAGCGCTTCAGGATCCTCGATTGACGCCGAAGCTGCTAAAGGTAAAACAGGCCGATAAAGTAGTGCCAAAACGGATCAGTGCTACAGAAATGCAACTTGCTACCGTCAACCCCATAAGAGACGCGTTGGCTGCAACTCTGGGTTTTGCGAGCAGCTCAATGCCAGGAAACATCAAGGCATTGGCTATTGGCATCTACGAAGAGACCAACCAATGAGCAAGGGAAAAGTGGTCAACGACCTTGTGGAATGCGCAACAGATGAAAAATGGCAAGATTGGAAAATACTGACTTCTGAAGAGCGCGCCCACGCCTATTACTACGTTGAAAATCCACAGCAGTTCAGGAAGTGTTATGCGTTGGTGATAGCAGCAGATTTACTTGCCGGGTGTTTCACGATTGCGATGACGGCCGCCCTGCTGCTGATCACCGTTCTCTCAAAGCTTCCGGAGGACCTGGCAGTCAGAATCTTTTTTTTCGGCAGTGTCTTAATGGGCGTTGTCCTGTTTGTTTCCAAAATCCAGGTGGCCCTTGGTCGAATTCACTTGGTATGGATGAGTGTCGGCATTTACGTAATCTGCCTATTGATATCTATGCTCACGCTAGCGCACCGTCCGCCGGTTTCTCTCTACTTCATGTCCCTGATTAGCCCGCTGCTGGGCCTGCTGATCCTCAACAGCAACCGCTGCCGCGATCTGCGCGACAAGATGGTAGAGATTCGCCACAAACGTGAAGCCATCATCGCGACCTTGAAACAACAGGGTCGCTGGAAAGGGTAATAACGCTGCGGTTGATTGGATCGCGGTGTGTCAATGAACGCGTCTGCAACTGACGCACCGCATTCGCGAGCAAGCCCGCTCCCACAGGGGGTCTCGTTCAGGCAGCGCGTGCAGCGGTGTGCCGATTCACCGGCACCGGCAAACCCAAATGCCCGCGCAAGGTGCTGTGGCTGTACTCACTGCGAAATAGCCCACGTTCACGCAACAACGGCAACACTTGGTCGGTAAACCGCGCAAAGTCGTCCGGCGCGCCCACGTGGATATTAAAACCATCCACTGCCCCCTCTACAAACCACCGCTCAATCTCATCCGCCACGGTCTTGGGCGACCCGACAAAACTCGAAAACGGCTTGGCAAAACGCAACGCCGCCTGACGCAGGGTCAGTTGCTGATCGCGGGCCACCTGCTTGATGTTTTCGGCATGCCCGCGATAACCATTGCTGCCCAGGTCGCCCAGCTCGGGGAACGGTTCGTCCAATGGGTATTGGCTGAAATCGTGATAGTTGAACGGCCGCCCCAGTTGCACCAGCGCCTTGTTCAGGTCCAGCTCGCCATTGCGTTCGCGGTCAATGGCCTGGGCCTGCTCGTCGGTGTCGGCAATGATCGGCGAAATCCCCGGCAGGATAGTCACGTGCTCAGGGTTGCGCCCCGCCGCCGCCGTGCGCCTTTTGATGTCGCTGTAATAGGCCTGGGCGTCCTCGAAGTTACCCACGCCAGCAAAGATGCCCTCGGCATAATTCGCCGCCAAACTGCGCCCGGATTCGGAAATCCCCGCCTGGAAAATCACCGGCTGGCCCTGGGCCGAACGCTGGATATTCAGTGGCCCGGTCACCGAGAAAAACTCGCCATGGTGATCCAGCCGATGCTGGCGCTGCGGGTCGAGGAACACCTTGCTGGCCTTGTCGCGTACAAAGGCGTCGTCCTCGTAGGAATCCCACAGCCCTTGGACCACGTCCAGGTGCTCGGCGGCGCGGCGATAGCGCTCGGTATGGTCGATGTGCTGCTCACGGCCAAAGTTGCCGGCGGCGCCTTCCAGGCCGGTGGTGACCACATTCCAGCCGGCACGGCCGCCGCTGATCAAGTCGAGGGAGGCGAACTGGCGCGCCACGTTGAAGGGTTCGGTGTAGGACGTGGTCAAGGTCGCGACCAGGCCGATATTCGAGGTGGCCCCGGCGATGGCCGAGAGCAGGGTCAACGGCTCCAGGCGGTTGAGAAAATGCGGGGCTGAATCCGCAGTGATGTATGGGCTGTCGACGATGAACACCAGGTCGAACTTTGCCGCTTCCGCCTGTTGGGCCTGGGCGCGATACCAGTCGATATCCACACTGGCATCGCCGGGGATCTGCGGGTGCAGCCATTCATTCTGGGCGGTGCCGACACCGGTGAGGATGGCGCCGAGCTTGAGTTGCCGGGGTGCTGAGGACATTGCAACGCTCCTTCATGGATTAACACAAAGCAAAAAAACTGTATCGCTAGCCCTGTTCAGGCGGTGCGGGCGGCGATGGCTTCAACTTCCACCAAGGCGCCGGGTAATGGGAGCGCCACGACTTGCAACGCGGTGCGCGCCGGCTTGTTCGGCTGCTCGGGCGTGCCGAAGAACTGCGTATAACCACGCTGCAACCCGGCGAAATCCAGCTTGCCAGCGGTCTCGTCGGCGCCGACCAGGAACACCCGCAATTGCACGATATCGCCCAGGTCCAGGTCTTGCTGCTGAAGGATCTTGCGCAGCTTGTTAAACACCGAAACCGTCTGCACTTCGGTGTTTCCAAACACCCCCGGCACCTGCGGATCGGCCAGATCCGGCAAGGTGCCGCTGACAAAAATCAGGCTGGCCGACGCCGGCACGGTCACGGTTTGCGAGATCGGGAAATCGCCGACGCTGGTGCGTTGAATGCTGTCGCTCATGATGAATTTCCTTATGAAGCGGCCAGTGCCGCAAGGTGTGTTTGTTGGGTGACCCGCTCAGCCAGTTGCGCGACCACATGCCGCGCCGAGTTGGCCGCCGATTCCTGCCAGATGCCCACGCCGCTCTGCACCAGGCCGTCGCCGGCGAAGTACACGCGGCCGTGACCCGCCTCGAGCAAGGCACTGGCGTCAGCCGGGAAGTGCTCGCGTTGCAGCCATGGCCCTTCGCTGAAGGGGATCTGTTCCCAGGACACCGCCAGCGGGTGGCGCAGGTGTTTCGAATAGCCCGGGTGCAGCAACTCCACGGCTTCCCTGGACGTGGCGTACTGCTGGTCGAACGGCCGCGCGCCAAACACATCGGCGCCTTCCCCGGTCACATAGCCTGCCACCAGCAAACCTTCGCGAGTGTTGAGGTCGTTGCTCGGGTACCAGAGCAGGCGCGCCGGGTGTTCGATCCAGGACAGGCCACCGTAGGTGCGGTAATCGGTCTCCCAGAAGCGCGGCGACTGCCACGCCACTTTGGTCGCCTGGTCGCTGCGGGTGCTGAGCAAGGCTGCCTTGATCGGGTCGCTGAAGTCGGTGTCGAGCTTGGCCAGCAGTGGCAGCGGCAAGGTCGAGACCAGATAGTCGGCACGTACCACCTGTTCGCGGCCGCTGCGTTTGTCGTGATAGGTCACCGCCACGCCGTCTTCCAATTGGCGGATCTGCCGCACCTGGGCGCCCAGCTGCACGTGCTCGCTGACGCGCTGGTAGAACGCGTCGGTGATGCGGTCCATACCGCCGACCGGCTGGAACATGGTCGCCGAGAACTCCGGGAATTCGGTGTGCAGCAACGCGCCCCACAGCTCCGGGTGCAGCAACTGGTCCAGCGACAGCGGGCGGCGGCTGGCGGGCAAGGCGCCGGGATGCGCCGGTGATTCAAGGTGCCCCGAACGGATCGTGCCCTCAAAGGCCAGTTCCTGGGACAGGTCGCCGTACACCTGCAAGAACGCCAGCAAGCGCGTGCGTTCCTCGCTGCTCAATACATCGTCGAGGGCGTCGCGCTGTACCGCTTTGGCCAGCAACCCGGACAGGTGACCGCGCGCATCGTTGATCGCCTGGCCGACAGTAAAGGCCGGTTTTTGCACATCCGGGCGTACCTGGGCGCCGTGACTGCTGTTGACCAGCACTTCCAGCGGCACGCCCAGTTCGCTGCAGTAGTCGAGAATCGTGCGGTGCTGGCTGGGAATGCGCGCCGGGCCGGCGTTGAAATACACGCCTGGGTCGAACCCCACCGTCTGCGAGCGACCGTCCTTGTAGTCCACGCGGTCGCCGTGGCGCAGGGTCCAGGTGCGCCCGCCGACCCGGTCGCGGGCCTCCAGCACTTGCACGCTGAACCCGGCGCGGGTCAGTTCCAGGGCAGCGACCAGCCCGGCAATCCCGGCGCCCAGCACCAGCACACGGGTGCCCTGCCCCAGGCCTTCCTTGAGTTTCAGCGGTTGCGGCCGCCGGTGCGATGACGGCCCCAGGCCGAGCACCGCCAATGCATCCTTGACCGCCTTTTCACCGCCCACCGCAGCGATGCTGGACAGCGCTTCACGTCGTGTCAGTCCCATGTTCGCAACTCCTTAATCCGGCAGGCCCGGTGGGTTGATCAGCGACTTGTCGACGCGCTCCACGTCCAGGCCCCAGCGTTGCAGCACCTGTTCGTATTGGCCGCCGGCAATCGCGCCTTCGAGGGCGGTGTGGATCGGCTTGACCAGGCCGTTGTCCTTGCGCGTGGTCACGGCAATATCCGCCTGCAACGGCCAGCCACCGTTGACGGTGCCGACACGCTTGATGCCGCCGGTGATCGCGGCGGAATAGGCGTACACCGAATTCGGCCCGAACAGCGCATCGCTGCGCCCCGACTGCACCGCCAGTTGCGCGGCCGCCTGGTCGTCGAAATACTGCAACAGCGCCGGCTTGATCCCGGCCTTTTCATTGGCCTCATTCCACGCCAGCAGGACTTTTTCCTGGTTGGTGCCGGAGCCGACGATGATCTTCAGCCCGGCGATGTCCGCCGCCTGTTTGATCTCGTTGATCTTGCTGGTGCTCTTCACATAAAAACCCAGCACATCCTGGCGATAGGTGGCGAAGTCAAAGCGCTTCTTGCGCGCTTCGGTCACGGTGACGTTGCTGATCACCGCGTCGTATTTGCCCGAGCTGACGCCCAGCGGCCAGTCTTCCCAGCTGGTCTGCACCACATTGAGTTGCAGGCCAAGGCTGTCGGCCACCAGTTGCGCGGTGTCGGCTTCACTGCCGATGGTGGTTTTGTCGTCGTTGGCCAGCAGGGCCAGGGGCGGCCCGGCCACGCCGGACACGGCCACGGTGAACTTGCCCGGTTGGGCGAACTTGAAGCCTGGCGGAATCTGCGCGATGGCCGCTTCATTGCGCGGCACATGAATGCGCGCGCGGTCGGGGCTGAGGTCGACCTGTTGCACGGCAAACGCTTGTTGCGCGGTGCTGACGGCAAGCGCCAGCAGGGCCACGCGGGCAGTGGTGATAAACATGGGCAGTCACTCCTTGAACTAAAGCACCTTGCCGAGAAAGGCCACGGTGCGGGGATGTCGGGGTTGGCGGAAAATCTGTTCGGGCGGGCCTTCTTCGATCAACTGGCCGTCGCAGAGGAACACCACGTGGTCGGCCACCTCGCGGGCAAAACCGATCTCGTGGGTGACGATCACCAGGGTCACGCCCAATTGGGTCAGGCCCTTGATCACGTCGAGTACTTCGCCGACCAGCTCCGGGTCCAGCGCCGAGGTCGGCTCGTCAAACAGCAGCACCTTGGGGTCGAGTGCCAACGCACGGGCAATCGCCACGCGCTGTTGCTGGCCACCGGAAAGCTGGCGCGGGTAGGCGTCGACCTTGTCTGCCAGGCCGACCTTGGCCAGCAGTTCACTGGCCCTGGCCTGCGCCTCAGCCTTGCTCCAGCGCTTATGGGCCAGCGGCGCTTCGGCGACGTTTTCCCAGGCGGTGAGGTGCGGGAACAGGTTGAAGTTCTGGAACACAAAGCCGACGTCGATACGCCGCTTGAGAATTTCGCGCTCCTTGAGTTCGTAGAGCAGGTCGCCCTTGCGCCGGTAGCCGACGTATTCACCGTCGATGGTGATGTGCCCGCTGTCGATTTTTTCGAGGTGGTTGATGGTGCGCAGCAAGGTGGATTTGCCCGAGCCGGACGGCCCGAGAATCACCGTGACCTTGCCGGGGTCGATGGTCAGGTCGATGTCTTTCAACACCTGTTGATTGCCAAAGCGCTTGCCGACGCCCTGGATCTGGATACGCCCTGCGCGTGCTTCACCCATGGGTCTTCTCCTTGAGCCAGCCGCGCAGGCGTTGCAGCGGGGTCGGTGGCAAGACGCGGGCGGTGCCACGCGCGAAATGGCGCTCGACGTAGTACTGCGCGCTGGTCAGCACGGTGGTGATAATCAGGTACCAGACGGTGGCGACGATCAGCAGCGGGATCACCGCCTGGGTGCGGTTGTAGATGACCTGCACGGTGTAGAACAGCTCCGGCAGCGCCAGCACGTAGACAATCGAGGTGCCCTTGACCAGGCCGATGATTTCGTTGAACCCCGACGGCAGGATCGAGCGCAGCGCCTGCGGCAAGATGATCCGGAAGATGCGTCGCGAAGCCGGCAAACCGAGGGCTGCCGCCGCTTCATGCTGGCCGGCGTCGACGCCGATCAGGCCACCGCGAATGATCTCTGCCGCATAAGCCGCCTGCATCAGGCTCAGGCCCAGGACGGCTACGGTGAATTGGCTGAGCACGTCCACCGTCGACCACTCGGCGAACACCACGCCGGTGAATGGCACGCCGAGCACGATATGGTCGTACAGGTAGGCAAAGTTGTAGAGGATGATCAGCACCAGCAGCGCCGGCATTGAGCGGAAAAACCAGATATAGCCCCAGGCCAGGGCCGCCAGCAACGGCGAGCCGGACAGCCGCGCCAGGGCCAGCGCGGTACCGAGGATGATGCTGAACACCGTGCTCAGCAGGGTCAGCAACAGCGTCTGGCCGAGGCCGCGCAGCACCGACGGCGAGAAGAACCACTGGCCGAACACGCCCCACTCCCAGCGCGGGTTGGTCGCCAGGGAATGCACGATCCCGAGCAGTACCAGCGCGGCAAAGATCGACCCGGCCCAGCGCCAGGGGTGCCGCGCGGGCACCACTTGCAGGGCTTTGATCGGTGTGGAGACACGGGCCTGGCGAACCGGTTGCTCGGTGACCTGATCAATCAGGTCATAGGATTTGGCGACGATGGGCATGTTTTATTCCTCTTAAAAGGCGTAAGTCAGCCGGGTGTAGTAGTACCCGCCGGTAAAACCGTAGGGCGAATAGGTGCCGTAGCTGCTGACCATGGTGCTGCTGGGCACACCTTGTTTCTTGGGGTAGACGTCGAACAGGTTCTTGGCGCCGATGGCCACGTTGAGGTCTTTGGTGAGGTTGTAGCCAAGGTCGAGGTCGGTGATCCATTTGGCGCTGTAGACCCGGTCGAGGCTGCGGTCGTCGGAGACGTTGACCTCCTTGTAGGATCCATACCGGGTCAGGGCCAGGTTGAGGTTGAAGCGCTCGATGCTCCAGTCGCCGCCCAGGATCAGCTTGGTGCTGGGCTGCACGCCGGTGATCAGGTTGCGCGCCTGGCGGTCCATCAGGTCATAGGCCGTGCCGAGGATCGTGGTGGATGCCTTGTAATTGAGGATCCTGGTCTGGTTCCAGTTGAACGCGGCGGTCCACTTCAGCGCGCCGTATTGGCCGAGGTCCTGGCTGTAGTTGCCGACCAGGTCGAGGCCTTTGGTGCGGGTGTCGGCGCCGTTGATGAAGTACTGGCCGCCGGAGGTCGAGGTGATGCCATTGCCTTGCAGCACCTGGGTGATTTCCGGGCCGAGCAAGGTGCCGGTGAGGGTGATGCGGTCACGCAGGTTGATCACGTAGGCGTCGGCGGTGAAGTTCAGGCGGTCAGTCGGTGTGAGCGTGAAACCGAGGCTGTAGTTGGTCGAGCGTTCGGGTTTCAACTCCTGGGCGCCGAGGGCCTGGGCCGCCGCCGACCCCACCGGCAACACGCCGTAGTTGATCGACTGGTACACCCCGTTCACCACGCCATAGGTGGTGGAACGTGCACTGAACAGGCTGTTGGCCAGGGACGGCGCGCGGAAGCCATTGCTCACAGTGGCGCGCACCGCGAACTGCGGAGTGAAGTCGTAGCGCGTGGTCAGCTTGCCGCTGCGGGTGGCGCCCACGCCTTCGTTGTAATGCTCATAGCGAAAAGCGGTGCCCACGTACCAGTCCGGCAGCGGGTTGAAACCCACATCCACGTAACTGGCCAGGCTGTTGCGCGAGGCGCTGCTTTCTTCATCCGGCGAAATGCCGTTGGTGACCTGCGCCCCGGACGACGCACAGTTGCCCGGCGCCACGCAGTAACCGCCGTTGGCATAGGACGCGTAATCGCCGGACTGCACCTCATAGGTGTCGCGGCGATGTTCGAAGCCGTAGCTCAGATCCAGGGGCTTTTGCAGACCGATATCAAAACCGCGCTTGAAGTCGAGGTTGGTGGTCAGCTCGGTGGAAATCCAGGTCCCGGAGGTAAAGTGATTCGGCGTGGCCTCGCCCAGTGACGGGTTCTGGTTATGCGTGGTGCCCTGCTCCGCGTCGTTGCGCCCGTAGGTGGTGGACAAGTCCCAGTCCCACTCGCCGACGGTGCCTTTGCCGCCGAACGCGGCCTGGAAATCGTCCTCGTCGATAAACCAGGTCGGCGTGTAGCCGCCGGGGTAGCCATTGGGTCCGGTGGTGATGGTGTTGGTGATGGTCGGCAGGCGGAAATTCTGGCCTTGCTCGGCCTTGCGCCGCGAATAGGTGGTGAAGGAATACAGACTGAAACTGTCGTCGATCGGCAACTCGGCGTTGTAGCCCAGGGTCAGCAGGTTGGTCTTCGGCGTGCCGTAGCCGCCGTAAGTCGAGCGGCCGGCCTGCTCATAGGCCTGGGCGTAGGTGTAGCCATTGGCGCTGGCCTTGTTGTCATCGTTCTGGCTGCGTGCGTCCAGCGCCAGTTGCACGATGCCGCCGTTGCCGATCTCGAAACCCTTGTTGAGGCTTTGTTGCACGGTCTGCTTCTTGCCGTCGTAGCCAATCCCTGCGTTGGTCACCGAGGTGCCGCTGGTGTCGGCCTTGAGGATCACGTTGATCACCCCGGCGATGGCGTCCGAGCCGTACTGGGCAGCGGCGCCGTCGCGCAGCACTTCCACGTGGTCGATGGCGCTGATGGGGATCAAATCGAGGTCGGCGGGCGCTGCGCCGGTGTTGATACCGTTGATGTTGAGGGTCGCGGCGGTGTGGCGGCGTTTGCCATTGACCAGCACCAGCACTTCAGCGGCGCTCAAGCCACGCAGGTTTGGCGCACGGGCGATGCCGCTGGCGTCCCAACCGGTTTTTTCCGGCAGGGTCAGCGACGGGATCACCGCGCTCAGGGCTTCCATCAAACCGGGCTTGCCGGTGCTTTGCAGTTGCTTGGCGCTGACCACATCGATCGGCACCGGGCTGCTGGTGACGGTGCGCTGCTCGGCGCCACGGTTGCCGGTGACCACCACGGTGGACAGGGTGCTGTCGTCCTGGGCCTGGGCTGTGTTTGCCAACAGGGCCAGCGCCAGTAAGGCGGTCGGTTGCAAGACTTGCTTCATAGCCACTCCAAACGTTCCAAATCGCGAAGTCGGGCAGCCACGCGGTGGGGCGCGGTGCTCGGTTTTTTCGGGGGTGTTGCGGCGATTTGGGACTAGGTGTGGGGTGAGCGCGGGGCTTGAATCGGCAACATACGTTGAACTCCATTCCAACGATTCTGCTGCGGGGGCATTACCCGGTTATGGCGCGCAGAATCTGAATCACGCTGGGTACCATCCGAGGTCAGGGGTAGGCTGTTGCGATCAAACATAACGGAATGAGTTTTGAAAATATAATGCTATTTGGGCATAAGCTAATATTCTTGGATTTAATTATTTTTGTGATTTGTTATTCGGATAAGTAATGTCTTTTTGCGATTATCTGAGGGGGGCATATCCGTTATTCGGGTAACGGCGACTTGTGGTTTCGCCCTTACGGCGAGTCACTTTGGAAAAGAGCCCCAAAGTAACCAAAGGGCTCTTGCCCCACCACTCGGCACCTCGCCTCCGGCTCGGTGTGCCCGAAAACAGGCATTA
>NZ_UTBG01000128.1 GCF_900580675.1 Pseudomonas viridiflava
GGAGTAATGCCTGTTTTCGGGCACACCGAGCGTGAGCGAGGTGCCGAGTGGTGGGGCAAGAGCCCTTTTGGTTACTTTTGGGGCTCTTTTCCAAAAGTGACTCGCCGTAAGGGCGAAACCAATACCCGCCATCACCCAAAAAACGGATATGTACCCAGCGGTAATGCCCCCCACAACCCCGCTCCCAGATGGACAACGGATTGTCAGTCAAACCAAGGCCTACTTGGGATACAACGGCGGCAAGCTGGTGCTGTCCGTCACCATATCCACCTCGCGCTCGGCCATGGGAATGGCCTTGATCGCCCGCCACAGGTCTTCGCCCAACCAGTAATGCCCACTCTCGCTGTACAGCGCGCCGTTCAACCCATCCAGCGCATCGGACAGCGGCACAAAGCGCGCCGCCATGTCGGCCAGAGTTTCCGGCTGTTGCCGCGCCCACGCATCCAGCGCCTGGCGCGTCGCCTGGGGGTCGTTGGCCTGGGTCGCACGCTTGAGGTCGTCGAGCAGCGAACGCGGGCTCGGGCCGGTTTGCGCGGCGCGAAGCACAGCGGGTTGCCAGCGCGCACGCCACCACAGGCCAAAGCCCAGCAGGCTGGTGCAGGCCAAAATCAGCGTGCTCAATTGCCAAAGCCACAGGCGGCTGTCGTCGGGGGCGGTGATCACCGTGGGCGTGGCCGGGGTGTCCACCACCAGGCTCGGGTTGTTCGCCACTTGCAGGGTGCGGGCCGGCAGGCTGGTGCGTTCCAGGTGGTCTTCATGGGTGTTCCACCACACCACTTCCACGGCGGGCAGTTCCAGCGGGCCGACGCGGTTGGGCACCAGCGCTTCGCGGTCTTCTCGGCTGCCGATCAAGCCACGGTCGTTGCTCTGGTTGCCCAGCACCGGCTGGTCCGGGTAGCGGCGCAGGCCGTTGATGTCGGTGCTGGGCAGCGCCGGCAGTTGCGCGCTGGAGAGGCCTTCGGCCTTGACCGTCAGGCTGCGGGTCAGGGAGTCACCGACCTGCACGTGCTCCGGCTCGGGGTTCCAGCTTTCGCTCAGGTTCAGGCTGCGCGCGGGCAGCCAGGCGGCGTCGGCGGGGTAGCGTTCCGGCTTGGGTTTGACGGTCAATGGCAGGGCGGCGGAGCTTACATGTATCAGCTTGCCGGGCTTGGTGCCTTGCAGGGTGTTTTCCTGCGGCGGGCGCGCCTCGACGAGCGTGGCGCTGAAGGTCTGCGCTGGAATCTCCACGGTGCCGCTGTGCTGCGGATAGATCGCGTAGCGGGTTTCGATCACGCCATGGCGGATGCTGTTGATGACCTTTTCGTAGGTGCGCGACTCGCCCAGCTGCTCAACGCGGGCGTCCGGGATCTGCAAGGGGGTCAGGCTGCTGTCGTCATACAGCGACACCGAGTGGTACACGCGCACGGTCAACAGGGCCTGGGCCTGCACATACACGCTGGTCTGGTCGAGGTTGGCCTCGACAAACACCGGCGCCAGTTCGGTGCTGGTGTTCTGGCTGGCGGTTTCCACCACTTGCAGACTGATCGGCTGGGTCTTGTACTCGCCCACTTGCAGCGGCGGGATCACCACCGTGCCGTTTTCCTTGGGCAGCAGGGTGATGATCCAGCGCGTGGTGGCGTGGTTGTCGCCGCCCAGGGTGGTGAGCTGGTTGAGCTGGCGCGTGCCGCTGACTTCAAATTGCGCGTCGAGGGGCGACAGGTCGGGCTTGCCGAACTGGGTGACGTCGCTGGATTCCACCGTCAGCTCTACCGTCTCGCCGGAATTGAGGCGGCTGCGATCGACACTGGCGGTCAGGTTCGCCGCCTGGGCGGGGCCTGCCGACAAGGCGAGCAAAAGCAGTAGGGTGGTGCGGCGGCTCATCGAGTCTTGTCCTGATGTTGTTGCTGTTCGTACCAGAATTTGCGTCGCAGCAGTTCGCCGGGGTTGTCCGGGATCTCCCGCAGCCATTGTTCCAGGGCCTGGCGGTGTTCACCGTCGAGGCTGGCGTCGGTGGGGCGCAGCGGCGGGGTGGTGGTTTGCTCGTCGCCCAACTCGCTGCCCGGCACTTCATTGCCGCCCGATTGCGGCTTGGCGCCGGGCTTGGTGTCGCCGGTGCCGGCCTCGCCCTGGCCTTGGGATGACTGCTCGCCACCAGTAGCATTTTGCCCACTGGCGCCCGGTTGCGCAGTTTGGCCGGGTTGGGTGGTTTCGTCATCCTTGTTGTTGGCAGGTTTTTCCGGCTCGGGCTGCGCCTGTTGCTGAATCAGGGCTTCGACCAGCGCTTTGTTTTTCAGCGCCGGTTGCAGGTCGGGCTGGGCTTCCAGGGCCTGTTCGTAGGCGTCGATGGCCGCTTCCAGCTCGCCGGACCTGGCGAGGGCATTGCCGCGATTGTAGTGGGAATAGGCGTCATTGCCCTCGGCAAAGCGTTTGATGGCTTCGGCGTAGTTGCCGGCTTCGTACAGCGCGACGCCTTGCCATTGCGGGTCTTCGAAGTGCTCGGCGGCCTCGGCCGGGCGTTTTTTCTTGAGCAGGTATTGGCCTTGCTGGTCGGGGCGCAGCCACAAATCCTGCAGGCCGAAGGCATAGCTGGGTTGCGGCGCGGCCATCAGCAGCAGGGGCAGGCAGAACAACCAGCCACGCCGCCCGGCGCACGCGGCCAGCAGCAACAGCGGCAGCAGCAGCCAGTAACCCTGGTCGGCCCAGGTATCGAGGTGCAGCAGTTGGCCGTCGTTGCGCAGGGCTTGCGGGGTGTCGAGCACGCCGAGTTGGCGCAGGTCCTTGTCGTCCAGGCGCGCGGCGCGGTAGCGGCCACCCATTTCGCTGGCGAACGCCTTGAGGGTCGGGCTGTCGAGGCGCGGCACGAGGATTGCGCCTTGTTCGTCCTTGAGGAACTCACCGCTTTCCTGGGTCACCGGGGTGCCTTCGCGGCTGCCGATTCCGAGGATCGACAGGCTCGGTGCCTGGCCGCTTTGCAGCAGCAGGCGGATGCCCTGGCGTTCCTGCTTGGACAGAGACGAACCGATCAACAGCAGGCGCCCCTGGCCGAGGCCGCCGTGCTTGAGCAAGCCGAGGGCTTTTTCCACCGCCACGTCGGCGCGATGGCCGGGCTCTGGCATCAGCGAGGGGCGCAGGGCTTCGAGCAGGTTGCGGCTGGTGGCCAGGTCGTCCGACAGCGGCACCAGCGTGTGTGCGCTGCCGGCGTACACGACGATGGCGGTTTGCGCATCGCTGCGTGCCTGCAACAGGTCGTACAGCTTGCGCCGCGCCTGCTCCAGGCGGTTGGGCGGGCTGTCGGTGGCGAGCATTTCCGGGGTCAGTTCCAACAACACCACCAGCGGGTCGGCAGGCTTCTGGCTGGTCTGTTCAACCCTTTGCCAGCTCGGGCCGAGCAACGCCAGCACGGCCAGCAGCCAGGCAATCCCAAGCACCACCCACGGCGATTTGCTTTCACGGCCGTTGCCACCACTGAGCAGCACGGCGTGGAAGGCCGGCGGCAGAATCATCTGCCAGCGCCCGGCGCGCTTTTGCCGGTGCCACAGCTGCCACAGCAGCCAGCCAAGCAGTGGCAGCAGCAACAGCCACCAGGGACGAAACAGGTGCGGCCACAGGTCGCTCATCGACGCCTCCGCAAACGCAGGCGTTTAAGGCGCTGGCGCCATTCCGGGTGTTGTTGCAGGAAGCGGCCACGGCTCGACAGTTTGCTGAGCGCGCGTTGCAGCGCGTTGTTCGGCCAGCGTTCCTGAATCACCAGCAACATGCTCAGCAGCAATGCCAGCGCCAGCGGCGCGCTGTACAGCGCCTGGGCCGGACGCGCCTGGGTGGGTTGCTGTTCGACCGGCTCGAGCTTGTCGAGGGTTTCCTTGATCGCTTGCAGTTCTTCGCCATCGCGGGCGCGGAAATACTGGCCGCCGGTGGCCTCGGCGATCGCCTTGAGCGCCGGCTCGTCGAGGTCCAGGCTCGGGTTGACGCCAAGGATGCCCAGGGAGCCGGTTTGCTCGGGGTCGGCGCCGATGCCGATCGGGTAGATCTTCACGCCTTCTTCGGCGGCCAGGCGCGCGGCGGTCAGCGGGTCGATCTGCCCGGCGTTGTTGGCGCCGTCGGTGACCAGGATCAGCACGCGACTTTGCGCCGGGCGCTGGCGCAGGCGCTTCAAGGCCAGGCCGATGGCATCGCCGATGGCGGTGTTTTTGCCGGCGATGCCGATGCGCGCTTCATCCAGCCAGGCCCGTACGGTGCGGCGGTCGAAGGTCAACGGGGCTTGCAGGTAGGCCTGGCTGCCGAACAGGATCAGGCCCACCCGGTCACCCTCGCGGTCTTCGAGAAAATCCCCGAGCAGGTGCTTGACCAGGCTCAGGCGGCTGACGTCTTCGTCCTGCCAGTGCATATCGGGAAAATCCATGGAGCCGGACACGTCCACCGCCACCAGCAGGTCGCGGCCACTGGCGGCAATCGGCAGCGGTTCGCCGAGCCATTCCGGGCGGGCTGCGGCGGTCAACAGCAGCAGCCACAACACCACGAACGGCGCTTGCTGGCGCCAGCCGGGCAGGTTGACGCGCGCGCGGCGGCGGGCAAGGCCTTCGAGGTCATTGAGGTAGCTGACTTTCAGCGCCGGCTCGCCGCTGTCGGCCACCGGCAGCACCAGCCGCATCAACCACGGCAGGGGCAACAGCACGAAGACCCACGGCCAGGCGAACTCAAACATGTTTGCGAATCCAGGTGTCGACGGCTTGGGTCAGGCCGGCGATGGCCTTGTCGTCGAGTTTGCATTCGGGTTTGTAGGCGCCTTCCACCAGCACCATCCAGCGCGTGAGGCCGGCAGCCGGGCAGCGGTTGTCGAGGAAGGCCAGCCATTTGCGCCCATTGAGGGTGTGGCTCTGGCTGTAAGGGTAGTCGTTGCGGCACAGGCGCTTGAGCAGGCCGTTGAGTTGTTGCAGCCAGGCACCGGCGGGTGCGCCGTCGTAGGGCTTGGGCATCAGCGCCAGCTCGGCCAGGGCGGCGATGCGCAATGGGTCCAGCGGTTGTTCGGCGCGTGCCACCGGGCGGCGCGCGGGCAGGAAGCGCCGCAGCTTCCACAGCCCCCAGCCGAGCAGCGGGAGCACCAGCAGCAACAGCCACCAACCCGGCGCGGGCGGCCAGAAACCGATGGCCGGCGGGGCGATCAGTGGTTGCAGTTGGTCGAGGCTGCTCATTGCTTTTTAACCGGACGTTGCGGGTTGAGGTATTCACGCAGCTGCTCGACCATTTCGTTCTGGGTGCTCAACGGCATCAGCAGGATGCGCAGTTTTTGCGCGAGCAATTCCCAGCGGGCGATGCGCGCTTCAGCCTGGGCTTTGTAAGCCTGGCGCAAGTCGAAATTCAGCGTGTCCAGTTCCAGCTGCGCACCGCGTTGCGCAAAACGCAACAGGCCGGCGGCGGGCAGGGCGTGGTCGAGCGGGTCGGAGATCGGCAACAGCAGCAGGTCGCAGTGGCGTGACAGCAGGCTCAGCTGTTGCTCGGCGCCTTCGGTCAATGCGCGCTCGTCGCAGATCACAATCACCAGGCTGCCAGGGCGCAGCACCTCCCGGCCCCGGCGCAAGGCCATGCCCAGGGCGTCGACTTCGGGGCGGGTTTCGGTGTTCAGGCTCTGGTTGACGCGCACCAGGCGGTTGAGCAGTTGCAGCAGGCTTTGCTTGCTGCGCCGCGGCTTGATTTCGTAGTGCTCGTTATCACCGAACACCAGCCCACCGACGCGGTCGTTGTGCCCAAGCGCGGCCCAGCCGATCAGGCTGGCCGCCTGCGCGGCGAGTACCGACTTGAACATCTGCCCGGAGCCGAAAAACAGCCGGCAGCTTTGCTCGACCATGATGAAAATCGGCCGCTCGCGTTCTTCGTGGAACAGCTTGGTGTGCGGCTCCTGGGTGCGCGCCGTGACGCGCCAGTCGATGGTGCGCACGTCGTCGCCGGCCTGGTACACGCGCACCTGGTCGAAGTCGACGCCACGCCCGCGCAGTTTGGAATGGTGCAGGCCGATCAGCGGGCTGCGCTGGCTCGGCGTGGAAAACAGCTGCACTTCGCGCACGCGGTGGCGCATCTCAATCAGCTCGCTGAGTGTGACGCGGATTCCATCGCTGGCGTTCATCGACTTCAAGCGACGGCAACGACGTCGAGAATGCGTTGCACCACGCGGTCCTGGTCAATACCGGCCGCTTCGGCCTCGAACGACAGAATGATGCGATGGCGCAGTACGTCAAACAGCACGGCCTGGATATCTTCGGGGCTGACAAAGTCGCGACCGGCCAACCAGGCATGCGCGCGGGCGCAGCGGTCGAGGGCGATGGAGCCGCGCGGGCTGGCGCCGTAGGCGATCCACTCGGCCATTTCCGCGTCGAACTTGGCCGGGGTGCGCGTGGCCATGACCAGTTGCACCAGGTATTCCTCTACGGCGTCGGCCATGTACAGGCCGAGGATTTCCTTGCGTGCGGCGAAGATGGCCTGCTGGCTGACACGGCGTTCGGGTTTGGTTTCGCCGTTGAGGGCTTCGCCGCGCGCCTGTTGCAGGATGCGTCGCTCGACAGCGGCGTCCGGGAAGCCGATCTTGACGTGCATCAGGAAGCGGTCGAGCTGGGCTTCGGGCAACGGGTAGGTGCCTTCCTGCTCGATCGGGTTTTGCGTGGCCATCACCAGGAACAGCGGCGACAAGTCATACGTGCTGCGCCCGACGCTGACCTGGCGCTCGGCCATGGCCTCGAGCAGCGCCGACTGCACTTTGGCCGGCGCACGGTTGATTTCGTCCGCCAGCACCAGGTTGTGGAAGATCGGCCCTTGCTGGAACACGAAGCTGCCGGTTTCCGGGCGGTAGATCTCGGTGCCGGTGATGTCGGCGGGCAACAGGTCGGGGGTGAACTGAATGCGATGGAACTGCGCTTCGATACCTTCGGCGAGCTCTTTGATTGCCTTGGTCTTGGCCAGGCCCGGCGCGCCTTCGACCAGCATATGGCCGTCGGCGAGCAGGGCGATCAGCAGGCGATCGATGAGTTTTTCCTGGCCGAGAATCTGCGTAGAAAGAAAGGTTCGCAGCGCAAGCAGCGCTTCACGATGTTCCATCGATGACGGTTCCTGGAAAGATGAGCCCGCACGTCATGTAACGAACGCGGAGCCGGGGCGCCTACTTTAATGCATCGAGGGGGGCGGCGACTAACGGCGTAACGGGTATTTTTGGCAAATCTTGTAGGAAATTTGTGTAGCAACAGGGTCAATGTGAGAGGGGGCTTGCCCCCGATGGCGGTGGGTCAGGTATGAATTAGCTGACTGACACTCCGCTATCGGGGCAAGCCCCCTCCCACATTTAGTCGTTGATGCCGCTTAAATTCGGGTGAAGGTGCCGGTGCCCTTGAGGATGTTCTGCAGGGTTTCTTCCACTTCGGCCAGGTCCGACGCGGCTGTGGTGTGGCTGATCTGCAGCTGATCCTTACCACCCAGTGCGTCGGCATCGCCCGCCGCCAGTTCGATCAGCAGCGTCGTATCACTCAGGGTGACCTTCAACCCGTCCAGCGTCGACGGCTCGTAATCCCAGGTCAGTTCGACCTCATCTTCGTCCGGGTAACGGGTGAGCATGAACATCTCGCCGTTTTTGCCGTGGCAGCAGAGCATGGCCATGTTGTCTTCTTCGTCGTCGCACGGGGTGGCCATCAGTGCGTCGGTTTGCAGTTGCAGCATGGGAGATCCTGTCTGGGGAAGGGCATCACGGGTGGCAATTGTGCCATTGCGGCGAATTTTGTGCTGCATCCTGTGTCAGACCCAGTGCATGACCTGACGGGCAATACCAGTCATTTTCGGTACTCGCCGGCGTGAAAACAGCGGGTTTTTCTGCGGAAAAATTCGGGTTGCCCATGTCGCAACCCCTGGCCTGCGTACCGATGACCGAATATGTCGCAGCGCCGCAAGCAGTTGGCTTCCTACACTCGTTAAGCTGCGCAACGGATGTGCCCTGTGCCGGGAGTCTGACCTGCCCGTCGTACCGTCGCCCGACATGGCGTACATCTTATGGAAGTTGTATGTGACCTCATTGTCTTGTCCAGCTTCACCCACCTGTCACCCTGATTCGTTTATGGTGCTTATTTATCAGCATCGACGAACAGCGCGACGGTCTCCCCGCAAGGGGATAACACGCGACGCTTCCATCAATAACAAGCCCAAGCGGAGTACCACAGATGGCGTTCTTCACCGCAGCCAGCAAGGCCGACTTCCAGCATCAACTGCAAGCGGCACTGGCGCAGCACATCAGTGAACAGGCACTGCCACAAGTGGCGCTGTTCGCTGAGCAATTCTTCGGCATTATTTCCCTGGACGAACTGACCCAGCGTCGCCTTTCCGACCTGGCCGGTTGCACCCTGTCTGCCTGGCGCCTGCTTGAGCGCTTTGACCACACCCAACCGCAAGTGCGGGTCTACAACCCCGATTACGAACGTCATGGCTGGCAGTCGACCCACACCGCGGTCGAAGTGCTGCACCATGACCTGCCCTTCCTGGTGGACTCGGTACGCACCGAGCTGAACCGCCGTGGCTATAGCATCCACACCCTGCAAACCACCGTGCTCAGCGTGCGCCGTGGCAAAAAGGGCGAACTGCTCGAAATCCTGCCCAAAGGCACCCAGGGCGACGACATCCAGCAAGAATCGCTGATGTACCTGGAAATCGACCGCTGCGCCAACGCCGCCGAACTGAACGTGCTGAGCAAAGAGCTTGAGCAGGTCTTGGGCGAAGTGCGTGTGGCCGTGGCCGATTTCGAACCGATGAAAGCCAAGGTCCAGGACCTGCTGGCCGGTATCGACGCCAGCCCGTTCAGCATCGACGGCGAAGAAAAGGCCGAGATCAAGAACTTCCTGGAATGGCTGGTGGGCAACCACTTCACCTTCCTCGGCTATGAAGAATTCGTGGTACGTGACGAGGCGGACGGCGGTCATATCGAATATGACGCCAGCTCCTTCCTCGGTCTGACCAAGCTGCTACGCGCCGGCCTCACCGCCGACGACCTGCGCATCGAAGACTACGCCGTGGCCTACCTGCGTGAACCGACCGTGCTGTCGTTCGCCAAGGCCGCGCACCCAAGCCGCGTGCACCGCCCGGCTTACCCGGACTATGTGTCGATCCGTGAGATCAGCGCCGACGGCAAGGTCATCAAGGAACACCGCTTCATGGGCCTCTACACCTCCTCGGTGTACGGCGAAAGCGTGCGCGTCATCCCTTACATCCGCCGCAAGGTGGCAGAGATCGAACGCCGCTCGGGCTTCCAGCCCAAGGCGCATTTGGGCAAAGAGCTTGCCCAGGTGGTGGAAGTGCTGCCGCGTGATGACCTGTTCCAGACCCCGGTCGACGAGCTGTTCACCACGGTGATGTCGATTGTGCAGATCCAGGAACGCAACAAGATCCGCGTGTTCCTGCGCAAAGACCCGTACGGTCGTTTCTGCTACTGCCTGGCCTATGTGCCGCGCGACATCTATTCCACCGAAGTGCGCCAGAAGATCCAGCAAGTGCTGATGGATCGCCTGAAAGCCTCGGACTGCGAATTCTGGACCTTCTTCTCCGAATCCGTGCTGGCCCGTGTGCAGCTGATTCTGCGGGTTGACCCGAAGAACCGCCTGGACATCGACCCGCTGCAACTGGAAAAAGAAGTGGTGCAGGCCTGCCGCAGCTGGCAGGACGACTACTCCAGCCTGGTGGTCGAGAGCTTCGGCGAAGCCCAGGGCACCAACGTGCTGGCGGATTTCCCGAAAGGCTTCCCGGCCGGTTATCGCGAGCGCTTTGCTGCGCATTCGGCCGTGGTCGACATGCAGCACCTCAACAGCCTGACCGAAGCCAATCCGCTGGTGATGAGTTTCTATCAGCCGCTGGGCCAGGTTTCCGGCCAACGCGAGCTGCACTGCAAGCTGTATCACGCCGACACGCCGCTGGCGTTGTCCGACGTGCTGCCGATCCTGGAAAACCTCGGCCTGCGCGTGTTGGGTGAATTCCCGTATCGCCTGCGCCACGCCAATGGCCGTGAGTTCTGGATCCATGACTTCGCGTTCATTGCCGCCGAAGGCGTGAACCTGGATATCCAGCAGCTCAACGACACCCTGCAGGACGCGTTTGTGCACATCGTGCACGGCGATGCCGAAAACGATGCGTTCAACCGCCTGGTGTTGACTGCCGGCCTGCCGTGGCGCGACGTCGCGCTGCTGCGTGCCTATGCGCGTTACCTGAAGCAGATCCGCCTGGGCTTCGACCTGGGTTACATCGCCAGCACCCTGAACAACCACACCGACATCGCCCGCGAATTGACCCGGTTGTTCAAGACGCGCTTCTACCTGGCGCGCAAGCTCACCGCCGATGACCTGGAAGACAAGCAGCAACGCCTGGAACAAGCGATCCTCACCGCCCTGGACGACGTTCAGGTGCTCAACGAAGACCGCATCCTGCGTCGCTACCTGGACCTGATCAAGGCCACCCTGCGCACCAACTTCTACCAGACCGACGCCAACGGCCAGAACAAGTCGTACTTCAGCTTCAAGTTCGACCCGCGCGCGATTCCCGAGCTGCCCAAGCCGGTGCCGAAGTTTGAAATCTTCGTCTACTCGCCACGGGTTGAAGGCGTGCACCTGCGCTTTGGTAACGTCGCGCGTGGCGGCCTGCGCTGGTCCGACCGTGAAGAAGACTTCCGTACCGAAGTACTGGGCCTGGTAAAAGCCCAGCAAGTGAAGAACTCGGTCATCGTGCCTGTGGGCGCGAAGGGCGGCTTCCTGCCGCGTCGCCTGCCATTGGGCGGCACCCGCGACGAGATCGCGGCCGAGGGCATCGCCTGCTACCGCATCTTCATTTCCGGCCTGCTGGACATCACCGACAACCTGAAAGACGGCGCCCTGGTGCCGCCGGCCAACGTCGTGCGCCATGACGACGATGACCCGTACCTGGTCGTCGCTGCGGACAAGGGCACTGCGACCTTCTCCGACATTGCCAACGGTATTGCGATCGACTACGGCTTCTGGCTGGGCGACGCGTTCGCCTCCGGTGGTTCGGCCGGTTACGACCACAAGAAAATGGGCATCACCGCCAAGGGCGCGTGGGTCGGTGTGCAGCGTCACTTCCGTGAACGCGGCATCAACGTGCAGGAAGACAGCATCACCGTGGTTGGCGTCGGCGATATGGCCGGCGACGTGTTCGGTAACGGCTTGTTGATGTCCGACAAGCTGCAACTGGTCGCGGCCTTCAACCACCTGCACATCTTCATCGATCCAAACCCGAACCCGGCGACCAGCTTTGTTGAGCGTCAGCGCCTGTTCGACTTGCCGCGTTCGGCCTGGACCGACTACGACACCAGCATCATGTCCGAAGGCGGCGGTATCTTCTCGCGCAGCGCGAAGAGCATTGCCATCTCGCCGCAGATGAAAGAACGCTTCGACATCAAGGCCGACAAGCTGACCCCGACCGAACTGCTGAACGCCTTGCTCAAGGCGCCGGTGGACCTGTTGTGGAACGGCGGTATCGGTACTTACGTCAAGGCCAGCACCGAAAGCCACGCCGACGTGGGCGACAAGGCCAACGACGCGCTGCGCGTCAACGGCAACGAGCTGCGCTGCAAGGTGGTGGGCGAGGGCGGTAACCTCGGCATGACCCAGCTGGGTCGTGTGGAATTCGGTCTCAATGGCGGCGGTTCCAACACCGACTTCATCGACAACGCCGGTGGCGTGGACTGCTCCGACCACGAAGTGAACATCAAGATCCTGCTCAACGAAGTGGTGCAGGCCGGTGACATGACCGACAAGCAACGCAACCAGTTGCTGGCGAGCATGACCGACGAAGTCGGCAATCTGGTGTTGGGCAACAACTACAAGCAGACCCAGGCCCTGTCCCTGGCTGCGCGCCGTGCCTACGAGCGTGCCGCCGAGTACAAGCGCCTGATGAGCGACCTGGAAGGCCGTGGCAAGCTGGACCGCGCCATCGAGTACCTGCCGACCGAGGAGCAGCTCATCGAGCGTGCCTCCGCCGGCAAGGGCCTGACGCGTCCTGAGCTGTCGGTGTTGATCTCCTACAGCAAGATCGACCTCAAGGAAGCATTGCTCAAGTCGCTGGTGCCGGATGACGAGTACCTGACCCGTGACATGGAGACCGCATTCCCACCGAGCCTGGTCGCCAAGTTCGGCGAGGCCATGCGTCGTCACCGCTTGAAGCGTGAGATTGTCAGCACCCAGATCGCCAACGACCTGGTCAACCACATGGGCATCACCTTTGTTCAACGGCTCAAAGAGTCGACCGGCATGAGCCCGGCGAACGTGGCTGGCGCTTATGTGATCGTGCGCGACATCTTCCACCTCCCGCACTGGTTCCGTCAGATCGAAGCCCTGGACCACCAGGTCTCCGCCGAGGTGCAACTGGAGTTGATGGACGAGCTGATGCGTTTGGGCCGCCGTGCCACGCGCTGGTTCCTGCGCAGCCGTCGCAACGAGCAGGATGCCGGGCGTGACACTGCGCACTTCGGTCCGCATCTGGCCGCGTTGGGCCTCAAGCTCGACGAACTGCTGGAAGGTCCGACCCGCGAAGGCTGGCAGACCCGCTACCAGGCCTACACCGAAGCCGGTGTGCCGGAGTTGCTGGCGCGCATGGTTGCCGGCACGACTCACCTGTACACCTTGCTGCCGATCATCGAAGCCGCTGACGTGACCGGGCATGACGCCGCCGAAGTGGCCAAGGCCTACTTCGCCGTCGGCAGCGCGCTGGACCTGCCGTGGTACCTGCAGCAAATCAGTGACCTGCCGGTCGCCAACAACTGGCAGGCCGCGGCCCGCGAAGCGTTCCGCGACGACGTGGACTGGCAGCAACGCGCGATCACCATTTCGGTTCTGCAAATGGCCGACGCGCCACAAGACATGGAAGCCCGCGTGGCCCTGTGGCTTGAGCAGCACCAGGACATGGCTGATCGCTGGCGCGCCATGATGGTGGAAATCCGTGCTGCGGTCGGCACGGACTACGCCATGTACGCGGTTGCCAACCGTGAACTGCTGGACCTGGCGTTGAGCGGTCAGTCGGTGCTGCAACCGGCTTGATCGAGCGGTAAAGCAAAAGCCCCCGTATCCTGAGATGCGGGGGCTTTTTTGCATGTGAGTCCGCCGCGTACTGTCTGGTTCTGCGCATCATCGTTAACGACCATCGCAGGCAAGCCAGCTCCCACATTTGAACCGAGATCGGCTTTCAATATCGGTCGGCTCTAAGGCCGCCGCGTTTGATTTTGATCTTGATCTTAGGCGCCCCGTTAAACACGCTGGCCGGAATTCGACAGGGATTTGGAGGGTAAACCGGCAGGGATGCCGGTTTAGCCGCCCCGCGCCATGGATGGCGCGTGGCGGCGGCCCCCCAAATCCCTGTCGGATTACGGGCACACCGAGCCTAGGCGAGGTGCCGAGTGTTGGGGCAAGAGCCCTTTTGGTTACTTTTGGGGCTCTTTTCCAAAAGTGACCCGCTGTAAGAGCGGAACCCTAAGTGGCCGTTACCTAAATAACGGATACGTACTCAGACTGTTCCAACATTCTAGTCGGCAGTCAGGCCGCCTTCGCAGGCAAGCCAGCTCCCACATTTGAATCGCGGAGTAACAGTCAGAGAGTGGTCGGCAGCCAGGCCGCCGACGGGAGCAAGCTCCCTCGCCACAGGTCCAGCGCCTACAGGGGGATTGGGCGGCTCAGTTTGTTTTCGAGGTGGTCAAGGTGCTGGGTCATGAGCTGGACGGCGCTGGAGGCGTCTCTGTGCTCGATGGCATCCACAATCGCCACATGCTCCTGCCACGCGCAATACGTGCAGGCTTGCGCTTCGTATTGGGCAATGATCAGCGAGGTCAAGGGCACCAGGCTGTTGAGGAATTGCGCCAGCGGCGCGTTACCGGCCATGGCCGCCAGTTGCAGGTGAAACTCCCCGGACAAGCGAATCGCCGGCCCACGCTGGTCGCGTTCGATACAGTCGCGCTCGCGTGCAATCAGTTCGCGCAGTTGGCGTATTTGCAGGGGTGTGGCCTGGGCGCACGCCAGTTGCACCACGGTGATTTCGGTCATGCGCCGGGCTTCGAGGATCTGCCGGGTCTGCTGTGCGTCCGGTGCGGCGACTTGGGCACGCTGGTTGGGGCGCAGGATGATCACTTGCTGATGGGAGAGCTTGGCGAGTACCCGGCGAATCACGCTGCGGCTCACGCCAAAGATCTCGCCCAGGCCTTCTTCGGTAAAGCGGCTGGACGGGGCGATGCGCTGCTCCAGAATGGCGTCGAACAGCCTGGGGTAGATGTCATCCACCGAGGGCTTTTTGCCGGCCACCAGGCGCAGGGCAGGGAGGATGGGGTCGCGTTGCAGGGCGTGGGCGTTCATGGCCGGTCTCCAAAAATTCAACTGCCGAGGTGGTCGTCCGGGATGTTCAAGCGAATGCCCATGCGCAGGCCTTCCTGGAGAATGTGCCGACGCATTTCCGCGCTGGCCAGGGCGCTGTTCTTGTTACGGATGGCACGTACCACGGCGTCGTTTTCCTGCAGGCGTTCTGCCAGATGCTCGGGTGAATTACGCAGCACCTGGGCGCTTTGCTTGAGGGCGTTGCTGGTTTGCTGCACCACGTTCTGGAAGATCGGATTGGAGGTGAGGGCGAACAGCTCTTCGTGGAAGTCGATGTAGGCGTTCATGCCGGCTTCGGCGTCACCGGCATCCAGGGCTTCGCGCATGTCCATCAGGGTCAGGCGCAATTGGCCGACTTCCTTGCTGCTGATCGACTGGGCCACCAGGCCGACTATAAACGGCTCGAGGGTGTAGCGCAGTTGCAGGATATCCTCCAGGCTGGCGTCGGCCACGGCGTCATTGGCGTGAGGTTCGCTGATATCGGTTTCGAGTACCACCACGCCCTTGCCGGGCATGGAGCGCACCAGGCCGAGGGTTTCCAGCACGATGACGGCTTCGCGCAGGCTGGGGCGGCTGATGCCCATCTGCTCGGCCAGTTCACGCTGGCCGGGCAGCATTTCGCCCCGGCGCCACTGGCCCCGCGCCAGGGCGGCGCGGAGTTTTTCTACGACTGAATTGACGACGGTTGAGGTGCTGATCACGTCTACGTCTCCTTGGTGGTGCGAATACGATGGCCATACTGGCGACGGTCAAAATGTGGGAGCGGGCTTGCTCGCGAATGCAGGGTGTCAGTCGCCACATTTGCAGGCTGAACTATCACTTTCGCGAGCAAGCCCGCTCCCACACTTGATCTGTGTCGCTAATGGAATGGGTCAGAACTCCTGATGCGCCGGCAACACCGGTTTCTTCGCCTGGAAGGCATAGCCTTGCTGGCCGTCGAGCACCTTGTTGGCGCGCTGGATATCAATGTCTTTTTCCCAGCGAGCAATGGCCACGGTGGCGACGCAGTTGCCGATCAGGTTGGTCAACGCGCGGCCGATGCCCATGAACCAGTCCACTGCCAACACCAGCACCAGGCCCACCACCGGGATCGCCGGGATGGCTGTCAGCGTTGCCGCCAGAATCACCAGCGCGGAACCGGGAATTCCGTGGGCGCCCTTGGAGGTGATCAGCGACACCAGCAGGATGGTCATCAAGTCGGTCATCGACAGCGGCGTGCCGGTGGCGTTGGCGATAAACACAATGGCCAGGGTCAGGTAGATCGAGAAACCGTCGAGGTTGAACGAGTAACCCGTGGGAATCACCAGGCCCACGGTGGAGCTGCCAATGCCGAGGTGCTCCAGTTTGCGCATGATTTGCGGCAGCACCGCGTCGGACGAGGCGGTGCCCATCACGATCAGCAGTTCTTCGCGCAGGTACTTGAGCAGCGGCAGCATGCGCAGGCCCGACAAGCGCATCACCAGGCCGAGAATAATCCCGACAAAGGCAAAGCAGGTCAGGTAGAACAGGCCGACCAGGCTGCCCAGGTGTTGCAGGGAATCCAGGCCATAGGTGCTGGTGGTGAAGGCAATGGCGCCGAACACGCCGATCGGCGCCAGGCGCACGATCATGCCCATGATGCGGAAAATCACATGGCTCAGTTCGTTGATCAACCGCGAGATGCCAGAAGCCGCTTCGCCCACCAGGTTCAACGCGCTACCGAACAGCACTGAAAACAGCAGCACTTGCAGCACGTTGTTGTCGGCGAAGGCGCCGATCACCGAGTTGGGGATCAGGTCCATCAGGAACTGGCTGGTGCCCTTGATGTGCTGGCCCTTGTCGGCCAGTTCATTGAGGCCGGCGGACGAGAGCTGTTCCAGGTGGATATTGGCGCCGGTGCCGATGCCGGTGCTGAACGCCATGATCAGGCCGATGATCAGCGCGACGGTGGTCAGCACTTCAAAGTAGATCACCGACTTGAGGCCGATGCGTCCGACTTTTTTCAAGTCGCCGGCGCCGGAAATGCCGCTGACCACCACGCAGAACACGATCAGGCCGATCAGCATCTTGATCAGCTTGATAAAGCCGTCACCCAGGGGTTTGAGTTGCGAGGAGAATTCGGGAAGGGCCAGGCCGCAGGCGATGCCGAGCATCAGACCAATCACGACTTGCAGGAAAATCGAACGCGAGCACCATCTGTGCATGGG
>NZ_UTBG01000132.1 GCF_900580675.1 Pseudomonas viridiflava
CGCGGAGTAATGCCTGTTTTCGGGCACACCGAGCCGGAGGCGAGGTGCCGAGTGGTGGGGCAAGAGCCTTTTGGTTACTTTGGGGCTCTTTTCAAAAGTGACTCGCCGTAAGGGCGAAACCAATATCCGCCATCACCCAAACAACGGATATGCCCCCACCCCCCAAACAGCACGTACATCCAATTTTCCCCACCCCACACCCGCCAAACTCCCCCCATCGCTGATATCTCGAAGCCGAGGGGCAAACCATGGACCCAGCATCCAGGACCGGGCCCGACGAAGTCGTCACCCTGGTCGTCAAACACCTGATTAAACCAGGCCTTGAGGCCGACTACGAAGCCTGGCTGCGCCGCATCGTACGTATCGCCGGCGAGCGCCCGGGCCATCTTGGCGTCGACGTAGTGCGCAGCAAGCAAAACGGCCTGGCGCTGTTCACCTGCGTGTTGCGCTACCGCTCCACCGATGCCCTGGAAACCTGGCTCGACTCCCCCGAGCGCAAAACCCTGATCACCGAAGCCGCGCCGATGCTCGCCGACGGCGACAACACCGAAATCGGCGCGGTCAACGAATTCTGGTTCACACCGCAAACCGACAACGCCGCCAAGCCGCCGCGCTGGAAGCAGGCGGTGGTCACCCTGTGCGTGATCCTGCCGCTGACCCTGCTGGTGCCGATCGTATGGGGGCCGATCCTGCGCCTGCATCCGTTCCTGTCCAACTACGTGGTCGCCACCTTCCTGGTCACCGTGACCATCGTGGTGCTGGTGGTCTACCTGCTGATGCCGGCGGCCACCCGCCTGTTCGCTCCCTGGCTTGAAGCCTCTGTAAAGGAAACCCTATGAACGCCGATCTGATCCTGTTCAATGGCCAGTTCCACACCGTGGACCGTGAAAACCCGCGCGCGACCGCCGTCGCCATCAGCCAGGGGCGCTTCGTCGCCGTCGGCACTGACGGCGAGGCCATGGCCTTGCGCGGCAGCGGCACCCAAGTCATCGACCTCAAGGGCCGCACCGTCATCCCCGGCCTCAACGACTCGCACCTGCACCTGATCCGCGGCGGCCTGAACTACAACCTCGAACTGCGCTGGGAAGGCGTGCCGTCCCTGGCCGATGCCTTGCGCATGCTCAAGGACCAGGCCGACCGCACGCCAACCCCGCAATGGGTACGCGTGGTCGGTGGCTGGAACGAATTCCAGTTCGCCGAAAAACGCATGCCGACCCTGGAAGAGCTCAACCAGGCGGCCCCGGACACCCCGGTTTTCGTGCTGCACCTGTACGACCGCGCCTTGCTCAACCGCGCGGCGTTGCGTGTGGCCGGCTACACCAAGGACACGCCGAACCCGCCAGGTGGCGAGATCGTGCGGGACAGCAACGGTAACCCCACCGGCATGCTGGTGGCGCGGCCGAACGCGATGATCTTGTATTCGACCCTCGCCAAGGGGCCGAAACTGCCGCTGGAAAATCAGGTCAACTCGACCCGCCAGTTCATGCGTGAACTCAATCGCCTGGGCCTGACCAGCGCCATCGACGCCGGTGGCGGTTTCCAGAATTACCCCGATGACTACGCGGTGATCGAGCAGTTGGCCAAGGATGAACATTTGACGGTGCGCATCGCCTACAACCTGTTCACCCAGAAGCCCAAGGAAGAACTCAGCGATTTCAAGAACTGGACCGGCAGCGTCACCCTGCACCAGGGCGATGACTACCTGCGCCACAACGGCGCCGGCGAGATGCTGGTGTTCTCGGCGGCCGACTTTGAAGACTTCCTCGAGCCGCGCCCCGACCTGCCGCTGACCATGGAGCAGGAACTGGAGCCGGTGGTGCGCCACCTGGTTGAGCAGCGCTGGCCTTTCCGCCTGCACGCCACGTATGACGAATCCATCTCGCGCATGCTCGATGTGTTCGAGAAGGTCAACCGCGACATCCCGTTCAATGGCTTGCCGTGGTTCTTCGACCACGCCGAAACCATCACCCCGAAAAACATCGAACGGGTACGCGCCCTCGGCGGCGGTATTGCGATCCAGGACCGCATGGCGTTCCAGGGCGAATATTTTGTCGAGCGCTACGGCGCCAAGGCCGCCGAAGCCACGCCGCCGATCAAGCGCATGCTCGCCGAAGGCGTACCGGTAGGGGCGGGTACCGATGCCACGCGGGTGTCGAGCTACAACCCGTGGACCTCGCTGTACTGGATGGTCAGCGGCCGCACCGTGGGTGGCCTCGAGCTGCACGCCGAAGGCCTGCCGCGCCTGACTGCGCTGGAACTGTTCACCCACGGCAGCGCCTGGTTCTCGTCCGAGCAGGGCAAGAAAGGCCAGATCAAGGTGGGGCAGTTGGCAGACGTCGCCGCACTCTCGGCGGACTTTTTCAGCGTCGATGAAGAAGCCATCAAGTGGATCGAGTCGGTGCTCACCGTGGTCGGCGGCAAGGTGGTGTACGGCGCCGGCGACTTCGAAGATTTCGCACCGCCACGCGTGCCGGTGCTGCCGGACTGGTCGCCGGTGGTCAAGGTGCCCGGCCATTGGCGCCCAAGCTCACCGCTGCAAGCTCAAGTTCACCAGTGCAGCGGCCCGTGCGGCGTGCATTCCCACAGCCATGAAAAGGCGCGCCTTTCCAGCGTGCCCGTCAGCGACTTCCAGGGTTTCTGGGGCGCGTTTGGCTGCTCGTGTTTTGCCTTCTGATTTCACTACCCCCTAAAGGAGTTACCCCATGACTTACTCGCGCTTGAACAAAGATGACGCCGTGGTGCTGTTGGTCGATCACCAGACCGGCCTGATCTCCCTGGTGCAGGATTTCTCGCCCAACGAATTCAAGAACAACGTATTGGCCCTGGCCGATGTCGCCAAGTTCTTCAACCTGCCGACCATCCTGACCACCAGCTTCGAAAGCGGCCCCAACGGCCCGCTGGTTCCAGAGCTCAAGGCACTGTTCCCGGACGCGCCTTACATCGCCCGCCCAGGCCAGATCAATGCCTGGGACAACGAAGATTTCGTCAAGGCGGTCAAGGCGACCGGCCGCAAGCAAATCATCATTGCCGGTGTGGTCACGGATGTGTGCGTAGCGTTCCCGACCCTGTGCGCCCTCGATGAAGGCTTCGAAGTGTTCGTGGTCACGGACGCCTCCGGCACCTTCAACGAAACCGTGCAGCAAGCCGCCTGGGCGCGTATGACCGCCGCCGGTGCGCAACTGGTCAACTGGTTCGCCGTGGCCTGCGAGCTGCAAGTGGACTGGCGCAACGACATGGAAGGCCTGGCCAACCTGCTGTCGCCGCGCATTCCCAACTACCGTAACCTGATGAACAGCTACTCGGCGTTTACGGCCAAGTAACCGGTTTTCAAGCCTGTCGGTAATTCCTGTGGGAGGGGGCTTGCTCCCGAATGCAGTGTGTCAGTCCCAGCATCTGTGACTGACCCGCTGCATTCGGGAGCAAGCCCCCTCCCACATTTGTTTGTGTTCCCACATTTTGGTTTGTGGTGTGGCCATTGACAGGCTATAAACCAGCCAAATGTCCACCGAGAAGCGACAATGAACCCCTTCGAAGACATGCGCCTGTTTTGCCAGGTCATGGAATCCGGCAGCTTCACTGCCGCCGCCGAACAGCTGGGCCTGTCCAAGCAGTTCGTCAGCCGCCGCCTGATCCAGCTGGAAGACCGCCTCGGCGTGCGCCTGCTCAACCGCTCCACCCGCCGCCTGGATGTCACGCCCCTGGGGCAGAGCTACTACGAATCCGCCTTGCGCCTGCTCGGTGAAGTCGAGCAAGTGGAGCAGGGCATCGCCGGCCAGAACAGCGAGCCGCGCGGCACGTTGCGCCTCAGCGCGCCGTTGTCGTTTGCCATGGCGCACCTGGGCTGCCTGTTGCCGCTGTTCCTGCAGCGCCATCCCCAAGTGTCGGTGGAAGTCGACCTCAGCGACCGCCCCGTGGACCTGATCGGCGAAGGCTACGACCTGGTGCTGCGAATCGGCACCCTGGAAGACTCCACCCTGATTGCCCGCCGTATCGCCAGCATTGCGCGGGTGTATTGCGCCAGTCCCGAGTACCTGGCCTTGCGCGGCACGCCGCAAAAACCCGACGACCTCGCGGAGCACGACTGCTTGCCCTACGGCCATGGCCGCCAGGTGCAGTGGCGCTTCAAGGGCAAGCTGCAGGCGTTGAATGTCAGCGGGCGCATGCGCGTCAACAACGGTGAGCTGCTGCGCGATACCGCGATTGCCGGATTGGGCATCACCTACTTGCCGACCTTTATCGTCGGCGACGCCCTGCAAGACGGGCGCCTGGTCACGGTATTGGACGACTTCGCCCCCGAAGCCCTGACCCTGTCGGCGGTGTACCCGCAGCACCGGCAGAGCTCACGGCCGGTGCAGGCGCTGGTGGAGTTTTTGCGCGAGCGCCTGGCTAGCGGCTGTTGAACAACTGGCGGATCAGGTTCGGCGTGCTGCCGGTCCAGCGCTTGAATGAGCGCCGGAAGTTGGCCGCATCGTTGAAGTTCAGGTACGCCGCGACTTCCTCATTGCTGTAGCCCTTGACCTGATACAGGTGCAGCGCCACTTGCTTGCGCACCCGGTCGACCTGTTGCTGGAAGCCGGTGTGGTGTTTTTGCAGTTTGCGCTTGAGCGTCGCCGGGCTCATGGCGAAGGCCTGGGCGGCCTGTTCCAGGCTGGGCGGCTGGCGGACCTGATCGCGCAGGTAGTCGTAGAGGCCATCGAGAAAACTGCCGGTAAAACCCAATTGTTCGATCTGCTCGCAGGCCTGGCGGCGCGCGACCTGGCCGGCGGTGGCCGAAGCGCCGGGCCAGGGGCGGGTGAGAAATTCGCGCGGAATGCTCAGCATGTCCAGCGGGCGCTCGAAGCGCGTGCCTTCGCCCAGATGCACCCAATACTGCTCGACGTAACGTGGTTCGGCATGGCTGAAACTGCAGGCCCACGGCAGGCGCTCGCCGCTGAGCCATTGGCTCATGGCAACCAGCGAGGTCATGCTCGCCTCCAGTAGAAAGCGCCAGTGCTCGCCGGCCCCGCAGCTGTCCAGCCAGTACAGGTAGGCGTGGTGCTCATCCAGCTCCAGTTGCAGGGTCGCCAACGGGCTGAGCAGCACCTGTTGCTGAATCAGGATCTCCAGCGCCTGATGCAGGTTTTGCGCATGGCCGAGGGCATGGCTGGCCGCGCCGTAATAGCCGGGCAACAGGCGTTGGCCGAACAGGAAGCTGCTGTCGTCGGCGTCGAGTAATTTGCGGCTGTTGCCGATCAACCCCAGAAATTGCTGTGGGCTCAAGCGCGCGTCGCCGGCCAGGATGTCCTCGTGGAACAGCCCGGTGCCGCGCAGCAGGCGATGGCTGTCGATGTCGCGGGACAAGGCCAGGTCGATCAGTGTGGCCGGTTGGTAATGCCCTGGGATGAAGCGTGTATCGCTTTCATACCAGCTGGTTTTAACGGCCATCTCAGGCGCTTTTCGCGAGGGGTTGCTTGGCCCGGGCCAGCGCAAGGTTCAGGCGCTTGAGCAAGTCGTGGGGTGGCTCGTCCAAGGCCATCACCACGGCGGTGGTCGCCGCCAGTTGCAGGCGCTCACCGTGCAGCCGGGTTTTGTGCGCAAGGGCACGGACTGCCTGATGCAACTCCAGCGCAAGCACCTGCGCCTGGCGTTCACCGGTGTTGGGCAACAGCACCACAAAGCGGTCGCCGGCCAGGCGGCACAGCAAGTCCTGACGGCGCAGGTTCAGCAGCAGCAAGTGGCTGAGAGCCTGCAGCACCGCGTCGCCCTCGGCATGTCCATAGGCCTGGTTGATGGCGGCGAAGTTGTCCAGGTCAAGGGCCAGCAGCGACAGCGGTTGCTGCTGTTCGAGGCTGTCTTGCAGGCTGTCGGCCAACTGGCGCTTGAGGTAATCGGCGCCGGCCAGCGGCGTGAGTTTGTCGAACAGCCGATGCTCTCGAAACAGCCGTTCGCGCTTTTCCATTTGCGCGCTGATCGCCAGTTGTTCGCGGTGCCAGTGGTAGATGCCGATCGTCAGCAGGATCATGCCCACCGGCATTGGCCCGGACTCCAGCCAGTGGTCCCAGGTGATGCTGTCGGGCAGGCGGATAAACTCGTCGAGGCTGTCGATCCACCAGGAAAAAAAGATGCACGACAGGCCCAGCGCCAGGTAGTTGGTGACGCGCCCGGCGGGGCGGCTTTTCAGCACCAGGCCCAGCCAGACCAACGCCAGCAGCGCCGAACCGCCTTCGCCGAAGATATCCAGCCAGACCCATTCGCTGACGCTTTTCAACTCGCCGCAGGCCAGGTGCAGGATCAACCCGAGGTTGGCGGCGATCAGCAGCAGGGCGAGTTTCCAGCGGTGGGGTTTGAGCACGGAAAACATGGCCGCGAGTCCTTTGGCAGATGAGCGATGGGCGCCAGCACAGCAGATCGATGTGACGGTTGGATGACGGCGGGGGTGGGTCGAATCAGCTCATGGGATGAATAAATTTGCCCACCAAACGCCGATTCAATGTGGGAGCTGGCTTGCCTGCGATAGCGGTGTGTCATTTAACACTGTCCTGACTGACAGAATGCTATCGCAGGCAAGCCAGCTCCCACATTTGATCGAGGTCATTTCAGCTCATTTGTGCGCTCAAGGTCGCTCTAAACCCCGGCTTACGGCGGGCTCTACCGGCACCTGTCACAGAACCGTCATCCCCCACCCCTAGCTTGCCCTCCCAGTTGCCGGGCCACTTGCCTGGCGCCAACCGATTCTTGGGGAGGATTGCATGTACAAGCGCACCGGGCTCGTCAGCTTTACGCTTACCGCCTTGGCCCTGGCGATGGCCAGCGAACGGCTGAACGCGGCCGAGGCGGCCACCACCGAGCATGTTGAAGTGGTCGGCCAGGCCGCCGCCATCGACCAGGCGCTCAAAGAGCAGCGCAACGCCGACAGCATCAAGAGCGTGGTGCATGCCGACGGCGTGGCCCAGTTGCCGGATCAAAACGTCGCCGAAGCAGCGCAGCGCCTGCCGGGTATCAGCGTGGAGCGCGACCAGGGCGAAGGGCGCTTTGTCAGCGTGCGTGGCCTCGGCCCGGACCTCAACAGCGTGACCATCAACGGCACCCTGGTGCCCGCCCCGGAAAGCGCGCGCCGCGCGGTGGCCCTCGACGTGCTGCCTTCGGAACTGGTGCAGTCACTGTCGGTGATCAAGACCCTGACCCCGGACATGGACGCCAACTCCCTCGGCGGCACTGTCGACGTGCAAAGCCTGTCGGCCTTCGACCACAAAGGCCTGTTCTACACCGGCAGCAGCGAAGCCAGCTACGACAAGAACACCCGCCAGACCAGCCCCAAATTCTCCGGCGCCGCCAGCAACCGTTTCAGCCTCGGCGACGGCATCGACAACTTCGGCGTGGCCGCCGCCCTGAGCTGGCAGAAGCGCGACTTCGGCTCCGACAACGTCGAGACCGGCGGCGCCTGGGACTTCACCGATGGCGCCAGACTCAACGAATTCGAACAACGCGACTACGACATCAGCCGCGAACGCACAGGCGGCGGCCTGAATTTCGACTACAAGCCCGATGACCTCAGCAGCTACTACCTGCGCACCCTCTACAGCCGCTACACCGACACCGAATCCCGCAACTCCACCAGCCTCGAATTTGCCGACCCACAGGCGCCGGGCGAGCTGGGCGACGCCGAGGGCAAGCGCAAACTGAAGAACCGCGAGGAAACCCAGGAGATCCAGTCCTACGTATTCGGCGGTGAACGCATGCTCGGCCTGTGGACCTTAAGCGGCCAGGCCGGCTACAGCCAGTCCAGCGAAGACAGCCCGGCGCATATCGCCGGCGCGACCTTTGACGGCGGCGACTTTGCCGAGAGCGGTTTCTACGACAAGGACAAGCCGCGCCCTATCATCGGTGCCGGCTTCTATGACGCGAGCAACTTCACCCTCGACAAGGTCGACTGGGAAAAACAGAACACCCGGGACACCGAGAAAAACCTGCGTCTGGACCTGGCCCGTGACTACGACCTGAGCGGCTACGCGTCCCAGGTCAAATTCGGCGGCAAAGTCAGCCGCCGCAGCAAGGACAACGACCTGGAAGCCTGGGTCTATGAGGACTTCGACACCCTCGGCTTTAGCGCCGACCAACTCAACCTCAACCAATTCCGGAAAGGCAGCGTCGACTATCGCCTCGGCAATTACGGCCCCGGCATCAGCCCGAGCGCCATCAAGCAACTGATCGGCAGCCTCAACGCGGCGGATTTCTACGACGAGACCGAATCGCGGGTCAACGACTTCACCATCCGCGAAGACATCAACGCCGGCTACCTGATGAACACCGTTGATATCGACGACTGGCGCTTTATCGCCGGCCTGCGCTACGAAGGCACCGAGTTTGAAGCCAAGGGCACCGGCGCCACTGATGGAGTGTTCACGCCCACCGAGACCAAGCGCCGCTATCACCACTGGCTGCCGGGCCTGCATGCGCGCTACCAGATCGACAAAAACACCCAAGTGCGTGCGGCCTGGACCAAGTCCGTGGTGCGCCCGACCTTCGGCCAGCTCGCGCCGGGCTTTGTGATCGACGACGACGAGGCGACCTTCGGCAACCCGGACCTCAAGCCTCTGGAGTCAAGCAACCTCGACCTGGGCATCGAGCACTTCATGGGCCGCGCCGGCACCCTGTCGGCCTTCGTGTTCTACAAAGATATCAAGAACTTCGTCTACAACACCGACCTCGCCGGTACCGGGGCGTGGACCAACTTCGCCGAAGCCCACACCTACGACAACGGCGACAGCGCCAAGCTGTACGGCCTGGAACTGGCCTACTCGCAGAAATTCGACTGGCTGCCCGCGCCGTGGAATGGCGTGCTGATCGGCGCCAACAGCACCTTCAGCCGCTCCAGCGCAGACATCGAAGGCTTCGACGCCGCCAGCGGCACAAACCGCAAGCGCAACATCAGCCTGCCCAACCAATCGGACACCGTCGGCAACCTGATGCTCGGTTGGGAAGACGACAAAGTGAGCCTGCGCCTGTCGGCCAATTACAAGTCGGCCTACCTGTACGAGCTGGCCTCGATCAACGACAAGGCCCACGACCTGCACGTCGACGCCCAGACCTTCGTCGACTTCAGCGCGCGCTACTCGCTGAGCAAAAACCTGCAAGTCAGCTTCGAGGCCCAGAACCTCACCGACGAGTCGTACTTCGTCTACACCGGCCACCGCAGCTACAACGGCCAATACGAAGAGTACGGCCCGACCTACAAAGTGGGCCTGACCTTCACCCATTTTTGAATTCAACACATTCCAACTGTGGGAGCGGGCTTGCTCGCTCCCACATTGGATCTTCATCGTATTCGAAGGATTTGTAGTTCATGAGAATTTCCAAGCTGTACCTGCTGATTGCCCTGGTCACCGGCGGCAATACGTTCGCCGCCGACCTGGCGCTGACGCCTTGGGCACCCAGCCTGAAGGCAGAAGCCATCGCCTTCCTGCCCAACGGGAGCGAACGCCTGGCCGCCAGCACTCGCGATGGCCTGCAACTGCTCGACAGCAAAGGCGCCGAACTGGCGCGGTTCAAGGGTAATTTCAGCAGCCTCGACACCCGTGCCGCCGGTACCCAGGTGCTGGTCGCCAGCCTCGACAACGACCGCCAACAGGCGCTGCTGATCAGCCTGGATAGCGCCGGCAAGAACTGGGGCAAACCGCTGTACTTGCCGACGCGCGACTATCCGGTAAACGGCCTCTGCCTGTACCGCGACCCGGCGGCCAACCTGTTTGTCTTCCTGGTGGGTGAAGAGGGCAAAGGCGAGCAATGGCTGGTGGGCAATGGCGCCACACTGCTCACCGAACCTCAACGCGTACGCGGTGTGCCGCTGCCGCCGTCGGCGCAGTTCTGCCAGGTGGATGACGCGTCGAACCAGTTGGTGGTGAACGAAGAAAACGTCGGCTGGTGGGCCTACCCGGCGCACCCGGAAGCGGAGGTGAATCGCACCCCGGTGGCGTTGTTCGACAGCCCCAAGCGCGAAGCCGGCGCCATGGCGCTGGTGCCGGGCGGCATGGTTGCGCTGGACCCGAAGAGCGCCCGACTGCATCTGTTCCAGCAAACCGGCGAGCGTTGGGTGGAGCAATCGAGCCTGAGCCTGCCAGGCTTGAAAGAGCCCGAACAGCTCAGCGTCCACGGCCGGCAATTGCTGGTGCGTGATGACGACAGCGGCACGCTCTACCAGGGCACTCTCAACTGGCAAGCCAAGCCGGTTGCGGCAGCAGCGGCGTTGCCGGAGGTTGCGGCGTTGCGCCAAAGCGACCCGGTCGGCCGCCAGGGCGACGCGGCGGATGACCCGGCGATCTGGATTCACCCCGAGCAACCGGCGAAAAGCCGAGTGCTTGGCACCAACAAAAAACAGGGCCTGCTCGCCTATGACCTCGACGGCAAACTGCTCCAGGAGCTGGCGGTGGGGCGTCTCAACAACGTCGACGTACGCCACAACTTCAAGTTGGGCGAGCGCACCGTCGACCTGGCCGTGGCGAGCAACCGCGACCACAACAGCCTGAGCCTGTTCAGCATCGACCGCCAGACGGGCGAGCTGCGTGAGGCCGGTGAAGTGCCTACGCCACTCAAGGAAATCTACGGTATCTGCCTGTTCCAGCCGGCCGGCGGTGAGCTTTACGCGATCGCCAACGGCAAGGACGGCACCTTTGTGCAATACCGCCTGAGCGCGCCGGACGGCCGTGTGCAGGGCGAGCTGGTGCGCCAGTTCAAGGTCGACAGTCAGCCCGAAGGCTGCGTGGCCGACGACCAGCGCCAGCGCCTGTTTATCGGCGAAGAGGATGTCGGCGTGTGGGCGGTGGATGCGCGTGCCGACCAGCCGGCAACGCTGACCAGCGTGATCAAGGTCGGCGCGCAACTGCACGCGGATGTCGAGGGTTTGGCCTTGTACCAGAGCGATAAGCGCGACTATCTGGTGATCTCCAGCCAAGGCAATGACAGCTACCTGGTACTGGATGCCGAGCCGCCGTTTGCCAGCCACGGCGCTTTTCGCGTCGGCTTGAACGCCGCCGCAGGGATCGACGGCGCCTCGGAAACCGATGGCCTGGAAGTCACCGCCCTCAACCTCGGCGGGCCGTGGAGCCAGGGCATGCTGGTGGTGCAGGACGGGCGCAAGCGCATGCCCGAGCAAACCCAGAATTTCAAGTTCGTGCCGTGGGCAGACGTGACCCGCGCGCTGAAATTGCCATGAGCCGTCATCACTTTTTAATCACTGCACTTTAAAACGGATAAGGGAGATCACCCATGCACGCGACGATGGAACATATGACGATCTGGGGTTTGATCAGCGACGCCAGCCTGTTGGTCAAGGCGGTAATGGTGACCTTGCTGCTGGCTTCATTGCTCAGCTGGTACCTGATCATTCAGCGCGGCAGTGTGCTGCGGCGCCTGGAGCGTCAGTTGAACGGCTTTGTGCAACGCTTTCGCGCGGCGCCGGATTTGCAGGCGCTGTGCCGTGAGATCCAGCAGGCGGGCGAGGGCGGCATTGCGCCGATCTTTATCGCCGGGGTTCAGGAATACCAGCATCTGCACAGCCATGATCCGGCGGTATTGGAAGGCGTCGAGCGCGCGTTGCAGGTGGCGATCACCGAGCAGGAAATCGAGCTGGAAAAGGGCCTGCAATTTCTGGCGACCGTGGGTTCGGTCAGCCCCTACATCGGCTTGTTCGGCACGGTGTGGGGCATCATGAATTCGTTTATCGGGCTGTCCCAGGTGCAACAGGCGACGCTGTCCACCGTCGCGCCGGGCATCGCCGAAGCCTTGATCGCCACGGCTATCGGCCTGTTTGCAGCCATTCCGGCGGTGATCGCCTACAACCGTTTCGCGGCGCGCGGCCAGACCTTGCTCACCCGCTATTACGCCTTCGGCAACGAGCTGCAAGTGCGCCTGCACCGCGCCCTGCGTGGTACGCCGACCAACCTGGCGGTAGCCGCCTGAACCGGGAGCAAGCCAATGTTAACCAGGCCGCAACGCAAGCACGGGCCCAAGGCCGAGATGAACGTGGTGCCGTACATCGACGTGATGCTGGTGCTTTTGGTGATCTTCATGGTCACCGCGCCGATGCTGACCCAGGGCGTGAAGATCGAGCTGCCCAAGGTCGCCGCCGAGGCGCTAACCACGGATACGCGCCAGCAGATCCTCACGCTGTCGGTGAAGGCCGACGGTGGCTACTACTGGAACCTCGGCGGCGAACTCGACACCCGGCACCAGACCGACAGCGCGGTGACCCTGGACGAAATGGGCGCCAAGGTCATGCAAGTGGTGGCGGCGCGCAGCGACACCCAGGTGTACATCCGCGCCGACGATAACGCCGGGTACGGCCGCGTGGTGGCGGCGATGGCGGTGTTGCAGAAAGGCGGTGTCAGCAACCTGGGGCTGGTGACCGAGGCCCCGCAATGACGGCGATGATCATGCACAATCCCACACGGGTGACGGCGCTCCGGGATACCGGTGGTTTGTTGAGAAACAGCGTCGCCGCCAGCTTCGCGGTGGCGCTGCATGTGGGGGTGTTGGCTGCGCTGATGCTGGGCTGGTCGACGCAACAGCCTGCGGTGGAGGTGCCGAGGGTGATGCATACCCAGCTGGTGATGATGCCGCCAGCGCCTGTAGCCGTTCCTGTGCCTGAGCCGGCGGCAGTGGCGCCGCCGCCCGAGCCCGTCAGCGTTCCTGTGCCGGTAAAGCCCAACGTCGACCCGCAGGTCCAGGTGCAAAAGCTCGAGAAGGCCGCGTTGGCGCGCAAGCGGGTTGAAGAGAAGAAGGTTGAACAACAACGCTTGGCCACCGAACAACGCAACCGTGAGTTGGAGCAACAGCGCCTGGACCAACAGCGCCTGGCCGCTGACAAGGCGCGCGCGGCGGCACCTACGCCAACCCTGGCCCCGGCCTTCGACAGCCGTCAATACCAGCCCTTGAGCAAGGACGCCCCGGATTACCCCGAGCGTGCGCTGGACAAGAACATCGAAGGCGACTGTTCGGTGGAATACACCGTCAACCCGCAGGGCCGAGTGGAAAACCCCAGGGTGCTGGACGGTTGCCACCCGCTGTTTATCCGGCCTTCATTGGCCGCCGCGAATACCTTTCGCTACCAGCCGAGGATCGTCGAAGGCAAAGCGGTCGCCGTGCCGGCAGTGCGCAATACTTTCCATTACCGGATTAAGTAGCGCACTCGGAGGTTGTGGCTGATATCTGAGTACAGATGCGTTATTTGGGTGATGGATTAGATTGCTTTCGCCCTTACGGCGAGTCTCTTTTGATCGAGCGCAAAAGTAACCCAAACGCTCTTGCCCCACCACTCGGCACCTCGCCTCCGGCTCGGTGTACCCGCACTCCGGCAGGACGCCGGTTTACCCGCTCCTCACTACCTGCGTGCGGCCAGCGTGGTTGACGGGTCGCCTTAGATCACGATCAAGGTCTACAGCACAGCGGCCTGGTAGCCGGCTTGAGTGGTTGAAGCAGATCAAGAGCGCAGAGCGAAAGCAAATCTACAGCACAAGCAAAGCTGCTTTTCTGTGGGAGCTGGCTTGCCTGCGATGGCATCGACTGGTTGCCCCTGATAAACCGAGTCGCCCGCATCGCAGGCAAGCCAGCTCCTACACGTAACTGCCTTTGAT
>NZ_UTBG01000133.1 GCF_900580675.1 Pseudomonas viridiflava
ATACCTACAAACGCCAATGTCGACCCCCACAGTGAACACATGTGGGAGCTGTCGAGCTCTAGCGAGGCTGCGAAAGCGTTGGGTCAGGCATGAAAATGTCAGCAGTGCCGGCCCCTTCGCAGCCTCGCCGGGGCTCGACAGCTCCCACAGGGAATCACCTCAGGTCCTTGGATACCGCGTACTGTACAAACTCCAGGTACAGCTGAAATCTGCCTGAGGGGTCGCAGGCTTTTGCGGTATACCGGTCACCGAAAATATTGGCCCGCACAGCAAACACATGTGGGAGCTGTCGAGCTTCAGCGAGGCTGCGAAAGCGTCGCGTCAGGCGATGAACATGTCAGCAGTGCTGGCCCCTTCGCAGCCTCGCTGGGGCTCGACAGCTCCCACAGGGGG
>NZ_UTBG01000134.1 GCF_900580675.1 Pseudomonas viridiflava
AATAGCTTCACCCCCGTCGGGATGGAAATCAGCATCGTCGCCAAGCCAAAGGAAGCGTTGACGCTTGCACCCGAACCCATGGTGAAGAAGTGGTGCAGCCACACCATGAAGCCCAGGACTGAAATACCACCGGATGCATAGACCATTGAGTGGTGACCGAACAGGCGCTTGCCGGAAAAGGTTGAGATCACTTCAGAGAAGATGCCGAAAGCTGGCAAGACCAATATGTATACTTCGGGATGACCCCAGGCCCAGAACAGGTTCACGTACATCATAGGATTGCCACCAAGTTCATTGGTGAAAATATGGAAATCCAGGTAACGATCAAGCGTCAGCAGAGCCAGGGTGGCGGTGAGAATCGGGAACGAGGCTACTACGAGGACATTAGCCCAGGTGCATGTCCAGGTGAAGATCGGCATGTCCATCAGTTTCATGCCAGGGGCGCGCATTTTCAAGACAGTGGCCAGGAAGTTGACCCCCGTCAGTGTCGTCCCGAGTCCTGATAACTGTAGCGCCCAGATGTAGTAGTCCACACCCACGCCAGGACTATATGCCAGACCGGAAAGTGGCGGATACGCAACCCAGCCAGTCTTGGCGAACTCGCCGACGCCGAGGGAAACGTTGATCAGCACAACGCCGGATACCAGCAGCCAGAAGCTCAGCGAGTTCAGGAACGGATACGCTACGTCACGCGCGCCGATTTGCAGAGGGACGATCAGATTCATCAGGCCAGTGAAGAATGGCATCGTCATGAAGATGATCATGATCACGCCGTGGGCGGTGAAGATCTGGTCATAGTGTTCAGGCGGCAGGTAGCCGGGCGAGCCCTCGGTGGCCATGGCCAACTGGGTACGCATCATGATGGCGTCGGCAAAACCACGCAGCAGCATGACCATGGCGACGATGACGTACATGACGCCGATTTTCTTGTGGTCGACCGACGTCAGCCACTCGGTCCACAGGTAGGACCACTTCTTGAAATAGGTGACACCCGCTACGAGTGCCAGACCACCCAGCGCGACCATGGCGATGGTCACCATTACGATCGGCTCGTGGAACGGGACCGCATCCCAACTTAATTTACCAAACATCGTTTACTCCTCTGCCCCAGCAATTGAATGCGAGCCCGTGTCAGAACCTTCAACCACTGCCACTTTTTTCTTCTCGTGCTTGACCGGATTGCCTGGCTTCATCCCTTCATACTTATCTATGATTTTCTGAAACAGGTCCGGCGTGTACGAGGAGTACAGCTCTACAGGGTTGTTCTGGCTTGGCTTGGCAAGGGCTTCGTATACAGCTCTTTCAAGCTGTTTTGGTGAGTTCTTGGCTTGTTGTACCCAGGCGTTGAAGTCCTCCTGAGTGGTTGCAATTGCTCTGAATTTCATGCCGGTAAAGCCCGCGCCACTGTAGTTGGCCGAGATACCGTCGAGCTCGGCGCTCTGGTTGGCAATCAGGTGCAGCTTAGTTTGCATGCCCGCCATCGCGTAGATCTGGCCACCCAGGCCCGGGATGAAGAACGAGTTCATCACCGCATCCGAGGTCACTTTGAAGTTGATCGGGGTGTTGGCCGGGAACACGATCTTGTTGACGGTCGCGATCCCCTGCTCGGGATAGATGAACAGCCACTTCCAATCCAGCGCGACAACTTCGATAGTGATTGGCGGCACGTCGGATTCCAGCGGACGGTACGGGTCTAGCTTGTGGGTCGACTTATAGGTGATGTAACCCAAGGTGATGATGATGAGGATTGGAACCAGCCACACCGCGATTTCGATCTTGGTTGAATGCGACCACTTAGGCGCGTAGGTAGCGCTGGTGTTCGACGCGCGGTATTTCCAAGCGAAGGCGAAGGTCATGATGATTACAGGGACCACGACCAGCAGCATCAGCAGGGTAGCGGCGAAGATCAGATTTCGCTGCTCCAGCCCGATCTGCCCCTTAGGATCGAACAAGGTCCATCTGCAGCCACTCAATAACATCATGCCGACCAATGGGAGTGAACCCAGTAAGCAACGGTACCTGTCCTTACTCATCTCTCGACCTCCAAAAACGGTGTGCAAAAGCCAGTAGTTTCAATGGCATACGCCGCAAAATGCTGCTTGAAAGGGCGCCGGTGCAGCCGCCACCGGGTATACCCAATCAGCTCAAGTTTCCCGACAGAAAGTGGCTAGAAACAACTCGGCGAATCCAGGATTAAGGAATCTCAAGGCTTGGTTTCACCTTGAATAGGATCAATTATGAAAAAATACCTTTAAAAAAGCGATCAATATTTTCACATTGATCGGTATTTCTGTTTCTTGATGAGCTCCGACCCTTCAGCCATGGAGGGATGTGTTGCCCTATACATAAACCTTCCTGAATGCATCCGACTGGGGTAGTCGTATTGGATGGGTATGAGATATTTATTAGCTGGTGAGCGGCTTTACCGCGCAGGATCCATCCTTCGGCTCAGCGGTATTGAGCTCCGATTGTGCCGAATACATCTTGGTCGCGAGCCATGTGGCTAATGACGGATTTCCAGCGAGGAAAAAGGGTATTGCTTCGAAACACGCGTACTTAATTTATATCTGAGTAGTAGGCGTCGGTTTCTACTGGGCGGCGGGCAGTCTTACAAAAAAATTACCATTCAATCTATGTCATTAGTACTAGATAATAAGGAGCGCCCAGTCAGGAGTTGCAGCATCAATTTGTTCAGCGTGTCTTCGAGACCTTATGGGTCAGCGACTCGATTTTTGCACTAAGTGCAAAAAGCCATGGGCATCACCTTTAAGTTTTCTAGTCGCCCTGATGCTTAAAATGAGCTAAAGTAAATGCTCTTTGATAACTGTTTCTTATTATGAACCGCGATCTATGCTGCGCGGTGCTTTTAGTCTTTCTACGTGGGCGCGTTAGATCAAACGCCTCGTTTGAGCATACGATGAAGCAACGGGCTGGCATTTTCCGAAGTGTTTTCTGAAGTTGCAAGCCGAGTGAAGTCCCGCCATTGATCAACTGGGTGTGCGGTAGGTATTACTATTGAGGAGAAACCGCAAGACACAAGCATTCCAAGCACATCAGGAATGACAAATCCATAAGCGCGAATGTCACCACAATATGCGTAGCGTTTCCGAAGCTCCCTGCCGATAGTAAAACCTCGGCCATCTCGGAGCTTGGGAAATTCTACAATGACCATTGCAAAGTTGACTAGCAAATCTGCGACGTCAGGAAGGTTCACATCCGCAGGCAGCCTCAATCCCAAATCCAACCTACTAGGTATGGGGTGAACTTCCTTAAAAATTGTGGCGCTGATTATTTGATTAGGACGGTCGATATTAAATTCTTCCGCAGTACTGATCTCGGCCCATTCCTGAGGAAGAATGTCTCCTTCCATATTAATAACGGTCATTTATAACTCTCTTGAAGGGCTCAGAGCCGATCCGCCGATAGGTATCGATGAATTTCTCCCCATGCTGTCGTACGTCGATATAAATATTCACTATATCCTCCACCGCATCTACCACCTTGTCTGCAGGCAGGCCTCGACCCAATATCGAGCCAAGAGACGTCACCGCCCCATTGTCCCCTCCCAGGGTTATCTGATAAATCTCTTCCCCCCCTTTATCTGCTCCTAGCAGACCAATGTTGGCGATATGATGATGGCCGCAGGCATTAATACAGCCTGAGATGTTGAGATCTAGTTGGCCAATTTGGCGCTGACGAACAGGATCTGCGAAGCGTTTCGAAATGTCCTGCGCTATTGGAATCGAGCGAGCTAATGCGAGCCCACAGTAGTCTAAACCTGGACAAGAGATTGTGTCCGTGATTAGGCCGATATTAGCGGTAGCTAATCCCCTCTCGCTTAGACTTGTCCATAATTCGAAAAGCTGATCCTGCCGAACATGAGGAAGGACGAGGTTTTGCTGATGTGAAACTCGTAACTCGCCAAACGAAAATTTGTCAGCCAAGGCTGCCATAAAGTCCATTTCATCTGCCGAAATATCACCCGATATACCCCCCTCTGGTTTCAGCGAAATCACCGCGCAAATGTAGCCCATCATGCGGTGTGGATGGGTATTTGTGCTTATCCAGTGTTGAAAATGGCCAACTCCGTGCGCATCGACCTGTTGTGCAACGATAGGCGCCCTAACATCATAGTCAGGGGTAAGAAAACGATCAGTGAAGGCTTCAAGTATGGGGTCTGTGAGAACGGAGTATTCACTGGGCATCGATGAAAACTCACTTTCAATCATGGAAATAAAGTTTTCTACCTTCATCTCCTTGATCAGTATTTTTATTCGAGCTTTATAGATATTGTCTCTGCGACCTAAAGCATTATATACGCGGAGGATCGCCTCCACATAGCGAAGAAAATCGCGCACCGGCAACCATTCTCGAACTTTGGTTCCGATAATTGGGGTTCGACCTAAACCACCGCCTGCGTAAACTTCGAATCCTGCTTCACCTTGATCGTTTAGACGCCCAAGAATACCTATGTCATGAAAACGAACGGCCGCGCGGTCGACTCTGCTGCCGCTAAGAGCAATCTTAAATTTTCGTGGCAGGTAAGTAAATTCGGGATGATCGGTGGACCATTGTCTAAGGATCTCTGCGTACACCCGTGGATCTAATATTTCATCTGCCGCCGCTCCAGCGAAATGATCAATAGTTACATTTCGGACACAGTTTCCACTGGTTTGGATAGCATGAAGATCGGCTTCTGCGAGCACAGATAGAATATCCGCCGCTTCGCCCAATCGGGGCCAGTTAAACTGAATATTTTGGCGGGTGGTGAAGTGGCCATACCCTCTGTCGTAAGTACGTGCAACGTAAGCCAGTTGTCGCAGCTGTGAAGCACTTAATACTCCATACGGGATCGCAACACGGAGCATATAAGCATGCAGCTGGAGATACAGTCCATTCATTAAACGAAGCGGTTTGAACTCCTCTTCTGATAGTTCCCCCGAGAGTCGTCGAAGAATTTGACCTCTGAACTTATTCGCTCTGTCTCTCAAAAATTGCCTGTCGTACTCGTCGTAGCGGAAAATGCCTGCGAAGGGAGAGCGAGAGCTCTCAGAGGGAAGGGGCGAGGTAGGCCGGGAGAGCCTCCTTCCTGTTAACGCTGAAGGGCGCAAGTCTCGCCTGACGCTTGGGCCGCTGATGCGCATTTTTTCCCGATTTGCAGTAGGTATGCTGGTTTCTCTATCGACCTCAATCATCCTCACGTCGGTTGCACCGAGGAGGCAGGAGGCATCAAGTGCTACTTGATCGTCACAGTCCTCCACCTCAAATAAAAGCGGGTCGTGATAATGGGTGGACCAATCTCGACTGCTGTTCAACCATACTGGCGTTCCATCATCCAACCTGCTGGCAGTGAAAATTTTGGTTTTCAAGTTTCGCTCCGATCCAGTCAATTACTGGAATATACGATCAAAATGTACTTTATTCAATTCTGACGGATATTGATCGGATTTTCCATTTCTACGGATGGCTTTTTCTGAGGTGACGTCAGGTATCGAACTGAGCTGTTTACCCCGCAATATCAGGGGCCGTGCTATATTTTGGTGACTGGCGGAGCATGCTCCACATAAGCTTATTCTTAAAAAATCTAATATATCGCAGAGTCTCTCAATGCCTCAAACGAGTTGGTTGCCAGAAATTGGTGAGAAAGATCGGCCCGCTTATCTAGCGATTGCTGAAGCTATAGCTCGGGACATCACCTGCGGCCGTTTACGCCCTGGACAGATGCTTCCGCCGCAGAGGGCGATCGCCCACGCTATGAGCTTAGATTTCACTACGGTAAATAGAGCGTTTGCGGAGGCTCGCCGGCGCGGTCTGATAGAAGGGGTCATCGGTAGAGGGACGTTCGTCAAGGCTGGCAAGTTGATCGCAGAGGACTCAAGGCCGACCGATTTCTCTATGAGCGGGCCGCCGAAAATCGCGAGCGACGAGCTCGTAGAGCATCTCTGGACTGGAATTCAAGCACTCAAGGGCGATGGCCTGCTCGACCTACTACTCCGTTACAGATCTGCAGGGGGTAACCCTAGCCACCGGCAGGCGGGCTGTGCTTGGCTGCAGAGACGTCTGCCAGAGATTGTATCGGAACAGATATTTGTATGTGCCGGCATACAGGCCGCGTTAACAGCAGTACTAGGTATGTTGACAAAGCCCGGGGACACCATACTCGCGGAGGCGTTGACTTATCCCGGCATTCTGTCAATTGCTTCCCACTTGCGGTTGAAGGTAATACCAGTCGAAATGGATCGCGATGGCCTGCTGCCGGAGTCATTTGACGCGATGTGCAGGGCCCATCACCCTAAAGCGCTTTATTGCAACCCGACTATTCACAATCCGACCGCTTCGACCTTGGGAGTGGGGCGGCGTCAAGCGTTAGCAGTCCTGGCAATAAAGCACGGGGTCGCAATTATCGAAGACGACGCACAAGGGCATCTGCCCAATAGCCCGCCACCACCTATTGCGACGTTTGCACCGCAGCTTGTCTATTATATTTCAGGACTGGCCAAATGTGTTTCCCCTGCACTCAAAGTGGCTTATCTGGTAATTCCGGATTTGCGTAAGCAGGACCAAATGGAGGGTACGCTTAAGAGTCTGGCTGGCGGAGCATCTCCAATTACTGCCGAAATCGCCAGTCAGTGGATATTCAGCGGCACCGCTGAAGCGGTGCTTAGTGAAATCAGAAACGAAATGCACGCTAGATTCCAAATACTGCGAAAGGTTTTTCCTGCTTCGAGAGTAACGGCGGACGCTTATGGAATACATGCTTGGCTTCAATTACCTGAGTCTTGGACAAACGGTGTATTTTGCGACAGGTCGCGCGCTTTGGGTTTGGGGATCGTGGGATCAGATGCTTTTTCACTCGGTAAGCAGCCCGAGGGTGTCAGATTAGCGCTCGGATCCGCCGCAGATCGGGTTTCTTTGGAGCAAAGTCTTCTCTCCATATTTGAAATGCTTGAGCTAGATCCTCGGGGCTCGAGTTCGATCATATGAGCCAGACTTGAGGCGTTCAATTTCCGGCGCTGCAAACCCGGTGATGGCGTTTGTGAGAGTAAGCCCTGATAGTACGTGCGGCAGAATGCGATCGCACGCTAGCTTACTAAGTCAATTGCCATAAGTGCCTTAGATGCTTCACCGATTAAGATTGTCCAATCGTTGGATCATCGTAACCGTCCGGGCAACACACCTTCCTGACACCATCGCTTGAGGCGATGGTGTCCACCTAAATATGATCTGCCCCCCAAATGTTGGACTTCAACATTGAGGGGTGTCATGAAAAAGTACACAGAGCAGGCGAAGTTGTCGGTTGTTGAAGATTACTGCTCGGGCAGCGCAGGTCACAGAGAGGTCGCGCATCGTCACGGAGTCATGCTTCATCGCTGCGAAAGTGGATTTCGGCATATCAGGCGCTTGGTGCCGCAGGCCTCAAAAGTAAGAGAAAGAAGAACTACAGCCCTGAGTTCAAGCTGAAAGTATTGCAGCGCATGCAAGAGGAAGAGCTGTCCTATCGCCAAGTCGCTGTCTTGTTTGATATCCGGAAATCCGACATCATTGGCGAATGGGAGCGCAGGTATGATGAAGGCGGTTCGGAGGCCTTGTCCCGGCAGCCAGAAAGCGGACTTCACAATAAAATGACAACCCCCATCCCGTCCATTCAGCTTGACTCTTCGGATGACGAAGCTCGTTCGCGTGATGATTCGCTGGCCGAATTGAGCCAGCTGCGGATGGAAATTGCTTATTTAAAAAAGCTCGATGCCTTGGTTCAAGCGAAGGAACAAGCTGCGCACCGGAAAAAGCGCAAATCGTGATTGAACTGAGGCAGGAGCACCCTCTGGGAGGCCTTCTGAAATTGGCGGGCTTGGCCCGTAGCACCTTTTACTATCACCAAAAGGTGCAGCAAGCCGTTGATGAATACGCGGTGCTGAAGACCAGAATTCGCTCAGTTTTTGACGAGCACAAAGGCCGATATGGCTATCGTCGCATCACTGCTGCCGTTCGGCGAGCTGGTCACCTTATGAACCACAAGACTGTTCAGCGCCTCATGGGCGAGCTTCAGTTGAAAAGCCGTGTGGGCATAAAGAAATACCGCGCCTATAGAGGCGAAGAGGGTCTGGTAGCGCCGAACTTGCTCCAGCGGAAGTTCGATGCCAAACGACCGAATCAGAAATGGGTAACCGATGTGACGGACTTTCGGGTTGGCGGGCAGAATCGTAGGAGGTGTTTGGTCCGGTTCTGGCCATCAGCGCTTTTCACACTGAGGACGCGACGGTGCAGTGAGTGCGCAGATAAGCCGCTATCAGCCTGTCTTTTCCACCAGCGTTAGGGCGCTTACGTTCTGGCGCTTCTGGCTGAGGTAGCGGATGCAGCACACCCTCAAAAATGAAGCAAAATTCACCACTTCACCGCGGTAGTCCATAATTTCCTGGTGCAACTGACTAATGAGTTGGTTGGTGGTTTGTCCATCTGCCGCGGCAATTTCGGTCAACACATCCCAGAACTGATTCTCCAACCGCAGCGTGGTCACCACGCCGCTGATGCGCAGTGAGCGAGTACGCGACTCATACAGAATCGGATCGGCTTTTACGTAGAGCTCACACATGGCGTACCTCCAGAGGTTTTGGCGAAATATTGCGTCTGTCAGGCCGGGCAGCATAGCGTGAGACGCGCGAGACTTGACGCTACCCTAGCGCCTCGGATGGCTCAGCGGGTAACAATGACCTATTACATATGGGTTTCTGTGCAGTCGTCGATGACACAGCATAGCCAGCTATTACCCACGCATTAATTGAACTTTTTATGATTGGCCTAGTTTCACCGTGATTCTCTACGCCACGATCAAAAGAGCGACGGGTATAACATGCTTAAATTCATTCACGCGATGATCAGAGTTTCCGATCTGCAACGTTCTCTGAACTTCTACCAGCGCGCGCTGGGGTTGAAAGAAACCCACCGATTGGAATTCGAAGATTTTACCCTCGTGTACCTTCGCGATATCAATAGCGGTGCCGAAGTCGAATTTACCTGGAATAAAGGCGTTGCAGCCTATGACATGGGAAATGCGTACGGCCATCTCGCGTTCGTGACCCACGATTTGAACGCGCTGCACGCCACGCTTACGGGCTTGGAGGTTGCGCCGACACCGATAAAAGAATTCAAACGTGACGGTATTCTGCTCGCCAGGTTTTTCTTCATTCAGGATCCTGACGGTTACTAAATCGAACTGTTGCAGAAGGGTGGACATTACCAATGAGGCGGCTGAAGGTCTTCTAAATAGGAACTTTTTTCATCATCTTCTCAGGCGATTATGCTCAAATCTAAAGTAGTAGCTCGCTATTACCAGCGCCCCAAAGCGCACCCGTAGAATCGACATGTGATTTCCTAATAACAATAACAAGGAGACATTCATGAGCGACCTCAAAGTCAGTCGACGCCGTTTTCTTCATGCCAGCGGTGGTCTGCTATTGGGTACCCTGATGTTCACCGCAGGTCCCATT
>NZ_UTBG01000163.1 GCF_900580675.1 Pseudomonas viridiflava
TCTGGGCTTCGATGAACTGAAGCAACTCGCTGTCGAATCTCGTATAACTCTTTGTTTACCAAGGAGTTTTCCGTTTCGACTGCGCCGGAAGTGGGGCGAATTATAGACTTCCAGAATCTGCCGTCAACCCTTAATTCAGTTTTTCTATCAACACGTCCAAAAACCTTCAATTCCCACCTATATAGAGAGAAGCGAACGGATAATTGCGCAATATATTGCCCAAAACTAAACACTTAAGCATCATAGCGCCTTCTGTTTCACTATATGACCTCGGACGAACATCCCTAATGACCACCTCCCCTCGCAGCCTGGCCTCGGCTTTGTTCCCAGTCGGCCTGCTGCTGATCGCCATGGCGTCCATCCAATCCGGCGCATCGCTGGCCAAGAGCATGTTCCCTATCGTCGGCGCACAAGGCACGACCGCCCTGCGCCTGATTTTCGCCAGCGTGATCATGCTGCTGCTCTTACGCCCGTGGCGCGCCACGCTGACGGCCAAATCCCTGCGCACCGTAGTCGTTTACGGGATGGCACTCGGCGGCATGAACATCCTCTTCTATATGTCCTTGCGCAGCGTGCCACTGGGCATTGCGGTAGCGCTCGAATTCACCGGCCCGCTGGCAGTGGCAATCTATGCCTCGCGGCGAGCGGTGGACTTCTTGTGGATTGCGCTGGCCATCATCGGCCTTCTGTTGTTGATCCCCATGGGAGAGGCCGGCAGCGGCATCGACTTGGTCGGCGCAGGCTACGCACTGAGCGCCGGCGTGTGCTGGGCTCTCTATATCCTGTACGGCCAGAAGGCCGGTAACGATAACGGCGTGCAGACCGCCGCCCTAGGCGTAATGATCGCCGCATTGTTTGTCGCGCCCATCGGTATAGTCCATGCGGGTGCCGCGTTGCTGACCCCAGCCTTGATTCCAGTGGCTATCGCCGTCGCAATACTGTCTACAGCCCTGCCCTATACGCTGGAGATGGTCGCACTGACTCGCCTGCCCGCCCGCACCTTCGGTACCCTGATGAGCATCGAACCTGCATTCGGCGCGCTCTCTGGCCTGTTTTTCCTTCACGAACACCTTTCCCTGCCGCAATGGCTGGCTATCACCTGCATTATTCTGGCCTCCGTAGGGGCAACAGTAACGATGCGCAAAGAGTCGGCGCCGCTGGTTCCAGCGGATTGAAACATCTTTGAATGTAGCTCTGGCATTTGCCGCCCATTTAGGCCATGTTTAAGCTGTAAACGAATGTCATTCATGGAGATTTTCGACAAGGACAGCGCCAACGCTACACTCGAGAGCGAGTAGAGCCAGCTTCAAGTATAAAGAAGCGGCTATTAAGGATAGGAATGAAGCGAATTTTGATACTGCTAATGGTCGTGGCAATTGCCGGCTGCGCAGCGACCACCAAGACAGAAGTAAAACGGGGCAAAAAAGGGCTGCATATCAACTGTTCCGGCCTGTCGTCCTCCTGGGACCAGTGCTACACCAGTGCAGCCAATTCGTGCGGCACCAAGGGCTATCGGGTTATCGCCAAATCCGGTGACAATTCCGAAGAGCCAGGGGACTATCCCTTCGGCCTCAACCCTGCCGGTTACACCAGCCGTAGCATGATCGTCATCTGCAAATGATCGCCCGAGCAGTCCACCCGCGACTGCTCATTGATAATTACCGATACGAAGCCAGCATGACCGACGCCTTGGCCCAGGCGCCGGAACTGCAACCGGTCAAATAGCGACGGTACGCACCTGCAACCACTCAAGCCCCGCGCCACTGAGCAGTGGGCTCAAACGCTCACGCACTTCGGCGTGGTAGGCGTTGAACCACTCACGCTCGTCCGCCGTGAGCAGCGACGGCTCCAGGCAACGGGTGTCGATCGGGCACAGGGTCAGGGTCTCGAACTTGAGGAACTCACCGAATTCGGTCTTGCCCGCTTCACGGTTCAGCACCAGGTTCTCGATACGCACGCCCCAACGGCCAGGACGGTAAGTCCCCGGTTCAATCGAAGTGATCATGCCCGGCTGCATCGCGGTTTGCGGCGCGGCGGCGGCCTGGTAGGCGATCACTTGCGGGCCTTCGTGCACATTCAGGAAATACCCTACGCCGTGCCCGGTACCGTGGCCGTAGTCCACGCCTTCAGCCCAGATGGGCGCGCGCGCAATTGAATCCAGCAGCGGCGACAGAATGCCCTTGGGGAACTGCGCTCGGGACAAGGCAATCACGCCCTTCAGCACGCGAGTGCAATCGCGTTTCTGCTCTTCGGTTGGCGTGCCGATAGGCACCATCCGCGTGATATCCGTGGTGCCGCCCAGGTATTGGCCACCCGAATCGATCAGCAGCAAGCCATCACCTTCGATCAGCGCATGCTCTTCTTCGGTGGCGTGGTAATGCGGCATTGCACCATTGGCGTTGTACGCGGCGATGGTGTTGAAACTCAGCGACACATAACCCGGGCGACGGGTGCGCGCAGCGGTCAGGTGTTCGTCGATGGTCAGTTCAGTGATGCGCTCGCGCCCCAAGGCGCTGTCGAGCCAGGCGAAGAATTCGCACAACGCCGCACCATCCTGCTCCATGGCCTGACGGATATGTTCCGCGTCGGCCAGACTTTTGCGCGACTTGGCGAGGGTGGTCGGGTTCAGCCCTTCGATCAGCTTGACGCCGACATCGAGGTTTTCCAGCAAGCCTGCGGTCACGCGCGCCGGGTCGACCTGCAGACTGCTGCCCGCCGGCACCGCGCGCAACGCATCCGTCACTTCGCTGTAGTCACGCAAGGTCACGCCGTCCTGCTCCAACACGGCTCGCAGGTCGGCATCGACTTTGCTCAGCGCGACAAACAAGGTCGCCTGCTGTTGATTGATCAACGCAAAGGACACGAACACCGGGTTGAACGAAACGTCACCGCCGCGCAGGTTGAACAGCCAGGCGATGTCATCCAGGGTGGCGATGAAGTGCCAGTCGGCGCCCTTTTCTTTCAAGCCGGCGCGCAATGCGGCGAGTTTCTCGCCACGGCTGACCGTGGCTTGCGGTGGCAGGTGCTGGTAGATCGGTTGGTCGGGCAGCGCCGGGCGGTCTTGCCAGACTTCATTGAGCAAATCGATATCGGTGCGCAGGCGCGCGCCTCGTTCCGCCAGCTTGCTACCCAGGGTTCGCGCCGAGGCGACGGCCATCACCGCGCCGTCCACCGCCACCACACCACCTTCCGGGGTTTGCTCGGCCAACCACTCCAGCGGACCGGGCTGGCCCGGTTGCAGTTTGACCAACTCGATGCCGCTGCCCTTGAGTTCCTTGGTCGCTTGTTCCCAGTAGCGACTGTCCGCCCAGACACCGGCGAAATCTGCGGTAACGATCAGCGTACCCACCGAACCATGGAACCCCGACAACCACTGGCGGCCCTGCCAATAACCCGGCAAGTACTCGGACAAATGCGGGTCAGCCGACGGCACCAGCAGGGCGTGAATGCCCTCGCGGCTCATCAGTTCACGGGTGTGCGCCAGGCGCTGGGGTACCGTTCCATGGGACAAAAGCTGCGTACTCATTGTGTCTCCTGCTAACCACGAATAATTATTATGTGTTGCGAATGAAAAATCAGACCGCCCAGAACGCCGGCGCACTGGCCAGTGCAGCCTTGATCAACTGCACGGCCTGGTCGATATCCTGCTCGGTGGTGAACCGGCCCAGGCTCAAGCGGATCGTGCGACCGGCGCTGCGCGCGTCATGGCCCAACGCCAGAAGCACATGCGACGGCGCATTACTCGCCGAGTTGCAGGCCGAGGTCGCGGAAAAAGCGATGCCCGCACTCAGCGCGGCGGCATTGAACTCGCCCTCGCCAAACGTAAGGCTGAGGGTGTGGGGAATACGTTGGATCGGGCTGCCATTGAGGCGCACGCCGGCCACCGATTCCAACTGGTCGAGCAAGCGCTGGCGCAACGCCACGATCACCGCCTTCTCTTCAGCAAAGGACGCCGCCGCCAGTGCGAATGCCGTGCCCATCCCCGCGATCTGGTGGGTGGCCAGGGTGCCGGAGCGCAAGCCGCCTTCGTGGCCGCCGCCGTGAATCTGCGCCAATACTTTCTGCTGCGCCCGTGGCCCGACATACAGTGCGCCGATGCCTTTGGGGCCATACAGTTTGTGGGCGGAAAACGACATCAAATCCACTGGCCACTCAGCCAGGTTAATCGCCACCTTGCCCGCGCCCTGCGCCGCATCCACGTGCAACAACGCGCCGTGTTCACGCACGCGGGCGCCGATGGCCGGGATGTCATTCAGGGTGCCCAGTTCGTTGTTCACCAGCATCAGCGACACCAGGAAGGTGTCCTCGCGCAGCGCTTCGCTCACCGCGTCGGCACTGATCAAGCCGTCGGCATCCGGCACCAGGTAGGTCACCGCTACACCGGCTTCCTGCAGCTGCCGCGCGGTATCCAGTGTGGCTTTGTGTTCGATCTGGCTGGTGATGATATGCCCACCCGCCACGCCCCGCGCCTGGGCCACACCCTTGATGGCGAGGTTGTTGGATTCGGTGGCGCCGGAGGTCCAGACGATCTGCTCAGGCTGGGCACCGACCAATTCAGCGACCTGGCGACGCGCCTGCTCAACCGTGTGCCGGGCCGCTTGGCCGAACGCATGAGAGCTGGACGCGGGGTTACCGAAATTGGCATTGAAGCCCAGGCACTCGACCATCACCTGGATGACCCGCTCATCCACCGGGGTGGTGGCGGCGTAGTCGAAGTACAGCGGACGTTTATTCATGACAGTTAAGACTCGCAGAGCAGGTTCCCGAGAGCAGCGTCTCAGGGGCATCGACCGGGACAGAGATCGTCAGGTTGACCGAATCGAATGCCATTAAAGAAGGACCACTTTATGTAAATGTGCGTAGGAACGCTCCTGAAATTCAGCTTAACAGGCTGAAGTCACCCAATGGCAAACAAAAAGCCCGAGGTTCCTTATGGGAAGCCTCGGGCTTTTTGCCGCTCTGCGCAGCTTCAACTGGGACGACCATGCAAGGTCACGCTGCGTTCGGCGTTCATTTCGCCCTGGCGATCAAAACCGAAGGGTTTCTGCGGCTGGCCGGTCAGTGCGGCGCGCCGCTGTTGGTATTCATCGAACGACAACCCGCGACGGCCAAGTGCCTCGAGTGCCAACTGTTTGGTTTCTTCTGCTGTGTAGGGGCGCAATTCAGGCGAAGGATGATTCGCACACCCGGCAAGGACGGAGGCGACAATCAATAAGGAAGCAGCGAGAAATCGGTTCATGGCGGTGGCTCTGCGAAGTAGGTTTAAGTCAATGAACACAGGCTACTCCCGCCAACCCGCGCTGAAAAATCACCTCCCGTGATAGTTGCTATCAACCGCCAAGACACCTTCGATAGAAGCAAACTGATATTTCTTTATGATCTATAAATATGGAAATACGTTCATTTACGGAATAAACCTAACCCTCTATAAATGGCTCTTCATCTGGCCGGCACTGTTCGCCACGCAACTGTTGCCCAGGCAACAGCCATTCAACAAATCACCAGCCAGACAACACCGGTTTTTTTCAGCAGTAGCCCGCAGCCCTCGCCCCTAAAGGCCTGCAACCGTTGGTACAGCTCTTGCTCAACACCCTGCAACACACCTGCTACCAACCACTGTTGAAAAAGGATCTGTTCATGACCCGTCCCCTGAATGTCGTTGCCCTCTCCGGCGGAACCTGGCGTCCGTCGCGTACCCTCGTATTGACCCAGGCCGTGTTGGCCGAACTGGCCACCTTGTTGCCGATCCAGACCACCCTGATCGAACTGGGCGATATTGCCCGGCCTTTGGGCGGCGCCCTGTCACGCGATGAGTTACCGGCCGAGGTCGAAGCGCAACTGTTGGCCATCGAACAGGCCGACCTGCTGATCGTCGCCGCGCCGGTCTATCGCGGCTCCTACCCAGGGTTGCTCAAGCACCTGTTCGACCTCGTGGGCCTCAACGCGTTGATCAATACGCCGGTATTACTTGCCGCTACAGGCGGCAGCGAACGGCACGCACTGGTACTCGATCATCAACTGCGCCCGCTGTTCGCCTTCTTCCAGGCCCTGACGCTGCCGATCGGGGTCTACGCCACCGAGGCTGATTTCACCGATTACCAAATCACCAGTGAGTTACTCAAGGCCCGCATTCAACTGGCGGCAGAACGCGCAGCGCCTTTGTTTGCCGCGCACTCCCCCTCCCTGCTGAAAATCGCCTAAGGATTTGTCATGAATGTTTTCTGGTTTCTGCCAACGCATGGCGACGGTCATTACCTGGGCACCACCCAAGGCGCACGGCCGGTCACTCTCAATTACCTGAAACAAGTCGCCCAGGCGGCTGACAGCCTGGGTTACTACGGCGTGCTGATTCCTACCGGGCGCTCGTGCGAAGACTCCTGGGTCATCGCCTCGGCACTGGTGCCATTGACCGAACGCTTGCGGTACCTGGTGGCGATCCGCCCGGGGATTATCTCGCCGACGGTTTCTGCACGCATGGCGGCGACCCTGGACCGCTTGTCCAACGGCCGCTTGCTGATCAACGTGGTGACCGGCGGCGATCCCGACGAAAACCGTGGCGACGGCAGCTTCCTCGACCACGCTGAACGCTACGAAGTCTCCGACGAGTTCCTGCACATCTGGCGCCGTGTGTTGCAGGGCGAATCGGTAGATTTCGAAGGCAAACACCTGCGCGTGCAAAACGCCAAGGCACTTTACCCACCGGTGCAGAAGCCTTATCCACCACTGTATTTCGGTGGTTCCTCCGACGCTGCTCACGACCTCGCCGCCGAGCAGGTCGACGTATACCTGACCTGGGGCGAGCCGCCGGCCGCGGTCGCAGAAAAACTCGCGGATGTACGCGAACGCGCCGCCCGCCACGGACGCACCGTAAAGTTCGGTATTCGTTTGCATGTGATCGTGCGCGAAACCGAGGAAGACGCGTGGAAAGCTGCCGACAAACTGATCGAACACATCAGCGATGAAACCATCGCCGCCGCGCAAAAATCCTTCTCTCGTTTTGACTCCGAAGGCCAGCGCCGCATGGCCGCCTTGCACGACGGGCGCCGCGACAACCTGGAAATCGCCCCCAACCTGTGGGCCGGCGTCGGCCTGGTACGCGGCGGTGCCGGCACCGCGCTGGTGGGCAGCCCGCAACAAGTGGCCGAGCGCATCAAGGAATACGCGGACTTGGGAATCGAGAGCTTCATCTTCTCCGGTTACCCGCACCTGGAAGAAGCCTATCGCTTTGCCGAACTGGTGTTCCCGTTGCTGCCGGAACCCTACGCCAGCCTCGCCGGGCGCGGCATCACCAACCTCACTGGCCCGTTCGGCGAAATGATTGCCAACGATGTACTGCCGGCCAAGGCCTAGGACCGCTGGGATATGCCTTATGTGGGAGCCGGGCGTGCCCGCGATGCAGGCACCTCGAAGCGTCAGGCATACCGAGGCGTCGCTAGTGCAGGCAAGCCAGCTCCCACATCTGAAACCCCTCGCCATTCAGACAGTGCTCGGCTTTTGACCTTATTGAGGAACACCGTGTGACAGCCAAACCCCACAGCGTCCTGCCATCACCCTTGCAGACCGCCAGACTGCTGGCCGCCGAATTCGCGCTCACCGCCGTCGAACGCGACGAGCGCGGGGGCACCCCTAAAGCCGAACGTGACGCCCTGCGCCAAAGCGGCCTGCTGGCCCTGAGCATTCCCACCCAGTACGGCGGCCTCGGCGCGCGCTGGAGCGAGACCCTGGGCATCGTGCGCGAATTCGCCAAGGTCGACAGCTCCATCGCGCATGTCTTCGGCTTCCACCACCTGATGCTCGCCACCGTGCGCCTGTTTTCGCGCCCGGACCAATGGCAGCCGTGGTTCGAACAGACCGCGCGTAAAAACTGGTTTTGGGGCAACGCCCTCAACCCGCTGGACACACGCACCGTGGTCAAGGATTTCGGCGGCTGGCGCGAGTTTTCCGGCAAAAAGAGTTTCTGCTCCGGCGCCAGCGATTCGGAAATGCTGATCGCCTCGGCAGTGGATGAAAGCGCAGGCGGCAAACTGCTGATCGCCGCGATTCCCAGCGGCCGCAGCGGCATCACCCTGCACAACGACTGGAACAATATCGGCCAGCGCCAGACCGACAGCGGCAGCGCCAGCTTCGAGCGGGTGCGTGTCGAGGAATCCGAATTGCTGCTCGACCCGGGCCCGCTGAGCACGCCCTTTGCCTGCCTGCGCCCGCTGATCGCGCAGTTGACCTTTACACATATGTTTCTCGGGATTGCCGAAGGTGCCTTTGAAGAGGCGCGCAACTACACGCAGACCGAGACCCGCGCCTGGCACAAATCTTCATCGGGTGATGTGCGTCAAGACCCTTACGTGCTGCATCACTACGGCGAATTCTGGGTCGCCCTGCAGGGCATGCGCCTGTTGGTGGAACGCGCCGCCGAGCTGCTCGACCAGGCGTGGGCCAAAGGCCCGAGCCTCAGCGAAAACGAGCGCGGCCAACTGGCCATTGCCATCGCCACCGCCAAGGTCGCCGCCACGCGCCAGGGCCTGGACCTGTGCAGCCGCCTGTTTGAAGTCACCGGCGCGCGCTCCACCCACGCCTCGCTGCGCCTGGACCGGCACTGGCGCAACCTGCGCACGCAAACCCTGCACGACCCGGTGGACTACAAACTCCACGAACTGGGGGACTGGGCGTTGAACCAATCCCTGCCGACTCCGACGTTCTATTCCTAAGAGAGGTGCCCATGCAGCTTTTAACCTTACCGCCCTCGCCCGCCCTCGCGACCTCGATCCGCGCCACGGCCCAGGTTTTTGAAGACCCGAAATCCCAGGCGCTGCTCGACCATATCCAGCAAGTGGCGCCCAGCGAAGCCAGCGTGCTGATCATCGGCGAGACCGGTACCGGTAAAGAGCTGGTGGCACGCCATATCCACAACCTCAGCGCGCGGCGCAACCGACCGTTTGTGGCGGTGAATTGCGGGGCGTTCTCCGAATCGCTGGTGGAGGCCGAGCTGTTCGGCCATGAAAAAGGCGCGTTTACCGGCGCCCTCAGCGCCAAGGCCGGCTGGTTTGAAGAGGCCGACGGCGGCACGTTGTTCCTCGATGAAATCGGCGATTTGCCGATGGCAATCCAGGTCAAGTTGCTGCGCGTATTGCAAGAGCGCGAAGTGGTGCGCCTGGGTTCGCGCAAGAGCATTCCGATTGACGTGCGCGTGCTGGCCGCAACCAATGTGCAGCTGGAAAAAGCCATCAATGCCGGGCATTTCCGCGAAGACCTGTATTACCGCCTCGACGTGGTCAGCCTGGAACTCAGCCCCTTGCGCGACCGCCCCGGCGATATCCTGCCGCTGACCCGGCACTTTATCGAAGCCTACAGCCAGCGCCTGGGCTACGGCCCGATCACCATCAGCCGCGAGGCCGAGCACAAGCTCAAGAGCTACAGCTGGCCGGGGAATATCCGCGAGCTGGAAAACGTGATTCACCACACCTTGCTGATTTGCCGAAACGGGGTGATCGAGCGCGATGACTTGCGCCTGTCGAACATGCGCATCGAGCGTCAGGACGACAGCCAGCACGGCATCGACAACAGCGCCGAAGCGTTACTGGAGCGGGCGTTTCAAAAGCTCTTTGAAGAGCAGGCCGGCGCCCTGCATGAAAAGGTCGAGGATGCGCTGCTGCGCGCCGCCTATCGTTTCAGCCATTACAACCAGGTGCACACCGCCAACCTGCTGGGCCTGAGCCGCAACGTCACGCGCACGCGGCTGATCAAGATCGGCGAGCTGGCGGTGAACAAGCGCCGGCCGGGAGAAAACGTGCAGGGCGAACGGATGCTTCACCTATCCATTTAGGCGGCAGTGCAATGCGTTGTCATGGCTGCGCTCGAAACTGCGCAGCACCTGGAACGAACCGAAGGTCACGGCCGTGGCCTGGTGGGCGCGAATCAGCGTCCAGAAATCTTCCTCGCCGTACTCGAAGCATTTGAACGCCGCCTCGCCGTCCTCGCGGCTGCGCCATTGCAGGTAGTTAAGTACCCGCCGCCCATCCTCGCTGACCTGCACACTCGCGTTGATAAAACCGTCATGGCCCTGGGCCAGGCGCTCGCTTTGGGTGGACAAGGCCGCCACCAGGGCGACTTGCTGCCGGGGCTCGATCTGAAATTCGATCAATTGAGTGAAGCTGCGATTCTTCTCTAATACCTGCATGAACACTCCCCTTTCTTTGTAGGCAGAATCTTGCGATTCGATGCCACGCAGGGTAAAACCTCTAGTTAAGTCAAGGTCAAGCGCTGTTTGGGAGGTGTTGCATGCTCAACAAGGAACTCACCGTCGGCCAACTCGCGGCCCGCAGTGGCGTGGCGGTCACGGCCCTGCACTTCTACGAGTCCAAGGGACTGATCAAAAGCAATCGCAACGCCGGCAATCAGCGGCGCTATCCACGGGATGTGTTGCGGCGCGTGGTGGTGATCAAAATCGCACAGCGCTTGGGGATTCCTCTGGCGACGATTGGCGAAACCTTGCAGACCCTGCCGGATGGGCGCACACCCAACGCCCAGGATTGGGAGCGCTTGTCGGCGCAGTGGCGCGAAGACCTGGATGACCGCATCAACAAACTGATGCTGCTGCGCGACAAGCTTAATGGCTGCATTGGCTGCGGGTGTCTGTCCCTGGAGGCATGCCCGCTGCGCAATCAGGATGATCAGCTCGGTGAGCAGGGGCCGGGGGCTCAGTTGCTGGAGCCGACCCGCTGAGTCCGATCACCCGCTCCTACACACTTCATGAACACCCCCTCCACGCTTTCCCCCTTGCCCCGACCGCCGCGTGATTCCAGGATGCAGGCAATCATCACAAGGAGTCATTCCATGTTCGCCGGATTCCAAAAAGACCAGTGCCACGTCAACGGCGTGGACATCAGCTATCGCAAAGGCGGTACGGGTCCCGGCCTGCTCCTGCTGCACGGGCACCCGCAAACCCACGTCATCTGGCACAAAGTCGCCGAACAGCTGGCCGAACGCTTCACGGTGGTCGCCGCCGACCTGCGCGGCTATGGCGACAGCAGCAAACCGCCAGCCAATGACCAGCACATAAACTATTCGAAACGCGAAATGGCCCGCGACGGCCTCGAACTGATGCGGGCCCTGGGCTTCGAGCAGTTTTCGGTACTGGCCCACGACCGCGGGGCCCGCGTGGCCCATCGCCTGGCGCTGGACCACCCCCAGGCGGTGCACCGCATGGTGTTGCTGGACATCGCGCCGACGTTGTCGATGTATGCGCAAACCGACGAGGCTTTCGCGCGCGCCTATTGGCACTGGTTCTTCCTGATTCGCCCGGCGCCGCTGCCGGAAGCCTTGATCGAGAGCAACCCCGAGCTGTACCTGCGCAGCGTAATGGGCAGCCGCAGTGCCGGGCTCAAGCCGTTTACCGACGAAGCCTTCGCCGAGTACCTGCGCTGCCTGACACTGCCGGGTACCGCCACCGGTATCTGCGAGGATTACCGTGCCGCCGCTGGTATCGACCTTGAGCATGACCAGGCCGACATCGACGCCGGTCACCACCTGAACCTGCCGCTGCTGGTGATGTGGGGCGCCGAGGGCACGGTCGGCCGCTGTTTCGAGCCGCTCAAGGAGTGGCAGAAAGTTGCCACCGACGTGCGTGGCAAAGCCCTGCCGGCCGGCCACTACATTGCCGAAGAAGCCCCCGAGTTGTTGCTTGGCGAAGTCCTGAGCTTCCTTCGCTGAGTCCCATAAACCGCTGACCTGAACGCCCCGCCTCGCAGGCTTGAACACGCCTGCGACGGGTTCGCTTTGCCTCAAAAAACGCATCGAGATAATAACAATGACAATCAGAAAACTGCTGGGAACCCTGTACGTGCAGGTGCTCATCGCTATCGCGCTGGGTGTGCTGATCGGCCATCAATGGCCGCAGATCGGCATTGACCTCAAGCCGCTGGGCGATGGTTTTATCAAGCTGATCAAGATGATCATCGGCCCGATCATTTTCTGTACGGTGGTCTCCGGGATCACCAGCATGCACGATGTGAAACAGGTAGGCCGGGTCGGCGGCAAGGCGCTGTTGTACTTTGAAGTGGTCTCCACCATCGCCCTGCTGATCGGCCTTCTCGCCGCGCACCTGCTGCACCCCGGCGTCGGTTTCAATATCGATGTGAAGACCCTCGACAGCTCGGCGATCGCCGGTTTCGTCGGCCAGGCCGAACATGGCGAAGGCATCACCGGCTTTTTGTTGCACGTGATCCCTGCGACGTTTTTTGATGCGTTCTCCAAGGGCGAAATCCTCCCGGTGCTGTTCGTCTCCGTGCTGTTTGGCGTCGGCCTGGTGATGGTCGGCGAAAAAGGCCGGCCGCTGGTGGGCGTGATCAACCAGGCCAGTGAGGTGTTCTTCCGCATCGTCGGCATCATCAGCCGCGTGGCGCCGATCGGGGCGTTCGGTGCCATTGCCTTTACCATCGGCAAATATGGCGTGGGTTCGTTGCTGCCGCTCCTGAAACTGGTGGGCACCTTCTATATCACCGCGTTTTTCTTTGTGGCCGTGGTGCTGGGGAGTATCGCGCGCTACGCCGGGTTCAGCATTTTCAAGTTGATGGGCTATATCAAGTCGGAGCTGCTGATCGTGCTCGGCACCAGCTCGTCGGAGTCGGCGTTGCCGCAACTGATCCAGAAGCTCGAAAGCCTCGGCGCCTCCAAAGGCGTAGTGGGCATCGTGGTACCGACGGGCTACACATTCAACCTGGACGGCACCAACATCTATATGACCCTGGCGGTGCTGTTCCTGGCCCAGGCCACCAATATCCACCTGCCGCTCGAGCAACAACTGACCCTGCTGGCCGTGGCCATGCTGACGTCCAAAGGCGCGGGGGCGGTGGTCGGCGCGGGGTTCGTGGCATTGGCGGCAAGCCTGGCGGTGGTGCCGACGGTGCCGGTGGCAGCGATGGTGCTGATCCTCGGGGTCGACCGCTTTATGGCCGAGTGCCGTTCGCTGACCAATATCATCGGCAATGCCGTGGCCGCGCTGGTGGTCGCCGCCTGGGAAGGTGAACTTGACCGCGAAAAAATGGCGCCGATTGCGCTCAAGCGTGGCCGCCATGCACGCGCCGCCGCGGCTGCGGCCCAACTCAAGGTGGCTGCCGAGTAAACGACAGCACCTGGGCGGGCCGGAAGGCTTGCCCAACCGGTGCTATTCTGGCGGCTCATGCCGCCACGCCTGTTTCTGATGACCCATAAGAAAGATACCGTGCCCCTACCCGAAGACCTGCGGGTGTTTCTGACCGTGATCCGCAAGGCCGGCTTCGCTGCCGCCGCCGATGAGCTGGGACTGTCGCCCGCCTACGTCAGCAAGCGTATCCAGATTCTGGAAACCACCCTCGCTACCCGACTGCTGCACCGCACCAGCCGGCGTATCGCCCTGACCGAAGACGGTGAACGGGTGCAGCGCTGGGCCGTGCGTATCCTCGAAGACTTCCAGCAACTCTCCGATGAGCTTTCCGACGCCCATGACAGCCCCCGTGGGCGCCTGCATTTATGCAGCAGTTTTGGCTTTGGCCGCAACCACGTGGCACCGGCCCTTTCGTTGCTGGCGGAGCAGTATCCGGAACTGGAGATCCGCCTGGACCTGTTTGATCGCGTGGTGGACATCGTCAGTGAAGGTTTTGATCTGGAGATTCGTGTAGGCGATGACATCCCTGGCCAACACATCGGCCGGCGCCTGGTGAGCAATCGCCGGGTGCTGTGTGCGGCCCCGGCTTATCTGCACCGCCGGGGTACGCCGCAGCAATTAAGTGACCTGGAGCAGCACGATTGCCTGGTGCTCAAGGAACGCGACAACGCGTTTGGCCTATGGCACCTCGAACACAACGGCGCCCAGGAAAGCGTGCGCGTGCGCGGGCCGCTGTCGTCGAACAACGGCGAGATTGTGTTGCAGTGGGCGTTGGATGGGCGTGGGGTATTGCTGCGCTCGATGTGGGATGTGAAGCCGCTGCTGGAACAGGGGAAGCTGGTGCAGGTACTGCATGGCTATACACAGAGCGCCAACGTGTGGGCGGTTTATCCGACACGGTTGGCGTATTCCGGGAAGCTGCGCGCCTGCGTGGAGTTTTTGCAGGAGCACTTCAAAGGGCTCTCGATATAACCCGGCGCCAGCCCTGTGAACCCTCCCATAGTTGGTGTTGTGCCGTGTCAGTTGAGCCAGGGGTTGGCTTGCAGGTGCCGAGCCTCGAAGGCCTTGATTTCTTCACGGCGCTGCAAGGTACTGCCGATGGCATCCAGGCCCAGCAACAGCGCAGTCTTGCGCAGAGTGTCGATCTGGAATGGAATCACCTGCCCATCGGCCAGGCGAATCTCCTGCTGTTCCAGATCCACACTGATCTGCGCCTGGTCGGCCTGACTGACGGCCTTGCCCAACGGCTGCAAAACCGTCTCTTGCAGCGTGATCAACAACACGCCATTGCGCTGGCAGTTGTCATAAAAAATCCCGGCAAAACTGCTGCCGATCAACGCCCGAATACCCATCTGCTTCAGCCCCCACACCGCGTGCTCGCGGCTGGAACCACAGCCGAAGTTCGGGCCTACCACCATAAAACGCGCGCCCTGCCAGGCCGGTTGGTTCAGCACGAAATCAGGGTTGGGTTCGCCGTTCGGCAAAAAACGCAGGTCGAAGAACAGCCCACGGTCCAGGCCACTGCGGTCGATGCCCTTGAGGAACTGCTTGGGCATGATCACATCGGTGTCGATATTCGCCGCCAGCATCGGCGCGGCCTTGCCGGTGACCAGGGTGAAGGGTTGCAGGCTCATGAGCGATCTCCAAAGTGGCGGATATCCGTCAGGCGGCCGGTGATGGCTGCCGCGGCGACCATCGCCGGGCTCATCAGGTGGGTACGTGCACCGGCACCCTGGCGGCCTTCAAAGTTGCGGTTGGTGCTGGAGGCGCAGCGGTCGCCGGCGGCCAGCACATCGTCATTCATCGCCAGGCACATCGAGCAGCCCGACTGGCGCCATTCGAAACCGGCGTCGATAAAAATCGCCGCCAGCCCTTCGGCCTCGGCCTGGTCGCGCACTTCGGTAGAGCCGGGCACGATCATCGCCCGCACATGCTCGGCCACGTGTTTGCCGCGCACCACGCTGGCAGCATCGCGCAGGTCTTCGATCCGTGCATTGGTGCAAGAACCGATAAAGGCGTGGCTGATGACGATATCGCTGAGAGGCATACCGGCTTCCAGACCCATGTAGTTGAGGGCGCGGCGCATATCCTGGCGCAGGATCAGGTCACTGACGTCCTGTGGGTCGGGCACGCGGGCGCCGATGGGCGCGGCCTGGTCGGGGCTGGTGCCCCAGGTGACCATAGGTTCCAGCGTGCTCGCGTCGAGGTGCACTTCCTGATCGAACACCGCGTCGGCATCCGAATAGAGTTGGCGCCAGGCCACCAGTGCCTGCTCCCACAATTCGCCCTTGGGCGCACGGGGCTTGCCCTGGAGGTAGGCGAAGACTTTGTCGTCCGGCGCCATGAACGCGCCCCGCGCGCCGGCCTCAACGGCCATGTTGCAGATGGTCATGCGCGCTTCGACGCTCAATGCGTCGAGGGTGGAACCGCGAAACTCGATCGCATACCCCGTCGCCCCGGAGGCGCCGATCTTGCCGATCAGCGCCATGATCACGTCCTTGGACGTCAGGCCTGTCGCCAGCGGGCCGTCGACGCTCACGCGCATACTCTTGAGGCGTTTATAGACCAGGGTCTGGGACGCCAGCAGGTGTTCGATTTCCGAGGTGCCGATGCCAAAACCGAATGCGCCCAGCGCGCCGTAGGTGGTGGTGTGGCTGTCACCGGCGGCGATCACCATGCCCGGCAGGATAAAGCCCTGCTCCGGGGCGATCACATGTTCGATGCCCTGGCGCTTGTCGAGGATGTCCAGCAGCTCGAGGCCGAAGTCCCGGCAGTTTTCCGCCAGGTAGGACACCTGCCGCGCGCCGCCCGCATCCGGCATCGTCGCGATGCGTTTGGGGGTGGTGGGGTTTACATGGTCGACCACGGCCAGCGCGGTGCCCGGGCGCCACACCTCACGCCCGGCCTCGCGCAGGCCGCTGAAGGCCTGGGGGCTGGTGTATTCGTTGATCACCTGGCGGTCTATATAAAGCAGCACATGGCCCTGGTCATCCAGGCGGCACACCGTGTGGGAATCGATGTGTTTGTCGTAGAGGGTTCTGGCAGTCATTTGTCTTAAGGCTCACTCAACGGTATAGCCCCATCCTACGCAGCCACCCGGGCCCATCAATGCCGCCAGGGTGATGGCTTGGAACATGTTTCGTGTTCGATGCGACGACTAAAGCCCTGCAAATGTGAACTTGAAACATTTACTTGCATGTTCGGCTTAGGGATTTCTCATTCTCATCCGTCTTAACTTAGATACAGCCTGTCGCGTCAGCAAAAGCTACGACTGGCCTTTTCCGGGCCTCCATCGCCCCCCTCCGATCAAGACCCTCATTCACATGTCGAAGAAGTCACGCTCCAAACTCTGGTTTCTCGTACATAGCTGGCTGGCCTTGCCCATCTGGTTCTTTGTACTGATCGTCTGCGTCACCGGCACCCTGGCGGTGGTCAGCCAGGAAATCGTCTGGCTGGCCAACCCGGATATCCGCGCGAGCAAGCCGTCGGACGATGCCGAACTGCTGAGCTTTGACCAAGTGGTCAGCGCCATCAAGCGCGCCGAGCCCCAGGTGATCGTGCAGTCGATTGTGCGCCCGGATGAGTCGCACTTCGCGCTCAGCGTGAACCTCAGTTATCCCGACGGGCGCTCGGTCGAGGTCTACGTCAATCCCTACAGCGGCGCGATCCAGGGCATCAGCCCGTCTTTCAATTTCCAGCAATTTACCCGCGCCCTGCACGGCTGGTGGCTCGTGCCGTTCACCAACGGTTTCAGCTGGGGCTGGTACCTGGTGTCGGCGCTCGGTTTGCCCTTGCTGGCATCGCTGGTGACCGGGCTGGTGGTGTACAAACGTTTCTGGAAGGGCTTCTTCAGGCCGACCCTGCGCATTCGCCACGGCGCGCGGATCTTCTGGGGAGATTTCCACCGCCTGAGCGGCATCTGGTCGATCTGGTTTATCGCGGTGATTTCCATCACCGGCACCTGGTTCCTGATCCAGGCGATCCTGGGTGATAACCAGATTTCAATTTCCAGCGAACCCGTCGTGCCGGTGATTGCGCGGGAGAAGGTGCCCATGTCCGCACCCGGCGTCCCGGCACCGATGATTCCCCTGGACGAAGCGATCGAAATCGCCACCCAGCGTATTCCCGGGCTGGACGCGACCTTTGTGTTCCTGCCGCTGAACGCCTACAGCCACCTGCAAATCGGCGGGCGCGGCTGGTATCCACTGATGTTCCAGACAGCCCAGCTCAACCCGTACAACGGTGAAATCGCGGTATCGCACTTGCTGTCCGACCGTTCCACGCTGGAGTTCGTCACCGAATCCATGCGCCCGCTGCACACCGGCGACTTTGGCGGCTTGTGGATCAAACTGATCTGGGCATTCTTTGGCCTGTTGCTGAGCATGATGGTGTTGAGTGGTTTGCTGATCTGGACCAAGCGCACCGCCCTGGCCACGCTCAACGCCCTCAAACGCGAAGCCAGGACACAACGCCAACCCGTTGCCGTCCCCGCCATGCAGGCTGAAACCTCGGAGGCCAATCCATGAGCAAGGTCACTGCCGCTGCACCGCCTTCGCCGCTGCGGGCCTTTTGGCTCAAATGGCGGTTCCATATAAACGTACTGCTGTTGCTGGTGCCCCTGGGTTTCATGCCCAAGTACTTTGCCGACGCCGCCTTGTTTCGCGGTGACACCGGCATCGGCGAGCGCGTGGTCGGCGACGTGCAGGTCGGGCCCTGGAGCCTGAAACTTGCGGAGTTCCGCAACGAGGGCCCGCGCCCGGACCCGGCCGGCCCGATGAAATTCTTCAACGCCGCCCTGTGCGAGGCCTGCGCCGAGCAGGTCAAGGCCACTTACCTGCGTATCGGCAAACCGCGCAGCCTGCGCGCAGCCGGGGTGATTTTCTTTGGCACGCCGTACCGCATGGGCGCCGCCCTGCCCGTGCCGGAGCGTACGCCTGTCGACGCCGAACTGTGGGTCACCATGGAAGGCTGGGACGGCACCATGCACCAGGGTTCCATCCCGCTGAGCCAGGCCTCGCCTGCCACTATTGCCTGGCTGAACAAGCAAGGAGTTAAACCATGACTTTGACGCGTCTGTCCCGTGTCTGCATCGCGCTGTTGCTTGGCGCCGGCTTCAGTACCGCGGCCCTGGCTCACAACCCAATGTGCGAGTGCAAGGAAATCCCCGGCGAGCAAATCCAGTGCACCGGCGGTTTTTCCGATGGCAGCGGCGCTCCCGGCGTGACGCTGGATGTGATCGGCTACGACGAAACCATCCTGGTGCCCGGCAAGCTGGGCCAGGATTCGACCCTGACGTTCAAGAAGCCTTCGGCCGAGTTCTATGTGCTGTTTGACGCAGGCCCGGGCCATGTCGTTGAAATCGACCAAGCGGATATCCAGCCTCAATGAGCACGACACAGGTTGTACGCCCGGCCGGTGCCGGCCATGAAACCCTCTACGTCCTGCTGCTGTGCCTGATCATCCTCGCGGTGGCCGGCACAGTGGTGGCGTTGCACGGTGAAACCCAGGAGGTGGCCGCCGTGCCCAGCCACCAGCTGGACGCCCGCCGCGACCTCAGCGCCGCCGAGCAAGGCATCTATGCCGACTTGCGCGTGACCCTGGATGAAATCCAGCTGCTGCAGGCCGAGCAAAACGCCCTGCCCACGCCCGAGCAACTGGCCGAAGAGGGTTTTGCGCCCTTCGCCCAGGACGCCAGCTCGGTCAGCCGCGGCGACCATCGCTGGCAACTGCTGGCCCCTTCGGCCTACCTGGGCTTGAGCCAAGCGCCCGGCACCAGTGGCTCGCTGCTGATGCGCGTGCACGGCGCCGAACCGGATATCTGGCTCAATCGCCAAGCCAACCTGGCCGCCCCCTCCGACCTCACTGACCAGGCGCTGATCGCAGCCGGCTGGCAGCAGGTGGTCGTGCAATTCGATGCCGGCGTTACCCGCCAGCACCGTCACTGAACGAGAAGACCGATTGCCCATGTCTATTTCATCTCCCCTGTTGCGCCTGTTGCTGGTTGGTCTGTTCAGCCTGATGCTGGCTCCCCTGGCCCATGCCGAGGCCGCTAAACGCCTGCGCATCGGTATCACCCTGCACCCTTATTACAGCTACGTGGCGAATATCGTCGGCGACAAGGCCGAAGTCGTGCCGCTGATTCCGGCCGGCTTCAATCCTCACGCCTACGAGCCGCGTGCCGAAGACATCAAGCGCATCGGCACCCTCGACGTGATCGTGCTCAATGGCGTCGGCCATGACGATTTCGCCGACCGCATGATCGCCACCAGCGAGCGTCCGGACATCCCGGTGATCGAAGCCAACGCCAACGTGCCGTTGCTGGCCGCCACCGGCAACGCCGCGCGCGGTGCGGGCAAGGTGGTCAACCCGCATACCTTCCTGTCGATCAGCGCCTCGATTGCCCAGGTCAACAACATCGCCCGCGAGCTGGGCAAACTCGACCCGGACAACGCCAAGGCCTACACCCAGAACGCCCGCGCCTACGGCAAGCGTCTGCGCCAGATGCGCGCCGACGCCCTGGCCAAGCTGACCAGCGCACCCAACCTGGACCTGCGTGTGGCCACGGTGCACGCGGCCTACGACTATCTGCTGCGCGAGTTCGGTCTGGAAGTCACCGCCGTGGTCGAACCGGCCCACGGTATCGAGCCAAGCCCCAGCCAACTGAAAAAAACCATTGATGAGCTGCGGGCGCTGGACGTGAAGGTGATCTTCTCTGAGATGGACTTCCCTTCCTCCTACGTCGACACCATCCAGCGTGAATCCGGGGTCAAGCTGTACCCGCTGTCGCACATTTCCTACGGCGAATACAGCGCCGAGAAGTACGAAGTGGAAATGACCGGCAACCTCAACACCGTGGTGCGGGCCATTCAGGAGTCGGGGGCATGACGGCGGCGGAACAACTGCAGGTCGCCAGCATTGGCCCGACGATCAATTTTGACAACGTCTCGCTGACCCTCGGCCGCACCGTGATCCTCGACGGCGTGAGCTTTCAGGTACAGCCGGGCAGCATCCATGCGCTGGTCGGCCCGAACGGTGGCGGCAAAAGCTCGCTGATCAAGACCCTGCTGGGGCAAACGCCACACCAGGGTCGGCTGAGCCTGCAATGGCCGACGGCCCCCGGCACCATCGGCTATGTCCCCCAGGCGCTGGAGTTCGACCGTGGCTTGCCGATGACCGTCGACGACTTCATGGCTGCCATGTGCCAACGCCGCCCGGCGTTTCTCGGCCTGTCCAAACATTACGCCGCAGCGATCGGCGAGGCCCTGGAACGGGTCGGCATGCAGGATAAACGCAAGCGGCGCATGGGTGCACTGTCCGGCGGTGAACGCCAGCGCGTCCTTCTGGCCCAGGGCCTGATCCCCGCGCCGCGCCTGCTGGTGCTGGATGAGCCGATGTCGGCCCTCGATGAGGCCGGTATCCAGGTATTCGAACGCTTGCTGAATGACTGGCGCCTGACCGGCATCACCGTACTGTGGATCGAACATGATCTGGAAGCCGTGGGCCGCCTGGCCGACCGGGTGACGGGGCTGAACCGCCGTGTGCTGTTTGACGCCACGCCCAGAGAGGCGCTGACCCCGGACCGCCTGCTCACCCTGTTTTCCACCCACCCTCGGAGCCCGGCGCAATGAGTTATGAAGCGTTTCGCCTGATGGTCCAGGGCTGGGCCTCTTCCGGTTACCTGCCGGAAGCGCTGGCTTATGGTTTTGTGTCAATGCCCTGCTCGCCGGTTTGCTGATCGGCCCGGTGCTGGGCGGCCTGGGCACATTGGTGGTGGTCAAGCGCTTTGCGTTTTTCTCCGAAGCGGTCGGGCATGCGGCGCTGACCGGCGTAGCCGTTGGCATTCTGCTCGGTGAACCCTACACCGGCCCCTATGGCAGCCTGTTCGGTTACTGCCTGTTGTTCGGCATTCTGCTCAACTACCTGCGCAACCGCACGGGCCTGGCGCCGGACACCTTGATCGGCGTGTTCCTGTCGGTGTCGCTGGCACTGGGCGCGAGCCTGCTGCTGATTTTGGCGGGCAAGATCAACGTGCATATCCTCGAAAACGTGCTGTTCGGCTCGGTGCTGACGGTCAACGGCAATGACCTGCTGGTATTGGCGATCGTCGGTTCGCTGGTGATGGCCCTGGCGCTGCCGCTGTACAACCGCATCATGCTCGCCAGCTTCAACCCGCAACTGGCGGCGGTGCGCGGGGTGGCAGTGAAGACCCTGGATTATCTGTTCGTGATCCTGGTGACGCTGATCACCGTGGCGGCGGTCAAGGTGATCGGCGCGATTCTGGTCGGCGCGCTGCTGGTGATTCCGGCTGCGGCGGCACGCCTGCTGAGCCAGTCACTCAAGGGCTTCTTCTGGGTTTCAGTGGTGATCGCCACCGTCAGCACCCTGTGCGGCATCCTGCTGCCAATCATCTTCGACCTGCCTATTCCGTCCGGCGCCGCGATCATCCTGATGGCCGGCATTTTCTTCGCACTCGCCGCCATCGCACGCGGCACTGTGCCCAGCCTCAAAGGGAATCTTGGATAATGCGCCCTGTTTTTCGCCCCCTGGCCCTGGCCATTGCATGCTTGATCAGTACGTCCGCGCTGGCTGCCGTAGATGGTTTCAAAGCCCGCGACTTTGTCGCCAACAACGGCCTCGGGC
>NZ_UTBG01000135.1 GCF_900580675.1 Pseudomonas viridiflava
GCCTACCAGGGCGGCGGCCGGGGCCTGTGCCTGGAGCGTATCGCCACGTTGGAAACCTTCGTGCAGGGCGAGTTGCGCCCGGACCTGACCCTACTGTTCGACCTGCCGGTGGAAGTCGGCATGGCCCGCGCCAGCGCGCGTGGCCGTCTGGACCGCTTTGAGTTGGAAGGCCGGGTATTTTTCGACGCCGTGCGCGCCGCGTTCCTCACGCTGGCCAAAGCCGAACCTGCGCGCTACCACCTGTTGGACGCCGCCCAGCCGCTGGCCCAGGTGCAGCACGCCATTGATGCCTTGCTGCCAGACCTGCTGGAGCGCGCCCGTGGCTGAAGCCTACCCGTGGCAGGACAGTCTCTGGCAGCAATTGGCCGGGCGGCCCCAGCATGCGCATGCCTACCTGTTGCATGGTCCCATCGGTATCGGCAAGCGTGCGTTGGCCGAGCGCCTGATGGCCAGCCTGCTGTGCCAGCGCCCGGTGAAGCTGGAAGCCTGCGGCGAGTGCAAGTCCTGCCTGCTGCTCAAGGCCGGCAGCCATCCGGACAACTACCTGCTCGAACCCGAGGAGGCCGACAAGGCAATCAAGGTCGACCAGGTGCGTGACCTCGTCAGCTTTGTGGTGCAAACCGCGCAGATGGGCGGGCGCAAAGTGGTGCTGATCGAGCCGGTGGAAGCGATGAACATCAACGCCGCCAACGCCTTGCTCAAAAGCCTCGAGGAACCGTCCGGCGATACCGTGCTGTTGCTGGTGAGCCACCAGTCCAGCCGCTTGCTGCCGACCATTCGCAGCCGCTGCGTGCAGCAAGCCTGCCCGTTGCCGAGCGAGGCCATGAGCCTGCAATGGCTGGCGCAAGCGTTGCCGGATTGCTCGTCGGATGAGCGTGTCGAGTTGCTGACCCTCGCCGCCGGCTCACCGCTGGCAGCCGTTAAGCTGCAAGCCCAGGGCGTGCGTGAGCAACGCGCGCTGGTGGTGGAGGGTGTGAAGAAGCTGCTCAAGCAAGAGCTGTCCGCCACGCAGTTGGCGGAAAGCGCCTGGAAGGACATTCCGCTGCTGTTGCTGTTCGACTGGTTCTGCGACTGGTCGAGCCTGATCCTGCGCTACCAGCTCACGCAGGATGAAAACGGCCTGGGCCTGCCGGACATGCGCAAAGTAGTGCAGTACCTCGCGCAAAAAAGTGCGCAGGACAAGGTGCTGAATATCCAGGACTGGATCCTCGCCCAACGCCAGAAGGTGCTCGGCAAGGCCAACCTTAACCGCGTGCTGTTGCTCGAAGCGCTGCTGGTGCAATGGGTTGGCCTGCTCGGCCGGCGTTAATTTCAGTGGCCAGCGGGTGTATCGTTGGCCAGACATTTTCCGTTACCCAAGTTGTAGATCCCTATGCTCGTAGATTCCCATTGCCACCTCGATCGCCTTGACCTCGCCCAGCACGGCGGCTCCCTCGACGCCGCCCTTGAAGCGGCCCGCCAGCGCGGGGTAGGGCACTTCCTGTGCATTGGCGTCAGCGCCGAAAATGCCACCGACGTCAAAGCCCTGGCCGAGCGTTACGCGGATGTGGATTGCTCGGTGGGTATTCACCCGCTGGACCTCAAGCCCGGCGAAGCCCCGGCCCTCGACTGGCTGCTAGGCGAGCTCAACCACCCGCGGGTAGTGGCCATCGGCGAAACCGGTCTGGACTACCACTACGAGCCGGAAGCCGCTGAACTGCAGCAGGCCTCCTTTCGCCTGCACCTGCAAGCCGCCCGGCACACCGGCAAACCGGTGATCATCCACACCCGCGGCGCCCGCGCCGATACCCTGGCGTTGCTGCGCGAAGCCGCGCTGCCACAGGCCGGCGTGCTGCATTGCTTCACCGAGGATTGGGACATGGCCAAGGCCGCCCTCGACCTTGGCTACTACATCTCGCTGTCGGGCATCGTCACCTTCCGCAATGCCGACGCCCTGCGCGATGTGGCGCGCCAGGTGCCGGCCGACCGCCTGCTGGTGGAAACCGACTCGCCGTACCTGGCGCCCATCCCGCATCGCGGCAAACCGAACCTGCCGGAATATGTGCGTGATGTGGCGGATTATCTGGCGATGCTGCGCGGTGAGTCCTACGAGCGTTTCGCCGAGCAGACTACCGCGAACTTCAAGCGCCTGTTCCCGCTGGCCCACGTCGCTGGCTGACGCGCTCAAATCGCGGGCAAAAAAAACCCGGGTTCTGGGGGGGTGAATCCGGGTTAAGACCATTAGGAGTAAAACAAGGGCACACAGTCCGTCGGTGCCCAGGCCAACGCGTCACTTGGGGGAGATGCCGCGTCGACTACTGAAGTATTGATCAGTATCCCATTCAGTCCAGTCGCATCTGATCGTTTTTTAAACAGATTTGGAATACGCGCGCTTCGCTTGAGTTCTCATTGAGGCGGTGCACAGCTGTAGTTGTTGCGTATTATTTCTGACTGATAACCATCCAAACGTTGGCGGGCTGAAAGTAAAGTACGTTGCGGGTTCACATAGACGTTGCCCAACGACCGTTCAGTCGGGATAATCCCTCGCATCGGGTAAATCGTATCGCCACGTATACGTGGCCCTGCGCAACCCTCCTTTTTCCGACCTTTGCAGACCTCTTCCTCATGCACAAAGAACCCCGTAAGGTCCGTGAGTTTCGCCGCCGTGAGCAGGAAATTCTCGACACTGCACTCAAGTTGTTCCTCGAACAGGGTGAAGACAGCGTCACCGTAGAGATGATTGCGGATGCCGTGGGTATCGGCAAAGGCACGATCTACAAACACTTCAAGTCCAAGGCCGAGATCTACCTGCGCCTCATGCTTGACTACGAGCGCGACCTGAACGAGCTGTTGCACTCGGCCGATGTCGACAAGGACAAGGAGGCGCTGTCCCGCGCCTACTTCGAGTTCCGCATGCGTGACCCGCAGCGCTACCGCCTGTTTGACCGCCTTGAAGAAAAAGTGGTCAAGGGCCATCAGGTGCCGGAAATGGTTGAGGAGCTGCACAAGATCCGCGCCTCGAATTTCGAACGCCTGACCCTCTTGATCAAAGGCCGCATCAGCGAAGGCAAGCTTGAAGACGTACCGCCGTATTTCCACTACTGCGCGGCCTGGGCCCTGGTGCATGGCGCCGTGGCGCTGTACCACTCGCCGTTCTGGAGCAATGTGCTGGAAGATCAGGAAGGCTTCTTCCAGTTCCTGATGGACATCGGCGTGCGCATGGGCAACAAGCGCAAGCACAGTAGCGAGCTGCCGCAGACCCCCGTCCAAACGCCTGCCAGCTGATAATTTGCAACCAGGCGCAGTACCCCAGGAATATACTCAGGCAAGGATCTTGCTAAAAGCTGATTTATCAGTCAGCTTTTAGTGTGCCCGAATCATCCTCTGCCGGAGTGATCCATGATCGTTGATCGTCAAGGCAGGCGTTTTCGCAATTTGCGGATCAGCCTGACCTCAGCCTGCAATTACGCGTGTACCTACTGCGTGCCGAACGGCAAGCGGCTGGTGGCTGCCCAGGACGAGCTCTCGGCCGAGGCCATGGCCCGTGGCGTGGCCTATCTGATTGAAGCGGCGGGTATCGAGCGCTTGCGCATCACCGGCGGCGAACCGTTGGTCAGCCCCAAACTGGAAGCCTTCATGGGCGCAGTGGGCGGGATGGGCCTCAGTGATATCAGCCTGACCACCAATGGCCAGTTGCTCGCGCGCAAACTGCCGCTGCTGGTGGATGCCGGCATCAAACGTATCAATGTCTCCCTCGACACCCTGGACGCCGACGCCTTTCGCAGCATCGCGCGCGGTGGCGACCTGGCCACCGTGCTTGATGGCATGGACCAGGCGCGCGCGGCCGGGATCAAGATCAAGGTCAATATGGTGCCGTTGCGCGGCCAGAACCTGGACCAGGTCATGCCGCTGCTCGATTACTGCCTGGAGCGCGGTTATGAATTGCGCTTTATTGAATTGATGCGCATGGGCCATCTGGCCAAGGATTCCAACGCGTTCCTGCAACAATTCGTCAGCCTGCAGCAGCTGCTCAGCCTGATCGGCGAACACCACGAATACCTGCAAGCCAACGCCCCGGTGGATGCCACGGCGGTGCGTTACGAAGTACCGGGCAAAGGCTTTTTTGGCGTAATCGCCAATGAAAGCGTGCCGTTTTGCCGTACCTGCTCGCGGCTGCGGCTGTCGTCCACCGGCTGGCTGCATGGCTGCCTGTCGTCGAGCAACCGCCATTACGTCGGCGACCTGCTCGACCAGCCGCGTCACCAGGCGCTGCCGGCATTGCAGGGTTTGTTGATGAAAGCCCTGGGGGATATACAGGAAGTGGCCTTCTCCGGCGGCGCGACAGTCATGAAGATCATCGGCGGTTAGCCCCAAGCTGGCGCAGAACCCTGTGGGAGCGGGCTTGCTCGCGAATGCGGAGTGTCAGGCGATAAATCTGGCACAGGTACACCGCCTTCGCGAGCAAGCCCGCTCCCACATTTGGTTATGCATTGTCTTGAATGGCGCGGATTCTGCATTACCTGTCCATTCGCCGGTTTTCCGTCACCGGCTTCTGGAGGATTAGGATGCGTAGTCTGGTTTTGTTGCTGGCGTCATTGACGCTGAGTGGTTGCATGACCGTCAGCGATATGGCCGAAGGCACCCGCTATCAGATGAGCGACGCCGGGTTGCTCGATCACAGCGATACCCGCCGTACCGCCTCGGTGCGCATACAGCCGGACTCCTTTGTATTCATCGCCCAGGGCGCCTTTGTGCCACCCGGCAGCGCGTACCCGCGACCGAATGTGGTGGCTGAAGAAGCCTTTAACGGGTTCGTCGAATATTTCCCCATGGTGCGTCGCGCCCGTCAGCCGGAAGGCCTGGAACAGGCCATGTCCGAAGCCCGCGCAGCCGGTGCGCATTACCTGTTGTACTGCCGTTTTGCGGCAGCGGATGACCGCATCGGCAATGCCGATGAGTGGGCCGACCAGGAGGCGCTTGATCGCGTTGGCCTGGACACCGGCGTGATTCAGATCATGTTGATCGAGACCAGCACCCAGTATTTGATTGATACTGCACGTATTCGCAGTCGTGGCGGTTTACTGACGTTCCACGACAATAGGCCCCAGGATCTGATTGCCCGCCCTCTGGCGCAATATGCACGAGGCCTGCTGGGCATGAGCAATCAGTAAAAACAGGAGATCTCCATGACCGATACCGCCAAGGCCAACGATCTGTTGGCGCAACTGCCCAAGGGCAATGGGCCGGCGCCGGTGCATCTGTGGAACCCGGATTTTTGCGGCAATATTGACATGCGCATCGCCCGCGACGGCACCTGGTTCTATCAGGGCACGCCGATCGGGCGTAAGCCGATGGTCAAGCTGTTTTCCAACATCATCCGCCGCGATGGCGATGATTACTTCCTGATCACTCCCGTGGAAAAAGTTGGCATCAGCGTCGATGACGCGCCATTTGTTGCCGTAACCCTGGACGTGGAGGGGCAGGGCGACAGCCAGGTGCTGCGCTTTACCACCAATGTCGATGATCAGATCGAGGCCGGCCTCGAACAACCGTTGCGGGTAGTGATCGACCCGGTTACCCAGGAGCCTTCACCCTATCTACGGGTGCGCACCAACCTCGAAGCCCTGGTGCACCGCAACGTGTTCTACCAATTGGTCGAGTTGGCGGTCAGCCGTCCGATCAACGGTCAGAACTGGCTGGGCGTATGGAGCGGCGGGGAATTTTTCCGCATTGGCCTGGAGCCCTGAGGCCGATTTTTTCATCTCACTGAAATAATTCGCTTGCTGTGCTTGGGCGCTTTCGGTTATCACTTTGTACATGATTAGACATGTCCGATTTGATAAGAAAAAACGCGTCGTCGACGAGCTAATCCGCCGTATCGAGGGTGGAGTGATGGCCGACGGTTTCCTGCTGCCGGGCGAGCATCAGTTGGCCGAAGAGTTTGCGGTCAGCCGAGGCACCCTGCGCGAAGCCCTCGCCGAGCTTAAACGCCGCAACTACATCGCCACCCAGAGCGGCGTCGGCTCCATCGTCACATTTGACGGCATGGTGCTTGACCAAAACAGCGGCTGGGCCCAGGCCCTGGCGGACACCGGCGCGCTGGTGACCACTGACATCCTGCGCCTGGAAGCCGTGACCCGCCCGGACCTGTTCAGCCGCTTCGGCACGGACCAGTTCATCGCCCTCGACCGCCGCCGACGCACCACCGATGGCACCGCCGTGTCCCTGGAGCGCTCGCTGATGCCAGCCTCCGGCGGGCTGGAAAGCCTGCCCCGCGTTGGCCTGATCGACAATTCGCTGACCATCACCCTGGCGGCCTACGGCTACGTAGGCGCTGAAGGTGACCAGTGGATCGGCGCCGAACCGCTCAGCGATGAAGACGCCGAGCTGCTCGGCCGCCCCGCCGGCAGCGTGTTTCTCAAGGCCTCGCGCACCACCTACGACCGCCGCGAGCGCTTCATGGAGTACGTCGAAAGCTTGCTCGACCCTCTGCACTTTCGCCTGCACCTCCAGTTTGGAACGCCGAAATGACCCCGATTACCCGCGCGCTCGGCGCTTTCTACGGCTTGGCCTTGGGCGATGCCCTGGGCATGCCCACCCAGTCCTTGAGCCGTGAGCAGGTGAGGGCGCGCTTTGGTGCCATCACGGCTCTGGAAGACGCCCATGCCGACCAGCCTATCGCGCCGAACATGCCGGCCGGTTCCATCACCGATGACACCGAACAGGCGATCCTGGTCGGCGAGTTGCTGGTCGAAGGCCAGGGCAAGATCGAGCCCACCGTACTCGCCCAGCGCCTGATCGACTGGGAAGCGGTGATGCGCGCCAAGGGCTCCCAGGATTTGCTCGGCCCATCGACCAAGCGCGCGATCGACATGATCCTCGCCGGCCATACCCCGGAAGAGTCCGGGCGCTACGGCACCACCAACGGCGCTGCGATGCGCATCACGCCGGTGGGTATCGCCGCCGATGTCCGCGACCCGGCGCAGTTTATCCAGGCGGTGATCCAGGCCTGCCAGGTCACCCATAACACCACGTTGGGCATTTCCAGCGCGGCGGCCGTGGCGGCCGTGGTGTCGGCCGGCATCAACGGCGTGGATCTGGGCGAAGCCTTGAACATCGGTACACAGATCGCCCAACAGGCGGAAACCCATGGCCACTGGATTGCCGGTGGGCGCATTTCCACGCGCATCAGTTGGGCGCGGACCCTGAGCGTCGGCAGCGGCGACAAAGCCCTGTTTGCCGACTTGCTCTATGAATTGATCGGCACCTCCGTCGCGTCCCAGGAGTCGGTGGTGGTCTCGTTTGCCCTTGCACAGCAAGTGGCGGTGGGCGAGTTGGATGCCTTCGAAGCCTTGTGCCTGGCCGCCAGCCTTGGCGGCGACACCGACACCATCGCCGCGATCCTCGGCGCCATGCTCGGCGCGTGCCTGGGCATGCAGTGCTGGCCTGAGGCGATGATCGAGCAGGTCAAAGCCGTCAATGGCCTGGATCTGCAGCCGCTTGTCCAAGGGCTGCTCGCATTGCGGTAACGCCGCAGACCAAAAAATGTGGAAGCGGGCTTGCTCGCGAATGCGGTGTATCAGAAACCGATGTGCTGACTGACACACCGCTTTCGCGAGCAAGCCCGCTCCCACAGTTGATCGCATCGAGTCATGGAGACCGAGTAAAGGTTCACTTTGCACACCTGCCACAACCACAACAATACAGGCATCAGGAGCACCCCTCATGAGCAGCACTTCTTCCGGCCAAGGCGCCGGGCAACTGGAAACACGCGGTATCGAACCGGTCCCTGAAGGCGAATGCAACGGCCATCCCCTGCAACTGTTCTGGGTGTGGTTCGCGGCCAATATCAGCATTCTCGGCTTGCCGCTGGGTGCGACCCTGGTGGCGTTTCGCGGGCTGGCGATCTGGCAGGCGATCATCGTGGCGATCCTCGGCGCCGCCGGCTCCTTTGCGGTGGTGGGCATCATCTCGATTGCCGGCCGCCGTGGCCGCGCACCGAGCCTGACCCTGTCCCGCGCAATCTTCGGCGTGCGCGGCAATATCGGCCCGACCCTGGTGTCGCTGATGTCGCGCCTGGGCTGGGAAACCGTCAACACCACCACCGCGGCGTTTGTATTGCTGTCGTTGTGCTCGATCCTGTTCGGCTCGCCGGTCGAGGCGAAAAGCGCCCCGGTGCTGACCCTGATCTTCATCGCCATCTTCGTGCTGCTGACCCTGTCCGTTTCCGGCCTGGGCCACGCCACCTTGCTGGTGATCCAGAAGTGGGCGACCTACGTGTTCGGCGCCTTGAATATCCTGGTCGGCGGCTTCCTCTGCGCCACCATCGACTGGAGCGCAGTCTTCAACGCCACGCCGGCACCGCTGAGCGCGATGATCATCGGCGTCGGCACCATGGCCGCCGGCACGGGTATCGGCTGGGCCAACGCCGGTGCCGACATGTCGCGCTACCAGCACCGCAGCGTCAAGGCCGTGCGCCTGGTGGCATCCGCGGCGTTCGGTGCCGGCATCCCGCTGGTGCTGCTGATCACCCTCGGCGGCTTGCTCTCGGTGGGCAATAACGACCTGGCCTCGGCGACTGACCCGATCATCGCGATCCGCGACATGCTGCCGACCTGGATGGCGGTGCCGTACCTGATCACCGCCTTTGGCGGCTTGCTGCTCTCCAACAACCTGTCGGTGTACTCGGCCGGTCTCACCACCTTGACCCTCGGCTTGAAGGTCAAGCGCGTGCACGCGGTAATCGTGGATATCGTGGCGATCTTCGCCGGTTCGATTTACTTCATGTTGATCGCCGACAGTTTCTACGGCCCGTTCATCACCTTTATCTCGTTGCTCGCGGTGCCGATCACCGCGTGGGTCGGGATTTTCGTGGTCGACCTGATTCATCGCCATTACTACAGCCCCAAGGACCTGTTGGACGTGAGCCCCAGCAGCGCCTACTGGTACCGCGGCGGCGTGGAATGGCGTGCATTCGGCGCCTGGGCCGTGGCGATCGTGCTGGGTTTCAGCTTTACCACCATCGGCACCACCGCCGAAAACATCTGGTTCGCCGGACCTTTGTCCGACTCCTGGCTAGGCCATAACGGCCTGGGCTGGATCGTCACCTTCCTGGTGGCGGGCGGTATTTACGCGGTACTGGGCGGCGCGGCTGACCGTCGTCCGGCTTTAGTAGAGAGCCCCAATGTCTAGATTGCTGCACACCGGCCAGGTCATCGTCGACCTGGTCATGGCCCTCGATACATTGCCCGCGACGGGCGGCGACGTGCTGGCGCAATCCGCCAGCTTCGAAGCCGGCGGCGGCTTCAACGTCATGGCTGCCGCGCGGCGCAATGGCTTGCCGGTGGTTTACCTCGGCCGGCACGGCGACGGGCGCTTTGGCGACCTGGCGCGTGCGGCGATGCAGGCCGAGGGCGTTGAAATGGCCCAGGCTCCCAGCGCGGGTAAAGACACGGGCTTGTGCGTTTCACTGACCGAAGCCACCACCGAGCGCACCTTCATCTCGCATATCGGTGCCGAAGGCGAGTTGAGTGCCGACGATTTGGGGCGTGTAGCACCGCGCGCGGATGATTACGTGTACGTCAGCGGCTACAGCCTGTTACTGGAGGGCAAGGCGCAGGCATTGCTCGACTGGCTGCTGGCGCTGCCTCGCGAGATGACCGTGGTGTTCGACCCGGGCCCGCTGGTCAAGGCGCCGGATTCGTCGCTGATGGTTGCGCTGCTGCCGCGTATCGACATCTGGACCAGCAATGGTCCCGAAGCCCTGGCATTCACCGGAGCGCAGGATATCGCCACGGCCTTGACCGAACTCAATCGGCACTTGCCCGCGCGAACGCTGCTGGTAGTGCGCGATGGGCCGAATGGCTGCTGGGTGGGGCGCACAAATGAGGTCGAGCATGTGCCCGGCTTCAAGGTGCAGGCGGTGGACAGCAACGGCGCGGGGGATGCGCATGCGGGGGTGTTTATCGCCGGCTTGGCCAACGGTCTGAAACCGGCCGATGCCGCGCGCCGAGCCAATGCGGCGGCCGCCCTGGCGGTGACGCGTTGGGGGCCGGCCACTTCGCCGGGCACTGCCGAAGTCGACGCGTTACTCGCTGAATAACCCCGCGCAAAAAAAAGAGGGAGCCAGGCAAACCCGGCTCCCTCTTTTTTTGCAGCAAGCAGTGGATTACTGGTTGGTTTCACCTTCCAGCTTGCGCGCCTCATCCACACCGGACGCGGTCAGCTTGATCGGCAAGTTCAACGAATATTCACCGGCGTCGTCGGTGGTCACATGCCCATCCTTGATAAGCCCACGGTCCTGAAGAAACGCCAAGACACTGGCGACCTCCTTTTCACCGCGGTAGTTATCCAGCACCTCCTTGCCCAGGCCGTTTGGGTGAGCGTGCAGCAGGCGGGTGAGGACTTCTTTCTCAAGGTTTCGATCGACGTTCATGCGTACCTCTTCACTGGGAAATGATCGGGTGTAGGTGTTGCTGTCACTGCATCAAGGCGCAGGCTGTTTTGGTGCGCCAGGGACGTTGGAATCATCGCCCTTGTTGATGTTCGGCTGGTTGATGGCCGGGCCCATCTTGCCATTGCCGACGGCAGCCGGTGCCTGGCGTTGGGTGTCATTGCCCTGGGTGCGCGGGTCGGCGCCTGGCTCGATGACGGCGCCGCCGTTGGTGTCCATGCCGGTGCCCATGGATTTCTGGGATTCGGTGGTGGCGTTAGGTGTTGGGTCGGTAGGCCCGGTGGTCGAGCTGGCAGCAAAAGCGTTCAGCGACGCAGCAGACAACAGGCCGGTGAGGGCGAGGGCGGCAAACTTGGAATTCTTCATGGGGGTGTCTCCATATGATTAATGTCCTTACCCTTTATTGGTCAGCCCGGCTCGCGCGTTCGTGCCTTGATGCCGACGAACGGTATCAAGGCACCTGTAAGATTTTGTGTGCGTGCTAGCACGAAATTGCGCTGCAATCCGTCATCAAACCGCCTTAGTATGTGGGCTTTGAAATTGCCCAAGGCTCGCCCATGTCCATCGAGATTCGCCCCGCCGTGCCCAGCGATGCTGCGCAGATCCTGACCTTCATCACCGAGCTGGCCGAGTACGAGAAAGCCCGGCATGAAGTGATCGCCAGTGTGGTGGACATCGAGCGTAGCCTGTTCAGTGAGGGCGCCACAGCCCATGGCCTGATCTGCTCGCGCGACGGCTTGCCGATCGGCTTTGCGGTGTTCTTTTTCAGCTATTCCACTTGGTTGGGCAGCAACTGCCTGTACCTCGAAGACCTGTACATCAACCCCGAGCAACGCGGCGGCGGGGCGGGCAAGAAACTCTTGCGCCATCTCGCCAGGATTGCCTGCGACAACGGCTGCGGGCGCTTCGAGTGGAGCGTGCTGGACTGGAACGAGCCGGCGATTGCCTTCTACAAGTCCATCGGCGCGCAACCGCAGGAAGAATGGGTGCGCTACCGCATGGAAGGCGATGCGCTGCGCGACTTTGCGCTCGGCTAGTCCCCCATCGGTAAACACTGAAGATCAAAATGTGGGAGCGGGCTTGCTCGCGAATGCGGTGGGTCAGCCACACATGAGTTGACTGATACATCGCATTCGCGAGCAAGCCCGCTCCCACAATTTTTTGATCTATGTTCACTATGTGGGATGCAAATTTATATATTGAGATATTTCAGGCGATGGGTTTATAGTCGGCAGCATCAGCACTCACTACCAAAAATAAAACAGGTGAAGCGATGCAGCCCCAACCGTTGTCGTTACCCGCTGTGCCCGAGCCTACCTATGGCGAACGGCTGAAAAACAAAGTGGTGATCATCACCGGCGCCGCCCAAGGCATCGGTGAAGCGATCGTCGCCTGTTTCCAGGCCCAGCAGGCGCGGCTGGTGATTGCGGACATCCAGGCTGACAAGGTCGAAAAAGTCGCCGCCCATTGGCGCGAGCACGGCGCCGAAATTGTCGCGCAACCGGTCGACATCACCTCCAAAGAGCAATGGCAGGCGCTGGTCAATGTGGCCATCGAGCGCTTTGGCCGCGTGGACGTGCTGGTCAATTGCGCCGGGGTCAATGTGTTCCGCGATCCGCTGGAAATGACCGACGAAGACTGGCGCCGCTGCTTTGCCATCGACCTCGACGGTGCCTGGTTCGGTTGCCGCACGGTACTGCCGCACATGATCGAGCAGGGTATCGGCAACATCATCAATATCGCCTCCACCCACTCCAGCCACATTATCCCCGGCTGCTTTCCCTATCCCGTCGCCAAACACGGTTTGCTCGGCCTGACCCGCGCCCTCGGCATCGAATATGCGCCCAAGGGCATCCGCGTGAATGCCATCGCGCCGGGCTACATCGAAACCCAGCTCAACGTCGACTACTGGAACGGTTTCCCCGACCCCCACGCCGAGCGCCAGCGCGCGTTCGACCTGCACCCGCCCAAGCGTATCGGCCAGCCGATCGAAGTGGCGATGAGTGCGCTGTTTCTGGCGACCGATGAGGCGCCCTTTATCAATGCCACCTGCCTGATGATCGATGGCGGGCGGTCTGTGATGTACCACGACTAAATCCAACAAGAGGTGGTTCATGCTTAAGAAAACCCTGGGCGCCCTGGCGCTCGCCGCAGCCTTCAGCGGCGTTGTGTCTGCCGAAGAAGTGAAGATCGGTTTCCTGGTCAAACAGGCCGAGGAACCCTGGTTCCAGACCGAATGGGCCTTCGCCGAAAAAGCCGGCAAGGAGCACGGTTTCACCGTGATCAAGATCGCCGTACCGGATGGCGAGAAGACCCTCTCGGCCATCGACAGC
>NZ_UTBG01000137.1 GCF_900580675.1 Pseudomonas viridiflava
CGCGAAGCCAGCCGTTGCAGACCGTTACGCAACAGGCCGCCGTTGATCCGCGACAGCTCGACTAGATTGTGCTGCTGGATGTAATCAATGGCGGCCAGTGCCGCAGAGCAGGCCAGGGGATGGCCGCCGGTGGTGCGGTTGTCCTGTTCGATTTCATCGAGCGGAAAACGGTTGGTCAGAGCCTGGCTGTAAACGGCACAGGCGAAGGAGGTGTAGCCGCCGGTCAGACCTTTGGACAGGATCATGATGTCCGGCACCACATCGTCGTACTGAACCGCGAACCACTTGCCGCAGCGTCCGAATCCGGTCTGGATTTCGTCGT
>NZ_UTBG01000220.1 GCF_900580675.1 Pseudomonas viridiflava
AGATTTAAGCTTAGCCGCATATAAAAACCATGAAAAAAATAATAATTTCAAAAAATAAATTTTATTATTAAAGAACATCGATCACTAAAGTAATTACACGCGCCAGCCACCAAGAAAATCTCTCTGCTTATTTAGGGACTTTATAAAAATGTGGTCTGACCCCGATTCCCTCTAAAAATGTGGTCTGACCCCGATTTTTACCGATTTTTACCCTACTGCACCACCTGTTACTTTTGCACCTAGCCTTCCTCAACCATTTTTAAACGCAGAATCATTATTCAACTAAAAGACGTTATTCTTTTTTCTAAGAAATCGATAAAGTTTTTCGCATACAAACTAGAAGTTTGATCAGAAAGATCAAGCCTATAAACAGGATATTCCCCATCATTAAGACCATCGTCCGTGGCAAAATAAAATGATTCCCCTGCACCCGGCGGTTCACAGATAAATAGCCTCTCCTTCCCACACAACCCATTTCGACCGTTAACGATTGACATATAAACGATATCACCACCCCTTACACTGTCAAAATCCATTTCGTAGATACTATAAATCTCCTCCCCAGATATTTCCCCGCCAGAATAACACTTCAGCCACCATTTATAGCTATCAGGCAACTTCAACCCAAGGCGAGCTTCAGCTTTATACACCCACTCATCAGCAATCCCGTCACCATAATCAGCAAACTCAACGAAATCCGACTCTTTAATAAGATTAATTATTCTCGAATAATCCACGCCTAATTACTCCCCGCTCCGAGCCCGCAACTTCCAATAATCCGACTGATAAGAATTAAACTCTTTAGCCTGCTTTGTCAATGTTTTTGCATTCAAATCCGTAGGAACTGAAACATAATCAGTCGTAGGATTTCTGTATTCTGCAGAGTCTTTGTAACGAGTATACCTAAAGCTTTGAGCGGCATTGGATGGGACATGAAGAACACTGCTATTCTGGCTATGGAAAACAGAACCAACTTCTGCAAGTGAACCACGAGTACCAGCGAATCCATTAACTTCAGTTTGCGAGAGATGATGTAACTCAACTGATTTCCCATCATACCCAATTGGTGCTCGACCCGAGGCCATCCTCTCAAGGTTTGAGCCTTGAACAGTTTTACCTCGTACTCTCCAGGTCGATACGGCCTCTGGGTCAAAGAGGTCGTATCGTTGATAAACAGTCCTATCTAGAACTGTTGTTTTATTCCAAAAACCATCAGCTTTAGGCGTGGTAAGTGCGACATTACCACCCGCCATCGTGCCCGTATCAGCAGAACCTGTTACTTTTGCACCTGCTGCGCCCTCAACCCCCTTGGCTAGCCCTCCTACTTTGCCTACCGCAGCAGCTCTCCCCGCAGGGATCATCGCCAACGCAAACTCAGTAGCATTCTTGGCTGCCAATCTGGCACTGGCGACTTCATCGCCTTGGAGCCGATACAGGAAACTCTGCGCTTCGTCGTGGGTATCAGCCTCTGGCCCACGTCCAGATAACAAAGCGACTAACCCATTGGCCATTTGCGAGCTGACACCGGGGAAGTCGGTCACAAGGCCAGTGCCAAGCGCCCAGACCCCAAGAGCCGTATTCGCTGCCCCCTCGCCCAATCCTTGGGGAATACCTGTTCCTGCACCCTCAAGGAGATCGCCAAGCGACGAGTTATAACTAAGGTTTTTCTGATAAAAATTGTATTGCTGGTCCACGACGGGATCAAACTTGCCGACCAGGTACTCTTCATTGATTTCAGAATTGTTGTAGCTGTCGGAATTATTGAGGCGATAGTCCTTAAGCAAACGAACAGTTTCCTCAGGTGTGTAAATCTTTTTAGCACCGGCGATAACCGGCACGTCACCCATATCAACACGCTTGCTGTAGTTATCCCCCAAGGGCGCTAACGCGATTCCCAGATATTTGAGAGTGAGTGCATCCGGCTGGTCCTGGTGAGCGCCGACGACTTTGTTCCAGGTTGCATCAACGTAGTACACAAGCCCCTTGGCCAGGCGTTTCTCTGCCTCGGCCGTAGTGATCCTGGCCTCAGCCGCCAATGCACCGACTTGCTGCTTCAGCGCCATGACTTCCGCCGGGTGCATCTGACGGTTGAACATCTCGACTTTCGCCGCACTGGTGCCTCCGACTGCAGCCCCTGGCAGTCCAGCACCCGAGCCGACACCAGCGCCGACGCCTGTAGCGATCAGCGCGGAGATGGCGTCTCGGTTATGTCGCTCATCAACAGTGTTTTTCAGCGCATCCGCGACGATAGGCATCAGGGCGGCAGAAGCGCCTGCCCCCAGCGCAGAGCTCTGCACACTGCCACTCGAGAGCCCCATGGCAGCGCCTGCCAGGGTGTGGAGTAAAACTCGTGCAGCACCGCCCTCAGCCCACGCCGCCCTTTCCGAGGCGTTGGTCGCTGCAACCTCTCTTTGGTTGGCGTAGTCACCAATCTTGGTGAAGGTGTCGGCAGCAGTCGTATTCGCAACAATGCCGATGGTGGTGCTGGCACCCGCACCACCAAAGCCCGCCGCGATCAAGCCTGTAGCGATGTCAGCCATGATTCGCTTATCGCCGCCCACGCCCCAGCTGGCAGCATCGGCCAAGGCCAGGTTGGCGGCGGCAACTTGTTCAGGTGTATTGGCTTTTTTCGCCTGTGCCTTGGCCGCGTCAGACTTGGCTTTGGCGACCGTGTTGATCACGCTGCCGGCCAATTGCGCCGAGCTCTGGATCAGGTCGATCCGCTCCTGCATGGCCTTTTCATCCGGACGATCCAGATGCTGGTTGGCATTAGCAGTGTCACGATTGAGCCCGACGACGTCGTAGGCTCCTGCGGCATCGCGAACGATGATAGTGCCAGGGCTAACCGCGCTGCGGGTTTTACTGCTGTCAGACTCTTTGAGCAGCAGCGGTATCGCTCCGCCGGTGTCGGTATGTGCCCACTTGCGTTCATCGTCCGGCGTGACAGGAGCTCCCGGTTGGTCCCATTTAGTGCTGGTGTAGGAAAGACTGAGGCTAGCGGCCTGGCTCTTGATATCACTCTTGTTCTTGATATCGCTGACTAACAGCCGCTCGGTACTGAGGATGTTTTTATCGGCGCTGGCCTCGCTGGCAATCACTGCCCCCTGCAGAGCGGTGTTTTTACCGACGTAGATGTCGTAACCACCACTGCCTGCAAACAGCCCGGACTGATCAGTAACAGCCTTGTAATCGCTGTTCATCTTGCTGCCGCCGATATTGCCGGAAACCGAAACCATCGAGCCCCAACAGAACGGCGGGACGCAAATACTTGCACCGACCCCCGCACTGGTTTGCTTGTTCTTCTGGCTCGCCTCGTCCTGACGAGAGGCGATATTCAAATTACCGCCAATGTCGGCCTTGATCGCATCAGCCCGTACCTGAGCACCGGCCAGCGTAGCGTCCTGCCCACTTTTAAGAACCAGCAAACCCGTGTCTAGGGTCGTATTGACTTGGGTCACTTCATGGCCGGTGCCCATGCCTTTGGCCATTTTTGCGCCAAGGTCGAGGGTGAAACCGTTTTGGTCACCAATATTGAAACTGGCACCAATGCTGGTTTTGTTGTTGCTGTTCTGGTTGTTCCAGTTTTTCCGATCCTGCGCGCTTTCCAGAATTATGTTGTTTTTTGCCAGCAGCCAAGTGTCCTTGGCCTTGATGCGGCTACCGATGACATGGATATCACCTGCCGTATTCGGTACGTCTCCCCCGGCCACAATCGTCAAGCTACCGCCACTGTTGAGCGTAGATTGTTTCGCGGTCTCGGCGTTGTATTCACTGGTGCTCTTCTTGCGAGTCGACGCCAACTCGGTACCGATTTTTATCACCGAACTCGTGCTGTTGGCAGGCTTTCCGTCTGACTCATTGGCCGCACTGTCGTCCCCACTCGACGCGTTATAAGCCGTGAGCAAGGCTTGTGCCCCTTTGACAGCTTTCAAGCGGCTGTCATCGGCATTTTGCGCGGCACGAACGTCGTTGCGAATGCTGTTGTAGGTGTCTACGAATATGCCACCAACTACACGCCCAACCGCCAAGCTCTTGGAACTGTCCTTACTCGTCTGACTGGCCGTCTCCATCCCCGAAGTAACGGTGACATCAGCCCCACTCAACTCCATGTTCTTGGTGCTCACCAAATCACTGGCCACCACCTTCAACTCACGCCCCGCCGTCAGCGACACGTTGCCCGCGCTCGAGCCAATGGTGCTGCCGGTCAAGGTCATTTCATTGGCCGTGCCGTTGTGCTTCGAGCTGTTGATGTAGAGCTT
>NZ_UTBG01000218.1 GCF_900580675.1 Pseudomonas viridiflava
TTCGCCGTCCAGGCCGATGGCCGGGTTTGCTTCGCTGTAGCCTTCAAAGCCGGACTCACCCAGCACCAAGGTTTCCAATTCTTGGGGAATCGGCAGTTGCTCCCGCAAATGCACCTGGGTCAACAGCAGTTTCACGCCGCTGTCTTCCAGCATGTAGGCCAGGCGCTCACGCGGGTATTCCGGGTCCAGCGGCACATAGGCACCACCGGCCTTGAGCACGGCAAGCAGGCCCACCACCATTTCGATGGACCGCTCAACCGCCAACCCCACCAGCACATCCGGACCGACACCCGCGTCGATCAAGCGATGGGCCAGACGGTTGGCGCGACGGTTCAGCTCGGCGTAGTCCAGGCGTTCGCTGCCAAATGCCACTGCCGCTGCATGGGGCTGCGCCAGTACCTGAGCTTCGAACAAATGATGCACCCACTGCCCTTGCGGGTAGTCGCGGGCCGTAGCGTTCCATCCATGGACAGCCGTATCGCGCTCGGCCTCGGTCATCAACGGCAGGTCCGCCAGTTGTTGATGCTGCACGTTGGTCATCGCCAGCAGCAATTGGCTGAAGTGCCCGGCCAACCGCTGGATATCCGCGTCGGTAAAGGCCTGGCGGTTGTAATTGAATGCCAGGCCCAACGTCTGCCCAACGCCCAAGAGCACGGTTAGCGGATAGTGGGTCTGCTCCAGGCTGTGCACCGCGCCAAAACTCAGTCCGGAAGGTGCGCCCTGCTCAAGGGCTTCGGACACCGGGTAATTCTCAAAGACCAGGATGCTGTCAAACAGCGCCTCGCCGCCCAACCCGGCCCAGCGCTGGATATCGAATAACGGCGTATGTTCCTGCTCGCGCAACCCGAGGTTTTGCGCTTGGACCTGTTGCAGCCACTGGCTGATCGGCATCTGTGGCTCTGGCGTGGCCACCACCGGCAGCGTGTTGATGAACAACCCAACCTGCTGCTCGATACCGCGCAGTTCCGCCGGACGCCCCGCTACCGTAGCACCGAAGGCCACGGTGGCCTGGCCGGTGTGGCGCGCGAGCAACAACAGCCAGGCGCTCTGCACCAAGGTGTTGAGGGTGACTTTATTGGCTTGGGCAAACGCCTTGAGGTGCTCGGTCTGCGGCTGATCGAAGGCCAGCGTGTGCTCTCCATTGACCATCGGCGCTACGCCCTGTGTATCCATCACGCCACGGGCCAACCGTGTAGGCTCCAGCAACGCGGCCAATTGGGCCTTCCAGAACGTTTCGCTGGCGCGTTTGTCTTGAGCCTGCAGCCAGCCGATATAGTCGCGATAACGCCCCACCGGCGCGTGCAGCGCCTCACCCGCGTAGTGTTGCAGCACCTCGCCGAACAACTGCGAGCCACTCCAACCATCCATCAGGATGTGGTGGTTGGTGTAGATCAGGTGATGGCTCGATGGGCCGGTTTGCACCACCACCAGGCTCAACAATGGCGCCTGCTCCAGGGCAAAACCCTGGGCGCGCAGTGTGTGGGCCAGGCGGTCAATCGCAGTGTCACGGTCGTCGCGGCCCTGCCAGTCATGTTCCACCAGGCCCAGTTGCAGGTGCTTGTAGACCACTTGCAAGGGTTGCGTCAGTTCAGCCTGCCAGAGGAAGCCGCTGCGCAGGATTTCGTGACGGTCCACCGCCGCCTGCCAGGCCCGTTGGAAACGTGGCACGTCCAGGCCTTGCACGTCGACGCGCATCTGGTTGATGTAGTCGCCCGAGCCTTCGCTGTACAACGACTGAAACAACATGCCTTGCTGCATCGGTGACAACGGGTACAGGTCCTCAACCTCGGCCATGGCCAGCGGCACTCTGTCCAGTTGCGCCTGGGTCAAGCGCGCCAAGGGGAAATCCGACGGCGTCACGCCACGGTTGCCCGGCTGACCGCAATGTTCGATCAGCGCCTGGAGTTCTTGCGCGTAGTCGTCCGCCAGCCCCTGCACGGTGGCCTCATCGAACATCTCGCGGCTGAAACTCCAGTTCAGGTTCAGTTCGCCGCCGTACACCTGGCCGTTGATCTCCAGCCAGTTACCCAAGGGCGCGTCAGGGCTTTGGTCCGCCCCGGCAGAGTCCCCGGAAGGCGCGAAAAGGCCATCTTGCTCAGACGCCTCGAAACTGCCATCGAACTGCCCAAGGTAGTTGAAAGTGATACGAGGACGCGCGAGTTGGCTGAGGGTGTGTTGGGTGGCGCTGTCACCCAAGTAACGCAGCGCGCCGAAGCCCAGGCCTTTGTTCGGGACCGCGCGCAGTTGCTCCTTGATGCCCTTGAGTGAGTCAGCCAGGGTGGCAGCCGGCACCAGTTTCAACGGGTAGAGACTCGTAAACCAACCGACGGTGCGCGTCAGGTCGACATCATCAAACAGGTCTTCACGGCCATGGCCTTCGAGCCGGATCAACACGGAGTCGCCGCCGGTCCAGCGCACGATCACGCGCGCCAGGGCAGTCAAGAGCAGGTCGTTGATCTGCGTGCGGTAGGCGCTTGGCGCGTCGTGCAGCAATTGGCGGGTCAGCGCCGGGGGCAGGTGCGTGGTCACGCTTTGTGCGTGGCGGTTGCTCAGGCTGGCCTGCGGGTCGGCGCCGGGCAGCCCGACCGGGCTGGCGCGCAACTGCTGTTGCCACCAGACGAGTTCCTGTTGCAACACGTCGCTGCGCGCATAGGCCTGCAGCCGTTCGGCCCAGACGCGGGTGGCGCTGGTCTTGGCGGGCAACCGGGCGCTCTGCCCCTGGGCAATCTGGTGATACGCGGTTTGCAGGTCTTCGAGCAAGATGCGCCACGACACGCCATCCACTACCAGGTGATGAATCACCAGCAGCAAGCGTTGCGAGCCGTCGTCCAGGTCCACCAGTACCGCACGCAACAGCGGGCCTTCGCCCAGGTTGAGGCTGCGCTGGGCTTCGTCGCCCAGGGCTTCGAGTGCCTTAGCGTCACTCACCGTGGTCTGCCAGAGCACCTGTTCGATCTGATGGTGTTGCGCGTCACGATAGGCGGCACTCCAGCCTGCCCGGCCGTCAACGAACGCGATACGCAAGGCATCGTGATGCACGATCAACGCTTGCAACGCCGCGCTCAACACCTCGGCCTGCAAGGCTTGATGCGGCCGCAGGACCACGGATTGGTTCCAGTGATGACGCTGAGCAATGTCATCGGCAAAAAACGCTTGCTGGATCGGCAGCAGCATCAGTTCGCCGGTCAAGGCGGACTGGTCGAGCACGGCGCCGCCCTCGCCCTGGCGAGCCACTGCGGCCAGGCTCTGTACGGTCTGGTGCTGGAACAGGTCCTTGGGCGTAAAGCGAATCCCGGCCTGCCGCGCACGGCTCACCACCTGGATCGAGATGATCGAATCACCCCCCACCTCGAAGAAGTTGTCGTTCAAGCCCACTTGCGGCAAGCGCAGCACCTCGGCCCAGATCGTCGCGATCTTTTGCTCCAGCTCACTCTGCGGGGCGACATACGCCTGTTGCAGCAAGCTGACGTCCGGTTGCGGCAAACCCTTGCGGTCCAGCTTGCCATTGGGGGTCAGCGGCATTTGCGCGAGGAACATGAAGTACATCGGCACCATGTAGTCCGGCAGGCGGGTTTTCAGCGCGCGGCGCAGGCTGTCGCGGAACTCGGTCTGATCCGCCAGGTTCGCGTCTGCCGGCACCACGTAGGCCACCAGCTGCTTGCCGGTCGGGCCTTCCTGGGCCACCACCACGGTTTCACCGACATTCTCCTGTTCACGCAGGCGCGCTTCGATTTCGCCCAACTCGATGCGGAAACCACGGATTTTCACCTGATGGTCAACTCGACCCAGGTAGTCCACCACTCCATCCGGGCGGCCACGGGTCAGGTCGCCGCTGCGGTACACGCGGCTGCCGGGTTTGCCGAACGGGTCTGGTACAAAACGCTCGGCGGTGAGTGCCGGCCGCTCCAGGTAACCCCGGGCGACGCCCTCGCCGCCCAGGTACAACTCACCGGCCACACCGATGGGTTGCAGGTTGAGTTGCGAGTCCAGCACGTAGCCGCTGCGGTTGCCGAGCAAAGTACCGATGGGGGCGTAGACCGCGCCGCACGGGTCGCCTTTGCGCGCCTTCCACAGCAGCGGCGTGACCACGGTTTCGGTAGGGCCGTAGCCGTTGAACAGGTAGGTGGGTTTCAGTGCTCGCCAGGCCAGGTCGTAGCTCGCTTGAGCAACAGCATCACCGCCAAAGCAGTACACGCGCACTTTCGGCGGGTTGCCGTCGCGCTCGGCATGCTCGGCCAGTTGTTGCAGATACACCGGCGGGAACACGGCCATGGTCACGTTATGGCGATGCATTTGCTCATAGGTGTATTCCGGCAGCCACAGGCTGTCGTCGCGCACCAACACGCTGGCGCCGTTGATCAGCGGGTGCATCCAGCCTTCGTGGGAGCCGTCGAAGGCGAAGGACATGAAATGCAGCTCGCAATCAGCCGGGCCGGTTTCGTAGCGCTCGCCGGTGGCGATGATGTGCGCGACCAGAGGCCCGTGGGAAACGGCCACGCCTTTGGGCATGCCGGTGGAGCCGGAGGTGTAGATGACGTAGGCGAGGTTGTCGCCGTCCAGTTTCACCTCGGGCGCCGCGTCGCTGTAAGTCGCCCAGTCTTCGGTGCGGTCGATCGCCAGGCTGTCCAGACCTTCGGGAATCGGCAGTTGCTGCGCCGCACTGCTATGGGTCAGCAGCAGTTGCGCGCGGCTGTCCTGCATCATGTACAACAGGCGGTCGCGGGGGTATTCGATGTCCAGCGGCACGTAAACGCCGCCGGCTTTCATCACCGCGAGGAACGCCATCAGGCTTTCGGCACTGCGCGGCATAGCGATAGCCACGCGCACTTCCGGGCCGACGCCACGGGCGATCAGGGCGTGGGCCAGGCGGTTGGCATTACGGTTGAGTTCGCCGTAGGTGAGGGTTTGCGCGTCGAACTTCACCGCCACCGCGTCGGGGTTTTCCTGGGCGCGGTCGGCGAACATTTCGTGGACCAGACGCTGGGCCGAGAAGCCGGCATCGGTTTGATCCCACAGTTGCAGGATGTGCTGTTGCTCATCCTGATCCAGCAGGTTCAGCTGGCTGACCGGCTGCTGCAGATCGGCAACCATCGCCTGCAACAGGTTCTGCCAGTGGCGCGCCATGCGCTCGACAGTCATCAGTGCAAACAGGTCAGTAGCGTAACCGAATGAAGCGCTCACGCCCTCTACCGACTCATGTACATCCAGGTCCAGATCAAAGTGGGCGGTATGGCTGCCCCATGCCAGCCCTTCGACCCGCAGCGCGCTCGAGGCCTGTTCGGTATGCGTCGCACGGCTCTGCGTCTGGTGGTTGAACATCACCTGGAACAACGGGTTCAGGCTCAGGCTGCGCTCCGGCTGCAAGGCCTCCACCAATTGCTCGAACGGCAGGTCCTGATGAGCCTGGGCGTCCAGCGCGCGCTGCTTGACCTGCTGCAGCAACTGGGCAACGGTGGTCTGCCCATTGATATCGGCCTTGAGCACTTGGGTGTTGACGAAGAAGCCGATCAGGCGTTCGATTTCAACGCGGTTACGGTTGGCAATCGGCACGCCGACACGGATATCTTCCTGGCCGCTGTAGCGGTGCAGCAAGGTCTGGAACGAGGCCAGCAACAGCATGAACATCGTCACGCCTTCGCGCTGGGCCAGGGCGTTGAGGCCGGACACCAGCGACGTCGGCAGTTCCAGGTGTACCCGCGCGCCGCGATGGCTTTGTTCCGCCGGGCGCTGGAAGTCAAAGGGCAACTCGAGTACCGGTTGCTCGCCGGCCAGCAGGTCGCGCCAGTAATCGAGCTGACGGGCCTTCTCGCCCGCGTCCATCCACTCGCGCTGCCATATGGCGTAATCGGCATATTGAATCGCCAATACAGGCAGTTGCAGGTCCTGCCCCCGGCTGAAAGCGCCATACAACTGCACCAGTTCGTCGACCATCACCTGCATCGACCAACCATCGGACACGATGTGGTGCTGCACGAGCACCAGCACGTGGTCATCCTCAGCAATGCGCAGCAGATCGACCCGCAGCAGTGGGCCGGACTCCAGGTTGAACGTGCGGGCGATTTTAGCCTCCACGCTGGCCTGGAGATCGGCTTCCACAACGTCGCTGCGGATGATTGCGACAGGCGCAGGCGCTTCGATTATTTGCACGGTGCCTGCCGTTTCCTGACGCAGCACGGTGCGCAGGCTCTCATGGCGTACCACAAGAGCGTCAAAACTGCGTTGCAGCGCGGCCTCGTCCAGCGGTCCCTTCAGGCGCAACGCACTGGGCACATGGTAGGCGGCGCTGTCCGGGTCAAGTTGCCACAAAAACCACTGACGCTCCTGAGCGTAAGACAGCGGCAACGCACGGTTGCGCGCGACGGGGACCAGCGCCTGGGCCGCTGCGTTACCGTCGAGTGCGAGCAGCGCCGCAACGAACCCTTGCAGGCGCGGCTGCTCGAACAGCACCTTGAGCGGCACCTCCAGCGCCAACGCCTGGCGCAGCCGCGACGCCACTTGCATGGCCAGCAGCGAGTGCCCACCCAGTTCGAAGAAATGGTCCGTCAACCCCACGCGCTCAACACCCAGGATATCGGCCCAGATCGCAGCCACCTGCTGCTCGGTGGCGCTGACCGGCGCGCCCCATGTATGCAGCGACTGGCTGGCATCCGGCTTTGGCAGTGCCTGGCGGTCCAGCTTGCCATTGGGGTTCAACGGCAGGCGCTCGAGGAACATCAGGTGCGCAGGCACCATGTAGTCCGGCAGGTGTTCACGCAACATTGACTTGAGCAGTTCGCTTAACGCCTCAGCGGCGTGCGGCTGCGCCACCAGGTAGGCGAGCAACTGGTTATCGACCGCCAGCACCACGGCTTCGCGGACACTGGCGTGGGCCAGCAGTAACGCTTCGATTTCGCCCAACTCGATGCGGAAACCGCGAATTTTCACTTGATGATCGACACGCCCCACGTATTCGATCACACCATCGGCCCGATAGCGCGCGAGGTCACCGGTACGGTACAGGCGCTCGCCGCCGCCGCTGAAAGGGTCAGCGACAAAACGCTCAGCCGTCAGCAGCGGTCGATTCAAATAAGCCCGCGCCAAACCGCAGGCACTGCCGATATACAACTCGCCCACGCTACCCAATGGCGCGAGGTTGAGGTCGCGGTCCAGCACATATAAAGCACGACCGGGCAGCGAACGACCGATCGGGCTGGCGGTAGCGCCTACGGTTTCATCGCCCGAGGTGCAGTCCAACACACTGGAAACCACCGTAGCCTCCGTGGGCCCGTAGGTATTGAGCAGGCGCACATGCCCCAGGCCCGCACGCAGCCATTGCGCCGGACCATCCAACGGCATGGCTTCGCCGCCGATATGCACCTGGCGCAAGGCGCCGTACGAACGAGGTCCTGCGGCCAGGCAATCGAGCAGGAACAGGTTCCAGTAAGCGGTCGGCAGGTCGGCCAGGGTAATCCCCTGGTCCAGGATTTCGGCGTACAGCCGGCCGCTGTCCCAGAGCTGCGGCCCACGCAGCACCACGGCGGCGCCATGGGTCAACGCCGGGTACAACTGCTCGACGAAGCCGTCGAAGTTCAACGTGGCAAATTGCAGCACGCGGTCCTGGGCGGTCAGCTTGGAGTAGCCGGCCGCAATGCCGGTGAATTCGTTCAAGGCACCATGGTCGATGGCCACGCCTTTGGGCTTCCCGGTGGAGCCGGAGGTGTAGATCACATAAGCGAGGTTATGCGCCTCGACCGCTACCGCCAGGTTGTCCTCGCCATACTGCGCCAGCGGCAGTTGGTCGATGGCCAGTGCGGCAACCCCGTCAGGCAGTTCCATAGGCACGTGGCTCTGCGTCAGTACCAGGCGCACGCCGCTGTCGGCCAGCATATGGGCCAAACGTTCACGCGGGTAAGTCGGGTCAAGCGGCACATAGGCACCACCCGCCTTTAACACGGCCAACAGACTGACCACCATGGCAAAGGAGCGCTCTACCGCGACCCCCACCAGCACCTCGGCTCCCACGCCTTGCCCTACCAGGCAGTGCGCCAGACGGTTGGCCTGGCTGTTCAGCGCGGCGTAGCTCAGCGACTCGCCCTCCAGCACCAGCGCCACCGCGTGCGGCTGCTGCACCACCTGCCGTTCGAACAGCCGATGAACACCGGCCCCCCACTCGACGGCCGCAGCACTGGCATTCCATACGTGTCGCAGGTTCTGTTGTTCGTCCGCGGTCAGTACCTCCAATGCGGCGATTTGCCTGGCCGGCGCATCGACTACGGCGTGCAGCATGCCAACCCAGTGCCGCGCCATGCGCTCGATCGTGGCGGCGTCAAACAAATCGGTGGCATAGGTCAGCGACGCCAGAAGCCCGTCGATGGATTCCTGGGTATCCAGGCTCAAGTCAAAGTGCGCGGTATGACTGTCCCACTCCAGTCCTTCGACACGCAGCCCCGGAATCGACACTTGGCCCGGTTCGCTGCGTATATCGACCTGATGGTTGAACATCACTTGGAACAAAGGGCTATGGCTCAGGCTGCGCTCCGGCTGCAAGGCCTCCACCAATTGCTCGAACGGCAGATCCTGATGCGCTTGGGCGTCCAGTGCCGCCTGCTTGACCTGCTGCAAGAGTTCGGCAAACGACAAATCGCCGGTAATATCCGCCCTGAGCACCAGGGTGTTGACGAAAAAGCCGATCAGACGTTCGGTCTCGACCCGATTGCGGTTGGCAATCGGCACGCCGACGCGAATATCCGTTTGGCCGCTGTAGCGGTACAACAACGCCTGGAAGGACGCCAGCAGCAACATGAACAGAGTCACGCCCTGGCCCTGGGCCAACGCCTGCAGGTCAGCCACCAGCGCGGCGTCCAGCGACAGGTTCAGCCGTGCCCCACGATGGCTTTGCACGGCTGGGCGCGGGTGATCCAGCGGCAATTCCAACACCCGCTGCTCACCCGCCAGGCGCTCACGCCAGTAGGCCAACTGCCGCGCCTGCTCGCCCGCCGCCATCCAGTCGCGCTGCCATACCGCATAGTCGGCGTACTGAACCGGCAGCGTCGGCAAAAGCGGTTCAATGCCCTGGCTGAATGCCGCGTAGGACTGCACCAACTCGTCGACCATCAGCTCCATCGACCAGGCGTCCGAGATGATGTGATGCTGCACCATCACCAGCACATGCTGATTCGGTGCCAGCTTCAGTAACGTGACGCGCAACAACGGCCCTGTGCGCAAATCGAAGGGGTGGGCGATTTCCTGTTCGATCCGCGCCTGTAACACGCCAGGATCATCACTGTGCAGCGCCTCATCCTGTATCAGAACCGCTGCCGGCGCAGCAATACGCTGTACGGTAGGCTCGCCTTCGGCGGCAAACACGGTGCGCAGGCTTTCATGGCGCTCGACCAAGCGGTCGAAGCTGCGTTGCAAAGCCTGACGATCCAGCGCCCCGTGCAGGCGCAGGGCCGCCGGGATGTGATAGGCGGCGCTCTGCGGTTCCAACTGCCAGAGGAACCACTGGCGTTCCTGCGCGTAAGACACCGCCAGCGGTTGATCGCGCGCCAACCGCTCAATCGGCGGAGAGTCCAACGCAGCGCCCGAAAAGGCCTGTACAAAGCGTCCCAGCACCGGCTGCTCAAACAGTGTTTTGAGCGGCACATCAATACCCAGCACCTGGCGTACGCGAGACACCACTCGCGTGGCCAGCAGGGAATGCCCGCCAATTTCAAAGAAGTGATCTTCCAGGCCCACTTGTGGGGCGCCCAATACGTCGGCCCAGATAGCGGCGACCTGGCACTCGCGCTCGGTAACGGGCGGCACATAGCGTTTTTGCAGCAGCGCGGCGTCGGGTTTGGGCAGCGCCTTGCGGTCAAGCTTGCCATTAGGCGTCAGGGGCATACGCTGCAGAAACACCAGGTAGCCCGGCACCATGTACTCCGGCAATTGCTCACGCAGGGCGGCCTTGAACTGCTCGCGCAGGTCGGCCTGCTCGGCTTCGGGCACCGGCTGCCGGGTAACCAGGTAGGCCAGCAGTTGATCATGGTTCGCCATCACCACGGCCTCGCGGACTGCCGGCTGCTCACGCAGGCACGCTTCAATCTCCCCCAGTTCGATACGGAACCCGCGCACCTTGACCTGGTGGTCGACGCGGCCGATGTACTCCACCACCCCGTCCACGCGATACCGCGCCACGTCACCGGTGCGGTATAGCCGCTCGCCGTTGCCAGCGAACGGATTGGGCACGAAGCGTTCGGCAGTCATGGCCGCGCGGCCGTGATAACCACGGGCCAGGCCGACGCCGCCGATCAGCAGCTCGCCATTGGCGCCTACCGGGCATGGGGTGAAATCGGCATTGAGGATAAACAACGAGGTGTTGGCAATCGGGCGCCCTACAAAAGGCTGCGGCTCGCTCAACTGATACGCCGCCGACCAGATGGTGGTTTCGGTGGGGCCATAGAGGTTCCACACCACGCCCTGCAGCGCGAGCATGCGTCGCGCCAGGTCAGCGGGCAAGGCCTCGCCACCGCACAGGCACTTGATGCCACGCAGATTCGCGGCCAGTTCACTGTCGAGCAGCATGCGCCAGGTCGACGGCGTGGCCTGGACCACGCTGGCGCCTTCGTCCTTGACCCGTTGCAGGATGGCTTGCGGGTCGAGTGACAGCTGTTTTTCCGCCAGGATGACGGTCGCGCCCACGGCCAGCGGCACATACAGCTCAAGGGCAAAAATATCGAAGGAAAAGGTGGTCAGCGACATCAGGCGATCCGCCGGCCCGATGGCCAGCGTGTCGGCCATGCCGCTGACAAAGCTGTCCAGCGCGCCATGGCGCACCATCACGCCCTTGGGCTTGCCGGTGGAGCCGGAGGTGTAGATCACGTAAGCCAGGTGGTCGGCGCACAACTCGACCTGGGGGTTGGCAGCGCTGCGAGCCGCGTCTTCCTGGGCGTCCACGAACAGCACGTTCAGCTCGGGCGCAATCGGCACCAAACGGTGCAGGTCGGTCTGGGTCAGCAGCACCTTGGCACGGCTGTCTTCAAGCATGTAGGCCAGCCGGTCCGGCGGGAACTGTGGGTCGAGTGGCACATAGGCACCGCCCGCCTTGAGGGTGGCCAGCAGGCCGACCACCATGTCCACCGAGCGCTCCAGGGCAATTGCGACCAGCACATCCGGACCAACCCCGGCGGCGATCAGGCGATGGGCCAGGCGGTTGGCGCGCTGGTTGAGTTCGGCGTAGTCCAGGCGCTGTTCATTGAACACCAACGCCGTGGCGTCGGGGTGCGACGCTGCGCGGGCCTCCAGCAGGCGATGCACGCCCACGACAGGGTTGAGCGCCTGCCGGGTCTGGTTCCAGCGCTCCAGCATCTGCTGGCGCTGCGGCGCGTCGAGCAGCGGCAGTTCGCCGATGCGCTGGCTGCAATCCTGGGTGATCAGCTGCAACACGCGATGCCAATGCGCGATAAAGCGCTGCATGCCGGGAGCATCGAACAGGTCAGTGGCGTAGGTCAGGGAGGCTTGAAGGCCCTCGGGTGATTCTTGGGTGTCGAGGTTGAGGTCAAATTGTGAGGTCTTGCTGTCCCATTCCAGCCCTTGCACCTGCAGGCCGGTGACGCTGGTGCCGGCACGCTGGCTCTCGGTCTGATGGTTGAACATCACCTGGAACAACGGGTTGTAGCTCAAGCTGCGCTCGGGTTGCAGCGCCTCCACCAGTTGTTCGAACGGCAAGTCCTGGTGCGCCTGGGCTTCGACTGTGCGCTGGCGAGTTTGCTGCAGCAGTTCACGGAACGTCATCTGGCCGTCGATATCGGCCTTGAGGATCTGCGTGTTGACGAAAAAGCCGATGAGGCGTTCGGTTTCCACCCGATTGCGGTTAGCCACCGGCACGCCGATGCGGATATCACCCTGGCCGCTGTAGCGGTGCAGCACGGCCTGGAACGAGGCGAGCAACAGCATGAACACCGTCACGCCTTCGCGCTGCGCCAGGGTCTTGAGGCCCGCCACCAGCGCGGCGTCCAGCGTCAGGTCCAGGCGCGCGCCCTGGTAGCTCTGCACCGCCGGGCGTGGACGGTCCATCGGCATTTCCAGCACCGGCTGCTCGCCGCCGAGCATGCCTTGCCAGTAGCCGAGTTGGCGTTCGCGTTCGCCGGCTTCCATCCAGCTGCGTTGCCACAGCGCATAGTCGGCGTACTGGATCGGCAAGGCCGGCAGTTGCAGGTCCTGGCCCTGGACATTGGCGGCATACAACTGCACCAGCTCGTCGACCATCACCTGCATCGACCAGCCATCGGAGACGATGTGATGCTGCACCAGCACCAGCACGTGCTCCTGCGGGGCCAGGCGCAACAGCTTGACCCGCAGCAGCGGGCCTTGCTGCAGGTCGAACGGCTGGGCAATTTCCGCTTCCACCAGCGCTTTGAGCTGCGCTTCCTCGGCGTCGACCAGGGCAATGTTTACCTGCACCTGCTCGGCGATGACCTGCAACGCGCTGTCGCCGTCTTCCTGCAAATGCGTGCGCAGGCTTTCATGGCGCAGCACCAGCGTGTCGAAGCTGCGCTGCAACGCGGCCACATCCAGTGCGCCGCTCAGGCGCAAGGCGCGGGGCACATGATAGGCGGTACTGTGCGGCTCCAGTTGCCACAAAAACCACTGCCGCTCCTGGGCGTAGGAGAGTCGCAGCGGCTCGCCTTCCTGGCGCTTGAAAACCGGGGCAATCTCAAACAGGTTGATGCCCTGTTGCTTGAGCATGATCGCCAACGCTTTCTTTTGTTGCGCAGAAAGTGAACCTACCGACTCGATTAATGCTTGCACGCCACGCCCCTCAGGAAATCAATTTATCCAAATCTTCTGCTGATAGACGTTTGAGGGCCTCCAAGGATTTAGCCAATGCGTCCTGCACTGGCAAATTATTTGTCTGCTGGGCCGCCACATAGGCGCTGAAATCGGCCAGGGTCGGGGTGGTAAAGATCGATTTCACGTCGAATTCGGCGTGCAACTGCTCGCGCAGGCGCACCACCACCTGGGTGGCCAGGAGGGAATGGCCGCCCAGTTCGAAGAAGTTGTCGTTCAGGCCCACCTGCTGGACGTCCAGCACCTGCGCCCAGATCGCGGCGATCTGTTGCTCCAGCTCGCTGACGGGTGCCACATATTCCCGCGCCGGCAGGTTCGCCTCGGCCTTGGGCAGGGCCTTGCGATCCAGCTTGCCGTTGGGGCTAAGGGGCATCTGTTCCAGGAGCAGCCATTGCGCCGGGACCATGTAGTCGGGCAGTTGTTGGG
>NZ_UTBG01000174.1 GCF_900580675.1 Pseudomonas viridiflava
GCGCGCGAGGAGCTTGAACGGTAACGCCTCATCGCGCGCAAGCGCGCTCCTACGGGCACCGATCCTTCTGAATGTCTGCACCGCTAAAGTCATCGCAGTACCAATTCGCACGACAGGCTCAGCACGCGCTGGGCACCAGCGTCCTAATGCGTTAAACGCCCGGCTGTTGTAGGAGCGCCCTTGCGCGCGAGGAGCTTGAACGGTAACGCCCCATCGCGCGCAAGCGCGCTCCTACGGACACCGAATCTTCTCGGGGCGTCTACGCCGCCCTGTTCGTCGATGCGACAAAATCAATGCGTACGCATGCCAC
>NZ_UTBG01000138.1 GCF_900580675.1 Pseudomonas viridiflava
GTCAACGACGGCGCCGACGTTTCGTTCTCCGGGCAAAGCGCCAAGGCCAGCGCGCTGATCACCCGGATCAAGGGTTGCCACAGCCTGGAAAACGCCCAGTTCGAAGGGGTGATCCAACCCGACGCGCAAACCGGCAAGGATCAGTTTTCCTTGCGCGCCCACCTGCACCAGGAGGCCGCCGATGCGCCGACCACTGACACCCCGTGAGCGCCGTGGCGCAGCCCTGATCGGCCTGGCCCTGGTGCTCGGCGCCGCGTATTGGCTGTTGGTCGACAGCTGGTTCGCCGGCCCCTTGCGCGACATGGGCGAACAGGCCGAGCAACTGCGCGAACAGCAGCAACGCTATGCCGGCGTACTGCGCCAGGGCGACTCCTTGCGCCAGCAACTCGAAGAGGCCCGCCAGGACCCGGCCAGCAGCACCAGCCTGCTGCCCGGCGATGACCCCAGCGCCGTGGCGGCAGACCTGATGCAACGCATCGCCGACCTGATCAACAGCCGCGCCGGCCTCGGTGGCGGCTGCAGCCTCACGCAGCGCATGCCGATCACTCCGGAGCAGGACGACAGCGAACCCTATCGCCAAGTCAAAGTCAGCCTGACCCTCAACTGCGCCATCGAACCCTTGACCGCGATCCTGCATGAGCTGGAGTACCAGCGGCCGTTTCTGTTTGTCGATGAAATGAGCATCCGCCGTGGGCCGAACGCGCCCGCCAGCGGTGGCGCCGGTCAACTGGTGGTGCACCTGCTGGTGCGTGGCTACCTGCAACCGGCGTCCGCCGCGCAGGTGCGCCGATGATCAACGCACTGCGTCCCCTGGAGTGGCTGTTGCTCGGCGTGGCCGGGCTGTTGGGCCTGTTGATGGTCGGCATCCTCAGCAGCATCGGCGATGCGCCCGAGTGGTTGCCGGCACCCGAACCCGATGCGCGCGCCAACGCCACGGCCAAGGTGCTGGTGGCTCCGAGCGCAACCCTGGAGAGCCTCGCCGGCACTTGGCAGGCACCGCTGTTCAGTCCCGACCGCAGCCCTGACCGCGCGGTCGGCCAGGCCGCCGTTTCCAGCCTGTCGAGCCTGACGCTGACCGGCATCGTGCTTGACGGCGACCTGCGCGTCGCACTGCTCAAGCGCGCGGACGGCCCGCCGCTGAAAGTCCACCAGGACCAGACCCTGCCCAATGGCTGGCGCCTGGAACACCTGACACCCCGCGAAGCCCGCTTTGTACTCGACGGCCGCACACAGACCCTGAGCCTGCGAGGCCTGCGCCTGCCGCCGCCGTCGACCACCCCCCCGATTACCCTTCCTCACGAGTCCACCCCTTGATCGATACATTCCCCGGCGCTTTGCGCACCACCGTGTTTTGCCTGGCCACCGCCGTTTCCCTCGGTGGCTGCGGCACATTCCCCGAGCATCTGGACCCGGACGAAGCCTTGTTGCACGAGGCGATGCAGGGCACCGGCTCGCAACGCCCGCCAGTTGACCCGGCCAGCGAACAGGCCCCGGTCGACAGTAGCCAGCCCCAGGCCAAGACACCACCCCAGCGCCAATTGATTCGCGGCAACCAGCAGTTCGTGCGCCAACCAACAGCAGCGCCGGCCGGCAAGGCGGAGGCGGGCGGTGACATCGTGTTCAACTTCGCCGACCAGCCGATCGAAGCGGTGATCAACAGCGTGATGGGCGACCTGCTGCATGAGAACTACAGCATTGCCCAGGGGGTGAAGGGCAACGTCAGCTTTTCCACCTCCAAACCGGTGAACAAGCAGCAGGCGTTGTCGATTCTGGAAACTCTGCTGTCGTGGACCGACAACGCGATGATCAAGCAGGGCAACCGCTATGTGATTTTGCCGGCCAACCAGGCGGTGGCGGGCAAGCTGGTGCCGGAGATGCGCGTGTCGCAACCGTCCAACGGCCTGTCGGCGCGGCTGTTTCCGCTGCGCTATATCTCGGCCACCGAGATGCAGAAACTGCTCAAGCCGTTCGCCCGCGAGAATGCCTTTCTGCTGGTCGACCCGGCGCGCAATGTGCTGAGCCTGGCCGGTACCCCGGAAGAACTGGCCAACTATCAGGACACCATCGACACCTTCGACGTGGACTGGCTCAAGGGCATGTCCGTCGGCGTGTTCGGCCTGCAACGCGCCTCGGTCGCCGAACTGATGCCTGAGCTGCAAAAAATGTTCGGCCCCGACAGCGGCATGCCGTTGGCGGGCATGGTGCGCTTTTTGCCGATCGAGCGGACCAACTCGGTGGTCGCGATCTCGTCGCAGCCGCAGTACCTCAGCGAAGTCGGCGACTGGATTCACACCATCGACGAGGGCGGCGGCAACGAACCGCAGATGTATGTGTACGACGTGCGCAACATGAAGGCCACCGACCTGGCCAAGTACCTGCGGCAGATCTACGGCAGCGGCGCGATCAAGGACGACGCCCCGGCCAAGGTCGCGCCCGGTCTGCGCACCGCGACCCTGTCATCGCCCGGCACCAACAGCACCTCCGGCAGCATGCCTGGCGGGCTGAACGGCAACAGCAGCGGCATGGGCAACACCACCCAGCGCGCCAGCGAGGATGACGAGCAGGACACTCAAGCCAGCGAAGACACCGAAAGCGCCGACGACGGCAGCACGGCTGACGCGCCGGCGAAAAGCCTCGACGCCGGTACGCGCATCACCGCGCAAAAAAGCAGTAACCAACTGCTGGTGCGCACGCGTCCGGTGCAGTGGAAGGAGATCGAATCGGCGATCAAACGCCTCGACAATCCGCCGCTGCAAGTGCAGATCGAGACGCGCATCCTCGAGGTCAAGCTGACCGGTGAACTGGACCTGGGTGTGCAGTGGTACCTCGGCCGCCTGGCGGGCAATTCCACCAGTACCACCGTGGGCAATACCGCCGGTAGCCAGGGCGCTTTGGGCGGTGGCGGGGCCGGGTTGGGGGCGACGGATTCGTTGTTCTATTCGTTTGTCAGCTCCAACTTGCAGGTGGCTTTGCATGCGCTGGAAACCAATGGGCGTACCCAGGTGCTGTCGGCGCCGTCGCTGGTGGTGATGAACAACCAGCCGGCGCAGATTCAGGTGGGGGATAACATTCCTATCAGTCAGACCACGGTGAACACCGGGACTTCTGACACTACGTTGAGCAGTGTGGAGTATGTGCAGACGGGTGTGATTCTGGATGTGGTGCCGCGGATTAATCCAGGTGGTCTGGTGTATATGGATATTCAGCAGCAGGTCAGTGATGCGCAGGACCAGGCGTCGTCGAGCAGTGACACGCAGAATAATCCGCGTATTTCCACGCGCTCGGTGTCGACGCAGGTGGCGGTGCAGAGTGGGCAGACGGTGCTGCTGGGGGGGTTGATCAAGCAGGACAATGCGGAGAGTGTCAGCGCGGTGCCTTATCTTGGGAAGATTCCGGGGTTGCGGTGGTTGTTTGGGAATACCAGCAAGTCCAAGGACCGGACGGAGTTGATTGTGCTGATTACGCCCAGGGTGATTACCAGCAGCAGCCAGGCGCGGCAGGTGACGGATGATTATCGGCAGCAGATGCAGTTGTTGAAGCCGGGTCAGTAGGTTGGTACGGGGTGTATATCCGTTGCTGCGGTAACGGCTTCTTAGGGTTCCGCTCTTACAGCGGGTCACTTTTGGAAGGACCCAAAAGTAACCAAAAGGTCCTCGCCCCAACACTCGGCACCTCGCCTCCGGCTCGGTGTGCCCTCACTCCGGCTTGAAT
>NZ_UTBG01000140.1 GCF_900580675.1 Pseudomonas viridiflava
CTGGGAGGAACATAGGGTGGAAGGTGTGAAACAATTGGAGGGAGTGACCCTGGGTTGGCACTCCCTGATTCTTGGGACCCGGGGAGTGGGTGACCCGGCTGAGCGTGCGCGCCTGCTGCGCGGGGTGTGTGGTTTCGCCCATGGCCTGATCGCGCGCTTGCGCCATGAAGATGAAGCCCGGGCGATAAGACCCTGGGCCGGCGTGGACGAAAACCATCCCAACCTCCCTGATAACCTGCTGCAACAGGTCGGCGCGCGATTTTCCGCACTGACCGAGCAAGGTGTGCTCAGTGAATGGCGCTACACCCAGCTGGAGGCGCGGCTGGTCAGCCTCAGCCAGGTGCAGGCGTCGTGCGAACGGATCAAGGCTACGCCGCTGCCCTTCCCTTACACCTTATTGCTGCACCGCACCATTTACCTGTTTTGCATTCTCTTGCCGTTCGCCATGGCTGAGCCCTTGGGCTGGCTGACGCCGGTGTTCACCGCGATCGTCAGCTATACGTTTTTCGGACTGGATGAAATCGGTGATGACCTGGAAGACCCATTCGGCTTCGACGAAAACGACCTGCCGTGCAATGCCCTCCTGCGCACTCTGGAGCGCGAAGTCCTCGCCGCCCTCGGCGAAACCGACTTGCCCCCGGCCCTGGAGCCGGTGGACTACGTGCTCACCTGATACGGGTTTGACACCTGCCCTGGTCTGACCGAAGCTGATGGCTTTGCTTTAGCTGCCCAAGCTTTCGGACGCCTGCATGTCAAAGTCACGCCGTAACGCCATCGTCGGCCTGTGCGCCCTGTTGTTGATTGTGCTGTTCACCTGGTATTTCTCCCGTGCCACCCAGGTGCAAGTACCTGCCGCCATTGCCCATGGCTATTCCAAAGCCTTGAAGCAGGCGCACAACGGTGAGCCTGGGGCGGCGCGCGTGCTGTACCAGCAATTGGGCCGGCCGGACCTGTCTCCCGAGCGCCGCGCCGCGCTGCACGCCGAGCTGCCCAACTACCCCAGCCCCCAGGCCTTGAAGCTTGCGGATAAAGACCTGAGCAGCGAATCGCCGCTGGTGCGCGAGGCCGCGATCCACAGCATTGTCGGGCTGGTGCCTACCGGCCAGCGCACGCTGCTGCTCGGCCCGGTGCTGGATGATCCCGAACAGAGCGTACGGTTTGCCGCCGCCAACGCCCTGCTCGGCCTGTCGCCCGACACCCTGGGCCTGTACTTCGGGCCATTGCAGCAGGTACTGGATGAATTCGTGAAGCAGCTCAAGGCCCAGCCGGAAACGGCCGAGGGCTGGATTCAACTGGCGCGCCTGTACATCCATAGCGCCCTGCTCCCCGACGCGCAAAATGCCCTCGAACAGGCGATGCGCTTGCAGCCGGACAACCTGCAAGCGGTGGTGTCGCAGATCGAGTTGCTCGACAAGCAAGGCAAGACCGAAGATTCCCGCCAACTGCTGGCGCGGCAACTGGCGGCGCATCCCGAATCGGCTTACCTGCAACACGCCCTTGGCATGTGGCTGCTGCACCATGGCGAGCGCCCCTATGCGCTGCTCGGGCTGTCCAAAGCCGTAGAGCTTGAGCCCGACAATCAGGATTACCGCTACGACCTGGCCACCACTCTGCATGCCCAGCAGGAACTGGAAGCCGCCCAGCGCCAGCTGGAAGAAGTCATCCAGCGCCACCCGGCCAATCGCAAAGCGCGGGTGTTGCTGGTCAATTACTGGAAGGAAAGCGGCCAGTTGCAGAACGTCCAGGTGTTGCTCGCGCAGCTTGAGCAACAGAATCCGGATGATCCCGCACTGCAACAAGGTCTGTAACGCTTAAGGTAAAAACCTATAACTGCGACAGCAAACTGTACAAATTCTGCTGCCCGCGGAACGGCTGCGGGGCGCTACGGTCAAGAGATAATGGCGCGCCTGAGGTGGCGCGCCCCTCCACTCGTACGTGACCCGAGGGCACTTCTTGTCTACATCCAAAGAGCTGTTCAGTGAAAAGGCGGCCACCGGCATTGAAGGTCTTGATGACATTCTTGCCGGGGGGCTATCGCGCAGCCACCTGTTCCTGCTGGAAGGCGAACCCGGCACCGGCAAAACCACCGTAGCCCTGCATTTCCTGCAGGCCGGGGCGAAAAACGGTGAACGATCGTTGTACATCACGCTGTCCGAAACCGAGCGCGAATTGCGCCAGGGTGCCAAGTCTCACGGCTGGGACCTGGATGAAAACATCCATATCTTCGAACTGACCCCGCCGGAGAGCCTGCTCGACGCCGATCACCAGCAGAGCCTGCTGTACTCCTCCGACCTGGAGCTGGGCGAGGCCACCCGGCAGATCTTTGAAGTGGTAGAACGCGTCAAGCCGACCCGCGTTGTCATCGACAGCCTTTCGGAAATCCGCCTGCTGGCGCAAAGCTCGCTGCGTTATCGCCGCCAGATCCTGGCGATCAAGCACTACTTTGTGCGCTATGACGCCACCGTGCTGCTGCTGGACGACCTGACCACCGAATCCCTCGACAAAACCGTGCACAGCGTGGCCCACGGGGTGATTCGCCTGGAGGAACTGACCCCCAGCTACGGCGCCGAACGCCGCCGCGTGCGCGTGGTGAAGTACCGTGGCCAGAAATACCGTGGCGGCTTTCATGACTTCACCATCATGCAAGACGGCATTCATGTGTTCCCGCGCCTGGTGGCTGCCGAGCATCGCGGCGGTTACGTGCGCCAGACCTTGAGCAGCGGCATTCGCGAGCTGGACGCGTTGATGGGTGGCGGTGTCGAAACCGGCTCCAGCAGCCTGATCCTCGGCCCGGCCGGTACCGGCAAGTCGCTGATCTCGATGATCTTCGCCGCCGCCGCTGTGGCGCGGGGTGAAAAGGCCGCGTTGTTTATTTTCGATGAAGAA
>NZ_UTBG01000141.1 GCF_900580675.1 Pseudomonas viridiflava
GTGTACTGGTGTATGACCTTGATACACGGCGTTTCACCGTCGGTGGCGAGTTGATGACGTTGACCTCCCGCGAGCAGGCCGTGCTTGAAGCGCTGATCGCACGCCCGGGGCGGGTGATGAGCAAGGAGCAACTGGCTTCCCAGGTGTTCGGCCTGGACGAAGAGGCCAGCCCGGATGCGATCGAAATCTACGTGCATCGTCTGCGCAAGAAGCTTGACGGCCATCCCATCGCCATCGTGACCTTCCGCGGCCTTGGTTACTTGCTGGAAGCCCGCGATGCATAAGCCCAGCAGCCTGCGCTGGCGACTGCTGTGGAACCTGGCGGTGTTGCTGGTGTTATTGATGTTCGCCAGCGGCATGAGCGCTTACTGGAATGGACGCGAGGCCGCCGATACGGCCTATGACCGCACGCTGCTGGCCTCGGCACGCACCATTGCCGCCGGTTTGACCCAAGTGGACGGCACCCTCAGCGCCAATGTGCCGTACGTGGCCCTGGACACCTTCGCTTATGACAGTGCCGGGCGCATTTACTACCAGGTCAATGACATTGATCAGAAGTTGATCTCCGGCTACGAAAACCTTCCCGGCCCGCCGCCTGGTACACCTCGCACCGACGATTACCCGGCGCTGGCGCGTTTCTATGACGCGGTGTATCAGGGCCAGCCGGTGCGCGTGGTGAGCCTGCTCAAGGCGGTCTCCGAACCGAACATGAACGGCATGGCGGAAATCCGCGTGGCAGAGACTGACGAAGCACGCGTCAGCATGGCCCGCAGCCTGATGGCTGACACTTTACTGCGCCTGGGTATGCTGGCCATCGGTGCATTGCTGTTGGTGTGGTTTGCCGTCAGCGCCGCGTTGCGCCCGCTCGAGCGGTTGCGCACGGCGGTGGAGGAGCGCCAGCCGGACGACCTGCGACCCCTGCCATTGGTGGAAGTGCAGCACGAATTCGGCCCGCTGGTGCGCTCCCTCAACCACTTTACCGAACGCCTGCGCGGCCAGTTCGAGCGCCAGGCGCAGTTTATTGCTGACGCGGCCCACGAGCTGCGCACCCCGCTGGCGGCGCTCAAGGCGCGGCTGGAACTGGGCTTGCGCGCCGAGGAACCCGCCACTTGGCGCAGCACCCTGGAAACCGCAGCCCAGGGCACCGATCGGCTGACGCATTTGGCTAATCAATTGTTGTCCCTGGCGCGTATCGAAAACGGCGCCCGGGCGATTGCCGAAGGCGGTGCTCAGTTACTCGACCTCAGCCAGCTGGCTCGCGAATTGGGCATGGCTATGGCGCCTTTGGCTCATGCACGCGGCGTAGCGCTGGCATTGGAGGCCGACGAGCCGGTGTGGCTGCGCGGCGAACCGACGTTGCTCAACGAACTGCTGAGCAACCTGGTGGACAACGCGCTGGCGCACACACCGCCTGGGGGCAATGTGATCCTGCGGGTGGCGGCGCCGGCGGTGCTGGAAGTCGAGGATGATGGCCCGGGAATCCCGCTGGATGAGCGGGACCGGGTGTTCGAGCGCTTCTACCGGCGCAGCCAACAGGGCATGGGTTCAGGCCTGGGGCTGGCGATCGTCGGCGAAATCTGCCGGGCGCATCTGGCGCAGATCAGCCTGCATGACGGCGCGCAGGCGGGGTTGAAGGTGCGGGTGAGTTTTACCGCCGGTTGATCAGTAGAACATCGAGCGTGCTTCATCCAACTCTGCGCGCAAGGTGTCGCTGTAGGGGTCGAGGCGCAGTTTCTTGATCGCGGGCAGGGTGGAGACCTGCACGTCCGCCAGCGGGTGATGGGTGCCACGATGGCAATACAGCACGGCGACCTGCACCAGGTCGATGTAGTCCAGGCTGGCTGAGTCGCGTTCCAGGTTCAGGTATTGCCCCGGCAGTTTTGCCAGCATTTCCGGGAAGTCCCAGCCACCCAGCAGTTTGTCGCCGAGCAACGGGTGGATGCTGTCGATCACGTGGTTGAGGCTGACCGGGTCCGAGAGCAGCTCATAGTGGTCTTCGGCGTAGGTCAGGATCGGCAGCACGCCGATTTGATGCACCAGGCCGCCGAGTGCCGCCTGGTCCGGCTTGAGCTGGCTATGGCGGCGGCACAGGGCATAACTGACGCCCGCCACTTCCAGGCTGCGGCGCCACACATCGCGCATTTTCTGTTCGACCACCTCGGAGCGGGCGTGGAAGATCTGTTCCATCACCAGGCCGATGGCCAGGTTGCTGCTGTAGTTGGTGCCCAGCCGCGTAATGGCGGTGTGCAGGTCCGTCACTTCCTGGGTTGCGCGCAATAGCGGGCTGTTCACCACTTTGATCAGGCGTGCCGACAGCGCGGTGTCACGCCCGATCACTTTGCTCAAATGGCTGATGCTGATTTCCGGGTCTTCCGCGGCCTGGCGAATGTTCAGGGCCACTTCCGGCAATGTCGGCAGAACCAGGTCATCGTTATCGATGGCCATCACCAAAGCCTGTTGGACTTTTTCCGCCAGCTTGTTCATTCATGATCTCTAGGGTGTTGCAAAAAATGTACGGCGACTAACGCTGGATTTCTCGATCACGGTCGAGTTCGTAAGGCAGGTCGAGCACTTGCAAAGCGGGACCTTCCAGGCTGCCTACATGCACATCGCCACTATCGGCAGCTTCGGCTTGCAATACGGCCAGAAGTTCAATCACCTGGTCAGCTTTGGCGGCAATCACCACTTCGCCGATGGCGCTGCTATGGCTGGGGGAAAACAGCGGCGTGCCTGGCTCGGGCATTTGCGTCGTGTTGAGGCTCAGGCGATACAGGCGACGCTTGAGTTTGCCCAGGTATTGCATGCGCGCGACGATTTCCTGGCCGGTGTAGCAGCCTTTCTTGAAGCTGACGCCGCCTACGGCTTGCAGGTTAAGCATCTGCGGGATGAACAGCTCGCGGGTCTGGGGCATGACCTGGCCGATACCGGCGCGGATTTGGCCCAGCAGCCAATCGTTCAGATCGGCTTGTTTCAGCTGAGAGGCCAATTGGCTGCGTACAGCTTCGGCGTGTTCAGCCGGCGCCCAGAGTTCGGTGCGGCCGGGGGAGACACGAATGGCAATCAAATGCTCACTGCGGGTAACGCTGTCGGTTTCGACCGGTAGCGCTAAACCAAGGCTGGCCAGGGCGTGATCGGCATCGGCCAGGCCGAAGCGTACCCAGGCGGCGCTTTCGTCGGTGAGTTTGGATTTGGAAAATACCGCGTATTTCTTCAGGTCTGCCAGCTGTGGTTCGAGCAGCTCGGTGGCCATCGCCAGCAGGACGCCGTCACCTTGCAACAGAATGCGAAAGCTCGACTGCATGCGCCCTTTTTGCGTGCAGCGCGCGCCGAGACTGGCCTGCGTGTCGCTCAGGTAATTGAGGTTGCAGGTCAGTTGGCCCTGCAGGAATTTGGCAGCATCGGAACCGCGAACGGCGAGAACGCCTTCGTGGGACAGGGAGCAGAAGAAAGCAGAGTCAGCCATGGGTCATCGCAGGTCAAAAAGTCATGTGTGCATCATAGAGGGGCGCCCGGTAAATGGATAGTTTCCGTACGGGTCGACCAAAGCCGACTGTTCCGGTGCCGCCGGGGCTGTATACTTGCGCTCTATTTGAGGAGGGCTCCATGGTCGAAGATGTAGAAATCAATCGCCTCTACTGGCACAGCCGCCGTGGCATGCTGGAGTTGGATGTGTTGTTGGTGCCTTTCACCAAAGAGGTATACGCGACGCTCAACCAAGTGGATCGCGACCTCTACGTCAGGCTGCTGACGTGCGAAGACCAGGACATGTTCGGCTGGTTCATGGAGCGCGCCGAATCTGAAGATCCGGAGCTGCAGCGCATGGTTCGGATCATTCTGGACCGTGTTCAGCCCAAGTAATCGCTTCGAATGCCGCTGGCAGGCCTCACGGCTGTTGCTGGCGGCGTATCTCCTTGCCCAGCTGTTCGCGTTGGGTGCGCTGGTTTTAGTCGACCTGCCTTATTCAAGCCTCGGCGTATTGGTGTGCCTGGCGCACGCCGCCTGGGTCCTGCCGCGGCATATCCTGCTGACTCACCGCTCGTCGATTCGTGGCCTGCGCCGCGATGATGATGGCTGGCAACTGTTCAGCACCGAGCGCGGTTGGCACAGCGTGCAACTGCGCCCCGACAGCCTGGCGCTGCCACTGGTCGTTGTATTGCGCTATCGGCTGGCGGGGCAATGGTGGGTGCGTTCGATTTGTGTGCCCAGGGATTCGCAGGCAGCCGATGTGCACCGGCGCCTGCGGGTGCGCCTGAAGTTCAGCCGCCGTAGGTGGTTGGCACCAGAATAGTGTCGCGGGCCTCGGGCAGCATCTGCGGGTAGTCGAGGGTGTAATGCAGACCGCGGCTTTCCTTGCGTTCCATGGCCGAGCGGATCATCAATTCCGCCACTTGGGCCAGGTTGCGCAACTCGATCAAGTCACGGCTGACTTTGTAGTTACTGTAGAACTCATCAATCTCGTCCAGCAGCAGCCGAACCCGGTGCTGCGCCCGTGCCAGGCGCTTATTGGTGCGCACGATCCCCACGTAGTCCCACATGAAGCGCCGCAGCTCGTCCCAGTTGTGCGCGATGATCACGTCTTCGTCCGAATCGGTGACTTGGCTGGCGTCCCAGCGGGGCAGGGCGGCCGGTACCGGAATGCGTGCCAGCTGTTCGAGGATGTCAGCCGCTGCCGAGCGCGCGTAAACGAAGCACTCGAGCAGCGAGTTGCTGGCCATGCGGTTGGCGCCGTGCAAACCGGTGAAACTGGTTTCGCCAATCGCGTACAGGCCGGGCACGTCGGTACGGCCGTGCTCGTCGACCATTACGCCGCCGCAGGTGTAGTGAGCGGCGGGTACCACGGGAATCGGGCCTTTGGTAATGTCTATGTTGAACGTCAGGCAGCGTTCATAGACCGTTGGAAAGTGCGTCTTGATGAAGGCTTCGGGCTTGTGACTGATGTCCAGGTAGACGCAGTCGATGCCCAGCCGCTTCATTTCATGGTCGATGGCGCGGGCGACGATATCTCGCGGTGCCAGTTCGGCGCGTGGGTCGAAGCGCTGCATGAAGCGTTCGCCGTTCGGCAGTTTCAGGTGTGCGCCTTCGCCGCGCAGGGCTTCGGTAATCAGGAAGCTCTTGGCTTGCGGGTGATACAGGCAGGTGGGGTGGAACTGGTTGAATTCCAGGTTGGCCACCCGGCAGCCCGAGCGCCACGCCATCGCAATACCGTCGCCACAGGCCCCGTCGGGATTGCTGGTGTAGAGGTAAACCTTGGCTGCGCCGCCTGAGGCCAGGATGGTGAAGCGTGCGCCGTAGGTGTCGACTTCACCGCTGGCGCGGTTGAGCACATAGGCGCCAAGGCAGCGCTCACCATCCAGGCCGAGGCGTTTTTCGGTGATCAGGTCGACAGCGACGCGTTGCTCGAGTAATTCGATGTTGGGGCGTTGGCGCGCCTGGTCGAGCAACGTCTTGAAAATGGCGGCGCCGGTGGCATCGGCGGCATGGATGATGCGTCGGTGGCTATGGCCGCCTTCACGGGTCAGGTGAAACTCAAAGCCGCCGTCGTCGCTGCCCGCGTGTTCGTCACGGGTGAAGGGCACGCCCTGGTCGATCAGCCACTGGATCGCCTCGCGGCTGTGCTCCACGGTAAAGCGCACTGCCTCTTCGTTGCACAGGCCGCCGCCGGCGTTCAGGGTGTCTTCGACGTGGGATTGCACCGTGTCGGTGTCGTCCAGTACGGCGGCTACACCGCCCTGGGCCCAGAATGTCGAGCCATTGGCCAGGTCGCCCTTGCTCAAGACAGCAATGCGCAGATGGCCGGGGAGGTTCAGCGCGAGGCTCAAACCGGCTGCGCCGCTACCGATCACCAGGACATCGTGTTGAAACTGTTGGCTCATTTGAAGGATTCCGCAAAAAGCGATCCAGGGGGCTGGCGCAATCAGGACGCCTGGATCGGCGAATCAAAGGGTCACACGGGCCACTAGTATATAGAGGGGGGGAGCGGCACAATAGCCGGGCATTCGTGGCAATGTGAGATTACGGTGCACAGCTCGGGTAGAATCAGCGGGTTATTGAGGCGGGAACTTTTTGCATAAGCCTCGACTCAATAGCAGGTTGCCCGAAAGCTGGGAAAACGTTGAGTTTATTGGCCCGTCGGGAGCATTGGACGCGTCAGGAAACCGACGACAAGATTATTCGCGCAGTCGGCAATGCCCGTACTGCGTTTTTCGTGTGTGCCAAATCAGTGCATACCGGAAACTTGCTTTGAGGGGGAGAACTTTTGCGAAAAGTCCGAGTCTATGTTTGCAAGCCTGATCGTTTAGTTATGCAAGCCTCCTTCAAGTACTACGAGGAGTGTTCATGCTAACCCAGGAAGAGGATCAGCAGCTGGTCGAGCGCGTTCAACGTGGCGACAAGCGAGCTTTTGATCTGCTAGTGCTGAAATACCAGCACAAAATTCTCGGGTTGATCGTGCGGTTTGTGCACGACACCCATGAAGCGCAGGACGTTGCACAGGAAGCCTTTATCAAGGCTTATCGTGCACTGGGCAATTTCCGCGGTGATAGTGCGTTTTACACGTGGCTATACCGCATCGCCATTAACACGGCGAAGAACTATCTGGTGTCTCGCGGTCGTCGCCCACCGGACAGTGATGTTAGTTCAGAAGATGCAGAATTTTACGATGGTGATCACGGCCTCAAAGATCTCGAGTCGCCGGAGCGTGCATTGCTGCGCGACGAGATCGAAGGAACCGTTCATCGCACTATTCAGCAACTGCCAGAAGATTTACGTACGGCGTTAACTTTACGTGAATTCGATGGTCTGAGTTACGAAGACATTGCGAGCGTCATGCAGTGTCCGGTGGGGACTGTAAGGTCACGGATTTTCCGGGCCCGGGAAGCCATCGATAAAGCCTTGCAACCGTTGTTGCAGGAAAACTAAAGACAGCGGCGACAGCCAAGAGAGGAACCGCCATGAGTCGTGATGCCCTGCAGGAATCGCTGTCCGCAGTGATGGATAACGAAGCGGATGAACTGGAACTTCGTCGGGTGCTCAACGCATTTGATGATGCCGAAACCCGTGATACCTGGTCTCGTTACCAAGTCGCTCGGGCGGTGATGCACAAGGATCTTCTAATCCCTCGTCTGGATATTGCTGCGGCCGTTTCTGCCGCGCTGGCTGATGAAGCCGTTCCGGCAAAAGCTGCTCGTGGCCCTTGGCGTAGCCTGGGTCGCCTGGCAGTAGCTGCCTCGGTGACTGTTGCAGTGTTGGCGGGTGTTCGCCTGTATAACCAGGATGAGATTGCCGGTGCCGAATTGGCCCAGCAGACTCAGCAGCCGGTCATGGCCGGTCCGCAAGTCAAAGGCCCAGCGGTACTCGCCGGCTACAAGGAAAGCTCCGACACCACCGGTCCTATGGCCAACGGTGTACTTCAAGGGCAATCCGGCTGGCAGGACCAGCGTCTTCCAGGCTACCTGCGCCAACACGCACAGGAATCAGCCTTGAAAGGCACTGAAAGCGCTTTGCCATACGCCCGCGCTGCAAGTCTGGAAAACCGCTAAACCGTTAAGGAGCCCTATGCGCGCCATACCGCTCCTTACGCTTTTGCTCAGTGGTTGGTTTGCACTCCCCGCCCATGCCGATGAAGCCCAAGACTGGCTGACTCGACTTGGGCGTGCTGAGCAGCAGCAAAGCTTTCAAGGGACGTTTGTCTACGAACGTAACGGTAGTTTTTCTACTCATGACATCTGGCATCGTGTCCAGGATGGTCAGGTCCGTGAGCGGCTTTTGCAGCTCGATGGTTCTGCTCAGGAAGTTGTGAGGCTGGATGGCCGTACCCAGTGCGTCAGCGGCACACTTGTCGCAGGTATTGGTAATTCACGTGATGCACCTTCACGTGCGCTTGATCCGCAAAAACTCAATCAATTCTACGAACTTGCCGTCATCGGCAAATCTCGCGTGGCCGGTCGTAATGCGGTGATTGTGTCGATCACGCCGCGCGACCAGTACCGCTACGGTTTTGAACTGCATCTGGATCGTGAAACCGCGCTGCCTCTCAAGTCACTGTTGCTGAATGACCAGGGGCAGTTGCTGGAGCGTTTTCAGTTCACGCGGTTGGATACGTCGACCACGCCAGCGGACCGCGATTTGCAGCCTACTCGTGACTGCACATCCATTGCCGTCGCCAATAGCAAAGCGCCAGACGTCGCCCCGATCGAAACCTGGCACATGGAGTGGTTGCCGCCAGGCTTTCAACTGACCAATAGCAGTGCACGCCAGGATAGCCAGACAAAAGCAACGGTCGACAGCTTGATGTATGAGGACGGGCTGGCGCGTTTTTCGGTATTCCTGGAGCCGATCAGCGACGTTAGCGTTACCGAAACCCGCACCCAGCTTGGCCCAACAGTCGCCGTATCACGTCGCTTGAATACGGTGGACGGCGAAATGATGGTAACGGTCGTTGGCGAAATCCCTATCGGCACCGCCGAGCGCATTGCGTTGTCGGTACGCGGTGAAAAAAAGCCAGCCGCCAAGCCGTGAGCCGTTAATCCTATGTTCATCCTGACCTTTCAGTGTGTACCCGCGCCATGTTGGCTGCCGCGAGCATGAAATGTCCGGATCAGCATTTTCACTTGCAAAAATCTCTTATGTTTTTTATAGGTCAGAGCCTGTCGGCTCTGGCCTTGTTTTGTTCGCGGAACAAAGATGTCGGTCGCAGTATTCGGCGTTTCTTGAACCCTGTCGCTCAACCCTGCTCGTCGTAACGGGAGCTGTATGTCGATACCACGTTTGAAGTCTTACCTATCCATAGTCGCCACGGTACTGGTGCTGGGTCAGGCCTTGCCTGCACAAGCAGTCGATTTGCCTGACTTCACCCAATTGGTTGAGCAAGCCTCGCCTGCCGTGGTGAACATCAGTACCACGCAGAAGCTGCCGGATCGTAAAGTCTCTAACCAGCAGATGCCGGACCTGGAAGGCCTGCCGCCGATGCTGCGCGAGTTCTTCGAGCGCGGCATGCCGCAACCGCGCACCCCGCGTGGCGGTGGTGGTGGCCAGCGTGAAGCACAGTCCCTCGGATCGGGCTTCATCATCTCGCCCGATGGCTATATCCTGACCAACAATCACGTGATTGCCGACGCCGACGAGATCCTGGTGCGTCTGGCCGATCGCAGTGAACTCAAAGCCAAACTGGTCGGCACTGACCCACGTTCCGACGTGGCATTGCTGAAGATCGAAGGCAAGGACCTGCCCGTGCTGAAGCTGGGTAAATCCCAGGACCTGAAAGCCGGGCAATGGGTAGTGGCCATCGGTTCGCCGTTTGGTTTTGACCACACCGTGACTCAAGGTATTGTCAGCGCCATTGGCCGTAGCTTGCCGAACGAAAACTATGTGCCGTTCATCCAGACCGACGTGCCGATCAACCCGGGTAACTCCGGTGGTCCGCTGTTCAACCTGGCGGGCGAAGTGGTGGGGATCAACTCGCAGATCTACACCCGCTCCGGTGGTTTCATGGGCGTGTCGTTCGCCATCCCGATCGACGTGGCCATGGATGTTTCCAACCAATTGAAAACCGGTGGCAAGGTCAGCCGTGGTTGGTTGGGTGTCGTAATCCAGGAAGTGAACAAAGACCTGGCTGAATCCTTCGGCCTCGACAAGCCAGCCGGTGCACTGGTTGCGCAGATCCAGGATGACGGCCCGGCTGCCAAAGGTGGCCTGCAAGTGGGCGACGTGATCCTGAGCATGAACGGCCAGCCGATCGTTATGTCGGCCGACCTTCCTCATTTGGTGGGCGCACTCAAGGCCGGCAGCAAAGCCAAGCTGGAAGTGATCCGTGAGGGCAAGCGCCAGACCGTTGAGCTGACCGTCGGTGCCATCCCTGAAGAGGGCGCCACCCTCGATGCACTGGGCAACGCCAAGCCAGGCGCCGAGCGCAGCAGCAATCGCCTGGGCATTGCCGTGGCCGAGCTGACCGATGAACAGAAGAAGAGCTTCGACCTCAAGAGCGGTGTAGTGATCAAGGAAGTGCAGGACGGCCCGGCCTCCCTGATCGGCCTGCAGCCGGGCGACGTGATCACTCATCTGAACAATCAGGCGATTGACTCCACCAAACAGTTCACCGACATCGCCAAGGCGTTGCCGAAGAATCGTTCGGTGTCGATGCGCGTGCTGCGTCAAGGACGCGCCAGCTTCATCACCTTCAAGCTGGCTGAGTAATCCTGTAGTCCAATAAAAAGCCCCGCTTTCGTTTAACGAAGGCGGGGCTTTTTTGTGTGCGGCCGGTTTAGCTCATCATCCCTTTTACCAGGCGTTCCTGTTCGATCAGCTCACGCTGGCGTGCATCAATGCGTGACGACAGTGGGAAGTTATTGCCGGCACGACGCTTGGCAAAGTCCAACTGCTGGATGGCCTGCTGGAAGTCGCCGACCAATGCAAAGTACTCGGCGCGTGCCTGGTGCAAACCAATGATGTTGCCCGACTGGCCGCGCGTTTCGGCAACCTGGTACCACACATCTGGATCGTCCGGGCGAGACTTGAGCAAACCGTCCAGGGCCTTTTCGGCATCGGCGGTGCGGTTCTGTTTGAGCAGGAGGTCCACTCTAATTTGGTTCAGCGGGTAGTTGCCGGGGTATTGGGTCAACATCCGATCGGTGCGCTGTTGCGCATCCGGCAGCTTGTTGTTGTCGATGTCGAGCTGGATCAACGCCAGGTTGTAGGTGATATCGTTGGGCGCCTTGGCCAGCAACGGCGCGAGGTTTTCCCGTGCTTGCTTGAATTGAGACCCTTTGATCTGGGCGATGGCCAAGCCATAGCGCGCCACATCATTTTTTGGGTTCTCGTCCAGTTGCGCCTGGAAACGCTTGGCGGCAAGGCCTGAGGTGTCCTCGTATTGCAACTGCACTCGGGCGCGAATCAGTTGATAGCGCAGGCTATCTTCCTTGCCGCCTGGCTTGGACTGCTCGGCGCGGTTACGGGTGTCGGCGATCCGCGATTCGGTCACCGGGTGAGTCAGCAGAAACTCCGGTGGCTTGGCGTCAAAGCGATATTGGCGCCCCAGACGCTCGAACATGGCTGGCATGGAACGTGGATCGTAGCCGGCTTTCTCCAGGTTGAGGATGCCGATACGGTCGGCCTCTTGTTCATTCTGGCGAGAGAACCGTCGTTGTTCCTGAATTGCAGCAGCCTGGGTGCCGGCAATTGCGGCAATCCCCGCGTCGCCTGCACCGGCTGCGGCGGCGATAATGCCGCCCAGCAGCGCGGCCATCATCGGCAGCTGCATACGCTGTTGCGCTTCAACCCCGCGCGCAAAGTGGCGTTGAGACAAATGGGCCAATTCGTGCGCGAGCACCGAGGCGTATTCGCCTTCGGTCTGCGCATTCAGGAACAAGCCGCCGTTCACGCCTACGATGCCACCGGGCGCGGCAAAAGCATTCAACTGCGGGCTGTTGATCAGGATAAACTCCAGGCGCCGGTCATTGACCTGGCTGGTCTCTACCAGCTTGTACACGCTGGTTTCGACGTAATCCTTGAGCTGCGGGTCGTTGAGCTGCGAGACCTGGCCCCGCAGGTAAGCCAGCCATGCGCGGCCCAACTGGTATTCCTGTTGTGGCGAGACAATGGCAGAACTGGCGTCGCCAAGTGACGGCAGGTCGTCAGCGAAGCCCGGGGAGGCCAGCAGGCAAGCCAGCGTCAGCAGGGTAGGGCGCAAAAAAGTCATGCACAGAGCCTTTCGACAAAGAGCTTACTGTAGCCGGACACTGAGCTTCGGACCAGATATTCTAAGCAACCCGAACGCGTGCCCGGAGTACAAAACATGACCGACGCTGTAGCCTTTGACGCCGAGCTCGATGCCAGCGGCCTCAATTGCCCGTTGCCTTTGCTCAAGGCCAAGCTGGAACTCAACCGGTTAGCCAGTGGTGCAGTGCTCAAGGTAATCGCCACCGACGCGGGCTCCCAGCGTGATTTCCGCACGTTTGCCAAGTTGGCGGGGCACACTCTGTTGCATGAAGAAGACGCCGCGGGTGTGTACCGTTACTGGTTGCGCAAGGCCTGAACCGTTCGCCCCCACCACCCGAGGTTGATTGATGTTCAAAGTGTTACGAGACTGGATCCAGCGCTATTTCTCCGATGAGGAAGCTGTGGTGCTGGCGGTCCTGCTGTTTCTGGCCTTTACGGCCGTGCTCACCTTGGGTGGCATGCTGGCGCCGGTATTGGCGGGGATGGTGCTGGCTTACCTGATGCAGGGGCTGGTCACCACCCTGGAGCGCCTGCGTTTGCCGGGCGGTGTCGCGGTCGGGCTGGTGTTTGCCCTGTTCATGGGGTTGCTGGTGGTGTTTGTCGTGGTGGTGCTGCCATTGCTGTGGCACCAGTTGATTACGCTGTTCAACGAATTGCCGGGCATGCTCGCCAAGTGGCAATCGCTGTTGCTGCTTTTGCCGGAGCGATATCCGCACCTGGTGTCGGATGAGCAAGTGTTGCAGGCCATTGAAGTGGCGCGCGGCGAGATCGGAAAGTTCGGGCAATGGGCACTGACGTTTTCCCTGTCCAGCCTGCCGCTGCTGGTCAACATCATGATCTACCTGGTGCTGGTGCCGATCCTGGTGTTTTTCTTCCTCAAGGACCGCGCAATGATCGGCCGCTGGGTGCGCGGCTATCTGCCGCGTGAGCGCGCGCTGATTACGCGAGTAGCCGAAGAGATGAACCGGCAGATTGCCAACTACATCCGCGGCAAGGTCATCGAGATCATTATCTGCGGCGGCGTCACCTACATTGCCTTTATAGCCCTGGACCTCAACTACGCGGCGCTGCTGGCTCTGCTGGTAGGCATTTCGGTAGTGGTGCCGTATGTCGGCGCGGTGGTGGTGACGGTGCCGGTGACGTTGATCGCGCTGTTCCAGTGGGGCTGGAGCGACCAGTTCATCTACCTGATGGCGGTATACGGGATTATCCAGACGCTGGATGGCAACGTACTGGTGCCGTTGCTGTTCTCGGAGGCAGTCAACCTGCACCCGGTGGCGATTATCTGCGCGGTGTTGTTGTTTGGTGGGCTGTGGGGGTTCTGGGGCGTGTTCTTTGCGATTCCCCTGGCGACGCTGTTCAAGGCGGTGCTGGATGCGTGGCCGCGGCAAGAACCGGTGGTTGCGCCTTTGTTGTGACGGGTTGGGGCGAACCCAGTGTTCGCCCCACTTGTGATTCAAGCGTTGTGCAATGCCTGTGCTGCCGCCAGAACAGTATCCACATGCCCTGGCACTTTCACGCCGCGCCATTCCTGGCGCAACACGCCCTGACTGTCGATCAGGAAAGTGCTGCGGTCCACGCCCAGATATTCCTTGCCGTACAACTTCTTCAACTTGATCACGTCAAACAGCTGGCAAACCGCTTCGTCCTTGTCGCTGATCAGCTCGAAGGGAAACGCCTGCTTGCCTTTGAAATTCTCGTGGGACTTCACGCTGTCGCGCGACACGCCGAACACCTCGGTGTTGGCAGCCTTGAACGCTGCATAGTGGTCACGAAAGCCCTGGCCTTCGGTAGTGCAGCCAGGGGTGCTGTCCTTCGGATAGAAGTAGATCACCACTTGCTTGCCCTTGAGGGCTGCGAGGCTGAAGGTCTGGCCGCTGGTGGCCTGCGCTTCGAAATCGGCGACGGGTTTGTCGATGACTACAGCCATGAAAGCTTCCTTACATTGGGTTCTGTGGGCGCCAAGGCTCGATCAGCGCGTCGAGGTTCAAGGCATCGGCAAAGTCCAGGAACTGGTCGCGCAGCCAACTGATCTGCACGCCGGCCGGCAGGGTCACGGTGAACGTGGCGTTGAGCATGGTGCCGCCGGTCTGCGGGGCCTGGTAGGTGTCGCAGGTCAGGTTTTCCAGCTCGACGTTATGGTCGATGAAAAACTGACACAGCTCATTGACGATGTCCGAGCGGTAGGCCGAGCTGACATAGGCCACGTAAGGCAGGGCTTGCGGACGGTTCTCCAGGGCAGCGCTGCGCACAACGTTGACGGTGAAATCGTGCTTCTTCGCCAGGCCCGGCAGGCCGGTTTCCAGGCGCGCCAGGGCGTCCCAGGTGCCGGAAATCTGCAGCACCAGCGCGCTGCACTCGCCATGGCGGGTCAGGCGGGAGGTTACGACGGCGCAGCGGTTTTCATGGCTGGCGCGGCACAGGACGTTCGTCAGCTCCATGGGGTTGGCGCCGAGGGCACTGATAACAAGGAATTGTTCGCGAACTGTGGGGGTGGACATGCAGCCTTCCTAAAACGATGAGCGGTCGATACTGTGAGGGCTGTATCGATCAAAGGATGAAGGGTAGCGAAAAGCGTCGCCAAGGGATAGGAGGTGGCGTTTTCATTGTGTGAACGGGCGATTTTTCCGGTGCTCTCACCCGCGCTTTGGCTCAATGATGGCATTGCCTGTCGTTTAGTTGGCCCAGAACGCATCGTCAGGCGGTACTTCGCTTGTACAAGCATCTTGGCGCCAGTACCATTACGGCTCTCTTTTTCCGGCAGGAGCGGTTGCATGATTGCGGGCAGTATGGTGGCACTGGTCACACCCATGGATGCACAAGGTCATCTCGACTGGGACAGCCTTGGCAAACTGGTGGACTTCCACCTGCAAGAAGGCACCAACGCCATCGTGGCGGTCGGCACCACCGGTGAGTCGGCCACCCTCGATGTGGAAGAACACATCCAGGTCATCGAATTCGTGGTCAAGCGTGTCGCGGGCCGAATCGCCGTGATCGCCGGTACGGGCGCCAACTCGACGCGTGAAGCGATCGAGCTGACCAAAAACGCCAAGAAGGCCGGCGCCGATGCCTGCCTGCTGGTGACCCCGTACTACAACAAGCCGACCCAGGAAGGCCTGTACCAGCATTTCCGCACCATCGCCGAAGCCGTTGATATCCCGCAGATCCTCTACAACGTTCCCGGCCGCACCGCGTGCGATATGAAGGCGGAGACCGTGATTCGGCTGTCTAGCGTGCCGAACATCATCGGCATCAAGGAAGCCACCGGTGACCTTCAGCGCGCCAAGGACATCCTGGCCGGTGTGAGCAGCGACTTTCTCCTGTACTCGGGTGACGACGCCACCGCTGTCGAGCTGATCCTGCTGGGCGGCAAGGGCAACATCTCCGTGACGGCCAACGTGGCCCCGCGTGCCATGAGTGACATGTGCGCCGCCGCCATCGCCGGCGATGCCGTGACCGCCCGCGCGATCCACGAGAAGCTGATGCCGCTCAACAAGACACTGTTTATCGAATCCAACCCTATTCCCGTGAAATGGGCGCTGTTTGAGATGGGCCTGATGCCGGACGGTATCCGTCTGCCGCTCACCCGTCTCAGCGAAGCCTGTCACGAACCGCTGCGACAGGCCCTGCGCCAGTCCGGCGTCCTGGTTTAATTGAGGAAGCACTACGCATGAAGCGATTGGCCGGACTTTCCGCACTTGCCTTGATTATCTCCAGCACCAGTGGCTGCGGTTGGATCTGGGGGCCGGAAGGCTACTTCCGTGACCGCGGCAGCGATTACCTGGAAGCGCAACCCACCAAACCGATGGAATTGCCGCCGGGCGTCAACGTCGCCAAGCGTCTCGACCCATTGCTGCCGATTCCACGCAACGTAGCCGACGACACCACCGAGGGTGAGTACGTGGTGCCACGTCCACAGCCGATCGCGGCCGTGGCGGATGCCAGTGACTACAGCCTGCAGAAGAGCGGTGACTCACGCTGGATCATGGCGCAGCGCCCACCTGCCGAAGTCTGGCCGGTGGCAGTGCAGTTCTTCCAGGACAACGGTTTCCGCATTGAAGAGCAGCGCCCGCAGACCGGTGAGTTCACCACTGCATGGCAGCAGGGCAGCGAGCTGTCGGCCACCATGGCCAAGCGCATGCAAGCCAGTGGTGTAGCCGCCGACAGCGAAGCCCGTGTGCGTGTGCGCATCGAGCCTGGCGTGCAGCGCAATACCAGTGAAGTCTATGTGGTCAGCGCCGAGCGCCCGGCCGGCAGTACTGCCAACGTCGATTTCACCAACCGCTCGGTCAACACCGGGGTCGATTCGGCACTGGTCGACGAGATGCTCGCCAGCATGAGCCGTATCTCCGAGAAGGGTGGTTCCGTTTCCCTGCTCGCCGCGCGCGATTACGACACCCCGAGCCGCGTCAGCCTTACCGAAGACGGCAGCGGCAACGTGGTGCTGAACCTGGGTGAAGACCTCGACCGTGCCTGGGCCAGTGTCGGCCGCGCCCTGGAGCAAGGCCCTTGGCGTGTTGAAGACATCAACATCAACCGCAGCCTGGGCCTGTACTACATCAACGTGGCCGAAAAAGCCGAGCGCAAAGACGACGAGCCAGGTTTCTTCGGCAAATTGTTCGGCAGTACGCCGACCAAGGAAGAAATCGAAACCCGCGCCGAGCGTTATCAGGTTCGCCTGAGCAAGGTCGGCGAAAACGTGCAGGTCACCGTCGAGAAAAACATCAATACCGTTGCGCCGGCTGAAACAGCGCGCAAAGTATTGGGCGTGATTCAGGACAACCTGGGCTGATCGAATGCGTTTTGCCGTTCTCGGCAGCGGTAGCCAAGGGAACGGCACGCTGGTCGCTCATGACGACACGTACGTGCTGGTGGATTGTGGTTTCTCGTTACGGGAAACCGAGCGGCGCCTGCTGCGCCTGGGGGTTCACCCCGCGCAGCTGAGCGCGATTCTGGTGACCCACGAACATGCCGACCACGTGCATGGCGTGGGTTTGCTGTCTCGGCGCTACAATCTTCCGGTGTACCTCAGTCGCGGCACTCTGCGCGGGATGCGCAAACCCATTGAACCCGCAGGTTTCCTGGCGGGTGGCGAAACGTTGCAGATTGGTGCATTGAGCATCGATGTGATTGCCGTGGCGCACGACGCCCAGGAGCCGACGCAGTACGTATTCAGTGATGGAGAGCGGCGTTTCGGCGTGCTTACCGACCTGGGTTCTTACTGCGCCAAAGTGCTGGACGGTTACCGGAACCTCGATGCGTTGATGATCGAATCCAACCATTGCCGGGATCTGCTGGCTCGCGGTCACTACCCGACCTTTCTCAAGCAGCGGGTCGGCGGTCAATTTGGACATTTGAACAACCACCAGGCGGCGTACCTGGTGTACGAGTTGGGCTGGCAAGACCTGCAACACCTGGTCCTGGCCCACTTGAGCAGCAAGAACAACCTGCCGACGCTTGCCCGGCAATGTTTTGTCGACACCCTCGGGTGCGACCCGGACTGGCTGCAACTGGCCGATCAAGATTCAGGGCTCGACTGGCGACATATCGCCTAGCCCACCTCACTCAAAGCGGAGCCCATCATGGAAAAACGTGAAGAACTCTACCGCGGCAAAGCCAAGTCGGTGTACAAGACCGACGACGCCAACCGCCTGATCCTGCTGTTTCGCAACGACACCTCGGCGTTCGACGGCAAGCGCATCGAACAACTTGATCGCAAAGGCATGGTGAACAACAAGTTCAACGCCTTCATCATGCAGAAACTCGAAGAGGCCGGCGTTCCGACCCAATTCGACAAGCTGCTGGGCGACAACGAGTGCCTGGTCAAGAAGCTCGACATGATCCCGGTTGAATGTGTCGTGCGTAACTATGCCGCCGGCAGCCTGGTCAAGCGCCTCGGCGTGGAAGAGGGGCTCAAGCTCAACCCTTACACCTTCGAACTGTTCCTGAAGGACGACGCCAAGGGCGACCCGTTCATCAACGAATCCCACGTCGTGGCGTTCGGTTGGGGCACCGCTGAGCAACTGGCCCGCATGAAGGAGTTGTCCCTCAAGGTCAACGACGTGCTGACCAAGTTGTTCGACGACGCCGGTCTGCTGCTGGTCGACTTCAAGCTGGAATTCGGTGTATTCCACGACGGCTCCATCGTTTTGGGCGACGAGTTCAGCCCGGACGGTTGCCGCCTGTGGGACAAGGACACCAAGAAGAAGATGGACAAAGACCGCTTCCGCCAGGGCCTCGGTGACGTGATCGAAGCCTACGAGGAAGTCGCCAATCGTCTCGGCGTACCGCTTTAATCGACGCAAGCATCTGATAGCACGGAAAAAAATCGCTTTTGGGGTTTGCTTCCACGAAACAGACTGTTATGATGCGCGCCGTTGGAGAGATGCCAGAGTGGCCGAATGGGACGGATTCGAAATCCGTTGTACCTTCACCGGTACCTAGGGTTCGAATCCCTATCTCTCCGCCATTACATAGAAAAAGCCCCGTAGCTGAATAAGCTACGGGGCTTTTTTGTTTCTGGGGTTTTGACCCAGGCGCTTTGATTCTTCGCTAAAGCGCGCTCCGCCTCTACTCTTGAAGCGTTTGTTCGGGTGCGCTGCTGCTGCGCGACTCGACCTGGTCGTGAAGTTTCTTAGCCACGGCCAAGCGCGATAGCTTGGTCAGCACGCAGAAAACAGCAAATATGGAAAGACAGGCTATAAAAAGCAAAAAGCCTTTTTGTTCGCTCAGGCCTTTTTTTACATCTTCGCGATAGGTATCGGAAAGGAAGAGTGAACATATTGTGTTGATAGTGCTTTCAGAAAAGTCGTCGTTGTAGAACGTTTCAAGCGCCGTCGGTGATTTGCACTCGTCGATGGAAAGCGTCGCACTTGGCCAGAAGTGAAATTTGGCGTCGTTTTCCGAAAGATAAAACGACGGAACGCCGGGCGCTTTTTTCAGCGACACCATCAAGTAGTTGGAGTCCGCCAGCGGCGGCGTAATGCTGATGATCACAAGAAAGAAAGCGCCCAAGCCTAAAAACCATTGCCTCTTGAATGGGGAAAACATTTTTTCTTTTAGCGATAAATGATTGAAGTCCTTCCAGTCAATGTACTTCCTGATTCTGGCGACATCGCTGTAGCTGAAATCGTTGCCAGTAATCCACTCGTCAGCCAGCCGAGCCTGCTCCAGGTTCTGCGCGGGGATGTTGAATTCGAACCTGTAGTACTCGACCTCGCGCAGGTTCTTGCGGGCGGTTTCATATTTTTGGGTTTCGAAATTTGTCGAGCCGCCGAAGAATCGCCACATCAGATCACGTAAAAAGATCAGAGAGCCAGAGCGTGAGTAGATATAGAGGACTAAAAGGCATATGGCTACACCGCTTAGTAGTCCGACGATCGCTGCGTAGTTTTGAAATGTCCAGGTGACGATGTTGTCGTTAAGCGCGGGTTGGGACATTAAGTTTCCTCCTTGAAGGGTTTGCTTTGGAAGTTTCGGTTTCTAGGGGTAACGCTAATTAGACGGAAATTTAATGAATGGAATTAGTCAGCTCAAGTGTTTTTCGTATGTATTTGTTTTAATGGCGATGGATTACGCGGCTGTAAGGCCTTTCTTACAAGAATCAGCAACACAAGCTACAGCTAGTTCATTGCGAAGCATTATTTAACTCACTATCTTTTGGCTACGGGCGAAGTTTGCTCGACGACTTTCCATACGGAAAACCTGAAATTGCAAAGGAAGCGCTTCATGAGCAAAAACGAAAAGAAAACCTCCAGCAAGATGGCCACGTTGGCTGCAGAAACGCTCAGCAACCCTAATTCCTCAAACATTGCCAAAAGCCTCGCCGCTTCTGCCCTGGCGCAAAGCGGCACCGACAAGCAGACGAGTGCCGAGATGGAGGAGAAGGCGGGTAAGGCCCTTCAGAGCGGTAAATACAGTGAGGAGACTAAATCCCTCGCCGCGTCGGTGCTTTCCCAGGCCAACAAAGAACGGGGAAGTTGAGTTCATCGCTTCGACCCCTGCGCCGTTACACGAAAAAGCCCAGTCGCTGAGTAAGCACTGGGCTTCGTTTAGGGCGCTGAACAAGCCTGTAAGGCAGATCGCCAGTCACCAAACGATTTGGAGGTGCCAACTGCGTGCTTAATCACCCTTGCTCTTTAACCATGGACGGGAGCATTGGCGAAATCTTCTGCAATACTTTCCAGTCCGCCGCTCAAGTCCTGACCCAGTAAGCCGAAACGCTCTCATACGACATCGTATCCCCTAATAAGAGAGCGCCCCTGAATGTCCCTTCGCAGCCTGTCCATCGCCCGCCGTGCGGGTCTGGGTTTTGCCTTGATTGCTCTGCTCGTGGCCCTGTTGGGCTTCTTTGCGCTGTCGAACATGGCCAGCATTCGCGCCAGTGCGGTGCAGGTTGAAAGCGGCCTGGTGCCGAAGATGCGGTTGGTGGCGGATATCCGCGAAATCATGCTGCGCATTCGTACGATCTCTTTACGCATGGCGCTGGACCCCAATCCTGCGAGCCTCCCGCAATACCGCAGCCAGATGGACACTCGCAGCCAGGACCTGACCAAGCGCCTGGCCGACCTTGACGCGGTGATCGACACCCCCGAAGTGCGCGCGCTCTATGACCAGTTCCAGGTCTCGTTGCGCCAATACCAGCAGGGCCTGGCCCAGTCATTCATCCTCGCCGACAAACAGCAGGGCGCCGAGCTCAACAAATTGTTGCTGGTGGACATGAAAACCGTGGTCGATGGTTCCGGCGCCCAGCTCAATGCGCTGGCGGACTATTACAATGCGCAGATCAACGGGCAAGGCCAGGCGGCCGAATCGCAGTACAGCCGTTCGCGCACCATGGTGTTCGGTTTTGTGATCGTGGCGGGTTTGAGCACCGTATTGCTGGCCTGGTTGCTCACACGCAGCATCGTCGGCCCGCTGAGCCACGCAGTGCGCGCGGCGGAGAACGTGGCCCAGGGTGACCTGACCCAAACGGTAGACGTGACCGGCGATGACGAAGTGACTCGCCTGCTGGTCGCCCTCAAGGCCATGCAAGGCAATCTGCGCGGCACCTTGCAACTGATTCGCCAGTCGGCGGGGCAGATGGCCGCATCCGCTACCGACCTGAACGGCATCACTGATCAAAGCAGCCGCAGCCTGCAAAAGCAGACCGCAGAAATCGAGCAGGCCGCCACAGCGGTCAACGAGATGACTTCGGCAGCGGACGAAGTGGCGCGCAATGCGGTGTCCACTTCCGAGTCGACACGCCTGTCCAATGAGACCGCACGCGAGGGCCAGCACCGCGTGGGCGAGACGGTCAACGCGATTCAAGCCCTGAGCACCAACATCGGCGAAACCTCGACCCTGGTGCAGAACCTTGCCGAGCAATCGCGGGATATCGGCAAGGTGCTCGACGTGATTCGCTCCATCGCCGAGCAAACCAACCTGCTGGCGCTGAATGCCGCCATCGAGGCGGCGCGGGCCGGTGAGTCCGGGCGTGGGTTTGCGGTAGTGGCTGATGAAGTGCGCGCGCTGGCCCATCGTACCCAGCAATCGACTTTGGAGATCGACCAGATGGTGACCGCGATGCGCACCGGCTCCACGCAGGCGCTGACCTCGATGCAGTCCAGCACCCAGCGTGCCACCGACACCCTGGCCCTGGCTGAAGGGGCGGGCGGGGCACTCAGCCAGATCACAGACTCCATCGATCAGATCCACCAGCGCAATCTGGTGATTGCGAGTGCCGCAGAGGAACAGGCTCAGGTGGCGAAGGAAGTGGATCGCAATATCGTCAATATTCGTGACTTGTCCGCACAGTCCTCATCCGGCGCCGGGCAGATCAATGGCTCCAGCCGTGAGCTGGCGCAATTGGCGGTTTCGCTGAACGAGGCGGTTGCGCGGTTTCAGTTGTAGGGCAGGGCGCGCTGGAGCGCTTAGGCCGTCAATTTTGCTTTACCGGTTTGATCAGGCTTTCTGCTGGTATTCCAAACATCTCATGCAGTCTCCAGATCATCGGCAGCGTCAGCGCACGTTTTCCATTGAGCACCTCATAAACCCGATTCTGGCGTCCAATGGCAGGCACCAGATCGGCCGCCGACAGGCCGGACTGCTCCATGCGGAAACGGATGGCGTCGACCGGGCTGGGCAGATCAACCGGAAAATGCTTTACCTCGTAGGCCTCGATCAGGATGATCATCACATCAAAGTAATCACCTTCTGGCGTGCCGGGCTCCGGTTCGTTGTCAAACAGCGGGGCAACAGACTTCAGTGCGTCCTTGTAGTCTTGCTCCGTATGAATAGGTCGGATCTTCATGAGTTACTCCGTTTCAACGGTATCGGCGTCAATCGCGTCATATTGCCTGTGCGTGCCGACGAACTTGATATACAGGGCCCCGTAGCGATAGGCCACGGCGACCACCAGCCGGTAGTCGTTACCTTTTATGTTGAAGACGACTCTCCGACTCTTGAGAACGCTGGCATGTCGGAACTGTTCCTTGATGCCAGCCGGCGTTGACCAATCGGCATTTTTCGCCTCGTCTACCCAGGCCAACAACGATTGCTTTGAGTCTGGGTACTTTTGCCAAAAGGTGGTCCGGCAGCAGACTTTAATCTCTTGAGCCATCGTTGCTCGCCCCGTCGTCCCACAGGCCTTGCGCGTTTTCGCCTCTGAACAGTTCTGTGACGGCGCCCTCCTGGAGCAAGCGAGGGCTTCCTGGCTGACCATCAGCGAGCCGCCGACCCCTCCAGCCCGCGCCGGATCTTCTGCAGCAGCTCATCGATATGAAACGGTTTGGAAATCAGGTCCATGCCTTCGCCGAGGAAGCTCTGGCGGTTCGCCGCATTTTCCGCATAGCCGGTCATGAACAGGATTGGCAGTTCAGGGTGCATTTCGCGCGCGACATCTGCGAGTTCGCGCCCGGTCATGTAGGGCAAGCCGACATCGGTGAGCAGCAGGTCGATACTCGGGTCGTCGCGCAGGCTGGCGATCGCTTCATCGCCATCGGCGGCGAGGCTGCAACGGTAGCCGGCGTCGACCAGCACTTCGGCCACGAAACTGCGTACCGAGGCCATGTCTTCGACAATCAGCACGTGTTCGCCGCTGCTCTGGCCGGGGTTTGCCACTGGCTTGGTCACGGTGCTGGCCGGGCCGCTGGCGGCGGGGAGCAGGATCGTGACTTCAGTGCCCTGGCGCGTGACGCTGCGAATCTGCGCGTCACCGCCGGACTGGCGAGCAAACCCGTAGATGGTCGACAGACCGAGCCCGGTGCCCTGGCCCACGGGTTTGGTGGTGAAAAACGGGTCGAACACTTTGTCGATCACACTGTGCTCAATCCCCACACCGTTATCCCGAACCGACAGGGCGATATAAGCGCCGTTTTCCAGTTTGAGGTTGCCATTGGAATACGCAGGGTAGGTGGTGACCCAGATATTGCCGCCCTTGGGCAGTGCATCGCGGGCGTTGATCACCAGGTTGAGCACCGCGCTTTCCAGCTGGATCGGATCGACCAGCGCCACGGCGGGGTTGGTGGTCAGTTCGAGTTTCAGTGCGATGTGCTCACCGATGGTGCGCACCAGCAGCTCTTCCAGCGAGCGGATATGCGCGTTGATATCGATCGGCCGCGTGTCCAGCGGCTGCTGGCGGGCGAAGGCGAGCAGGCGGTTGGTCAGGCCGGCGGCGCTCAGCGCCGAGCTCAATGCCGCGTCGGCATAGGCCACGACCTTGTCGGTGCGCTGGCTCTCGATGCGTTTTTTGATCAGCTCCAGACTGGTGATGATCCCGGTCAGCAGGTTATTGAAGTCGTGGGCGATGCCGCCGGTGAGCTTGCCCAGGGCATCCATCTTTTGCGCCTGCAACAGTTGCGCCTCGGTGCGCGCCAGCTGTGTGGTGGCGTTGGCCAACTCGGCCTGCTGGTGCCGCTCGCGGTGGCGATGTTCGGTGACGTCCTCGACAAACACCAGGCTCAACTCGGCGCGGCGATAGGGCGAAATCTGCCACTCGGTTTCGCGCAGTTCGCCGTCGACCTTCATCTGCAACGTGCCCTTCCAGCGCTCACCGGCGGCCAGGCGCTGGCACAGTTCCTGGATGACCGCGAACTGATCGGCGGCGAAGCATTCGAGCAGGGCATCCGGGTTGAGGTTGTCGTGAATCAGTTGGGCGAAAGCGTGGTTACATTCGTGGACCTTCAGTTGCGCGTCCATCACCGCAATCGGCGCGCTGATGTTGAAAAAAATCTCGCGAAAGCGCGCCTCGCTTTCACGCAGCGCGTATTCGGTGTCGCGCACGCGCAGCAAGGTGCGCAGGGTTGCCAGCAGAACATCCGGGTCGACCGGATGGATCAGGTAGGCATCGGCGCCGGCATCCAGCCCGGTGATGATATCGCCGGTCTCGATCGAGGCCGCCGACACATGCACCACCGGCAGCAAGGCAGTGGCGGGGTCGGCGCGCAGCACGCGCACAATGTCAAAACCGCTCATGTCCGGCAGGTTGACGTCGAGGATCAACCCATCAATTTTTTCGCTGGCGATCAGGTCGAGCCCGTCCTGGCCGGTGCCGGCTTCGAGCACATGGTAATCATGGCTCTCCAGACGACGGCGCAAGGCGTAGCGGGTGGCGGCGTTGTCGTCGACGACCAGCAATTGGATGTCACGATTCATCAGCAGGCCCGCCCGCAATGGAAAGAGGAATGATCACAAAGAACATCGAGCCCACGCCCGGGGTGCTTTCCACTCCGACCCGCCCACCGAGCAACTCGGCAAACCGTTTGCACAGCGACAGCCCAAGGCCGGTGCCGCGCAGGCGTTTTTGCAGCGGTGAGTCGATCTGCGAAAAGTCCTCGAACAGATTGCTGTGCAGCTCTGCGGGGATGCCCAGCCCGGTGTCGTGCACGGCAAAGCGGATTTCCTGCTCGCCGACCCTTTGCGCCGATACGCGTACTTCGCCTTGCAAGGTGAACTTGAGCGCGTTGGAGATAAAGTTGCGCAGGATCTGCGCCAGCTTCTTGTCATCGGTGTAGAGCTTGGGCAGGCCGACAGGCTCTTCGAAGATCAGGTCTACCGAGGACGCATCGACAATCGGCCGGAACATCCCGCGCAGCGCCGAGAACAGGTCGAACATGTCGAACCAGGCCGGGGAGATGCTGATGCGACCGGCCTCGATCTTGGCCAGGTCCAGCAAATCATCGACCATTTCGCGCAGTTCGCGCGCCGAGCTGCGGATAAATCCTACCTGCGTGTGTTGTTCTGGGCTCAGCGGGCCATCGAGCTCATCGGCCAGCAGGCTGGTGATGCTCAGGATCGAACCCAGCGGCGTGCGGAACTCGTGGCTCATGTACGACAGGAAGCGGCTTTTCAGGTCCGAGGCCTGGCGCAGTTGATCGGCTTGCATATCCAGTTCGGCATACAGCGCCAACACGCCCTGGTTGGTCTCGTCCAATTCGGTACGCAGCGCGTCGGCTTCCTGTCGAAGCCTTTTCACCTGCTCTTCGAGTGCAACAGTGGTTTCAGCCATCGATGGCCTCCAGGGCAATCACGAAGACGGTAACGTCATCCCGCCCGCGACAGAAATCGCGGTGCAGGATGGCGGCAATCAGGGCCGGGTGGCGATGGGAAAGCCCCGGGTAGTCGGCCAGGTTCCAGCGTGACTGCAGGCCGTCGCTGTAGAGGATCAGCAGTTGGCCGCTGACCTCAGCGTAGTCGAAGGGCTGCGCCTTGCGGAACTGCACGCCGACGATGCCGACTTGCCAGGGCCGATCAGGCTGGCGCCGATGTTGCCGACGCCGGTAAAGCGCAGGCTGCCGGCCGTGGCATCGTACTGCACCACGGCCATGGCGCCGCCGCGGGTGCCGGTCATGCCGATATGCATATCGTTGAACAAGACGTTTGCATCCAGGAAGGCATCCTGGGCGAACACCTCTTCACCGGCGCGCGCGGCCTTTTCGGCTTCGCTGCCGTGGCCCAGGCCGTCGGCCATCATCACGGCGAAGCGGCCGGGCTGGATCGCCAGGTGCCAGGCATCGCCGCAGGCCGGATCGTGGTGCAGCGAGTGCTGGCTGACGCCGTAGCGGATATCTTTGGCGCCCGAGGCTCGCGGATACAGCCGGGCCAGCATCGCCGTGCCACGCGAGTCCGCGTACACATCGAACACCTGCGCCACGCGTGAGATGGCGCCCATGCCGATACCCTGGGTGCCGCCGGTGGAAAACCCGTCCACCAGGCAACTGTCCAGGTCAAAGCCCTGGCCACGGTCGACGGCGATCATTTCCACGCCCTGGTTGCCCGTGGTGCGCAGGTGCAGCTCGCCATGGTCGGCGTGCTTGAGAATGTTGCTCGCCAGCTCGGTGGCCACCAGCGCCACCCGGCCCGCGTCGGTTTCATCAAAACCCAATTGCTCGGCCAGCTGTTGTGCGGTGCGCCGGGCATGGCCGACCTGGCTCACATCCTCGATCAACAGCACCTCGGTCAGGGCACTGGGAATATTCAAGTCCATCGGGTAATCGTCACGCGGGTGCCCTGGCCGGGCGCGGTGTCCAGTTCAAACTCGTCGACCAGGCGCTTGGCCCCGGTCAAGCCCAGGCCCAGGCCGCCGCCGGAGGTCCAGCCGTCGGTCATCGCCAATTTGAGGTCGGGGATGCCAGGGCCTTCGTCGCGAAAGGTCAGGCGCAGGCCGGGGCGGTGGTCTTTCTCGACCACGGCCCAATCCATGTAGCCGCCGCCGCCGTAGACCACGGTGTTACGCGCCAGCTCGCTGACAGCGGTCACCAGTTTGGTCAGGTCGATCAGGCGCATACCGCATTCCTGGGCCAGCCTGCGTACCAATTGTCGGGCCAGCACCACATCCTGTTCGATCAACACGGGGTGCGTGCCGCTGCTGGCTTGGGTCATGAGTGTTCTACCCGATCACGCAGCAGTTTCATGCCGCGCTCGACGTTCAACGCGGTCGACACGCCAGGCAGGGTCATGCCCAGCTCCACCAGGGTGATGGCCACGGCCGGCTGCATGCCCACCAGCACGGTCTGCGCATCCATGATGCGCGACAGGCCGGAAATGGTGCCGATCATGCGCCCGATAAACGAGTCGACCATGTCCAGCGCCGAGATGTCGATCAACACGCCGCGCGCCGAGGTGCGGCTGATGCGTTCGGACAGGTCGTCCTGCAATGTCAGCGCGAGTTGGTCATGCATGTCGACCTGGATGGTCACCAGCAGGAATTCGCCCATCTGCAAAATAGGGATGCGTTCCATGCTTAAACAGCCTTGCTGATGGTGACGCCCAGGCGTTTGAGGGCCAGTGCCAGGGCGTCCGCCAGGTTAGCCTTGGTTACCACGCCCTGCAGGTCGAGGCCCAGGTGCACGATGGTCTGGGCAATTTGCGGGCGTACGCCGCTGATGATGCAGTCAGCGCCCATCAGGCGGATGGCGGTCACGGTTTTCAGCAGGTGCTGGGCCACCAGGGTGTCGACGGTCGGCACGCCGGTGATGTCGATGATGGCGATTTCCGAGCCGGTGTCGACAATGCGTTGCAGCAGCGATTCCATGACCACCTGGGTACGTTGCGAATCCAGGGTGCCGATCATCGGCAGCGCCAGTACGCCGTCCCACAGCTTGACCACGGGGGTGGAGAGTTCCAGCAGTTCTTCCTGCTGGCGCTTGATCACCGACTCGCGGGATTTCTGGAAGGTACGGATGGTGTGCATGCCCAGCGCGTCGAGCAGCTCGGAGATTTCCCACAACTGTTCGGCCAGTTGCGCCGGTTGCTCGGCGTATTCACGCTGCAACAAGGCGAAGATCGGGCCTTTGAGCGCGAAGATGAAACTGGCGGTCTGCTGCGAGTCCTGGCCAATCAAGGCGCGGCTGTGGGAGAGTTTTTCCAGGAATACCCGTGTTTCAGCCCAGGTTTCCTGGCCGACCTGTTGCGAGCCGCCCTGCTGGAGCGCTGCGATCAGCAGGTTGAGAAAGTCGCTGGCCTGTTGTTTGACGTCGTCGAGTTTGACGTTGCGCGTGGCCCCCGAAGCTTCAAGGCTGGCAACCCATTCGGTGAGGAGGGTAGGGCGATGGGTTTGCAGTGCCTGAATGGTGTGAGCTTGCAGAGTTGCCACGGGGAACCTCCTGAAATGCCTATGATTGACCACGTGCAATCTATACTAAGTTGAGTTGTTTTGAGTTGTTTCGAGAGTTTTCCTGTCCAAACGGTTCCCTTTTTGTACCTTTTACTTACGCCACCGATGCAGGTCAGCGAGCTTCGGGCTGCAGGTGCGTAGAATAATCTTGTCCGCCATGGAATATTCCAAGAATCAATACCGCTTCAGCGCGTGTATCCACCAGGAATGCGATGACGGTGGTACGCCGGTAATGAGTGATGCGCAAGCCAGGTAACAAGTCGTCGCGGCGGGCACCGCGTAATGGGAAAACGCATAGATTTTCGCAGTAGCTGACGATGTTATCGATGAAGCGCGCCGCCAGGAGCGGGGTACCGGTTTCACTGATGTAACCTTCAAGAGCGTCAAGTTGTGCCAGCGCTTCAGGCGCGAAGGCTACCGAATAGCTCACGGCTTTCCGGTGTCTTTTCGCTGACGCTTGGCAGCCATGTGTTCACGGACCTGCGCTGCTGAGAATGCCCTGGCCGGCTCAGCCTGGAGTGCAGCAGCAGCTGGCACCACCTGATCGCGCAACCAGTCGTCCATGGCGCGGTCGCGTGCCAGCAATGCTCGGAGGCCATCACGGATAACCTCGCTTTCGCTGGCATATTCGCCCGCTGCGACTTTGGCTTTGACCAGGGCAGCCATTTCTAATGGCAGGGTGATGCTCATTTGCTGGGTTGAGCGCATTAAGAAGTTCGCCGACGATGGGTAGGATTCAATCCTACTCGACCATTGGCGTGGCGCAAGAAGCAACTGACCGATGCCGGTGTCGGGGCTCTCGTTGTCTTCCCAAAAGGGCACTGGGACCTGGCAGGTTTCCATGAGTGTTTCTATCTCCGAGTGAATAAGTCAGGCCCGAAGTATTGACGGCTTTTAACGGTTGTGTGGCGTTGCCGGACAAATAACCCACTGATATGTATGACTTCATATTTGCAGCAAGGTTATTGGCGAAACCAATGCCAGTGCACATGGCGCCCCATCAGCTCTCAGACGATAATGCTCCCACCCGACTCAACTGGCCGCCCCCCCCGTGATCATCAACTTCGACCTCAACGACCTCCAAGCCTTCCGCGCCGTGGTAGACAAGGGCAGTTTTCGTGGCGCCGCCGAGGCTATCCGTATTTCGCAGCCGGCCCTGAGCCGGCGCATCGAAAAGCTCGAGACCGCCCTTGATGTAAAGCTGTTCGAGCGCACCACGCGGCGGGTCAGCCTGACCATGGTTGGCCGCGCGTTCCTGCCGCAGGTCGAGCGCATGCTCGATGACCTCGACGTCGCCTTGATGGGCATCAGCAATGTGGCTTCCACGCGCATGGGCAACGTGACCATCGCCTGTGTGCCGTCTACCGCGTATTACTTCATGCCCCACGTGATCTCCGAATTCCACAAGCTGTACCCGAAGATTCGCCTGCGGGTGCTGGATGCGAGTGCCGGTGAGGTGTGCAACGCGGTGGAAAGCGGCGAAGCGGATTTCGGCGTGAGTTTCAGTGGCAGCCTGGCCGATGAGGTGGAGTTCGAGCCGCTCTTGCAAGAGCGCTATGTGTTGGCGTGTCGGCGGGATCACCCGCTGGCCGGGCGCGACAGCGTGACCTGGGCCGAGGCCTATGAGCACGACTACATCACGGTGGACAAAACCTCAGGCAATCGCTTCCTGCTGGACCAGGCCTTGCGCGGCGTGCGGGTGAAAAAGCCGAGTATCTGCGAGACGCACCACGTGACCACGATGATCGGGCTGGTGGAGGCGGGGTTGGGGGTGGCGATGGTGCCGTCGATTGCCATGCCGGCGTTGGAACACCCGATTCTGGTGAGTGTGCCGCTCGTAGAGCCGCAGGTGATGCGCAATGTGGGCCTGATCAAGCGCCGCGGGCGGACATTGCCGCCTGCGGCGCTGGAGTTGGAGCGTTTGGTGCGGGAGATGCCGTTTCGGTCAGCGTGACACCGAGTCCAGGCCGGTGGATTGCACCACCGGTTGCGCCTCGGGCGAAGCCATGTACTGCAAGAGTGCCTTGGCCTGCGCCGGGTGTTCGGCATTGACCGGAATGCCTGCGGCAAAGCGCGTGACTGACTGCACGTCTTCGGGGATCTTACCGACGTAGGTCACACCCTTCACCGGCAATAATTCCGCGACCTGCTGCAAGCCCACTTCGTAATCGCCCTTGGCGACCTGCTCGGCCACCGGCACGCGTTCGATCATGGTGCCCTTGGCGGGCATGCCGAGCTTCTTGAACAACTCTTTTTCTACATACACGCCGCTGGCGCTGTCGGAGTACGCCACCGACTTGGCCTTGAGCAGCACCGCCTTCAATTCGGCGTCGGTGCCGATCGCCGGTTTGGCCGCGCCGTCCTTGACCACCAGGCCGATGCGCGAGTCCGCCAGTTCCACGCGGGAGGCCGGGTCGACCTTGCCCTGTTTGATCAGCTCATCCAGGGCGTAGCCGACCATGATCACCACGTCGGCATGCTCGCCGCGGGCCAGGCGGTTGGGAATCGCTTCCGGCGCCTTGCCCATGGATGGGCCGAGAATGGTGTCGAGGGTGTCGCCGCTGTGCTGGGCGTATTGCGGGCCGAGCAGTTTATAGGCGGCAGTGAAGCCACCGGAGGTCATCACCTTGAGTTCTTCGGCCTGGGCCGTCAGCGCCAGGGCGCCGAGGGCGAGGGCCGTGAGGGTCTTGAACAGAGGCTTCATTGCGCGGCCCCCTGCATCACTTGCCCGCGGGTGTTGGCGCGGCGGTACAGGGCCAGGGTCGAGACCAGGGCGCACAGCGCGGCGAACATCATCCAGTAGGCCGGCGAGGCCTTGTCGCCGGTGATGTGAATGAACCAGGTAGAGATCGCCGGAGTAAAGCCGCCGAAGATTGCGGTCGCCAGGCTGTAGGCCAGGGAGAAGCCTGCCACGCGGACTTCCACCGGCATGATTTCAGTCAGGGCCGGGATCATCGCGCCGTTGTACATGCCGTAGAGGAAGGAGAACCACAGCAGGGTTTCGAGCATATGCGCGAAGCTTGGGGCGTTGACCACGTAGGACAGTGCCGGATAAGCCGTAAGAACGGTCAGCACCGTCATGGCGAGCAACACCGGCTTGCGGCCAAAACGGTCGCTCAAGGTGCCGCCAATCGGCAGCCAGACAAAATTCGAAACAGCCACCAGCAAGGTCACCAGCAGCGCATCGGACGTGCTCAGTTGCAACACGGTCTTGCCGAAGGTCGGTGCGTACACCGTGATCAGGTAGAACGCGGTGGTGGTCATGGCCACCATCAGCATGCCGCCGATGACCATGGTCCAGTTTTTCACCAGGGTCGCCATGACTTCGCGCATGGTTGGGCGATGCTTGCGGTTGGCGAACTCTTCGGTCTCTTGCAGATTGCGACGCAGGATGAAGATGAACGGGATGATCACGCAACCAATCGCAAACGGAATACGCCAGCCCCAATCGGCAACCACCGCCGGGTCCATCCACACGTTCAGCCCATAACCCAGCGCGGCGGCGACCACGATGGAGATCTGCTGGCTGCCCGATTGCCAGCTGGTGTAGAAGCCTTTACGGCCCGGGGTGGCCATTTCGGACAGGTAGACGGACACGCCGCCCAGTTCTGCGCCAGCCGAAAAGCCTTGCAGCAGGCGGCCAAGCAATACGAGCAGCGGCGCCCACAGGCCAATGGTCTGATAACCGGGCACCAGCACGATGAGCAGCGTGCCGCTGGCCATGATCGACAGCGTCACGATCAGCCCTTTGCGGCGGCCGACATCATCGATATAGGCACCCAAAATGATTGCGCCCAATGGCCGCATCAGGAAGCCCGCACCAAATACGGCGAAGGTCATCATTAATGACGCAAACTCATTAGCGGCGGGGAAGAACGCGGCAGCAATATAGGTGGCGTAGAAGCCGAACAGAAAGAAGTCGAACTGTTCGAGGAAGTTGCCCGAAGTAACGCGGAATACCGCACCAACTTTAGAGCGGGCAGAGTCGGGCCGTGTAGGGCTAGTCATGGTTTTGTGTCTCCAGCGTTCTTTTTAAAGTGCTTGTTTCGCTTAAGACCTGGAATAGTGGCTGACACATTTAGAAATGATAAGTGACAAATTTGGATGGATTGATGTTCGTTAGCTATCAATCGCAGAGGCCGTCAAAAAATCTGCCCTGTTCTATGCTGGTACGTGTGACCAATTCTTACGGAGGGGAGGTGGCAATGGCTGACCAACACAAACGCGGCGATGAGCCGAAGCGCGAGCAACCGCGACGACGCGAAGAAGAGGAAAAACCACAAACCTGGAAACATCCCGACGATGGCACTGAGCTTTCCGAGCGAGATCAGGAGCGTCCTCTAAAGCCTTAGTATCAGGATAAACACGATCTAACTGTGGGAGCGGGCTTGCTCGCGAAGGCGGTGTGTCAGTCAACAGGTTCGTCACTGACACACCGTTTTCGCGAGCAAGCCCGCTCCCACATTTTTTTGTCTGTACACCAGGATAGGAAACTATTTGACATATTTGATTTGTGATCACATATTGAGGCCATAAGAACGACAACACAGGTTTTGCCTCATGTCAGATGGTCCGCTCCTCCTGCCCACCCTGCGCCAGGTGTCCCGCGATACCTTGCAAGATCAGGTCTATCGCCAGATCCGCGAAGCCCTGATGAGTGGCCGCTTCCAGCCCGGCCAGAAGCTCACCATTCGCGGCCTCGCCGAAGCCCTCGGCTCCAGCCCCATGCCGGTGCGCGAAGCCCTGCAACGCCTCAGCGCCGAAAACGCCTTTGAAGTCACCGAAACCTCGCGTCTGCGTGTCCGGCTGATGACGGTCGAACGCCTGCGCGAAATCCGCGATACGCGGGTCGCCCTCGAAGGCCTGCTGGCGGAAAAAGCCGTGCTGCTCCTGCAGAAAGCTGACCTCGACGAAATCACCGACCTGTGCCGGCAGATGCAGCACGCCGCCGATGAAGTCGACGTGTCGCGCTACCTGTGGACTAACTTCGCGTTTCACCGACGTATCTACGCGGTGGCCAAGGCCGAGTTGACCATGGCGGCGGTGGAAAACTTCTGGCTGCACATGGGCCCGTGCTTTGCGCTGGTCGCCCCGGATAAAGCGCACCTGCAACGCTCGATGGAAGCGCATACGCGCATCGTCGAGGCGCTGGCTGCCCGCGATGGTGCTGGCGCCCGCGCGGCGGTGACCGATGACATCATGCAGGCCGCCGATTCCCTGGCGCGCCTGCTCGTCAAGAACGACCGTACGCGGTCGTCTGCTTCAGGAGGTAAACGTGCATGAGTGTCCTACAGCGGCTGCAGCCCTATCCTGGGTTACGTGTGTTGATTTCCGGCGGGGCTGCCGGCATCGGTGAAGTGTTGGCGGCGGCCTATCTGGAAGCCGGCGCCCAGGTGCATGTGTGTGATGTGAGCGAGCCGGCCCTCGCGGCGTTTCGCGACAAGTACCCGGGCAGCGTCGCCACCCGCGCCGACGTCAGCGATGCGGCGCAGATCGAGGCAGTGTTCAAGGTGCAGCGCGAGCATTTCGGCGGCCTCGATGTGCTGGTCAACAACGCCGGGATCGCCGGGCCCACCAGTGGCATCGATGCGATCAGCGATGCCGAGTGGCAAGCCACCATCAACATCAACCTGACCGCGCAATACCGTTTTGCCCACCACGCGGTGCCGATGCTCAAGGAATCGTCCCACGGTCATTTGCTGCATATCGCCTCGGTGGCAGGGCGCCTCGGCTACGCATGGCGCACGCCGTACGCGGCGACCAAATGGGCCATCGTCGGCCTGATGAAATCCCTGGCGTCGGAACTCGGCGAGAGCGACATCCGCGTGAATGCCTTGCTGCCCGGCATCGTCGAGGGCCCGCGCATGGACGGCGTGATTCGCGCGCGTGCCGAGCAGGTCGGCGTGCCCGAGGCCGAGATGCGCCAGGAATACCTCAACAAGATTTCCCTCAAGCGCATGGTCACCGCCGAAGACGTCGCGGCCATGGCGCTGTTCCTCTGTTCGCCCGCCGCCCGCAACGTGACCGGCCAGGCGATCAGTGTCGACGGTAACGTCGAGTACCTGTAAGCCACGGAAGAACGCTCCGCTGCACCCAGGATTTTTTTCATAAGAATAAAAGTCGGAGAATCGTCATGTCCAAAAAACGCCCCGTCATCATTACCTGCGCCGTCACCGGTGCGATTCATACGCCGTCGATGTCGCCGCATTTGCCCATCACCGCGCAGGAAATTGCCGACGCCGCCATCGGTGCCGCCGAAGCCGGCGCCGCGATTGTCCACCTGCATGCCCGCGATCCGATTGATGGCCGTCCCAGCCAGGACCCGGCGCTGTTCGCCGAATTCCTGCCGCACATCAAAGCCGCCAGCGATGTAGTGATCAACATCACCACCGGCGGCGCACCGACCATGGGCGTGGAAGAACGCCTGCAACCAGTGATGCAGTTCAAGCCGGAATTGGCCTCGCTGAACATGGGGTCGATGAACTTCGGCCTGTACGAAATGCTCAACCGCTTTACCGAGTTCAAGCACGATTGGGAGCGGCCGTACCTGGAAGAAAGTGACGACCGGATCTTCCGCAACACCTTCCGCGACATCACTCACATCCTCAATTCCTGCGCGGAAAACCGCACGCGTTTCGAGATCGAGTGCTACGACATCGGCCACCTGTACACCGCCGCGCACTTCCTGGAGCGCGGCCTGCTCAAGCCGCCGTTGTTTATCCAGTCGGTGTTCGGCCTGCGTGGCGGCATCGGCGGCCATCCCGAAGACCTGGCCCACATGCGGCGCACCGCTGACCGCCTGTTTGGCGACGACTACGTGTGGTCGATCCTCGGTGCCGGGCGTGGGCAAATTCCGCTGGCGACCATGGGCCTGTCCATGGGCAGCAACGCGCGGGTCGGCCTGGAGGATTCGCTGTGGGACGGGCCGGGCAAGCTGGCGGCGTCGAACGCCGACCAGGTGCGGCGCATTCGCACGGTGATCGAAGCCCTTGGCCATCGAGTCGCCACGCCGGATGAAGCGCGGGAAATCCTCGGGCTGAAGGGGCGTGACCAAGTCAATTTTTAATCAGCAACAAGGCCCGCGTCACGGCGCGGCCTGCATCCCGCACAACAACAATAAGGGGATAAACACATGCGTATCGAAGTGCTGGTGGACGTCAAGACTACCCTGGGCGAAGGCCCTGTGTGGGACGTCGAACAACAACGGCTGTACTGGATCGACAGCGCCGACGGCCGCATCCTGCGCTGCACCGACGACGGCCGCGAACTGCGCGCCTGGGAGGTCGGCCAGAAAATCGGCTCCATGGCCCTGCGCCACAACGGCGAGGCGGCCATCGTCGCGCTGCAAAACGGCGTGCACACGCTGGACCTGGCCAGCGGCGCGCTGGCCCTGGTTCAGGACCCGGAACCGCACCTGCCGAACAACCGCCTCAATGACGGCAAGGTCGACCGCCAGGGCCGTTTCATTTTTGGCTCGATGGACACCCTGGAAGACAGCGCCAGCGCCAAACTCTATCGCCTGGACGCCGACCTGAGCCTGCACACCCTTGACGAAGGCATCATCGTCTCCAACGGCCCGTGCTGGAGCCCGTCGGGGGAAACCCTGTACTTCTGCGACACCTGGTCCGGCGAGATCTGGGCCTATGACTACGACCTGGCCAGCGGCGACGTGAGCAACCGCCGCACGTTCGCCAAGGTCGATACCCGCGGCGGTGGCGCGGCTGACGGCTGCACCGTGGACGCCGAAGGCTGCCTGTGGCAGGCGCTGGTCTATGCCGGGCAACTGGTGCGCTACACCCCTGACGGGCAAGTCGACCGGATCATCCCGATGCCGGTGAAAAAGGTCACCAGCCTGACCTTCGGCGGGCCGAACCTCGACACCCTGTTTGTGACCTCGATGGCCAAGCCACCGCTGCCGCGCTTTCCGGATGACGGTCAGCAACGCGGCGCGCTGTTCGCCATTACCGGGTTGGGCGTGCAAGGAATAGCCGAGCGACGGTTCGCCAGCTAGCGCGTTTTTTCAATAAGGCATATTCCTTCGCAACCTTGTGTCAGTGCGCGCCCTCGCGCGCCTGGAGAGGCCCATGGCAACTTTAAAAAAAGCGTCGTAGCGCAACATTCACCGGCATTCCTGGGTATCGCTGCTGGTGTGCTGGATGATCTGGATCCTCAACGCCTACGACCGTGAGATCGTGTTGCGCCTGGGGCCAACCATTTCCAAGCATTTCGATTTGTCCGCCGACCAATGGGGCACCGTGGCCACGGTGGTGATGCTGGCCCTGGCCCTGCTGGATATCCCCGGCTCGATGTGGAGTGACCGCTACGGCGGTGGCTGGAAACGCGCGCGCTTCCAGGTGCCGCTGGTACTGGGCTACACAGCAATTTCGTTTCTGTCCGGCTTCAAGGCGTTGAGCGGCAACCTCGCGACGTTTATTGCCCTGCGCGTGGGCGTCAACCTTGGCGCAGGCTGGGGCGAACCGGTCGGCGTGAGCAACACCGCCGAATGGTGGCCGGTGGAGCGTCGCGGCTTTGCCCTGGGCGCGCACCATACCGGCTACCCGATTGGCGCGATGCTCAGCGGCATCGTCGCGAGTTTTGTCATTACCGTGTTTGGCGAGGACAACTGGCGCTACGTGTTCTTCTTCGCCTTCGTGGTCGCTTTGCCGCTGATGATCTTCTGGGCGCGTTATTCCACGGCCGAGCGCATCACCGCGCTCTACGTCGACATCGCCGCCAAAGGCATGACCCCGCCCGACAATGCGCCTGCCAGCCAGATCAAGGGCGACGCCTGGCGCACCTTTGTCGCGACCTTGCGCAACCGCAATATCGCGCTCACGGCGGGCAATACGATGCTCACCCAAGTGGTGTACATGGGCGTCAACATCGTGCTGCCGGCCTACCTTTACAACATCGCCGGGTTGTCACTGGCGGAGTCGGCGGGGATGAGCGTGGTGTTCACCCTCACCGGCATTCTCGGGCAACTGGTGTGGCCGTCGCTGTCGGACATCATCGGCCGGCGTACCACGCTGATTATCTGCGGGCTGTGGATGGCGGCCAGTGTCGGCGCGTTCTACTTCGCCAGCACCCTGACGCTGATCATCGTCGTGCAACTGCTGTTCGGCCTGGTGGCCAATGCGGTGTGGCCGATCTACTACGCGGTGGCCTGCGACTCGGCCGAACCGTCGGCGACCTCCACGGCCAACGGCATCATCACCACCGCGATGTTTATCGGCGGCGGCCTGGCGCCGGTGCTGATGGGCAGCCTGATCGCCATGGGCGGCGGCTGGACCACCTTGCATGGCTACACCGTGTGCTTTTTCGTCATGGCCGGCTGCGCCCTGGGCGGCGCGCTGCTGCAACTGTTTTCGCATCGCCCGCAGGCCATGGTTGTGCAACTCGAACCCTAGAACAACAGTGATGCGCCCCCCAGCCAGGCTGGCGGGGCGCCAAGAGGACTTGCCCGATGACTACCGCCACCCAGGCCCGCGAACCGCAGGCGCTGAACAAACTGATGTTCGCCAAGTTGATGCCCTTGCTGATCATCGCCTACATCCTGAGTTTCCTCGACCGTACCAACATCGCCCTGGCCAAGCACCACCTGGACGTCGACCTGGGCATTTCCGCCGCGGCCTACGGCTTGGGCGCCGGGCTGTTTTTCCTCACGTATGCGCTGTCGGAAATCCCCAGCAACCTGATCATGCACAAGGTCGGCGCGCGGTTCTGGATCGCCCGCATCATGGTGACCTGGGGCCTGATCTCGGCAGCCATGGCCTTTGTGCAGGGCGAGACCTCGTTCTACGTGTTGCGCCTGCTGCTGGGGATTGCCGAGGCCGGCCTGTTCCCAGGGGTGATGCTGTACCTGACGTACTGGTTCAACCGTGAACAACGCGCGCTAGCCACCGGTTATTTCCTGCTCGGCGTGTGCTTTGCCAACATCATCGGCGGCCCGCTGGGCGCGGCCTTGATGCGTATGGACGGCCTGTTCGGCTGGCACGGCTGGCAGTGGATGTTCCTGCTCGAAGGCCTGCCGGCCGTGGCGTTCGCCTGGGTGGTATGGCGCAAGTTGCCGGACCGCCCGAGCAAGGCGCCGTGGCTGTCGGCCGAGGAAGCGCGTGGCATCGAACAGCGTATTGCGCTGGAAACCGAGGAAGGCGCCGGGGAGGGTGGGCACTCGCTGAAAACCTGGCTGACCCCGCAAATCCTGCTGGCGATCTTTGTGTACTTTTGCCACCAGATCACCGTCTACACCGTGATCTTTTTCCTGCCGAGCATCATCAGCAAATACGGCGAGCTGAGCACCATGAACGTCGGCCTGCTGACCTCGTTGCCGTGGATCGCGGCGGCCATCGGCGCCGTGTGCTTGCCGCGTTTTGCGACCACGCCGGGGCGTGCGCGGCGGCTGTTGGTCACCGGGCTGCTGACCATGGCGCTGGGGTTGGGCATTGCGTCGGTGTCGGGGCCGGTGTTCAGCCTGCTGGGCTTTTGCCTGTCGGCGGTGATGTTCTTTGTGGTGCAGTCGATCGTGTTTCTCTACCCGGCCTCGCGCCTCAAAGGGCTGGCGCTCGCGGGCGGGTTGGGCTTCGTCAACGCCTGCGGGTTGTTGGGCGGGTTCGTCGGGCCGTCGGTGATGGGTGCGATTGAAATGAGCACCGGCAATGCCATGAACGGCTTGAAGGTGATTGCAGTGGTGTTGGTGGTGGCCGCGTTGGCGGCTCTGCGTTTGCGCCAGGGCCAGGAGGTCTATCCGACCAGCAACGAGGTCGGGAACCCCGAAGCCAGCACCAGGTAAGCCACGACTGCCGCCAGGCATAAGCCGACAAACACACGCAACAAGGTCCTGGCGGTGGGGTGAGCGATGAACTTGATAGCCCAGAGCACAACCCCGGCAAGCAGGACGCTCAAGGCGAAAATAAACGGCACGATGATGTTCCTGTGACCTTAAAGAGCTGATTTATAGTCCCAAAGCCGCCCGATGAACAGTGTGCACATAGACGCAGCCCTGCGGGCTTTCTACACTGCGCCTTGTCGTGGGGAAAGGGGCAGGCGCCGATGAATCGCAATGAATTACGCAAGGCCGACATTAACCTGATGGTGGTTTTCGAAGCACTGATGCTCGAGCGCAACGTCACACGGGTGGCGGAGAAGCTGTTTCTCGGCCAGCCCACCATCAGTTCGGCGCTCAACCGGCTGCGTACCTTGTTCAACGACCCGCTGTTCATTCGCGTCGGGCACCGCATGGAGCCCACCGCGCGGGCCGAGGAAATTATCCAGCACCTGTCGCCGGCCCTGGATTCGCTGTCGTCGGCCTTGAGCCTGACCCACGATTTCGACCCGTCCATCAGCACCATGACCTTTCGCATCGGCCTGTCCGACGATGTCGAGTTCGGCCTGTTGCCGCCGCTGCTGCGCGCGTTGCGCCAGGAGGCGCCGCAGGTGGTGTTCGTGGTGCAACATGTGGACTACTGGCGCATTCCCGATCTGCTGGCGTCCGGGGATATCACTGTCGGCATCACCCAGACCCGTGGCCTGCCGGCGAATGCCAAGCGCAAGCTGCTGCGCCATATACGCCCGCGCCTGTTGCGCGCCGACGCTTCCGACACACCGCTGACCCTGGATGAATACTGCTCACGCCCGCATGTACTGGTGTCCCACACCGCCAACGTATCCGGGTTTGCCGATGAGTGGCTGGCGGAAATCGGTCGCAAGCGGCATGTGGTGTTGTCGGTGCCGCAATACAGCGCGCTGCCGGCATTGCTGGCCGGTACTGACCTGATCGCCAGCCTGCCGGACTACACCGCCGAGGCCATGGCCGTGTCGGGCAACCTGTTCTGCGAGCCGTTTCCGTTCGAGACGCCAACCCTGGATCTGTCGATGGTCTGGCTCAGCCACGTGGACACCGACCCGGCCGAGCGCTGGGTGCGTTCGCGGCTCGAAGCATTCATGAGTGACCGGGACTTGGCGGGCAAACCCTGACACAGCTTTCATGCCTGGGGGTTTGTGCCCTGTGCTATATCTACGAAACTTCCTACAACAAACTTGGAGAAAACCATGCCGCACTTGCACCTGGAATACACCGCCAACCTGACAGGCCTGGCCGTCGAGAAAACCCTGTTGCGGCTCAACAATGTGCTGATGGTGTCCGGGCAGTTCGGTTCCGAGTTTGATATCAAAAGCCGCGCCGTCAAGGTCGAGAGTTTCCAGGTCGGCACTTCCCTTAACCCGCGTGCGTTTATCGCAGTGAAGTTGTCGCTGCTCAGCGGGCGCTCGCCGCAGGTCAAGCAGCAGTTGTCGCAAAGCCTGTTGGCGGCGTTGCAGGACCTGGGCGACTGGCCGGAGGGTGTACAGGTGCAACTGAGTGTCCAGTTGATCGACATGGATCGCGAGTCCTACAGCAAAGTCGCGATCGGCTGAGCGCTCACGCCCACCCGTAGCGGGTTTGGCTGTTTACAACAGGCCCTGATCCGCACACACCTTCACCACCTGCTCGCGAAACCAGGTATTGGCGCCGTCCTGTTCACTGGTTTCACTCCACTGCATCTCCAGGGTAAACGCCGGCAAGCCGTTCGGTGCCTCGCAATGGCCGAATACGCTCGCCGGCGCCAACAGTTTTTGCACGCGGCGGGGCAGGGTGACGATGAAGTCGGTGCCGGTGATCATTTTCAACGCCGCGCTGTAGCTGTTGGCCCGGGCGATCACTTGGCGCTTGTGGGCGTGGCGCGCGAGCCAGCCGTCGATCATGTTGGTGTCGGAGGTCCAGGGGGTGGGGAATACATGGCGTCGTTCGACGAACGATTGCAGGCTGAAGGCTGGCTCGCGAGGCGCCGAACGTTTATCGAAGACGCACACGAGATCGTCCTCCAGCAGCATCTGGGTCTTGAACGCCTTGTGGGCACGGTGGAAATGCGGGCCGAAACAGATCACCAGGTCGACGCGGCCTTCGCGCAAGTCGTCGGCGGGGATCTCGGTTTCCAGCTTCTGCACATTGACGACCACCGGCAGGTCGGCACTGTCGAAGTGCTTCAGCAGGCGCGGCAGGATCAATTGTTCGAAGTATTCGGGCGCGCACACGTTGAAGATCACGGCCTTGCGCGTCGGGTCAAAGGCCTGGCCACCGGCATGGCAGAGGTTGATGCTTTCAAGGATTTTCTGCACATGCCCGTACATCGTGCTGGCTTTGTACGTAGGACGCATGCCCGCCCGTGTGTTGATAAACAGCTCATCCTCGAAACTGGTGCGCAATTTCTTAAGGCTGTAGCTCACGGTGGACTGGCTGACGAACAGCGTTTCTGACACCTCGGTAACGCTGCTCTGTTCGTAGACGGCGATAAACACCATCAAGTCCTGCATATCGAGCTTTCTGAGCAAGTTACTGTTTAGCATCCATTCCGTCCGGTAAACCTTGGCACTGAGGCAGCGCGCGACAAGCGCGAAAGCTTAACGGAACGGACGTGCCAATAGAAAGCTCTGTAGGTCGTTTCTATGTTTGGCGTGGGACAAATACTGTTTGTAAAACGACGTCAGCGGATATGCCGCGCGTAATGCTGTGGGTTGAAGCGCGTGAGGATCAGCAGCATCGCCACGACCACGCCAGTCAGCGCCCACCAGGCCCATTCGAAGCTACCGAGCTGGTCACGGATGACCCCGGCAATCAGCGGCGACAGCCCGGCAATCAGGTAGCCAATACCTTGCACAAAAGCGGTGAGGCCACCGGCGCGGCGCGGGTTGTCCAGGTGGTCGAGGGAGAGGATCAGGCTCATCGGAAACAGGCCGCCGATGCCCAACCCCAGCAGGCATGGCCATAGAAGGCTCAGGTGCTGCGGGCTGAGGATCAGGCCGCAGAAGCCGAGGATGATCAGCACCAGCAGCACCGCGACCACGCCGCGTTTATCCCGGCGACGGTTGGCAATGGCCGGGGCGACCAGGCCGGAGACAACCTCCATGGCGGTCAGAAAACCCAACAGCAGACCGGCGTTCTGCTCGCTCCAGCCTTGCTCCACGTAATACGGCGCCAGCCACGCCAGCACACAGGTGTAGGCCGCCGTGCCAAGGCCGAAAAAAATCGCCAGCAACCAGGCACGACGGTTGCCGAAAAACGATTCCTGCGGGCCGCTGCCGGTTTGCGGCAAAGGTGGCAGCGCTGAGCGCTGGGCGTACCAGAACACCAGCGCCAGCAACGCCAACCCTGCCCAGACCGCCAAGCCGATGCGCCAGCTGCCGGTTTGCACCTGCACGAACGGCGCGAACGACGCCGCCAACGCGGCGCCGCCCATGATCGCGGTGACGTACAGCCCCATGAACAACGAAACGTTGTTGCTGAAGCGCGATTTGATCAGCGCCGGCATCAACGCCTGGATCAGCGCAATCCCGACCCCGGCCGCGATTGCGCTGACGATCAGCTCCACCGCTGAATCCAGAAACAATCGCGACAGCGTGGCCAGGCCAATCACCGCCAGCGACAACACAATGCTGCGGTGCTCGCCAAAGCGCTTTGCCATGCCCATGCCGAAGAACATCGCCAGGCCCATGGCCATGACCGGCAACATGGTCAGCAAGGCAGCGCTGCTGAAACTCAACGGCACATCGGCGCGAATCGAAGACAACAGCGGGCCGACGGCGGCCATGGATGGGCGCAGGTTAAGCGCGACCAGCACAACGCTGATCATCAGCCAAACGGCGGTGGTGGGTTTTGCGTGAACGTTTTCCATGGGTGGGCCTTGCAGGAACAAGGGCGAATCAGGCCATGTGTGGGGGGAGGGTGGCAAATGAGAAAGTCGTAGGTACTATCTAAAAATTGCGGATGACGGGTACACCACAGATCAACAATGCGGGAGCAGGCAAGCCAGCTCCCACGGGCGCGCGCGGTGTCAGACAGATCGAATCACATGCTTGATCTCCTGAAACGCCGCCAACCCCCAAGGGCCCAGCTCGCGGCCGATGCTGCTTTGCTTGTAACCGCCCCATGCAGTCTGCGGGAAGATCACTTGCGGGGCGTTGACCCACACCAGCCCGGCCTGCAACGCGTTGGCCACGCGCTCGGCGGTTTCGAGACGGGCACTGACCACGCTGGCCACCAGGCCGAAATCACTGTTATTGGCCAGGGCAATCGCCTCGTCCTCGGTGGCGAAGCGTCGTACACACAGCACCGGGCCGAAGAGTTCTTCATTCCACAGCGCGCTGTTCAGCGGCACGTCGGTGAATACCGTAGGGCGAATGAAATAGCCCTTGGGCAAATCTGCCGGGCGCTCGCCCCCACACACCAACCGCGCGCCATCCTGCACGCCGCGCTGGATGTGCCCGAGCACCCGCTGATACTGCGCACGGTTGATCAGCGCGCCCATTTCCACGTCATCGGCAAACGGGTCGGCCACGCGAATCCCTTCAGCGCGTGCCTGCAAACGTTGCAGGAATTCATCCGCCAGGCTGTCAGCGACCAGCACACGGCTGGTGGCGGAACACATTTGCCCGGCGTTGAAAAAACCACCGCCACACGCCAGTTCCACCGCCAGGTCGAGGTCGGCATCCGCCAGCACCAATAGCGAGGATTTGCCGCCCAATTCCAGGCTGACACCCTTGATGTTTCCGCCGCGCGTTGCATCACCTGCACCCCCACGGCGTTGCTGCCGGTGAAGGAGATTTTGGCCACGCGCCGGTCGGCTGCCAGCGGTGCGCCAACGGCCAGGCCGGTGCCGCACACCAGGTTGAACACCCCGGCCGGGAAGCCTGCGTCGGCGATGATCCGCGCCAACTGCAGCTCAGCCAGCGGCGTGACTTCCGAGGGCTTGAGCACCACGCAGCAACCGGCAGCCAGGGCCGGGGCGAGTTTCCAGGCGGTGGTCACCATCGGGAAATTCCACGGCACGATCAACCCCACCACGCCGCACGGTTCGCGGCGCAGGCGGGCGCTGAAAGCATCGCTGGGCAGCGCCACCGGGCTGTCCTGGCTGGCGTCCATCGCGTCGCAAAGACCGGCGTAATATTCGAAGGTGGCGATCACGTCGTCCACGTCGATGCCGGCTTCAAACAGCGGCTTGCCATTGTTGCTCGACTGCAACTGCATCAGCTGTTCGCGCTGTTCGCTCACACCCTGGGCGACTTTGCGCAACAGCGCGGCGCGATCACGGCCGGTGCTGTTCGACCAGCCGCCAAACGCCGTGCTGGCGGCGTCGACGGCCTGGGTCACAGCGCTCGCATCGCCGGCACTGACCTGCGCCAGGATTTGCTCGGTGGCCGGGTTGATCACCTCGAGTACGTCCTGGCCGGCACGCCATGCGCCGTTGATATACACCCCGTTCAACACCGTGCTCATTCCGCTACCTCCTTCATCCACAGCCCCTGGTCGATTTCAATCAGCGTCGGCCCCGGGCGCTCAGCGGCGGCGCGCAACGCAGTGAGTAAGTGTTCAACGCTGCGGACGCTTTCGGCAGACGCGCCCAGCGCCTTGGCCACGCCGATAAAGTCCGGCGTGTAGATGTCCACGCCGACCGGCTCGATGGCGCGGTTGACCATGTACTTTTTGATCTCTTCATAACCCTGGTTATTCCACAGCAGCACGATGACCGGCGTGCGCGCCTCTACCGCGCTGGCCAGTTCCGGCAGGGTGAATTGCAGCCCGCCGTCGCCGATCAGGCACACCACCGGCTGCCCGTCGCCACGCCCCAACCACGCACCAATCGCGGCGGGCAGGGCGTAGCCCAGGGTGCCGTAGCCGGTGGAGGCGTTGAACCAGCGGCGCGGGTGGTCGAGGTTCAGGGTCAGGTTGCCGCTGTACACCGGCTGGGTGGAATCGCCGACCAGCACCGCGCCGGGCAACGCCTGTAGCACCGTGTCGAGAAACAGGGTGTGTGCGTGGGTGGCGGCGTCCCAAGTGGGCGCCAGTTCGGCCCACAAACGCGCGACACGTTCAGCGCCCCAGTGTGGATCGCGAACTGGCAGCGACTTGCTGCTCAGCTCAACCAGCAACGCCTCGGCGGCGATTTGTGCATCGGCCACCAGCGCGACCTGCGGCGGGTAGTTGCGCACGGTCTGGTCCGGGTCGATGTCGACGCGCAGCAGCGCACCGGGTATTTCGAAGCCGCCGGCGAAGGTCACGTCGTAGTCGGTTTCTGCCAGCTCCGTGCCAATCGCCAGGACCACATCGGCTTCAGCGACCAGTGCGCGTGTGGCGACCAGGCTCTGGGTCGAGCCGATCAGCAGCGCATGCGTGGAGGGCAGCATGCCTTTGGCATTGATGGTCAGGGCCACCGGCGCGCCAAGGGTTTCGGCCAGTCGCGTGAGTTCCGGGGCGGCATCGATGGCACCGCCACCGGCCAGGATCAACGGGCGCTTGGCCGCTGCGAGCAGCTGACTCATCTGCTTGACTGCCGACGGCGCCGCACCGGCACGCGCCACGCTCACCGGCTCGCTGCCAAGCAGCGCGTCGGCGTTTTCCACCAGCACATCCAGGGGGATCTCGATATGCACCGGGCGCGGCCGCCCCGCCTGGAACAGCGCAAACGCGCGCGCCAACACGCCCGGCAACTCCGCCGCCGACATCAGTGTGTGCGAGAACGCCGCCACACCGGCGATCATCGCGCCCTGGTTCGGCAGCTCGTGCAGCTTGCCGCGCCCGCCGCCCAGTTGGCTGCGCGATTGCACGCTGGAAATCACCAGCATTGGGATCGAGTCGGCATAGGCCTGGCCCATGGCCGTGGTGATATTGGTCATGCCCGGCCCGGTGATGATAAAGCACACGCCCGGCCTGCCGCTGGTGCGCGCATAGCCGTCGGCCATGAAGCCGGCGCCCTGTTCGTGGCGCGGGGTCACGTGGCGGATGCTCGAGCGGGCCAGGCCGCGGTACAGCTCCACGGTGTGCACGCCGGGGATACCGAAGACCTGGTCCACGCCGTAGCTTTCCAGGAGGTTGACCAATACTTCGCCGCAGGTCGCCATATGTGTCGCTCTTGTTATCGATTCGAGGCGGTATTGGACCGGCAGGCCGGTAGCGGCAACAATCGATAAAAAGTCATACTAGCCATGTCTCCACGTCATGGCTCAACCCTATGAAGCGCCTTCCGCCATTGCCTGCCTTGCACACATTTTGGGTCACCGCCCAGTGCTGCAACTTCACCCGCGCCGCCGAGCAATTGCACATCACCCAGGGCGCGGTGAGCCGGCAGATCGCCGGGCTGGAAAGCCACTTGGGCTACGCGTTGTTCCAGCGCCAGGCGCGCGGCCTGAGCCTGACCGAGGAAGGCCGCGAATGGTCGCTGCGCGCGCAGCAAGTGTTTGGCCTGCTGGGCGAGGCCGTGGAGCAGATCGGCAGCCGCCGCGAAACCCTGCAACTCAAGGCCTCCACCTGTGTGATGCGCTGGCTGTTGCCGCGCTTGATGCAGTGGCAAAAGGAGCGCCCGGACGTGCCGGTGGAACTCACCACCACCGTGGCCTACACCGTGGACTTTCGCCGCGAGCTATTCGACGCGGCGGTGATTTATGCGCCGATCGCCGAGCAACCGGCCGAGGCGCGGCATCTGTTCGATGAACAACTCACGCCGGTCTGCGCGCCCGCGTTGCTTGGCGCCTTGCGCAACCCTGCGGACTTGCAGCAACAGGTGTTGCTGCACCCTACGCGCGACGAGCGCGATTGGGCGTTGTGGCTTAAGGCGGCGAATACGCGCTTGAGCAACCTGACTCAGGGGCATCATTTTGAAACCCTGGATTTGGCGATGACGGTGGCGTCCCAGGGTTCGGGCGTGGCGATTGGCGACAGTGCGTTGATCGGAGAGGACTTGAAGGCCGGGCGGCTGGCGACGCCGTTTGAACTGCGGGTGCCGACGGGGATGGGGTATTACCTGGTGTATCCGCCGGGGTCGGCGCCATCCGTGGGGTTGCTGGCCTTGATGAACTGGCTGGTGAGCCAGGCACAACAGCCTTAACAACCAATTTCAAAATGTGGGAGGGGGCAAGTCGAATCGTCGCACCGCCCCTCCCGCAGGGTCAGTAACCCACGGTGAAGCGCTGGCGTGTATGCTTGGGCGATTCAATCTCGTCGATCAACGCGATGGCGTAGTCGGCAAAGCTGATCCAGCTGCGGCCAGCGCTGCTCACCAGCAACTCATCCTGACCCCGGCGGAATGTACCGGTGCGCTCGGTTTCAACGAACTCCGCCGAGGGCGAGAGGAAGGTCCAGTCCAGTTCCTTCTCCTGGCGCAGCACGTCGAGGAATGCGGCCCCGGCGCTGGCCTCGGTTTTGTATTCGGCCGGGAAGCCTTCGCTGTCGATCACCCGGCCGCCGCCCGGCAGCAGCAGCGAACCCGCGCCGCCCACCACCAGCAGGCGTTTGACCCCGGCTTTTTTCACCGGCCCGATCACTGCCGCAGCGGGCAGGGTGGCGAAATGCGCGGCACTGATCACCACATCGCTGCCGCTGATGGCTTGCTGCAAGGTATCGGCGTCGAGTGCATCGACTTGTCTGGCAGTGATACCTGGCAGCCCTGCCAGCCTGTCGGTATTGCGCGCAATCGCGACAACGCTGTGCCCACGTCGCAGTGCTTCTTCGACCAGTTGGCTACCGGCACGGCCCGTGGCCCCAATGATTGCAATCTTGCTCATGACGTTCTCCAGTACGGTTAAGGTTTGAAACGCTTCACCACTTCATTTCGCCCTTGGCGACTTTGGCGCTGAGTTCCAGCGAGCTTTCGTCGGCGAGGGTGGGATAACGCTTTTTCATTGCCGCGATCAGGGCGGTGGAGTCCTTGGCCTTGGCGGTTTCATCGTCGAAGGCCTGGATGTAGCCGGCAGTAAAGGTCACGGATTCAAGGGTCGGCGTGCCCAGGTAGTGACCCGGCACCACGGTGCGCGGTTTCAACTGTTCGATGCGGTGCAGGGTGTCGAGCCAGTTTTTATGGGATTGCGCGCTCTGGGTATCCGCCATCCACACGTGGATATTTTCCGCGACCACCACGCCACCGACCACGGCCTTGAGCGACGGGATCCAGACAAAACTGCGATCCGGCTGCGCACCGTCCAGGCCGATGACGTCCAATTGCTGACCCTCAAGCGTCAGGCTGTGGCCTTTGAGTACCTGCGGCACGATGGTTTTGGCGGGTTTGTCGGCGCCCATTTTCGGGCCCCAGAACGCCAGTTTGCCGGCCACGGTGGCGTTGATATGGTCGACCACCGGTTGCGGGGCCAGCACCTTGGCATCGGGGAAGGCGGCGGTCAGGGTGTCGAGGCCGAAGTAATAATCCGGGTCGCCGTGGCTGATGTAGATGGTGGTCAGGTGCTTGCCGCTGGCGCGGATTTTCTGCACCAGTTGCTCGGCCTGGCCCTTGCCGAACTGCGCGTCCACCAGGATTGCGTCCTTGGCGCCACTGACCAGCACCGAGCTGACCGGGAAGATTGCCGCTTCGCCCGGGTTGTACACGTCCAGGGTCAGCTCAGCAGCTGCCGCGTGGGCAGCGAAGGCCAGCGCGGCGGTCGCCAGGGTCAAGCGCTTGAAAGTCGAGAACATCGGGGGCAGCTCCAGCCATCGGTAAGGGATGCACAGAGCTTAGTTGCACCAAACGAGACTAAAAATGCGATGCTGGGACATAGTTTGTTTCTAAAAGCGTGCAAATCATGGATCGTCTTCAAGCAATGCGTGTGTTCGTCACCGTGGTGGACCTCGGCAGCCAGTCCGCCGCCGCCGACCATCTGGACCTCTCGCGGCCGGTGGTGTCACGCTACCTGGCCGAGCTTGAAGACTGGGTCGGCGCGCGCCTGCTGCACCGCACCACGCGCAAGCTCAGCCTGACGGCGGCGGGCAGTGAAACGTTGCCGCGTTGCCGGCAATTACTCGACCTGAGCGCCGACATGCAGGCCGCCGTCAGCGAGCCCGATGACGCGCCCCGTGGCCTGCTGCGCCTGAGCGTCGCCACCTCGTTCGGCCAGGCGCAGTTGGCCGATGCGATTGCCGAGTATGTGCGGCGCTACCCGCTGGTCACCGTCGACCTGCAAATGCTCGACCGCACCGTGAACCTGGTGGACGAGCGCATCGACCTGGCCATCCGCACCAGCAATGACCTGGACCCCAACCTGATCGCTCGGCGCCTGACCGTTTGTCGTTCCGTGGTGTGTGCCACGCCGGCGTACCTGCTGGAGCATCCGGCGCCGCAGAAAGTCGAGGACCTGGCCCGGCATAACTGCCTGACCCATTCCTATTTCGGCAAAAGCCTGTGGCATTTCGAAGAGCGCGGCGAGCATGTCTCGGTGCCCATCACCGGCAATATCACCTCCAATGAGGCGAGCACCTTGCTGCGCGTGACGCTGGCCGGGGCCGGGGTGTCGATGCTGCCCAGCTACCAGGCCGGCGATTACATCCGCCGTGGCGAACTGGTGCGCCTGCTGCCCGAGGCAGAACCTCGGCAGATGAACATCTACGCGGTGTACGCCTCGCGCAAGCACATGCCGTCGGCGCTGCGCAGCCTGCTGGATTTCCTGGTGGTGAGGTTCCCCGAAGAGCCTGTGTGGGACATCGGTCTGTGACCCGACATAAACGTGTTGAATGTCGCCCGATAATGGCAACTCGCGCTGACTGGCCTATGCTTTAAACAGCACCGAGTAGATCCGCTCAGAGGTCTGTGCCATGACACTAAAAATCAGAAAGTACCTGATGATTTTCATGCTTGCCGCCCTGGCCACCGCGCTTTACGGCACCGCCGCCTACCGGGTTGAGCAAACCCGCATGCAGCCGACCTTCGCGATCAGCTGCCATCAGGACCAATGCGTTCCCCGCACCGGCAGTTTCAGCGCGCTCAGGTAACCGGCTGTTCGGCCTTGAGTTGCTCGCGAAATGCCTTGGGTGAGAACCCGACGCGTCGGCGAAACAGCCGAGAGAAGTTGGTCGGGTCGGAAAAGCCCAACACTTCCGACATTTCATTGATGGTCATGCTGGTGTAGGTCAGCAGGCGCTTGGCTTCCAGCAATTGGCGGTCATGCATGATCTGCAGCGCAGGCTGCCCGCCCAATTCCCGACAAGTGCCATTCAGGTGTGAGACCGAGATCCCAAGCTTGTGGGCCAAGTCCTCAATCTTCGGGTGTTCGCGGTAATGCTGTTCGACCAGCTGGGTGAAGCGCCGGAAGTACTCACGGCCCCTGGGCGCGCGCGGATGGCGACGCTGGATCGCCTGGCGGCTGATCCACACCAGCAACACACTGACCAGGGCATGCATCAGCATGTCCCGGGCCGGTTGGTCATCGGCGTATTCGTCCTGCAGGCGGGCGAACAGGCTGTTGAGGTAGTCGCTGTCCTTGCCCGCCGGGTAGCTGCCCAGCGCCTGCAACCCCTCGACTGAAGCTTCTGCCAGTTGTGCCTGCAAATGGCTGACCAGCGGCGCTGCCAGGGTCACGATGTAACCTTCCACATCTTCCGGAAAACGAAACCCATGCACGCACAACGGCGGCAATACCTGCAGCGTCGCTTCGCTGAGGGTGGTGCGCCGGCCTTCGATTTCCAACTGTGCCTGGCCTTTGTGCACGTACAGCAGTTGGCACAGATCCGCGTGCCGGTGGGGCTGGATTTCCCACTGGTATTCCCGACTGCGACGGGAAATGGTTTCGCAGTGCAACAAATCGGGAGTCGGCCATTGCTGGCTTTCCCCGTAAAGCTTGAAGACCGGAATCGCGGTTTTGGTCATGGTTTCAATCCGATACTCAGAAGAGTGGTGCGGTAATCGCCCCGATTGGCAAAAAGCGCAGGCTTTGTCTCAGTTTTCACCTTCTTATGCAGGCCACTCAAGTGAAAAATGTCAGCAACAACACCAATGACAACTCTTTCACTCGATCCGTTCGGGTGGAACTTGCGGGCCATAAAAATAATGAAAACCCTGAAAACCCAAGTCGCGATTATCGGCGCCGGTCCCTCCGGGCTGCTGCTCGGCCAGTTGCTGCACAATGCCGGCATCCAAACCCTGATTCTTGAGCGCCAGACCGCCGATTACGTGCAAGGCCGCATCCGTGCCGGGGTGCTGGAGCAGGGCATGGTCGACCTGCTGCGCCAGGCAGGCGTCAGTCAACGCATGGACAGCGAAGGCCTGGTGCATGACGGCTTCGAGCTGGCACTGAATGGCCAGCTCACACATATCGATCTCAAGGGCCTGACCGGCGGCCAGTCGGTAATGATTTATGGCCAGACTGAAGTCACCCGCGACCTGATGGCCGCCCGCGCGGCGGCTGGCGCCACCACCCTTTACGAAGCCAGCAATGTGCAGCCGCAGGGCCTGAAAAGTGATCAACCCTGGCTGACCTTCGAGCATCAGGGCGAGGCGTTTCGGCTGGAGTGTGACTACATCGCCGGGTGCGATGGTTTCCACGGCGTCGCCCGTCAGTCGATCCCGGCGCAATCGCTGAAGGTCTTCGAGCGCGTGTACCCCTTTGGTTGGCTGGGGATTCTGGCCGACACGCCGCCAGTGCACGCTGAACTGGTTTACGCCAAGCACCCGCGAGGCTTCGCCCTGTGCAGCATGCGGTCGCCAACCCGCAGCCGCTATTACCTGCAGGTGCCGGTCGAGGAACCGCTGGAAGAATGGCCGGACGCGCGCTTCTGGGACGAACTGAAAACCCGCCTGCCCAGCCAGCTTGCCGAACAATTGGTAACCGGCCCGTCGATCGAAAAAAGCATCGCGCCCCTGCGCAGTTTCGTGGTGGAACCGATGCAGTACGGGCGCCTGTTCCTGCTCGGCGATGCGGCGCATATCGTGCCGCCCACTGGCGCCAAGGGCTTGAACCTGGCGGCGAGTGATGTAAGCACGCTGTTCAGGATTTTGCTCAAGGTGTACCGCGAGGGGCGGGTGGACTTGCTCGAACGCTACTCGGCAATCTGCCTGCGCCGAGTGTGGAAGGCCGAGCGTTTCTCGTGGTGGATGACCTCGATGCTGCACCAGTTTCCCGAGGCGGACGGGTTCAGCCAGCGGATTGCCGAAAGCGAGCTGGCCTATTTCATCGGCTCGCAGGCGGGGCGCCAGACCATTGCCGAAAATTACGTCGGGCTTCCTTACGAAGCTATCGAGTAGCCTGCTATCGTATCGAGCATTCCCGCGGGCGACCTTTTCCCGCGGGCCCTGCTCGAAGGTTCTGCCGTGACTCAGCTCAATCACCCCGCCCCGCCTGTACCCGCCGTGCGCAGCATTCTCGCCTCATTGATGATGGCGATTTTCCTCGGTGCCCTCGACCAGACCATTGTCGCGGTGTCGATGCCGGCGATTTCCGCGCAGTTCCACGACGTCAACCTGCTGGCCTGGGTGATCTCCGGCTACATGGTGGCAATGACGGTGGCGGTGCCGATCTACGGCAAGCTCGGTGACCTGTACGGGCGCCGGCCCATGATGCTGATCGGCATGGGCCTGTTCACCCTGGCTTCGCTGTTCTGCGGCATGGCGCAAAGCATGGAGCAACTGGTGCTGGCGCGGGTCCTGCAGGGCATCGGCGCCGGCGGCATGATCTCCGTCAGCCAGGCGATTATCGGCGACATCATCCCGCCGCGTGAGCGTGGCCGCTACCAGGGTTATTTCAGCAGCATGTACGCAGTGGCCAGCGTGGCCGGGCCGGTGCTGGGTGGCTACATGACCGAGTACCTGTCGTGGCGCTGGGTCTTCCTGATCAATCTGCCGTTGGGCGCCGGCGCCTGGTACGTGGCCCATCGCACCCTGGTGGGGCTGCCGGTGCCGCAGCGCAAGCCGATCATCGATTACCTCGGCACTGTGCTGATGATCATTGGCTTGACCGCCTTGTTGCTGGGCATTACCGAAATCGGCCAGGGCCACGCTTGGCGCGACACTGAAGTGCTGGGCTTGCTGGCCTGTGCGCTGGTGGCGCTGACGGCCTTCGTCTGGCACGAGCGGCGTGCGCGCGAGCCGTTGTTGCCGATGCACTTGTTTGCCAACCGCAGCGCGGTGCTGTGTTGGTGCACGGTATTTTTCACCAGCTTCCAGGCGATTTCGCTGACGGTGCTGATGCCGCTGCGCTTTCAGACGGTGACCGGTGCCGGTGCCGACAGCGCGGCCTTGCACTTGCTGCCGCTGGCGATTGGCCTGCCCATTGGGGCTTATTCTGCGGGGCGCATGACCTCGGTGACCGGGCGCTATAAACCGATGATCCTCAGTGGCGCGCTGTTGAGTCCTTTCGCGATTCTCGGGATGGCGTTCAGTGCGCCGCAGGACGTGATGTTGACCGGGGTGTTTATGTTGCTGTGCGGGATTGCGGCGGGTATGCAGTTTCCTACTTCCCTGGTGGGCTCGCAGAATTCGGTGGAACAGCGGGATATTGGGGTGGCGACCAGTACGACCAACCTGTTCCGGTCGCTGGGCGGGGCAGTGGGGGTGGCGTGTATGTCGGCTTTGCTGCTGGCGTTGTTGCAGGACTCGAGTTTTGCGCATTTGGCCGGTGCCGGGGTGGGGGGTGAGGGAAGCTCGGGCAATGTGTTGCTGGATGGGTTGAATGCGGCGCCTGGGTCGGCGCAGGACGCGTTGCGCGGGGAGTTGGCGCTGACGTTTCGGCATTTGCTGATGGTCAGTGCGGCGGTGTCGTTGCTGGGGGTGGTGGCGGCGATTGCGATGCCGAATCTTGTTTTGCGGGGGCGGGGGGATGGGGTTAGGTAGGTTTGGGGGTATATCCGTTATTTAGGTAACGGCCACTTATGGTTCCGCTCTTACAGCGGGTCACTTTTGGAAG
>NZ_UTBG01000234.1 GCF_900580675.1 Pseudomonas viridiflava
TTGATGTCGTGCAGCGGTTTGAATTCGCTTTCGCGGTCCCACCAGCGGTGAGCCAGGGCTTCGAATTTGGCGATTTCGGCGTGGTCGACGTTGCTCATGGTGAATCCTCTAAAGCTGAAAAATCGGTGTGTCGGTGCTGAACCCAAGGGTTCTGCAGCTTCGTTATTCGCTGTGCCCGCTGATGCGCTGGCCCCAGGCAATGGCCGTGGCGATCAACTGCTGTTCATCCATGCGGGTCAGTTGCCGGTCGTCGAGCAACTGCTTGCCGGCGACCCAAAGGTGTTTCACGCAATCGCGCCCGGTGGCATAGATAAGTTGTGAGACCGGATCGTAGATCGGTTGTTGCGCCAGCCCGGAAAGATCGAACGCCACGATATCCGCTGCCTTGCCGACCTCCAGCGAGCCAATCTCGCTTTCCAGGCCCATGGCGCGTGCACCGTTGAGCGTAGCCATACGCAGCGCGCGGTGCGCATCCAGGGCCGTGGCCGAACCGGCGACGGCCTTGGCCAGCATCGCGGCGGTGCGGGTTTCGCCCAGTAAATCCAGGTCATTGTTGCTGGCGGCGCCGTCGGTACCGATGGCCACATTGACCCCAGCCTGCCACAGACGCTCCACCGGGCAAAAGCCGCTGGCCAGTTTCAGGTTGGATTCCGGGCAATGGATGACGCTGGTGTTGCTTTCTACCAGCAAAGCCAGGTCGTCCTCGCTGATTTGGGTCATGTGAACGGCCTGGAAGCGCGGGCCCAGCAACCCGAGGCGGCCCAGGCGCGCCAGCGGGCGCTCGCCGGTCTGCTCGACGGCCTGTTGTACTTCGAAGGCGGTTTCGTGCACGTGCATATGGATCGCCGCGTCCAGCTCTTCGGCGATCACGCGGATTTTTTCCAGGTTGGCGTCGCATACCGTGTAGGGCGCGTGGGGGCCGAAGGTGATCTTGATGCGCGGGTGGTGCTTGAGGTCACCGAACAGCTCGATGCCCTGGCGGATCGCCTCATCGGCGGTGCTGGCGCCGGGGATCGGGAAATCGAGGATCGGAATCGCGATCTGCGCGCGCATGCCGCTGTTGTGCACGCAATCGCTGGCGACCTTGGGGTAGAAGTACATGTCGGAGAAGCAGGTAATGCCGCCCTTGAGCTGTTCGGCGATGGCCAGGTCGGTGCCATCACGCACGAAGGCTTCATCGACCCATTTGGCCTCGGCGGGCCAGATGTGTTTTTCCAGCCAGGTCATCAGCGGCAGGTCATCGGCCAGGCCGCGAAACAGGCTCATCGCCGCATGCCCGTGGGCATTGATCAGGCCAGGGCTGAGCAGCATGCCCGGCAGCTCGCGGACCTCAGTGGCCGAAAGCTTCAACGCCGCGGCCCGTGGCCCGATAAAGGCGATGAGGCCGTCGCGGATGCCCAACGCATGTTCCTTGAGCACCACGCCGGCGGGTTCGACAGGTACCAGCCAGGTGGGCAGCAGCAGCAAGTCGAGCGGGGCGGCAGTGGGGGTCATCGCGGGCTTCTTCCGGGGCAGCTATAAAAGAAGGGCGAAGTATACCCGAGCGTCCGGGCTGGCGGATCGCTATAATCGGCGGCTTTTGTTGATGAGTACGGGGTGAGGGATGCGCGATCGACTGTTGGCAGCAGAGAAAGTGAAGGCCATCGATTGGCGTGATGGCGCACTGCACCTGCTCGATCAGCGGGCGTTGCCGTCCCGGGAAAGCTGGGTGGCCTGCAGCACCGTCGAGGAGGTGGCCGCGGCCATTCGCTCGATGGTCGTGCGCGGTGCCTCGGCCATTGGCATCAGCGCCGCCTACGGCCTGGTGCTGGCCGCCCGAGCGCGCATTGCCGAGGGCGGTGACTGGCAAGCCGCGTGGGAAGAAGACTACGCGCTTTTAGCCGATACCCGTCCGACCGCGTCGAACCTGTTCTGGTCCCTCAAGCGCATGCGCGATCGGCTGGACCGCCTCAAGAGGCACGCCGACCCGGCGGCGGTGCTGGAAGCCGAAGCCATCGCGATCCATGAAAGCGACCGCGAAGCCAACGTCGTCATGGCCCAGCTGGGCGTCGAACGGATTCGCAAGCATCAGGGCAATGCCCAGGCGATTTTGACCCACGGTAATGCAGGCGCCCTGGCGACCGGCGGCGTCGGCACGGCGCTTGGCGTGATACGCGCGGCTTTTCTCGAAGGGTTGGTCGAACACGTGTACGTCAACGAGACCCGGCCGTGGCTGCAGGGGTCGCGGCTGACGGCCTGGGAGTTGGCGGGCGAGGGCATCCCCGTCACGGTGAATGCCGACTCGGCGGGCGCGCATATCCTCAAGACCAAAGGCGTGACCTGGGTGATCGTCGGCGCCGACTGCATCGCCGCCAATGGCGATGTAATCAGCAAGATTGGCACCTACCAGTTGGCGGTGTGTGCCATGCACCATGGCGTGCGCTTCATGGTGGTGGCGCCAAGCTCGACCCTGGACTTGATGATGGCTACGGGCGATGACGTGGCCCTGGAAGAGCGCGATGCAGGCGAGTTGCTGGAGGTCTACGGGCAACGGTTGGGGGTGCAGGCGTTTAATCCAGTGTTTGACGTGACCCCGGCGGACCTGATCGATGTGATCGTCACCGAAAAAGGCGTGGTCGAGCGGCCTGATATGGCCAAGCTGGCCAAGTTGATGTGCCGTAAGCGCCTGCATTGAGGGGGGTGGTGCCTGTTAGATAGCTATCGGGAGCAAGCCCCCTCCCACATTTGCCTGTGTTCACAGTTCACGTGTGGGAGGGGGCTTGCTCCCGATTGGTCCCATAAGTCAATAAAACCCTCGGATCCACCCTCAAAAAACAGCACCACCCCAGCTCTGAGCCCCTCTCGTCCCCCTCAAGCCTGTCACCCGTCAAATTACTAGCCTCCATGCGCATCAGGGGGATAGGTGCGTGGCGGCGATTGTGATAACATCCGGCGGTTTCCAGGGCCGCCCCGAGGGGTTGCCTATAACGTGCAGATCCGTGTCATAACTCGTTGATTTGTCGTAAGTCGTTGTCAGGCACTGTGCCGGCAGCGGCGAGCTTCGTTCGTCCCGAATGGATGTGACGAAGTTTCACCCGAAAAAGGAATCAGGCTTCTCATGGGCGAACTGGCCAAAGAAATCCTCCCGGTCAATATCGAAGACGAGCTGAAACAGTCCTACCTCGACTACGCGATGAGCGTAATTGTCGGTCGGGCACTGCCTGATGCGCGCGATGGCTTGAAGCCCGTGCACCGGCGTGTGCTGTTCGCGATGAGCGAGCTGGGTAACGACTGGAACAAGCCGTACAAGAAATCTGCCCGTGTTGTCGGTGACGTGATCGGTAAGTATCACCCTCACGGCGACACTGCGGTGTACGACACCATCGTTCGGATGGCCCAGCCGTTTTCCCTGCGCTACCTGCTGGTAGACGGCCAGGGCAACTTCGGTTCGGTCGACGGCGACAACGCTGCGGCCATGCGATACACCGAAGTGCGCATGACCAAGCTGGCGCACGAGCTGCTGGCTGACCTGCACAAGGAAACCGTGGACTGGGTGCCGAACTACGACGGCACCGAAATGATCCCGGCCGTCATGCCAACCCGTATTCCCAACCTGTTGGTCAACGGCTCCAGCGGTATCGCCGTGGGCATGGCCACCAACATCCCGCCACACAACCTCGGTGAAGTCATCGACGGTTGCCTGGCCCTCATCGACAACCCTGAGCTGACCGTCGATGAGCTGATGCAATACATCCCCGGTCCGGACTTCCCGACCGCTGCGATCATCAACGGTCGTGCCGGCATCATCGAAGCCTACCGCACCGGTCGCGGCCGCATTTACATGCGCGCCCGCTCGATGATCGAAGACATCGACAAGGTCGGTGGCCGCCAGCAGATCGTCATCACCGAACTCCCTTACCAGTTGAACAAGGCGCGTCTGATCGAGAAGATCGCCGAGCTGGTTAAAGAGAAGAAGCTCGAAGGCATCACCGAGCTGCGCGACGAGTCCGACAAAGACGGTATGCGCGTAGTGATCGAGCTGCGTCGTGGCGAAGTGCCTGAGGTGATCCTCAACAACCTCTACGCCCAGACCCAGCTGCAAAGCGTGTTTGGTATCAACGTGGTTGCACTGATCGACGGCCGCCCGCGCATCCTGAACCTTAAGGATCTGCTCGAAGCCTTCGTCCGTCACCGTCGCGAAGTGGTGACCCGCCGTACCGTGTTCGAACTGCGCAAGGCCCGCGAGCGCGGCCACATCCTGGAAGGCCAGGCAGTTGCGCTGTCGAACATCGACCCGGTGATCGCCCTGATCAAGGCCTCGCCGACCCCGTCGGAAGCCAAGGAAGCACTGATCAAGATGCCGTGGGAATCCAGCGCCGTGGTGGCGATGGTTGAACGCGCCGGTGCCGATTCGTGCCGCCCCGAGACCCTGGACCCGCAATACGGTCTGCGCGACGGCAAGTATTTCCTGTCGCCGGAACAGGCCCAGGCCATCCTCGAGCTGCGCCTGCACCGCTTGACCGGCCTGGAGCACGAGAAACTGCTGGCCGAGTACCAGGAGATCCTCAACCAGATCGGCGAGTTGATCCGCATCCTCAACAGCGCCGTGCGCCTGATGGAAGTGATCCGCGAAGAACTGGAAGTGATCCGCGCCGAATACGGCGACGTACGCCGCACCGAAATCCTCGATGCCCGTCTCGACCTGACCCTGGGTGACATGATCCCGGAAGAAGAGCGCGTCGTGACCATCTCCCACGGTGGCTACGCCAAGACCCAGCCATTGGCTGCGTACCAGGCCCAGCGTCGTGGCGGTAAAGGTAAATCGGCTACCGGCGTGAAGGATGAGGACTACATCGCTCACCTGCTGGTCGCCAACAGCCACACCACGCTGTTGCTGTTCTCCAGCAAGGGCAAAGTGTACTGGCTCAAAACCTACGAAATCCCGGAAGCCTCGCGTGCCGCCCGTGGTCGTCCGTTGGTCAACCTGCTGCCGCTGGACAGTGATGAATACATCACCACCATGCTGCCGGTCGAGGAATACACCGAAGGTCACTTCATCTTCATGGCCACCGCCAAAGGCACCGTGAAGAAGACCCCGCTGGAATCCTTCAGCCGTCAACGCAGCGTGGGCCTGATCGCCCTCGAGCTGGACGAAGGCGACGTGTTGATTTCGGCTGCCATCACCGACGGCGAGCGTGAAGTCATGCTGTTCTCCGACGGCGGCAAGGTTACCCGCTTCAAGGAATCCGACGTTCGCGCCATGGGCCGTACCGCCCGCGGTGTGCGCGGCATGCGTCTGCCGGAAGGCCAGAAGCTGATTTCGATGCTGATCCCGGAAGAAGGCAGCCAGATCCTCACCGCTTCGGCGCGTGGTTATGGCAAGCGCACCGCCATCAGCGAGTTCCCGGAGTACAAGCGTGGCGGCCAGGGCGTGATCGCCATGGTCAGCAACGACCGTAACGGCCGTCTGGTCGGCGCGGTCCAGGTGCTCGATGGCGAGGAAATCATGCTGATTTCCGACCAGGGCACCCTGGTACGTACCCGTGTGGCTGAAGTGTCGAGCCTGGGCCGTAACACCCAGGGCGTGACCCTGATCAAGCTGGCCAAGGACGAAAAACTGGTCGGCCTGGAGCGTGTGCAGGAGCCTTCGGAAATTGAAGGTGAAGAGCTGGAAGAGGGTGAAGAGGTTGACGGCGAGGTGATCGCAGCCGGCGATGACAACGTCGACGAGCCAACCCTTGATGCTGCTGCAGACGAAGAAGAACCGCAGGAATAAGCGGACACACAGGGGGCGGATGAAGATTCGCCCCCTTGTTGTTTGTCCCTTGTGAAATAACACGTCCTTTGGCTGGACGCGGTCAATGTGGGAGCTGGCTTGCCTGCGAAGGCAGCGCCGCGGTATCACTGAGCTACCGAGGCGCCTTTATCGCAGGCAAGCCAGCTCCCACAGGGCTTCGCTCCAGAGAAAGGCAATTGCCGAACATGATTGCAGCCCCACCAGATCAGAGTGAGATTGGATGTGAGCAAGAGAGCCTATAACTTCTGTGCCGGTCCCGCGGCGCTTCCTGAAGCAGTCCTGCAGCGCGCGCAGGGTGAACTCCTCGACTGGCATGGAAAAGGCCTCTCCGTGATGGAAATGAGCCATCGCAGCGATGAGTTCGTGTCCATCGCCACTAAGGCCGAGCAGGACCTGCGCGACTTGCTGGACATCCCATCCGATTACAAAGTGCTGTTCCTGCAAGGCGGCGCCAGCCAGCAGTTCGCGCAGATTCCGCTGAACCTGCTGCCGGAAGACGGCACTGCCGACTATATCGACACCGGTATCTGGGGGCAGAAAGCCATTGAAGAGGCCTCGCGCTACGGTCACGTCAACGTGGCGGGCACCGCCAAGCCTTACGACTACTTCGCGATTCCCGGTCAGAACGAGTGGAAGCTCTCGAAGGACGCGGCCTACGTGCACTACGTCGCCAACGAAACCATCGGTGGCCTGGAATTCGACTGGGTGCCGGAAGTGGGCGACGTGCCGCTGGTGTGCGACATGTCCTCGGACATCCTTTCGCGCCCGATTGATGTGTCCAGGTACGGCATGATCTACGCCGGTGCGCAGAAAAACATCGGCCCGAGCGGCATCCTGGTCAACATCATCCGCGAAGACCTGCTGGGTCGCGCCCGTTCGCTGTGCCCGACCATGCTCAACTACAAGGTCGCGGCCGACAACGGCTCGATGTACAACACCCCGCCGGCCTTTGCCTGGTACCTCTCGGGCCTGGTGTTTGAGTGGCTGAAAGAGCAGGGCGGCGTTGCCGCGATGGGCAAGCTCAACGAAGAAAAGAAGCGCACCCTGTACGACTTCATCGACGCCAGCGGCTTGTACAGCAACCCGATCAACCTGAGCGACCGCTCGTGGATGAACGTGCCGTTCCGCCTGGCTGATGACCGTCTGGACAAGCCCTTCCTGGCCGGTGCCGACGCGCGTGGCCTGCTCAACCTCAAGGGCCACCGTTCGGTCGGTGGCATGCGCGCCTCCATCTACAACGCTGTCGACATCAACGCGATCAACGCGCTGGTTTCCTACATGGCAGAGTTCGAAAAGGAACACGGCTAATGTCTGAGCAAGAACTCAAGGCCCTGCGGGTACGCATTGACAGCCTGGACGAGAAAGTCCTGGAGCTGATCAGTGAGCGCGCGCGGTGTGCCCAGGAAGTGGCACGGGTGAAGATGGCGTCCCTGGCGGAAGGCGAAGTGCCGGTGTTCTACCGTCCCGAGCGTGAAGCCCAGGTGCTCAAACGCGTGATGGAACGCAACAAGGGCCCGCTGGGCAACGAAGAGATGGCGCGGTTGTTCCGTGAAATCATGTCGTCGTGCCTGGCCCTTGAGCAGCCGCTGAAAGTCGCGTACCTCGGCCCTGAGGGCACCTTCACCCAAGCGGCGGCCATGAAGCACTTCGGCCACGCGGTGATCAGCAAGCCAATGGCGGCGATCGACGAAGTGTTCCGTGAAGTGGCGGCCGGTGCGGTGAATTTTGGCGTGGTGCCGGTGGAGAACTCCACCGAAGGCGCGGTCAACCACACGCTGGACAGCTTCCTCGAGCACGACATGGTGATCTGCGGCGAAGTCGAGCTGCGCATCCACCACCACCTGCTGGTGGGCGAGAGCACCAAGACCGACAGCATCAGCCGTATCTACTCCCACGCCCAGTCCCTGGCCCAGTGCCGCAAGTGGCTGGACGCGCATTACCCGAATGTCGAGCGCGTGGCGGTGTCCAGCAACGCTGAGGCGGCCAAGCGGGTCAAGGGTGAGTGGAATTCGGCGGCGATCGCCGGCGATATGGCAGCGGGCTTGTATGGCCTGACGCGCCTGGCCGAGAAAATCGAGGACCGCCCGGACAACTCCACGCGCTTTTTGATGATCGGCAGCCAGGAAGTGCCGCCGACCGGCGACGACAAGACTTCGATCATCGTCTCCATGAGCAACAAGCCCGGCGCGCTGCATGAGCTGCTGGTGCCGTTCCACGACAACGGGATTGACCTGACGCGCATCGAGACTCGTCCTTCGCGCAGCGGTAAATGGACGTACGTGTTCTTTATCGACTTCATCGGCCATCACCGCGACCCACTGGTCAAGGGTGTGCTCGAGAAAATCAGTCAGGAAGCGGTGGCACTCAAGGTGCTGGGCTCTTACCCGAAAGCGGTTTTGTGAGGCTTTAACATGAGTGGCAACTTCCTCGCCCTGGCTCAGCCGGGCGTGCAACAACTGTCGCCTTACGTCCCGGGCAAGCCTGTGGACGAGCTGGCGCGTGAGTTGAACCTGGACCCGTCGAAGATCGTCAAGCTGGCCAGCAACGAAAACCCGCTGGGCCCGAGCCCGAAAGTGCTGGCGGCGATTCGTGAAGAATTGGCCGAGCTGACCCGCTATCCGGATGGCAACGGCTTTGCCCTCAAGTCCCTGCTGGCGGAAACCTGCCGGGTGGAACTGAACCAGGTGACCCTGGGCAACGGCTCCAACGACATTCTTGAGCTGGTCGGTCGCGCCTACCTGGCGCCAGGCCTGAACGCCGTGTTCAGCGAGCACGCGTTTGCGGTCTACCCAATCGTCACCCAGGCCGTCGGTGCCGACGCACGGGTGATTCCTGCCAAGGACTGGGGTCACGACCTGCCGGCCATGCTGGCCGCCATCGACGCCCAGACGCGCGTGGTGTTTATCGCCAACCCGAACAACCCGACCGGTACCTGGTTCGACGCGCAGGCGCTGAACGACTTCCTGCAGGACGTGCCCGAGCACGTGCTGGTGGTGCTGGACGAGGCCTACATCGAATACGCCGAGGGCAGCGACCTGCCGGACGGCCTGGATTTCCTGGCGGCCTACCCGAACCTGCTGGTCTCGCGCACGTTCTCCAAGGCCTATGGCCTGGCGTCGCTGCGCGTCGGTTACGGCCTGTCCACGGCGGTGGTGGCCGACGTGCTCAACCGCGTGCGCCAACCGTTCAACGTCAACAGCCTGGCCCTGGCAGCCGCCTGTGCGGCAGTCAAGGATGCCGAGTACCTGCAAGAAAGCCGGCGCATCAACGAAACCGGCATGTTGCAGCTGCAGGAAGGCTTCCGTGAACTGGGTCTGGGCTGGATTCCCTCCAAGGGCAACTTCATCTGCGTCGACCTCGGCCAAGTGGCCGCGCCGGTGTTCCAGGGCCTGCTGCGCGAGGGCGTGATCGTGCGTCCGGTGGCCAACTACGGCATGCCGAACCACCTGCGTATCACCATCGGCTTGCCGGCTGAAAATGCGCGCTTCCTGGAGGCGTTGGCCAAGGTTTTGGCTCGTGGTTGATGTCACTGCATTGCAACCTGCTGTGCCTATGATTGGTCGCCTGGTGGTGGTCGGTCTGGGGTTGATCGGCGGCTCCTTCGCCAAGGGCCTGCGTGAAAGCGGGCTGTGTCGTGAAGTGGTCGGTGTGGACCTGGACCCGCAATCGCGCAAGCTGGCGGTTGAGTTGGGCGTGGTGGATCGCTGCGAAGCCGACCTGGCGCTCGCGTGCCAGGGCGCTGACGTGATCCAGCTGGCCGTGCCGATCCTGGCCATGGAAAAGCTGCTGGCCGTACTGGCCGGCATGGACCTGGGCCAGGCGATCCTCACGGATGTCGGCAGCGCCAAGGGCAATGTGGTGCGCGCGGCGCAGCAGGCCTTTGGCGGCATGCCTGCGCGGTTTGTGCCGGGCCATCCGATTGCCGGCTCCGAGCAGAGTGGGGTGGAAGCCTCGAATGCGCAGCTGTTCCGCCGCCATAAGGTGATCCTCACGCCCCTTGAGCAAACCGATCCGGCAGCCTTGGCTGTAGTGGACCGCCTGTGGCGCGAATTGGGCGCGGATGTGGAGCATATGCAGGTCGAGCGCCACGACGAAGTGTTGGCCGCGACCAGCCATCTGCCGCATCTGTTGGCATTTGGCCTGGTGGACTCCCTGGCCAAGCGCAATGAAAACCTCGAGATATTCCGTTACGCCGCCGGTGGTTTCCGCGATTTCACGCGCATTGCCGGCAGCGACCCGGTGATGTGGCACGACATCTTCCTCGCCAATCGTGAGGCGGTGTTGCGCACCCTGGACACCTTTCGCAGTGACCTCGACGCCTTGCGCGACGCGGTCGATGCCGGGGATGGCCATCAATTATTGGGCGTGTTCACCCGTGCACGGGTGGCGCGTGAGCATTTCAGCAAAATCCTGGCGCGACGGGCCTATATGGAAACCGCCGTGAGTGCCGATGAGCTGACCTTTCTCGCCAGCCCGGGTGGCCGCTTGAGCGGGCGCATGCGGGTTCCGGGCGACAAGTCGATCTCCCATCGCTCGATCATGCTTGGCTCATTGGCCGACGGTGTGACTGAGGTTGAGGGGTTCCTCGAGGGCGAAGACGCCCTGGCGACCTTACAGGCGTTCCGCGACATGGGCGTGGTGATTGAAGGCCCGCACCATGGGCGCGTGACCATCCATGGCGTGGGTTTGCATGGCTTGAAGCCGGCGCCGGGGCCGATCTACCTGGGTAACTCAGGCACGTCCATGCGCCTGTTGTCCGGGTTGCTCGCGGCGCAACGTTTCGACAGCGTATTGACCGGCGATGCGTCGCTGTCCAGGCGCCCGATGAGCCGCGTGGCCGAGCCCCTGCGGGAAATGGGCGCAGTGATCGAGACCGGGCCGGAAGGGCGTCCGCCGTTGACGATTCGAGGTGGCCAATCGCTGAAAGGCCTGACGTACGCGTTGCCCATGGCCAGTGCCCAGGTCAAATCGTGTCTGCTGCTGGCCGGGTTGTACGCTGAGGGTAAAACCGCCGTGACCGAGCCTGCGCCAACCCGTGACCATACCGAGCGCATGCTGCGCGGGTTCGGTTACCCGGTAACGGTGGACGGCGCGACGGCGTCAGTGGAGTCGGGGCATACGCTGACCGCTACCCATATAGAAGTGCCGGGGGATATCTCCTCGTCGGCGTTCTTCCTGGTGGCGGCGTCGATTGCCGAAGGTTCCGAGCTGTTGCTGGAGCATGTCGGCATCAATCCGACCCGCACCGGGGTGATTGATATCCTGCGGCTGATGGGCGCGGATATCACCCTGGAAAGCCCGCGCGAAGTCGGCGGTGAGCCGGTCGCGGACCTGCGCGTGCGCGCGGCAGCACTGAAGGGTATCGAAATCCCCGAAGCGCTGGTGCCGTTGGCGATTGATGAGTTTCCGGTGCTGTTTGTTGCGGCAGCGTGTGCTGAAGGGCGCACGGTGTTGCGTGGGGCCCAAGAGTTGCGTGTGAAGGAATCCGACCGTATTCAGGTCATGGCCGACGGTCTGCTGGCGCTGGGTGTGAAGTGTGAACCGACACCTGATGGGATTATCATTGACGGTGGCCTGATAGGGGGTGGCGAAGTGCATGCCCATGGCGATCATCGAATTGCCATGGCGTTCAGTGTGGCTTCCCTACGGGCGGCGGCGCCGATTCGTATCCGTGACTGTGCCAATGTAGCTACGTCTTTTCCGAATTTTCTTACACTGTGTGCCCAAGTCGGCATCCGTGTTGCCCAAGAGGCTCAATTGTGAATATCAAATCACCGGTGATTACCATCGACGGGCCGAGCGGCTCGGGCAAAGGCACGATCGCCGGCATCCTGGCCAAACGCCTGGGCTGGTGCCTGCTGGATTCCGGCGCGCTGTACCGCCTGCTGGCCTTTGCCGCCCGCAACCATGGCGTCGACTTGACCAACGAAGAATCCCTGAAGCTGCTGGCGGCGCATTTGGACGTGCAGTTCGTCGGGGCGACGGAAGGTCATCCGCAGCGCATCATCCTTGAAGGCGATGATGTGACTGACGACCTGCGTAACGAGCAAGTCGGCTCCTGGGCTTCCCAGGTTGCCGCGCTGCCCGCCGTGCGTGACGCATTGCTGCAGCGCCAGCGGGCTTTCCAGGAGCCGCCGGGCCTGGTGGCCGATGGCCGCGACATGGGCACCGTGGTGTTTCCGGAAGCGCCGCTGAAGATTTTCCTGACCGCCAGCGCCGAGGAGCGTGCCCGCCGCCGTTACTTGCAGTTGAAGGGCAAAGTCGATGGTGTTAGTCTGTCGAGTCTGCTAGATGAGATCCGTGCACGCGATGAGCGTGATACCCAGCGCGCAGTAGCCCCGCTAAAGCCGGCGGCTGATGCCATACAGCTGGATTCCACGGAGCTGTCCATCGAGCAGGTGCTGGAACGCATCTTGAGTGAAATCGCCATTCGCGATATCGCCGGGTGACCAAGAAGGCCGCAGGGGACCAGTCATAGTCCTGTGGTGCTTCTTTTAATTAGAACTGACCCACACCGTCTGGGATGTGGAGATGGGCGTATTCTCCGCCCTTATCAACAGGAATTAAAATGAGCGAAAGCTTTGCGGAACTCTTTGAAGAAAGCCTAAAAACCCTGAACCTTCAGGCAGGCTCCATCATCACCGGTGTTATCGTTGATATCGATTACCAAGCTCGCTGGGTAACCGTTCACGCTGGTCTGAAGTCTGAAGCTCTGATCCCGCTGGAACAGTTCTACAACGATGCTGGTGACCTGACTATCAATGTCGGTGACGAAGTTCACGTTGCTCTGGACTCGGTTGAAGACGGTTTCGGTGAAACCAAGCTGTCCCGTGAAAAAGCCAAGCGCGCTGAATGCTGGATTGTTCTCGAAGCAGCCTTCGCAGCTGAAGAAGTGGTCAAGGGCGTTATCAACGGTAAGGTTAAAGGCGGCTTCACTGTCGACGTTAACGGCATCCGTGCGTTCCTGCCAGGTTCTTTGGTCGACGTTCGTCCTGTGCGCGACACCACGCACCTGGAAGGCAAAGAACTCGAATTCAAGGTCATCAAACTCGACCAGAAACGCAACAACGTTGTCGTTTCCCGTCGCAGCGTCCTGGAAGCAGAGAACTCCGCCGAGCGTGAAGCTCTGCTGGAATCCCTGCAGGAAGGCCAACAAGTCAAAGGTATCGTCAAGAACCTCACCGATTACGGCGCATTCGTCGATCTGGGTGGCGTCGATGGCCTGCTGCACATTACCGACATGGCTTGGAAGCGTATCAAGCATCCTTCCGAAATCGTCAACGTTGGCGACGAGATCGATGTCAAGGTTCTGAAGTACGATCGTGAGCGTAACCGTGTTTCCCTGGGCTTGAAGCAGCTGGGCGAAGATCCATGGGTTGCTATCAAGGCTCGTTACCCGGAAAGCACTCGCGTAACCGCGCGTGTTACCAACCTGACCGACTACGGCTGCTTCGCAGAGCTGGAAGAAGGCGTGGAAGGCCTGGTACACGTATCCGAAATGGACTGGACCAACAAAAACATCCACCCTTCGAAAGTCGTACAAGTCGGCGACGAAGTGGAAGTTATGGTTCTGGACATCGACGAAGAGCGTCGTCGTATCTCCCTCGGCATCAAGCAGTGCAAATCTAACCCATGGGAAGATTTCTCTGGCCAGTTCAACAAGGGCGATAAAATCTCCGGCACAATCAAGTCGATCACCGATTTCGGTATCTTCATTGGTCTGGACGGCGGCATCGACGGCCTGGTTCACCTGTCCGACATCTCCTGGAACGAAGTTGGCGAAGAAGCTGTTCGTCGTTTCAAGAAGGGCGACGAGCTGGACACCGTTATCCTGTCGGTTGACCCAGAGCGCGAGCGCATCTCCCTGGGTATCAAGCAACTGGAAAGCGATCCGTTCTCCGAGTACGTTCAAGAGAACGACAAAGGCGCAATCGTTAAAGGCACTGTGAAAGAAGTTGACGCTAAAGGCGCCATCATCACTCTGGCCGACGATATCGAAGCGACTCTGAAAGCCTCCGAAATCAGCCGTGACCGCGTTGAAGACGCGCGCAACGTTCTGAAAGAAGGCCAGGAAGTAGAAGCCAAGATCATCAGCGTTGATCGCAAGAGCCGCGTAATCCAACTCTCCATCAAGTCGAAAGACGAAGTGGAAGAGAAAGAAGCTATCCAGAGCCTGCGCGACAAGCCAGTCTCCTCGGATACCCCAGTTGACACCACTCTCGGTGCTCTGCTGCGTGCGCAAATGGAAAAACAGAACTAAGTTCTGTCAGACCATAGAAAAAGGGCGACTTCGGTCGCCCTTTTTTGTGCCTGAAATTCGTTGAATCAACAACCAGAACCAAGACGCACGGCATACTGTCAGAACTGACTATAGTCTTCATGAAAGCTGTTTCAGCGTTGTTGTTTCAATAAGGATCTGAATGAACAGGCTTATCGTACTATTCGCCGTGCTCGTGCTTGCAGGCTGCTCCACCACCAGCGCCAAGACCCACGCCAAGCGCGGCGTCAGCGGCATCGAGATCGATTGCTCAGGCCTGGGCAACAAATGGGAGAAGTGCGAGAAGCGCGCGGCCCGCGAGTGCAAGATGCAAGGCTACAAGATAATCACCAGGTCCAGCGACGCCAAGGACGAAGAGGGCGACTACCTGTTCGGCTGGAACCCCGCCGGCGCCGTCACCCGCACGATGCTGGTGATCTGCAATTGAGGATGCTGCGCAGCCGTTACGGCCGTTTATTCGACCAGCAGATAAGTTTACCTATGGGCTGTTCAAATTCATCAAGTCATGCTAAAACCTTCGAAGCGCTTTTCCTAGCTGCTTGAAAAAGAAGGGAAAAATATGACGAAGTCGGAGTTGATCGAACGAATTGTCACCCATCAAGGGCTGCTCTCATCCAAGGATGTCGAGCTGGCCATCAAGACCATGCTCGAACAAATGTCCCAGTGCCTGGCGACGGGTGATCGGATAGAGATCCGTGGGTTTGGGAGCTTTTCGTTGCACTACCGCGCACCAAGGGTAGGGCGGAATCCCAAGACCGGGCAGTCGGTGAGTCTGGATGGGAAGTTTGTGCCTCATTTCAAGCCGGGGAAGGAATTGCGGGATCGGGTGAATGAAGATGAGGATGTGGTTTGATTTTCTTTTTTGGGGAAGCTGATCATGCATGGAATTAAGCGGGCTGCACTGCTAATACTGCTATTGACTGCGGCGTTGGTGATCCTGGTGTTCGTGCTTGAGAATCAACAGTCGTTGGCTTTTTCTTTCTTGGGCTGGGTAACACCTCAGGTTCCCGCATCGGTGTTTGTAGTGGTGGCGCTGATTGTCGGGCTGTCCGTTGGGCCTTTGATGGCGCTACTATTTAGGCGTGATGGGGCAGTTAGCCGGCGCCAATAGTTGGTGGTGAATCTTAATGTGCTCATGGGCGTGGCGCTTGTGGTGTGGCTGATACGCCCTGTGAATTTTCGAGAACTATTACGCCCATTATCCATTTAATGGCCGTTTTCCTGCAATGACGGCACTCCGCGCTGTTTGATTCAGATAAGCCCGTCGGTGCGCGAACCTCAATAACGAGATTGTGCATCAATCTCTGCCCTTCCTAGATTCCTTTCCAGTCTAATGGTGTCGAGCCTGATGCTTCGTGCCGTATTGATCAGGTGATGACCTGGCAAGCCGCATTTTGCCGTCGCCAGTTTTGACATTCCTTCAAAAAAGTGTCTCGTGCGAGCAGGGTTTGCTGGCAGATGACGTTTTGTGATCAGCAGTCAGTTACCTCCGCTAGCGGTGAGCCATGTTCGCTCACGCCTGCATTCTGCTGAGCGTGACTTATCTATCTGTACAACCGTTGCACGCTTCGCCAGCCTTAGAAGGGTCAACAAAAAGAGGGCCTGCGCGTTGTACTGGCCACTGCCGGTTATCACGGTGCGCGCCCGCGCGTGAAGTAGATTCGATTCGCTTGTATACTGTGCTGCATAAACGCAGGAATCTCGCATGACCTCATATGAGGGTAGATATAGTCAATTTTTTGGCGGCTGACTGGATGTTTTGCGTTGATCTGCGATGTAATTCGTCAGTTTCCTACTAGACATACTGCCACTCAAACAACAGAGGCTAGGCAGTCAAAAGATCCGCGCCAACTCTAAGGTTCTCTATATCAATACGCCGTAAGTGTTTGGTTTTGCTCAGGCGCCTTTTAGATAAGCACAGGCCTCTAATTTGCGTTTAAATTAGTTTGTTTTTTGAGGGCTCCCTCAGCTGATCATAAGGTGCTCCTAAGGGAGTAGAGTGACGCTTGGGAGCAACGTATTTATTCAGGAGAATCCGGTTGCGCGAGAGCATAGGTTGCTCAGCCAACTTCTTACCTTTGGAATGCAAATGTCAATAAAAGTGCTTTCAGTGTTTGGGACTCGTCCGGAGGCCATCAAAATGGCTCCTTTAGCATTAGCCTTGGCGACTGATGACCGTTTTGATGGTCGAGTTTGCGTGACAGCGCAGCACCGTCAAATGCTTGATCAGGTCCTGGAGCTTTTCAACCTGAAGCCTGACTACGACCTTGACATCATGCAGCCCGGGCAGGACCTGTCTGATATTTCTATTGGAATCCTGCTGGGTATGAAGGACGTATTTGCTTCATTCACCCCGGACATTATTTTGGTACACGGTGATACGGCTACGACGTTTGCGACAGCGTTAGCTGCCTATTACCATAGAATTCCCGTCGCACACGTAGAGGCCGGTTTAAGAACCGGCGATCTTTACTCGCCGTGGCCTGAGGAAGGGAATCGAAAGCTGACCGGCGCTTTGGCAGAACTGCATTTTGCACCGACGGAAAACGCTGCACTAAACCTGCTCCGTGAGGGTGTCGATCAAGCTGCCGTGCATGTAACAGGCAATACCGTTATTGACGCACTGCTCGAAATCGTGGCGAAACTGGAAGGCGATAGTTTGTTAAAAAGCCAACTCGATAAGCAATTTTCGTTTTTGGACAAAAGCAAAAAAACTATTTTGGTCACTGGCCACCGACGCGAAAGCTTTGGTGGCGGCTTCGAAAGAATATGTACTGCACTTGCTGAAACAGCACGTGAGTCCCCGGATATCGAAATTGTTTATCCCGTGCACCTGAATCCTAACGTCAGAGAGCCAATAAATCGACTGTTGTCAGGGATCGCAAATATTCACTTGATCGAGCCCTTGGATTACCTACCTTTTGTTTATTTGATGAATCGGTCGTATCTGATTTTGACTGATTCAGGTGGCATACAGGAAGAGGCGCCTTCTCTCGGTAAGCCTGTGTTGGTTATGCGAGATACCACCGAACGCCCTGAGGCGGTTGAAGCAGGCACAGTAAAACTTGTGGGTACGGATGTTTTAACAATTAAAGACAATTTAAGTCGATTGTTAACCAATAGCGCTTTCTATGAGGAAATGGCGTACGCACACAATCCGTATGGCGATGGCCAAGCCTGTAACAGGATCGTCGAGATTTTATTTAATAATTTTCACAAAGCCGATTGCTGATAATTGGTCAAGGATATATTTGTGTTTAAAACTATTTCGGTTGTTGGTCTCGGCTATATCGGTTTGCCTACTGCAGCCGTTTTTGCGTCTCGTAAAATTAAAGTAATTGGCGTCGATGTTAATACGGTCGCTGTAGAGACGATTAACCGTGGTGAGATACATATCGTCGAGCCCGACTTGGATATGGTCGTTCATGCTGCCGTCACTGAGGGGTATTTGCGGGCTACCTGTACGCCTGAGCCTGCTGATGCGTTCCTTATTGCAGTGCCCACGCCATTTAAAGCAGGCCATGAGCCGGATCTGTCCTACATTGAGTCGGCCTGCAAGGCCATCGCACCTGTATTGAAAGCCGGCGATTTGGTGATTCTAGAGTCAACCTCGCCGGTCGGTGCAACGGAGCGGATGTCTAAATGGCTCGCGGAAATTCGCAATGACCTTACCTTTCCGCAAACCCACGGTGAAGCTTCTGACATCCGTGTAGCTCACTGTCCAGAGCGCGTGTTGCCGGGGCATGTACTACGTGAATTGGTTCAAAATGACCGTGTTATCGGCGGCATGAGTGCTAAGTGTTCTAACGCGGCAGTTAGCTTATACAAGTTGTTTGTAGAAGGTGAGTGCATTGTTACTAATGCGCGTACAGCCGAAATGTGCAAGCTGACAGAAAACAGCTTTCGCGATGTGAATATTGCATTTGCCAATGAATTGTCGATGATTGCTGATAAGTTGAACATCGATGTATGGGAGCTTATCGCGTTAGCTAACCGGCACCCTCGGGTTAACATACTGCAACCAGGTCCCGGGGTGGGGGGGCATTGTATAGCCGTCGACCCATGGTTCATTGTAAGTAGTACACCAGATCTGGCAAAACTTATTCGCTGCGCCCGCGAGGTAAATGACAGTAAACCTGAGTGGGTTATCAGCAAAGTTCAAATAGCCGTGGCGGAGCATCTACAGGCTAACCCTGATAAATCTGCGAAAGATGTGACAATCGCATGCTTTGGTTTGGCATTTAAGCCCGACATTGATGACTTACGCGAAAGCCCATCCGTCGGTATCACGCTTGCATTGGCAAAAAAACACCCAGGTCGCGTCCTTGCCGTCGAACCGAATATAGAAAGATTGCCTGAATTGTTGACAAATTCGGTAGAGCTGAAGAGTGCCGATAGCGCGCTCCATGAGGCAGATATCGTCGTACTACTTGTTGATCATAAAGCGTTTAGGGGAATTCCAAGGAGTCAGCTTGAAACGCGTCAGATAATTGATACGCGCGGCATCTTTGGTCGTTAATTTTGTCATTATGAAATGCCTGTACCTATTCGTCATGGGCAGGCATTTTGTATTAATTGGTTTGGTCTGAGTATTGCCGTCGAGCTATGATATTGATACGTAAAAATTTGGCTAACATATTTTCACTTGCGTGCGTGCAGGGTGCGAATGCGTTGCTGCCCATTTTTATCTTTCCCTACGTATTACATCTGATTGGAGCTGAAAAATACAGGGACTTGGTGGTCTCAGAAGCCATTGGGCTCATTGTGCTGGCGATCGTACTTTACAGCTATGAGATTAATGGAGTTACGAGGTCCGTCCATGCACTGAAGCAGGAGGGCGTAGCGCTAGCATCCACAGTGTTCAGTGAGGTGATGTGTTCGCGTCTCATTATATGGGCCTTCTGTGTCGGCGTTGTGTTGATCAGTGGTGTATTTCTTGCGCATGATGTTTACGTGTCCTTGTTGTGTTGGATGTTGCTTCCACTGGCATACATATTTCAATCCACCTATTTTTTTCAAGCTCTTGAAAATAATGTACCTGTCGCAGTGCTGTCTCTCGTCAGTCGCCTGGCCTGTTGTGGCATAGTATTTACTTATTTGCAGCCTTCCGATCCGACCTATTTTCTTCCACTGATAGTGGGGTGTAGTTATTTGGTCGGTGGGTTTTTTTCGACGCTGTATTTGTTGCTTGTTGTAGGGGTTAAATTCACATCCGTTTCCTGGAAAAATATGTGGAATAGCTTGGTTGACGGAAAAGAAATTTTTACCGGAAATTTTGCGGTTGTACTTTTTCGGGACTCAAACTTGTTGGTCTTGAGTTTTTTCGGGGTGAGCGCAGCATCAGTAGCCAGTTATTCAGTGGTAGAAAAATTTATCAAGGCATTTCAGGCCGTGATACGACCGCTAAATCAGTTCTTCTTTCCTCGTGTCATACACGCCGTATATGGGCGTCCGGAACCAGATAAAATAGCGCTCTATAGAGTTCTGCGCCTAACGTATCTGCAGCTCATGATTCTTTTATTGATACTGCTCGCCATCGTTACTGTGTGGGTGTTGCTGAGCGATAAGGTCGCGTTTTTAAGTAGCTATCCCGATAAGCCACTCATGGCGAATCTATTCTTGCTGATGTCAGTGGGTGTATTTTTCGGTGTCTCGAATTTCATGCTAGGGACCGCGGGTCTGAACAGTTTGAATGCAAAAAGGTACCTGGCCAAGTCTTTGATTGCGACGGGCATACTTACCCTCACGCTCTGTGTCGCGTCAACCAAACTTATTGGGGTTTATGGTGCCGCAGCCAGTTTTGTTTTTGGCGAAGTTATGTTGTTTCTTCTGATTTTGCGTAGGTACTTGAAAAGCGGGTGTTAGCGAAAAATTGAAACGGCGGCTCAAAACAACGCATAAAGTGCACGTTGAGACGCTTTGAACATATTGACGAATTGGAGGGAGCTCTTTTATGAGTGGTCGGACATACCAAATCTGCAACAACTGCGTAATGGACACATCGGACGAAAATATTACGTTCGACGAAAAAGGGGTCTGCGACCATTGCAACGGCTTCTATCGTGACCTGCTGCCCCACTGGGACACCGGGGAAAAAGGCCGTCAGCAGATCGCGGCGATTTTCGAAAAGATAAAGGCCGATAACAAAGGAAAACCATTTGATTGCATCATGGGCATGAGTGGCGGGCTAGACAGCTCCTACTTGCTCCATATTGCGGTGAAAGAATTTGGTTTGCGCCCGTTGGTGTTTCACGTCGATGGTGGCTGGAATTCTCAGCTGGCGGTTCACAATATTGAAGTCATTGTGGAGAAGCTGGGCCTCGATCTTTATACTGAAGTGATCAACTGGGAAGAAATGAAAGACTTCCAGAGAGCTTTTTTTAAAGCCTCCGTGCCTCATATCGACATTCCTCAAGATCATGCTTTCATTGCAACACTCTATAAATTCGCGAATAAACATGGCATTAAATACATCTTGAATGGCGGTAACTATTCTACCGAGTGCGTACGCAACCCACTGGAGTGGATGTACTACGGTACAGACATGTGGCAGTTGAAAGATATTCATAGTCAGTTTGGTGATCGACCGCTTAAAGATTACCCGTTAAGCAGTATTTGGTTTCATAAAGTGTACTTGCGTTTTATCAAAGGCGTGAAAGTTGTCAAGCCCCTAAATTATGTCCCGTATATTCGTGAGGATGCTATTAAGACTCTGACTGAGGAGTATGGCTGGAAATCGTATCCAAGAAAACACGACGAGTCACGCTTTACAAAATTTTATGAAGGGTATTGGCTACCAAAGAAATTTGGTTATGACACTCGAAAAATTCAGTATTCGAGCTTGATTTTGACAAAGCAAATGACGCGTGATGATGCACTGTCAAAGTTGGCACTAACGGCCCATGATCCCGAAACGATAGACCAGGATTTCGAGTACGTGGCGAACAAGTTGGACATGACTGTCGACGAACTGCAGCGCTTGATGGAATTGCCTAATAAGTCTTACCGTGATTATAAGTCTCAACGCTATCTGTTTGACCTGGGTGCTAAAGTTATGCACTTCCTTGGTATGGAACGAGCAATCAAGAGATGATAAAGGTTATCAACTATGGTTTGGGTAATATACTCTCTTTTATAAACTTATATAAAAGGTTGAACATCGAGTGTGGTGTTGCGACCTCTTCAAGAGAGCTTGAGGGGGCGACCCGTATTATTCTACCGGGTGTTGGGTCATTTGATCATGCCATGGACAGCTTGAATCAATCAGGCATGCGTCCCGCATTGGATGAGCTTATTCTTGAAAAAAAACTGCCTGTATTAGGTATTTGCGTTGGTATGCAGATGTTGGCGGGCTCTAGCAATGAAGGCCAACGGCCGGGTTTGGGGTGGGTTCCTGGAAGCGTCAGAAAATTTGATATCGAGCGTGTGAAGCAGTTACCGCATATGGGCTGGAACGACGTTGACCCTGTCGATGCTGAAGGCTTGTTCAAAGGATTTGGAGGCTCATCAAAGTTTTATTTTTTGCACTCTTATTATTATGAGTGTGAGCAGCAGGCCCATGTTTTGGCCACCGCAAATTATGGCGCTGATTTCACGTGCGCAGTAAAGAATAATAATGTTCATGGTGTACAGTTCCACCCAGAAAAAAGCCATCAATATGGCATGAGTCTACTCAAAAATTTTTCGGAGTTGTAAGCCATGCTGCGACCTAGAATTATTCCCTGTTTGTTGATTCAAAATAAGGGTCTTGTTAAAACGGTAAAATTCAAAGACCCTAAATATGTGGGTGATCCTTTAAATGCGGTGAAGATATTCAATGAGAAAGAAGTAGACGAGCTTATCGTTTTGGATATCGATGCTTCGGTTGAGGGGCGTGAGCCCGACTACGCGTTGATACAAAAAATGGCAATGGAATGCCGTATGCCTTTTTGCTACGGCGGCGGAATTTCCAATGCTGACCAAGCCAAAAAGATTATCGGTCTTGGTGTGGAGAAAATAGCACTCAGTTCCGCTGCGGTGCTCAATCCTTCGCTGGTCAAAAAAATTGCGGATGAAATTGGCAGCCAAAGCGTGGTTGCCGTGTTAGACGTTAAAAAGAAGTTGCTGGGTGGGCGTTATGAAGTGTGGATCAATAACGGAAGAAAAAATACGGGCAAATGCCCAATAGAGCTTTCAAAGGTATTACAAGATTTGGGCGTTGGAGAAATTGTAGTCAACTCCATCGATGCTGACGGTGCAATGAAAGGCTATAATCTTGACATTGCGGAAAAAATTCACAAAAACACACATGTACCGCTGACGATTTTGGGTGGGGCTGGTTCGTTGGATGATATTGGGGCTCTCATCAATAAGTTCGGAGTTGTAGGTGCGGCTGTGGGTAGTCTGTTCGTGTTTAAAGGCGTTTATAAAGCCGTTCTGATAAATTATCCATCGCCTACGGAAAAAGACAATCTGCTCAAACGATACCTTTCATTATAGGTATGTAATGCTGATGCTGGACCGATTATGCAATGGTTTGAATGGATCATTTACAGAAGCAGGGCGATATGAGAATTGCGATAATCTGTGTTTGCTACAACGCGTACGATCATCTGTTAGCGTACGCGCGCTCTTTGGAAACTGCTATTTCAAATGCCGAAGGCGTTGAATTCTCTCTCGTCGTTGTGGATAACTCTACGCAACTGACCGGGGCGGATACGCTCAGCCTCATCTCGGGTATGAAATTCGATTACCACTACATAAAGTCAGGCAACGTTGGATATTTTCCCGCCTTTAAAAAAGGTGTGGGTTTTCTGCCTTCGCTTTCTGATTTTGATTGTGTGGCGGTCTCCAATGTTGATCTAAGCGTCAGTGATGATTTTTTTGAATCGCTAACGGTATGCTTGGGGGAGCTTCCAGATAATGTCGGTATCGTCGCGCCTGCTATCATTTCACAAGAACGCGTTGCTGACCTGAACCCCAAGACGTTGTATCGCCCCACCCGATTGTCTCTTCAGAAAAACATATTTATTTTCAAGCGCCTCTGGTTATTCCGGCTCTACAGAAAGCTGTCTGATCTGAAGGCAAGGAGACCGTTGATAAAATACCCTGAAGGTATGGAATTTTATTCTCCACACGGCTCATTTATTATATTTACACGGCACTATTTTCTGAGCGGTGCTTCATATGACTACCCACAATTTCTGTTTGGCGAAGAAGACTTTGTTGCTGAAGAGTGTCGACGATCTGGGCTTAAGGTCAGCTATCAACCCAGCATAAAAATATCGGATTTTGACCACGGTTCTACATCACGAGAAAAGCTCAGTTTTATTGCGAACGAGCACGTTAAGTCAATCAAATATATCGTTGACACTTATCACTCTTAATGGTTGGTGATTTATGAAGCAGATTTTGCAAGATATGGCGAAAGGCGGTACGACAATCGCTGAGGCCCCAGCACCACAGGTGTCCCGCGGAACCGTTGTTATTAATACCCGCATGTCCCTGATCTCAGCAGGGACGGAACGTATGTTGGTTGGTTTTGGTAAAGCGTCTTACCTGGAGAAAGCGCGACAGCAACCAGAAAAAGTTAAGATGGTGCTCGAAAAAATCCAAACAGATGGACTGATGACGACCATTGAGGCTGTCCAGTCAAAACTCTCCCAGCCACTTGTCCTGGGGTACTGCAATGTTGGTATTGTCGCCGAACTCGGAAGTGAGGTTGACGGTTTTAAAATAGGAGATCGCGTCGTTTCCAACGGAGCACATTCCGATATTGTTAAAGTCCCCAAAAACTTGTGCGCGCCCATCCCAGACAATGTTGAGGATGCGCAGGCAGCTTTTGTGGTCGTTGCCAGTATCGGCCTGCAAGGTATTCGATTGGCTGAACCCACGTTGGGTGAGTCATTTGTTGTCACGGGCGTTGGTCTGATTGGGTTGCTTACGGTCCAACTTCTAATTGCGCACGGCTGCCGGGTTCTGGCGATTGATTTTGATGACTCGAAGTTAGAACTTGCTCGTCAGTTCGGCGCCGTGACGTGTAATCCTGGAAAAGGCGAAGATCCCGTTGCTGCGGGTATGGCGTTCAGTCGAGGGCACGGCGTTGACGGTGTAATTATTACAGCGTCTACAAAGGTCAGTGATCCTGTTACGCAGGCTGCGAGGATGTCCCGAAAACGCGGGCGTATCGTGATGGTGGGGGTCACGGGGTTGGAGCTCAACCGTGCTGATTTCTATGAGAAAGAGTTATCTTTTCAGGTCTCTTGTTCATACGGGCCTGGGCGATACGACAGCAACTACGAGGACAAAGGGCAAGATTACCCAATCGGATTCGTTCGCTGGACTGAGCAACGCAACTTCGAAGCCGTCCTGGATATGCTTGCTTCGGGTCAGCTGAATGTAAAACCGTTGATCAGCCATCAGTTTAACTTCGAGGATGCTGCGCTAGCGTACCAGGCGTTGACGGACGATCGATCGGGCTTGGGTATTATTCTTGAGTACACATCAAACGTAGCCGAGAGAGCGATAAAAGAGGTTTCACTGAATCCGGCGGCTACGTTCAACCCCGAAGTACCCGTACTGGCTTTTGTTGGTGCAGGTAATTATGCCTCTCGCGTTTTAATACCCGCGTTCAAGGCGGCCGGCGCACAGCTTCATACAATTGTCACTGCGGGTGGTATTAGCGGAGTTATTCACGGTAAAAAAACCGGGTTTGCCAAGGCATCTACAGACTTGGAGGCGGCGCTTTCGGAGCCTGAAATCAACACCGTCGCAGTCGTGACTCGTCATGATACCCATGCTCGCTTTGTATCGCAGGCGCTTGGAGCAGGCAAGAACGTGTTTGTCGAAAAACCGTTGGCTATTAGCCATCTTGAACTTGAACAGGTACAGCAAGCCTATTGGCAGGCGCATGGGCGTGGTTCATCACCACACCTGATGGTGGGGTTCAACCGCCGATTTTCTCCCCAGGTCGCTAAAATGAAAACTCTTTTAGCTTCCGTCAAGGAACCAAAAACTTTTCTTTTGACGATGAACGCCGGAGCGATACCTTCCAACCATTGGACCCAGGATAACGCGGTGGGTGGTGGGCGTATCATTGGCGAGGCGTGTCACTTTGTCGATTTGATGAGGTTCCTGGCAGGCAGTAAAATTATCTCGGTACAGGCCCGCCGGATGGGTGATAGCCCTGGAATCGAGGTTGTCGAAGATCGGGCGTCGATCACGTTGGGATTCGAGGATGGCTCTTTCGGCACTATTATTTACACCGCCAACGGCGCGTCCAGTTTTCCTAAAGAGCGCGTGGAAGTCTTTACGGCTGGCAGAGTCTTACAGCTGGATAATTTCCGCAAGCTCAAGGGGTATGGTTGGCCCGGCTTTGCTAAGCTTAATCTTTGGAAGCAAGATAAAGGCCAGCATCAGTGTGCTCTCAACTTTATTGATTCCATCAAGACGGGCCAGCCCGCAATTCCTGTGGACGAGATTTTTGAGGTGGCGCGCGTGACGATCGAAATTGCTGAATTACTGCGTGAACAATGAAATTACTGTTTGTTAAGTTCACGACAGCACTCTCTTTAGGTGTTCCGAACCTCGTTCGAGTGCTTTTTTATCGTCTCGGTCTGAAGCTGAAGTTGAATCCTATTTTCAAATTAGAAGGAGAGGCGCCTCAGGGGGCCTTCTTCTTCCCATCAGCTCACCCGTCCAAAAAATTGGTTTCCCCCGGTCACTGGCACGGCAACGGCTTATTATTTGGCTATATTCCGTATCCAGTGGGTGCACTCCCACCCGATTGGCATAAGAATCCTATTAATGGTGAGGTCATGGAATACCAAGACCGGCCTTGGTGGGAAATACCTGACTTTGATCCCAAGGTAGGTGACATAAAACTAATATGGGAAGCCTCGCGATTGGATTGGGTGCTTTCGTTCGCGCAGCGCGTTAAAGAGGGGGATGACGTTGCACTTGAAACACTTAATTCTTGGCTAAATGATTGGTGCGAACACAACCCGCCTTATTTTGGTGCAAACTGGAAATGTGGTCAGGAGGCCTCAATCAGGGTCATGCACCTTGCCATGGCCAGTCTAATTATAGGTTCCTCCCACGATGTGTCAGCGCCGCTACTTGAATTGATCCGACTGCACTTATGCCGTATCGCCCCGACTTTGCAATACGCGATAGCGCAGGACAACAACCATGGTACGTCCGAGGCAGCGGCGCTTTACATAGGCGGTAGCCTGTTGGCTAGCTATCACATTGTGGGCGGTGCTGGTTGGCGACGTATGGGCGTCTACTGGTTAGAAAACCGCTCGAAACGGCTAATAGGCAAGGACGGCAGCTTCAGCCAGTACTCTGTTACCTACCATCGTGTGTTGCTTGATACTTTGTGCATGGTTGAGCTCTGGCGACTTAGCCGTGGTGATCAGCAGTTTTCGACATTATGGAATTCGCGCGCCGGGGCTGCTACTCATTGGTTGTACACGATGGTTCGCGGCGCAAATGGGGATGCACCAAATTTGGGTGCCAATGACGGTGCACGCTTACTTCCGTTGCTAGATGATGACTATCGGGATTTTCGGCCAACCGTACAGATGTCGAGCCGCCTGTTTCTTAACGCTAATGCCTATCCTCCCGGTCCCTGGGACGATCGACTTGAATGGTTTGGCCTGTCGCGGGCGGCGTCTGATTTGGAACTACCTGCTAGTAGATTAAGTGATAGCGGCGGTTTAGCGGTGCTTCACGAAAATGATGCGATGGTCGTCATGCGTTATCCGCGGTTTCGCTTCAGACCCAGCCAAGCAGACGCAATGCATGTCGATCTATGGAGGGGGAATGCGAATCTGCTGCGGGATGCCGGAAGCTACTCTTATAATACAGAGCCTGTTTGGCAAAACTACTTCCCTGGTACCCAGTCTCACAATACCGTTCAATTTGACGGTCGTGACCAAATGCCACGATTGAGCCGTTTTCTTTTTGGTCGCTGGTTAAAGACCCGGGAACGGTCGCACATTCATGCGCAACAAACTGCAGTCAGTTTTTCTGCCTCATATATGGACAGTGAACGTTGCAGCCACAAGCGATCAATCCTCCTGGATAAGGGGGGGCTAAAAGTTTTTGACGAAATCAACGGGTTTAAAGAGAAAGCCGTTCTTCGTTGGCGATTGTCTCCAGGGGTGTGGGTGCAAGAGAGCGATTATTTTTTTACAAATGGTAGAGATCGAATTTCGATAGAACCCACGATGTCGGTACGGCGGTGTGAGGTCATCGACGGGTGGGAGTCTCGCTATTATTTGCAAAAACACCTGGTGCCCGTTCTTGAATTGGAAGTCACACAGCCCGGGTCTTTAACTACGGAGTATCGCTGGGATTTATGAAAGTCATTTATTTTCACCAACATTTCTCAACGCCCAAAGGCACCGTTGGTATTCGCTCATACGAAATGGCACGACGCCTTATTTTACGTGGGCATGAAGTAACCATTGTTTGCGGCAGTTATGGCGGCGGAGATACTGGTCTGGAGGGGCCTTTTCTAAAGCGCGTTCGCCGTGGGACCATTGACGGTATCAACATTATTGAACTGGACCTCGCTTATTCCAACAGTGACGGTCTTCTGTTCCGAGCGTTTACTTTTTTAAGGTTTGCTGCGTCCAGTGTTAAAATCGCGCTGACTGAACGCTATGATTTGATTTTTGCAACCACTACACCTTTAACTGCAGGAATCCCGGGCATATTTGCACGCTGGCTTAGAAGCAAGAAATTTGTGTTTGAGGTGCGTGACCTATGGCCTGAATTACCTAGAGCCATGGGCGTTATACGTAATCCGATCTTGCTGAAAGCTTTGTCCGCGCTTGAGTGGGCGAGTTACCGTTCAGCTCATCGTGTAATAGGTCTATCGCCAGGAATCGTTGAAGGTATTGCGCACCGGGGAGTGGACCGCTCAAAAATTGCACTGATTCCCAACGGATGCGATTTTGATATTTTTAATGAGTTTACGCAGCCCTGGCGTCCAGCGGGTGTCTCGCCCACGGATTGTGTTGCTTTGTTTGCTGGGACCCATGGCATGGCTAATGGTCTTGATGCCTTGCTTGATAGCGCTGTGGAGCTCAAGCGTCGCGGCCGAACGGATATCAAATTTGTACTGATCGGCCAAGGCAAGCTTAAGCCGGCCCTGCAGAGCCGAGCAGAGAAAGAAGGCCTTACCAATGTGATATTTCATGATCCGGTCAACAAGGCTAGCCTTTCCGGATTGATGGCCGCAACTGATGTAGGCCTGCAATTGCTGGCCAATGTCCCTGCCTTTTATTTTGGCACGTCCCCAAACAAGTTTTTTGATTACATCGCGGCGGGGCTTCCCGTTTTGAATAACTATCCTGGGTGGTTATGCGGAATGATCGAAAAAAACGAGTGTGGCTTCGCCGTTCGCCCGGAGGACGCGTCGGGTTTTGCAGATGCCCTTGAGGCGGCGGCTGACGACCGCCAGGCATTAGCAGTGATGGGCCAAAACTCATTACGTTTAGCGCGTGAGGAATTTGATCGTGTACTGCTTTCAAACCGTTTCGCAGACTGGCTGGAAGGTGCTGTTAAATGATCAAGCGCATTTTTGATATAGTCGCGTCGACAATAGGCCTGATTATCCTTTCACCGGTCATTGCCTTTACGGCCTGGCGAATCAGGAAGCGGCTGGGTTCGCCTGTCTTGTTTCGCCAGGTACGACCGGGGCTCGGAGGAAAACCGTTCGAAATGATCAAGTTTCGGACAATGCGTGACGCGGTGAACCTTGATGGAACACCTCTACCCGATGCTGAGCGGATGACGCCGTACGGGGCTTTTTTGCGTGCAACTAGCCTGGATGAGTTGCCTGAGCTGATGAATGTCTTGAAGGGTGATATGAGCTTGGTAGGGCCCAGGCCTTTGTTGATGGAGTACCTGCCTCTATATTCGCCAGAACAGTTTCGACGTCACGAAGTAAGACCGGGTGTGACTGGTTGGGCCCAAATAAATGGTCGGAATGAACTCAGCTGGGACGATAAATTTAAGCTTGACGTCTGGTATGTCAATAATCGCTCTTTCTGGCTCGATATTAAAATAATTTTTCTGACAGTAAAAAAGGTCGTCGTGCGTGACGGTATCAGTGCCGCCGGTGAGGTAACGATGAGCAAATTTACCGGTAACAAGTAACCCTCGTTGTTGATCAATACATACGAGAGACGACGAATGCGGAAATGGGCAGGTGTGTGATGGCAGATCGCAAGGAATTAGTAATTGTAGGCTTTAGTGGCTTCGGGCGAGAGGTGTACCTGCTTGCAACTCGGCTGGGAACAAAAATTCGTGGGTTTCTCGATGATAACGTCGACAACCACGGAAAGACCTATGGTAATACGGTGGTTTTATCCAGCGTCGATAGATGGACGGACTATTCTGATTGTGAGTTTGTAGTTGCGATTGGCAACCCTCGCGTCAGGAAGCGAGTTGTAGAGGCAATGGAAGTCAGGGGACGTCCTTCGTACGCAACATTGATCGACCCTGCTGCGATTGTGCACGCTGAACATGTCCGGATAGGTAACGGCAGTGTCATCTGCGCGGGTACAATATGCACAGTGGATATCGAAATCGGCGATCACGTGATTGTGAATATTAACTGTACGGTAGGCCACGACACTGTTATCGGTGACTTTTCGACGGTTGCACCCATTGTCGCCATTTCTGGAAATGTGAATATTGAAGAGCGCGTTGAGGTAGGCACCGGCGCGTCCATTCGCCAAGGCATCTCAATCGGCGCTGGCTCAATGCTGGGGATGGGAAGTGTACTGACGAAATCCATGCCTGCTCAGACTGTGTATTTTGGCAGCCCGGCCAAACTGATCAAAAATATTTCGGAATAAGGAAGTGCAAATGAGTGACCCACTTATTATTTCGACTGTTGGTGTTATTGGCACTGGCACTATGGGCAAGGGAATTGTTCAAATTTTGGCGCAGTGCTCGCACGTCAGTGCTGTTATATGGAAAAGCAATTCCGTACAAAAAGGCCAGCGCGCGTTTCTGGAGCTGGAAACGTTATTCAAGCGACTAGCCTCAAAGAGTCGGATTTCTCTAGAAGACGCCGCTGACTTTATCGGAAAAATATCGGTCGTTACGGATTTTCCAGCACTTTCAGATGCGCAGCTGATTGTTGAGGCAGTCTCAGAGGACATGGACGCTAAGCGCGAGGTTTTTGCGAAGCTGTCTCATGTGGTAGGTGTTTCGACGATACTTGCTTCCAATACCTCTTCGTTATCGATAACAGAACTGGCAGGTATAACTAAATATCCACAGAATGTCGTCGGCCTGCATTTTTTCAATCCGGCAGCGCTCATGAGGCTTGCTGAGGTGATCTGTGGTCTTACGACCTCTTCGCAGACGATTTCCACGGCGATGGAGTTTGCTAGAAAACTGGGTAAAGACCCTGTACTGGTAAACGAAGCGCCGGGATTTATCGTAAACAGAATGCTCATACCGATGATCAACGAGGCGATAGGCATTTTGGCTGAGGGTGTGGCTGAAGCTGAGGAAATCGATAAGGCCATGCGATTGGGCGCAAATCATCCCATAGGCCCTCTAGCCTTAGCGGATTTGATCGGTAATGATGTGAACCTCTCGATTATGGAGACGCTCCACAACGAGACGGGAGACCCCAAATATCGTGCTCATCCTCTATTGAGGAAAATGGTGCGCGCTAATCACCTGGGTCGGAAAACAGGCCAAGGCTTCTTCAAATATTAATCCGGGATTCGTCTGATGCTCAATTCGCAATTTTCGCCATGGCCATCTTTTACGGTAGAAGAAGCAGACGCCGTTCGTGAGGTCATCCTTTCCAATAAGGTAAACTATTGGACTGGTCAAGAAGGCCGAAAATTCGAGGAAGAATTTGCCCACTGGACTGGCACTCAGCATGCCGTTGCTGTCGCAAATGGCACTGTAGCACTGGACCTTGCACTCAAAGCACTGTCAATCGGATCAGGGGACGAGGTCATCGTGACTTCGCGTACGTTTCTGGCTTCGGTTTCATGCGTGGTCCTTGCAGGAGCGACTCCTGTATTCGCTGACGTCGATCGAGACTCGCAAAACATTACCGCTTCCTCCATCGCGGCAGTTCTAACCGAGAAGACCAAAGCTATTATTTGTGTGCACCTTGCTGGCTGGCCATGCGAGATGGCGCCGATCATGCAGTTGGCTGAAACGCATGGCATTAAAGTCATTGAGGATTGTGCACAAGCACATGGTGCAACGCACCAAGGCCGTCCAGTTGGCAGTATTGGTCATATCGGCGCGTGGTCTTTTTGTCAGGACAAAATCATGACGACTGGCGGGGAGGGCGGGATGGTGACGACAAACGATCCTGATCTCTGGTCTACCATGTGGGCCTACAAAGACCACGGAAAAAACTGGACTGCCGTCTACGAGCGGCAGCACCCCCCGGGTTTTCGATGGCTCCATGATAGCTTTGGCACCAACTGGAGGATGCTTGAGGTGCAAGCCGTTCTCGGTAGGTTGCAACTCAAGAAGATGGCGCAATGGCATAAAGTTCGTTCCGAAAATGCTAGTAAAATCTGGAGCTGCGCTAAGGCGCTGAAAGGGCTGCGGGTGCCCAATTTACCGGATGATGTCAGTCATGCGGCGTATAAATGTTATGTATTCGTGCAACCCGAAATGCTACGGCAGGGCTGGGACCGAGACAAAATTATCGCCAGCTTGGCGGAGAGAGGCGTTCCAAGTTTTTCAGGTTCCTGTTCCGAGGTTTACTTGGAAAAGGCATTTGATGGTACGTCTTTCAAACCTAAGGATCGCTTGCCGATAGCGAAGGAGCTGGGTGAAACCAGTTTGATGTTTTTGGTGCACCCTACATTGAGCGCGGCTGAGATAGATAAGACATGCGATGCCTTGATTGCTGTAATGCACGAGGCGGCTAAAAACTAAGTTGTCGCTGTAGTTGTCAAGGCTGTTGAGTCGCTCTGCCAGACCCAGAGTGCGCTCACACAGCCCTTTTTATTTTTCGCCTCACCGTAGTAATGAGGCAGCTGGTAGGGTGCTGCCCGCGCTAGCCGGTAGTAAAGGCAGTTATCAGCTTCCTAAAGGGGATAGAATCGAAATGGATAAAGTACGTAGCTTCTTATTGAATCTGCCGCGCAGAAAAAAAAGAATATTCCAATTATTGGCGGACGTCGTACTGATCTGGGTAGCGCTGTGGATGGCGTTTGTAGTACGTCTGGGTTTAGACGAAATTAGCAACCCTTTCTTAGTGCACACTTGGTTGTTTTTAAGCGCGCCTGCAGTCGCGATACCTCTATTTATCCGGTTTGGTATGTACCGCGCCGTCATGCGATATTTTGGCAATGATGCTCTGATCGCAATCATTAAAGCGGTGACTCTTTCTTCGTTAATTCTTGGGCTCATAGTTTATTGGTACAGCAATCATCAGAACTTAGTGCCTAGGTCGATCGTGTTCAATTATTGGTGGTTGAGCATGGTCATGGTGGGTGGACTGCGTTTAGCGATGCGCCAATACTTTTTAGGCGACTGGTTTGCAGCTTCACAGCATGTGCCCTTCACCAACCGGGATGATGGTATTCCCAAGGTGGCGATTTACGGCGCTGGTGCGGCAGGAAATCAGCTTGTGGCTGCCTTACGTATGGGGCGGTTGATGCGGCCCGTGGCGTTTATCGATGATGATTCCAGCATCGCCAATAGCGTGATTGCAGGGTTGCAAGTCTACAAGCCTAAAAATATCCAAGCAATGGTAGATGTTTCCGGCGCTCAGGAAATTCTGCTTGCGATTCCTTCCTCGACGCGTGCACGTCGGCGTGAGGTACTCGATTATCTGGAAGGTTTCCCCCTTCATGTGCGTAGCGTGCCAGGCTTCATGGACCTGGCCAGCGGTAGAGTGAAGGTTGATGATATCCAAGAGGTTGATGTGGCAGACCTTTTGGGCAGGGATGCCGTTCCGGCGCAAGGCGAACTGCTCGAGCACTGTATCAAGGGTATGGTCGTGCTTGTCACCGGGGCGGGGGGCTCGATCGGTTCGGAACTGTGCCGTCAAATACTTCAATTACGCCCTACAGCGTTACTCCTTTTTGAACATGGCGAGTTCAATTTATATAGTATTTTTTCTGAATTAGAACATCGGATACAACGCGAATCGCTACCTATTAAGCTGTTGCCGATACTGGGGTCAGTCCGTAATCAGGAAAAAATATTTGACGTGCTGAAAGCATGGAAAGTAGATACCGTTTATCACGCGGCTGCGTATAAGCATGTGCCCATGGTTGAGCATAATATTGCTGAGGGCGTGTTAAATAACGTCAACGGAACCCTTTATACCGCCCAAGCCGCTCTTCGCGCAGGTGTTTCTAACTTTGTCTTGATTTCGACAGATAAAGCCGTCCGGCCGACGAATGTCATGGGGAGTACCAAGCGCCTTGCAGAGATGGTGCTTCAGGCTTTGAGTCGGGAAAAAGCGCCCGTGCTATATGAGGCACAAGACGCGGTGTCGACTATCAATAAGACCCGCTTTACGATGGTCAGGTTTGGAAATGTCCTCGGTTCGTCCGGCTCGGTAATTCCACTGTTTCATCGGCAAATCAAGTCAGGCGGTCCTGTAACGGTTACCCATCCCAAAATCACGCGCTACTTCATGACAATTCCAGAAGCGGCTCAGCTGGTTATTCAAGCCGGGTCGATGGGGTTGGGGGGGGACGTGTTTGTTTTGGATATGGGGGCGCCGGTAAAGATAATTGAGTTAGCCAAAAAAATGATTCATCTGTCTGGGATGAGTGTGCGCTCCGACGCTAACCCCCATGGTGATATTGCAATCGAATTCACTGGGCTGAGGCCCGGTGAGAAGCTGTACGAGGAGTTGCTGATTGGTGGAAATGTCATTGCCACAGGTCACCCCATGATTATGAGTGCTAATGAGGACTATATTCCCTGGGAACAGTTAAAGCTCAAGTTGAAAGAGCTTAACTCTGCTGTGGCGAAGGATGATTACAGCAGTGTGAGGCAACTGCTCAGGGAAACAGTCAGTGGGTACTCGCCAGATGGAGAAATAGTGGATTGGATTTATCAACAGCGGCGATTGGATTCTTGATTTCTAAATAAGGCAGTGTCTATGCATGTTTCGCGTTTTTTACCACGGAAAGGAGGTGTTTATGCGTGCCTTATTTTGCTGTGTTTGTTTTTCTTTGTGTGTGGTTTTTTTTATAAAAAAAGTTTAGAAGCAGACCACGTCGAAGCGCCTATTGTCAGTCTCGTTGATCTGACGGACTTTATTATCGCCACCTCAGTAGATAAGATAACGATTGACCTGGGTAAAGTGTACTTCGCAAAAGTGGCCTTCAATGTCGATGCGGCTAATAGTGGATCTAAAATCCGACTGAAACTCAGAGAAAGCTCCGAGCCAGAGCCCCTTCCCAGTATTGGTGCTGAGCGGATTGGGGTGCGATTTTATGATACTGAAATCGCCCTCACAAAAGGCTCGCAGCCTGTAGCTCTTCCTCCAGAAGATGCGCGATTGATGCCTAGCGATATTGGTTCTGTCATGCCCTTCAGGTATATCGATATCTATGGTTGGAAGGGCGATTTTTCCAAGCAGTCCATTTCGATCCAGTATGCGCGTTCTTCCGCTTTTCAGCAGCAGGGGAAAATTTCGTTTACGGGTGATCCTTCTGCGCTTGAGCTCGATCGAATTATGCGCTTAATGGACCATACGATGATGGCCACTAGTTTTGCAGGTATTTTCGTCGATGGAGACAGGGAGCGCCTGCCTTATGAGGCCGATGCATATATCAACATGCTGGGTTGGTTCGCGCAAGTGGGCGAAGTTAGTGTTCCAAGGCGGACATTTGAGTTTTTGGTGAAAAAACCCACTTGGCCGACTGAGTGGCAATCACATATGATCCTGATGGCATGGGCTGACTTCATGCAAACTGGAGATAAGGATTTTCTTCGTAAGCATTATTCTTGGTTAAAGTTGTTGAGTCTTACAGGGGCTACTTCCGAAACGGGCATGGTTAATATCAGAAAAATAACGACCAAGCTGAAGAGGGAGCTTAAGGTAAGCTATCCAATGGGTGATTTGGTTGATTGGCCACCTAACCAGCGTGATGGCCATGAGATGGTGGAAAATAATACGGTAACTAACGCTTTTATTTATGAGTCAATGGTTCGAATGGCTGACATCGCACAGGCGTTGGGTGAAGAGTCTGATCACCAGTTTTTCACGGAGCAAGCGGGCCAGTTAAAGAAAGTAATTCGTGAAAAGGTTACTCTAGCCAATGGTTTATTCTCGGATGGTATAGGTTCGAGTCACACTTCTGCTCACAGTTTGTTTCTACCGCTAAACTTTGGTCTTGTCAATGACGATGAGCGTCAGCTTTTTATAACTGAATTGAAAAAGAAGATCGTGAAATACCAAGGCGGTTTTCCAAGTTCTGTATTTACAGCGCAGTATTTGCTGGAGGCTCTGTTCAAGAATGGTGAAGACGATCTCGCACTTAGCCTGATTTTGAATGATAGTGAGCGCGGCTGGCTTAATATGCTTGATAAGTATGACGCAACAATCACACATGAAGCGTGGGATGTAAAATTTAAAGACAATGAGGATTGGACTCATGCATGGGGGACTGCACCAGCAAATATAATACCTAAGTATTTACTTGGGGTGAAGCCGATGACTGCGGGTTGGCAGAGTTGGGAGCTAACGCCTTCAAGTGCGCTGCGGTTTTCAGCAAGCGCTACTATCCCCACACCGAAGGGTGCGATTTTTTTGAATTTTGACTATCCTAATCGTATTATCAACGTGACCGTTCCTATCGGTTCGTCTGCCACATTTAATAATAATGGTCACTCATCCGTGCTCAACTCAGGTCAGCATCGCTTGGATTGGAAGTAGTAGCAATCAACAGTCGGTGCTGAAATTTGAATAAGAGGACATTGATCATTAGTATCATGCTGAGTAGGAAAAGTACCCCGAAAATACTGTTCCATATCATGATGCTGATGATAAATGAAGTGTATATATAGCCCACCATGCAAATGTATATTGATGTGGACAGTATAGGTGTTTTTCGCTTTAATATAAGCAAGTACGCCGTATTGAATAATGTGCCACTAAGTAGCATATACAATATTGTACCAATTACTCCAAAATCTTGAATAAGCCCTCTGTAGATAGTGTAAATATTGGTTTTTAACAAGTTTTTATATTGGAAGTACTCATCATAGTAGCCGTCAGGAACGGATGTTGTATCTCCGAGCAATCGAAATATGGCCATAAAAGTAGAAAATCCCCAGCTCATATTCTTGTCGTGAAAATATACTTGGCTGGACTCGCCAAGGAGATAGCTTGAGAACCAGTCAGAGAACGCGTAGAGGTGTCCAAACGCGTATGACGATAAATAATAGATTAAGTTGTCTACTGTCTGACTAGCATCTCCAGAACCTATTCCACGAGCGAGAAATGAAAAAATCAGTATGGGCGTCAGAATTACTAAGGAATAAAATATTGTTTTGCTGGACTTTCGATTGGTCAAAGTTGTATCGCCGTGATTTAATCGGCTTACTATGATTCCCGCGTAGAAGAATGCGATACATAGAAATAAAGTGCCTTTGTCGGCATAAATAATCATATGAAGAGCTGCAGGTATGAAGCTAAGAAAAAATATGGAAATTTTTCTTTTTTTACTGTTTAGGATTAGTCCTCCTATGCATACCCCGGTGTAGTTGAGGAGGACGCCAACTTGGGCGAAAATATTAGGTTGAATGTCACCTGAATATCGTAAATTCAAGTATTTGTTGGCGGTCTCTAGTGGGCTATTAATAAAGTTTTCTACTGAGAGTCCCTGTAAAGAAAGATTCACAAAGACGCACAGTATTACGAAGATTTGTATGATGTAAAAGCACGTCCTTAAAAAAGTTCCTCCATATATGTTTTTGTTGTCGTATTTGTTACTCGTGTTCATGGCGAGCGCAAATTTATGCCGTGTGAGTAGCGAGGGTAACCCAAATATGAATACGCAAAATACGATTAAAACCGTGCCCCATGGTGATATGGGTACAGAGAACATAAATACCAGTGGGAAGAATGTGAAGCAAAACCAAAATAAAGAGAATAGTACCGCGGGGGTTACCCAAGACTTTGAATGTTTTTTCTGGATAAGTGCGTAGATTAGTATGGTTGAACTCATGCCTATCGCAAAAATTTTGTTAAGTAGTATTGTCTCGTCCATTTTTAACTCCTATAGATGCTATAGTTTTTGCTTCGGCATGTCTGAGCAAATATGTATGTTGACATGGGCGTAGGTTTTAGTCTATCTTTTTGCGCTTTCTAGGATGAAACCGGCCGGAGCACGGAAAGCGGTCATGCCAAAAAAGAAAGCAGTTACTATATCGTTTACTTTAGGTGATTTTCTAATTTTGCACGTCTCGTCGGAAATACTTTTCTAACGGTGAGCTGAGGCACTATAAATGTAATAGTGGCAACTTTTTTCTCAAAAGACTTTTCACGAGTTATCCTGATCCAAAGCTTCGATATTTTTTTGAATTTACACCTATGTCTATTCAGGAATGGCACTCCGAGTGCGTAGTTTGAACGTCTTTAGGCTTTTGCGTTCAAAGACTTTCTTAGACGATCGATGGAATCGATAGTGATGTCTGTTTCGAATATTCATACCCAGTTAGCCTTTCTCCTGTCTTTCATTTTCTTGAAATGTGATCGTTTTGATAATTAAGATTAACTCAAGTGATTCACATGATTGAAACTTTGAGTGGGTTTAGTTGTGTTTTTTAGTTCGAATGCTAATTTTTTCGAACTTTCTTGTTGTTTGATTTAGTATGGCTTTTATGGTAAGTCTGGCTAAAGGTAAAAAAATAAACGTTTCGTTTATTTGGCCTGCTTTAGTCTATATGGGTTTAATTTACACTTTGTAATCTTGCTCGTTTTGACAACATGAATAGGTAGTCTAAGTTTCAAGTGCAGCTTCGGAAAAGCTGCTTTCCTCTTATCAATTTCATGGAGCGTCAAATGCAAAACACCTTCCTCACCTCCCTAATCTTCGCCTTCCTCACCACCCTATCCGTTACCACCACCGCAGCCCCCTCCATCAAACCCGAAGCCCCAATCCCCATCACCACCCAAATGTCCAAAACCGACCAATCCGCAAAGGTCAACCTCAACGCCGCCGACGCCGAGACCCTGCGCCGCGACCTCTTTGGCATCGGTGCCGCCAAGGCGAAGGCGATTGTGGCCTACCGCGAAAGCAATGGCCCGTTCGCGTCAGTGGATGAGTTGTTGGAGGTGAAGGGGATCGGCAAGGCGTTGCTGGAGAAGAATCGCGATAGGGTGGTGATCAACTAAGCGAATCAGGAGGCCGGTCATTGACCGGCCTTTTCATCTTGCGGAAGGCGGGTTTTCAAGCTTTCACGCACCACGTCCATGATCCGTGTAGCCAATCTCACATCTTCGACACTCCGGGCCAGCACCAGCGCGCCCACCAGTGTCGACATCATCACCAGCCCCGCGGCATCGCCACGGCCATCTCCCAAAACCGCTTCAATCTGTTTGAGCCGTGCGCCGAGCACTGCATCCGTCGTCGCGCTGTGCTGGCCTCTCAGCCCCAGTTCTGAAGACATGGTCGGCAGCGGGCAGCCTTCACCCGGTGAGGTGTGGTGCCAATCCGACAGGTAACTGTCGATGAAGGCTTCCAGTGGCCGTTCCTGGCTGAACAGGATTTCGCAGTGGGCATCCAACTCTTCCGCTGCGGCCTGCAGGGCTTTTTCCACCAGGTCGTTTTTTGATTTGAAATGCGCATAAAACCCGCCATGCGTGAGACTCAGCGACTTCATCAGGGGCTGTAGGCCCGTGGCGTCGATGCCATCGCGGCGAAAGCGCGTGGAGGCTTCCTTGATGATGCGCTGGTGGGTCTTGGCTTTATGGTCGGGTGAATAACGCATAGGACTGCCTCGGTAGCATGCTGGCATCTTAGCTAACCAGCAGGCTTTACACACTCCTTCCACGTACTAGGGGTTGGCATGAAAAGTGATTACATCTACGCAGAGGATTGTTCAACAATCGTGAGGTAGTGATGACGCTCAGCCTGTCTTTAGCCGACCAGATTGCCCTGGAGTTGCGTGCCGATATCATCGGTGGGCGGCTTCTACCGGGGATGGCGTTGGTCGAGGCGGAATTGGTGAAGGCCTATAACGCCTCGCGCAATACGATCCGCGAAGCGTTGCACCGTTTGGGTCAGGAAGGGTTGACCCGCTACGTGCGTAACAAGGGCGTGATGGTCCGTCGGTTGGAGCGAGAGGAAGTGCGCGATTTGTTCGTCGTCCGGCGCACGCTTGAGTTGCAGGCGATTGCACAGAGCGGTGCACTCACAGAGGCACAATCCGAGCGCATGCAGAATGCTATCGACGCCACTTCCTTGGCCCGTGAGCGCGAGGATTGGCGCGCCGTGGCCACTCACAGTCTGGTGTTCCACCAGCAAATCGTCGCGCTGATGCGCAGCCCTTTGTTTGATGAGTTTTTTGCCCAGGTTATCGCGCAGCTGCGCCTGGTGTTCTGCGCGGCGCCCGACGAGCAACGTTTCCAGTCGCCTTGGCTGGAGCGCGATCGCGAGATTTACCAGCTTCTGCTCCAAAACGATAAGCCGGCAGCGGGGGAGGCGATGAGCCTGTACCTCGATGATTCGGAACGTCTGTCGCTGGCCTTGTTTAACCACCCCTGATCGAGGATCCGTACCATGTACAAAGACTATCCGGCCGCCTACCAGGTCAGCAAAGGTTCGGCGTTGCAGGTCGACACGGCGTTTTACGAGCGCATCCGTGACCAAAAACAGCAACGCACGTTGATCGAGCAGTTCGAAGTGCCGATCCGAACGGGCAGGGCGTGGAAGGTGCCGGCGGGGCATGTGTTTCGAGTGACTACGCCGGTGGGGCCACAGGTTGGGGACTTCAATGTGTGGAACGCCAACGATCCGCGCGAGCGCTTGTGGGCGGCGCGCACCCGCCAGTTGCAGGGCGCGCATGTCAGCACCCATGACCGGCTGTGGTCGAACCTGCCGTTTCTGCGTCCATTGGTGACCATCACCGATGACAGCCTGGCCAGTTACGGCATTGATGAGCACGGCGGGCGCTTGCACGATTTGCTCGGCACGCGCTGCGATCCCTATGTAAATCGCATGCTCACCGGCGAAGATTTTCACCACCACTGCCACTCGAACCTCACGCGTGCGGTGTTGCCGCATGGTCTGACGGAATTCGACGTGCATGACGTGTTGAATATTTTCCAGTGCACAGGCCTGAATCACGACGACATGTATTTCATGAAGGCGTGTCCGGCGCAGAAGGGCGACTACCTGGAATTCTTCGCCGAGATTGATGTGTTGTGTGCGCTGTCGACGTGCCCGGGTGGGGATTTATCGCTGCCGATGTGGGGCCCGGAGGCGCAGGACCCGTTGACGGTGTGCCGTCCGCTGGGGGTTGAGATTTACAAACTGGAGGAGGCGTTGCTCGAAGGCTGGAGCCAGCCGGAGCGTGCTGCCTACAAAGGGCAGCACGGTTTGCACATTGCCAAGGCGGATTGGGAATAACCGCGCCTAGCGATCCTGCGCGTCCTTGGCTTCCGCCTGGGCGTTGCGCTCGGCCACGCGCTTGCGTTGGTCGTCGGTGAGTTCGACCTTGTTGGCGCTGTCACGCAGCATCATCAGGCCACCGACGATCGACCCGATCGCGACCACTAAAATCAACCATGCATACCACGGCATAAGGCTCTCCTTGAGGCAGATTGCCGTGGGAGAATTTTCCCACGGGAATAGCTGCTTTGAGTAACGGGCTTTCTTACTAGTTCAGTGTAGGCCCGTTCTGCCTCGAGTAGATCAGAGCCCGGTCAACATCGCATCCGCCGGTGCATCGGCACGGTCTTGTGCGGTCATCTGGAAGTAGACGAAGCCCACCAGCATAAAGCCGAGGAAGATCAGCCCGATCAGTGCGTTGAACCACGCCATGGCCACCAGGCATACCACTGCGAGTGCCAACGCGATGGCCGGCACGATGGGGTAACCCGGGGCGCGGAAGGTGCGTTCCAGCAAAGGTTCGGTCTTACGCAGCTTGAACAGGCTGAGCATGCTCATGATGTACATCACAATGGCGCCGAACACGGCCATGGTGATCATTGCTGCGGTCAGCGTCATGCCGCCCAGGTTGATCAAACCGTCGCTGTAGATCGCGGCGATGCCGACCACGCCACCGGCGATGATTGCCCGATGGGGTGTCTGAAAACGCGACAGTTTGGCGAGGAAAGACGGCAAGTATCCGGCGCGGGCCAGGGCAAAGAACTGGCGCGAATAGCCGAGGATAATCCCGTGGAAGCTCGCCACCAGGCCGAACAGGCCGATCCAGACGAGCATGTGCAGCCAGCCGGAGCTGTCGCCCACCACGGTTTTCATGGCTTGTGGCAGCGGGTCGTTGATGTTCGAGAGGGTGCGCCAGTCGCCGACGCCGCCGGCGAAGAACATCACGCCCATGGCCAGGATGACCAAGGTCAGGATGCCGCTGATGTAGGCTTTTGGAATGGTGCGCTTCGGATCTTTCGCTTCCTCGGCCGCCATGGCCGCACCTTCGATGGCGAGGAAGAACCAGATGGCAAACGGAATCGCCGCGAACATGCCGGCAATCGCCGGGGCGCCGAAGGTGTCGGAGCCGGCCCAGCCATTCAGGGCAAAGTTGCTGAAGCTGAACGCCGGGGCGACCACACCCATGAATACCAGCAGCTCGGCGACGGCGAGCACGCACACCACCAGCTCGAAGGTCGCGGCGAGTTTCACGCCGAGGATGTTCAGGCCCATGAACACGATGTAGGCACCGACGGCGGCGTGTTTCGGGTCCAGTGCCGGAAATTGCACATTGAGATAGGCGCCGATGGCCAAGGCGATGGCCGGTGGCGCGAAGACAAATTCGATCAGAGTCGCCAGCCCGGCGATCAAACCGCCTTTTTCACCAAAGGCACGACGGCTGTAGGCAAATGGCCCGCCCGCGTGAGGAATGGCGGTGGTCAGCTCGGTGAAACTGAAGATAAAGCAGGTGTACATCAGCGCGACCATCAATGAGGTCACCAGGAAGCCCAAGGTCCCGGCGACGCCCCAGCCATAGCTCCAGCCGAAGTACTCTCCGGAAATGACCAGCCCGACCGCGATCCCCCACAAGTGCAGGGTGCCCAGCGTGGGTTTGAGTTGTGTGTTCATTGTGTTGCTCTCCCTGAACCGTTTGGAATGATTCAAGGTGTTGCAGCGGGCATGCCAGGCTGAGAATCATTGTCGTAAAGGGGCGCGATTGTCGCGTGGGGGATGGTTTGGCGTTTGAAACTTTACATCGCTGCACCAGATAGGGGCAGCGGTGACTGAGCCGGCGCTTTCGCGAGCAAGCCCGCTCCCACATTGGACTGCGTATTGCCTGCCCGAACGCGGTCGAGGGTGGGAGAGGGCTTGCCCCCGATGAGGCCCTCAAAATCACTATAAAGCCTGCTGTAAACCCCGCATAAACCCACTCTTTACGCCGTCTTTACGCCCCGCCCACGCCCTCGCTCTCGTTCCTTTACGCCACTCCTGCCGACAATTGCCCCACACGCGGCACTCGCCGCTAAACGGAGAGACTTCCATGAGCGTTCTGGACGGGGTGTCACTGCTATTGGCCGTGGCGCTGTTCATTTATCTGCTGGTTGCGCTGTTACGCGCGGATCGGAACTAGGAGCAGGCTATGCACAGTTATGACTATTGGCTGATCATTGCCTTCTTTGCCGTGGTGCTGGTGCCCGCACCGTTCCTCGGGCGGTTCTACTACAAAGTGATGGAGGGCCAGCGCACCTGGTTGACTCCGGTGCTGGGGCCGGTCGAAAACGCGTGTTATCGGCTGTCCGGTGTCGATGCTCATGAAGAACACAGCTGGCAGAAATACATGCTGGCCTTGCTCGCGTTCAACCTCGCGGGCTTTGTACTGTTGTTCTCGATCCTGTTGTTCCAGGACTATCTCCCACTGAACCCGCAGAAATTGCCGGGTCAGGAATGGACCCTGGCCTTCAACACGGCGGTCAGTTTCATGACCAACACCAACTGGCAGTCCTACAGCGGTGAGGCGTCCCTGAGCTACCTCAGCCAGATGGCGGGCCTGACCGTGCAGAACTTCGTCAGTGCGGCCACGGGCCTCGCAGTACTTGTCGCGTTGTGCCGTGGGATTGGTCGCAAATCCACCAAGACCTTGGGCAACTTCTGGGTCGACATGACCCGCGCCACGCTCTACGGCCTGCTGCCGTTGTGCCTGGTGCTGGCGCTGTTCCTGGTGTGGCAGGGCGTGCCGCAGACCTTCGCGCATTACGTGGATGCCGTGACCTTGCAAGGCGTGGATCAGGTGATCCCCTTGGGCCCGGCGGCCAGCCAGATTGCGATCAAGCAATTGGGCACCAACGGCGGTGGCTTCTTCGGCGTCAACTCGGCGCACCCGTTTGAAGACCCAACGGCCTGGGCCAACCTGTTCGAGCTGTCGGCGATCATTCTGATTCCGGTCGCCCTGGTGTTTACCTTCGGCCACTACGTGAAAGACCTGCGCCAGAGCCGCGCGATCCTCGGTTGCATGCTGGCGCTGTTCCTGATCGGCGGCGCGACCTCGCTGTGGGCCGAATACCAGCCCAACCCGACGCTGAACAATCCGGCCGTGGAGCAGACCGCACCGCTGGAAGGCAAGGAAGCACGCTTCGGCACCACCGGCACCGTGCTGTGGTCGGTGACCACTACCGCGGCGTCCAACGGTTCGGTCAACGGCATGCAGGACAGCCTCAACCCCCTCAGCGGGATGGTGGCGATGGTCAACATGATGGTCGGCGAAGTGATCTTCGGCGGCGTCGGTGCGGGCATGTACGGCATGTTGCTCAACGTGCTGATCGCGGTGTTCCTCGCCGGATTGATGATCGGCCGCACGCCGGAATACCTCGGCAAGAAGCTGCAGGCCAAAGAGGTGCAATTGCTGGTGGTGACCCTGCTGGTCATGCCGGTTGGCGTGCTCGTGCTCGGCGCCATCGCCGCCAGCCTGCCTGGCCCGGCGGGCGCTATCAGTAACCCTGGGCCCCATGGTTTCAGCCAGTTGCTCTACGCCTACACCTCGGCCAGTGCCAACAACGGCTCGGCGTTCGGCGGTTTCAGCGCCAACACGCCGTTCCACAACCTGATGCTGGGCCTGGGCATGTTGATCGGCCGCTTCGGTTACATCCTCCCGGTCCTGGCCCTGGCCGGCAGCCTGGCGATGAAAAAGACCGCACCGATTGGCCAGAACAGCTTCCCGACCCATGGCCCGCTGTTCGTGACCCTGTTGACCGTGACCATTTTGCTGGTGGGCGGCCTGACTTTCCTGCCAACGCTGGCGTTAGGCCCCATTGCTGAACACTTGAGCATGGGCTTTTAGTAAAGGGATATGAAAATGAATATGCCTGCAAAAAACGCGGCTCCCGTGAACACCCAGGAACCGCCAAAAACCGCGATCTCCGCCCTATGGCGTCCGGCGTTGGTCCAGGCGTTCGTCAAGCTGGACCCGCGCCAGCTGCAACGCTCGCCGGTGATGCTGGTGGTCGAGCTGACCGCGATCCTTACCACCGTGTTGTGCTTCGTGCCCGACACGGCGGTGCCGACCTTTGTCGCCGTGCAAATCGCCGTATGGTTGTGGTTCACCGTGCTGTTCGCCAACTTCGCCGAGGCCCTGGCCGAAGGGCGTGGCAAGGCCCGCGCCGACAGCCTCAAGGCCGGCAGCGAAGGCCTCAGCGCACGGCGTAAAGAGGCCGACGGCAGCTTCAAGGTCGTGCCAGCGACCAGCCTGCGCAAGGGCGATGTGGTGCGCGTCGCCGCCGGGGAAATGATCCCCGGTGACGGCGAAGTCATCGAAGGCATCGCGGCGGTCAACGAAGCGGCGATCACCGGCGAATCCGCACCGGTGATCCGCGAATCCGGCGGCGACCGTTCGGCCGTCACCGGCAATACGCGCCTGGTGTCGGACTGGCTGCTGATTCGCATCACCGTCAACCCGGGCGAGTCGACTCTGGACCGCATGATCGCCTTGGTAGAAGGCGCCAAACGCCAGAAAACCCCCAACGAAGTCGCGCTGGATATTCTGCTGATCGGCCTGACGCTGATCTTCCTGTTGGTGGTGGTGACCCTGCAGCCGTTCGCCCACTTCGCCAATGGCAGCTTGCCGCTGGTGTTCCTGGTCGCACTGCTGGTGACGCTTATTCCTACAACCATCGGCGGCTTGCTGTCAGCCATCGGCATCGCCGGCATGGACCGTCTGGTGCGCCTCAACGTGATCGCCAAGTCCGGCCGCGCCGTGGAAGCGGCGGGGGACGTGCATGTGTTGCTGCTGGACAAGACCGGCACCATCACTTTTGGTAACCGTCGTTGCGCGGCGGTCGTCGCGGCGCCAGGTGTGAGTGGCCGGGACCTGGCCGAAGGTGCGCTGCTGGCGTCCCTGGCGGACGACACGGCGGAAGGCAAATCCATCGTCGAGTACCTGCGCGCCTTGCACCCCCAGGCCGAGCCGTCCCTGGACGAACTGACCGCCGTGCCGTTCAGCGCCGAAACCCGCTTGTCCGGTGTCGACTATCAGGGCCGCGTATTCCGTAAAGGCGCCGTGGATTCGCTGCTGGCTTTTGTCGGCCAACAACGCAGTGACCTTGCACCTGCGCTCTCGCGGGAAATCGACAAGATCGCCCAGAGCGGCGGCACCCCGTTGCTGGTGTGCGCCGATGGCAAGTTGCTGGGTGCGATCCATCTGAAAGACGTGGTCAAGCCCGGCATCCGTGAGCGTTTCGCCGAGCTGCGCAAGCTGGGGATTCGCACCGTGATGGTGACCGGCGACAACCCGCTGACCGCCGCCGCGATTGCCGCCGAAGCGGGCGTGGATGACGTGCTGGCCGAGGCCACCCCGGAGAAGAAACTCGCGCGCATTCGCCATGAACAGAACGACGGTCGTCTGGTTGCGATGTGCGGCGACGGTGCCAACGATGCCCCGGCACTGGCCCAGGCTGACGTCGGCATGGCGATGAACGACGGCACCCAGGCTGCACGTGAGGCGGCCAACATGGTCGACCTCGACAGCGACCCGACCAAGTTGCTGGATGTGGTGCAGATCGGCAAGGAGTTGCTGGTGACGCGCGGCGCGCTGACCACCTTTTCCATCGCCAACGACGTGGCCAAGTACTTCGCGATTCTGCCGGCGCTGTTTGCCTCGATCTACCCGCAACTCGGTGTGCTCAACGTGATGCACCTGCAGAGCCCGCAGAGCGCGATTCTGTCGGCCATCGTGTTCAACGCGCTGATCATCGTGGTGCTGATTCCCCTGGCGCTGCGCGGTGTGCGCGTGCAGGCGGCGAGTGCGGCGGCGTTGTTGCGCCGCAACCTGTTGATCTACGGGCTGGGCGGGCTTCTGGTGCCGTTCGTGGGCATCAAGGCGATCGACATGCTGTTGACCGCGCTGCACCTGGTGTAACCCGATCCCTTGTGGTGAGCGGGCTTGCCCCGCGCTGGGCTGCGGAGCAGCCCCACTGCCATCAAGGTTGCTGTAATCAACGAACCGAGGAATTTGAAAATGTCCAACATGATCCGCCCGGCCCTGAGCCTGCTGGTACTCATGACCCTGATCACCGGCGTCGCCTACCCGCTGGTCGTCACCGGCGTCGCGCAAGTGGCGTTCCCCGACCAAGCCAACGGCAGCCTGGTGCGTGACGCCAGCGGCAAAGTGCGCGGCTCCAGCCTGATCGCCCAGGACTTCAACGGTGACAGCTGGTTCCACCCACGCCCTTCGGCCGGTGCGTATGCGACCGTTTCCAGCAGCGCGAGTAACCTCGGCCCGAGCAACCCGGCATTGGCCACGCGCGTGTTCGATGACGCGGCCAGGCAGTTGGTGCCTGCTCAGGGCCCGGTACCTTTGGCGTCGCTGACTACCTCCGGCAGCGGTCTTGATCCACACTTGCCACCCCAGGCGATTGCCTATCAAC
>NZ_UTBG01000145.1 GCF_900580675.1 Pseudomonas viridiflava
GTTTTTATATACAGTACAGCACCACGCAAATGGCCACTCATTAAATACCCGTCACCCTGACAAACGGCACAGCGGGCAGTTGATGGACGACGCCCGTTTTCAAATCCGGTAACAGGAAAGCGTTTCCCTTGCCGACGCCATTCCGTTATCACTCGTCCCCGGACGGCTTATGGAAAAGCCCGTCCAATCTCACTATCCGCACTGAAAAGGATTTCAGGCATGCACACCGTTTTTTCCGTAGCGGCCCTGACAGGCGCTTCAATGTTATCGCTCTGCCTCACGCAGGCCCATGC
>NZ_UTBG01000146.1 GCF_900580675.1 Pseudomonas viridiflava
GATCTCAATACGACGTCAAGCCTTCAGGCCCCCTTTATAAGACGCTACGTTGAGCACGATAAAAGAGGTTACTTACTGCCGAGATGTGCAGCTAATTGTTCGACGGTTGCCAAGATAAAGGCACGGTCGTTTTCTTTCAGTCCACTCAGCAGACCCGCGATCATCTGGCCCTGGTCATTGGGGCGATTGCTCGATTCCGTCAGCAGTTCATCCATCCGGCAATCGAAAATTTCCGCCAGTTGCATCAGTTTGACCACGGAAAGCTCCACTACACCCCGTTCCAGGCGCGAGATAGCTTCGCTACCGATCCCTAAACGTTCAGCCACCTCTTCCTGAGTCAAATTACGCTCGCTGCGGTGCTTCGCGATCATGCGCCCGATTTGGGCTTGGGTTGGATGTTTATGTGCCAAGTGATGAGTTCTCCAGTTCAACCCGAATGGTTGAGCAAAGACCCGTCGACATAAACATCCTTAAGGGTTGAGTGTCGACTCGTTGGGTTGTTATAGTGACTGAAACAGCTGAGTATCACGACGTGGTTTCTGTCCCTTCAGGGATCAGAGTCCAGACTGGTTAGTAAGAGCGACGGTCTGAAAGGACCATGTTGAGGGATGGTTGAACATGGAAGATGAGAGCAAGGACGTCATGGATCTGATTTGGGATCGAACACTGGAGCTGTTCATCAAGATTCATGATTGCCCGGATAATCCCAAATACTTCGAACGCCTTGTTCATTGGCTCAACGAAGATCCTGCCCACCTAAAAGCCTTCAACGAACTGGGGCAGATATGGATTTCGACAGGCATCGCTTTGGCCCGTGAAGTCGGACAACCTTTGATCGACTTGGAGCGGGATCAGGCGCCGCTGATGATGCACTGAGCGGTGCACCACCCTAACTTCATGTTGATCTCAATCGAACTGTCATGGGCGGCGCGTCTCTTTTCTGGACTTCGTAGTGCCCTTGCAGTTCGGATACTGCGAGCATGACCAGAACGGCCCAGATTTGCCCTTCCGCTTGATCATTGAGGCATTGCAAATGGGGCAGGCCGGGCCGGCTTCGACCGGTATCGACAAGTTGAGTGCTCCATAGTGTTCGACCAACTTAGCAATCCAGTTCGCCTGCTTTGCGACGAACGCATCCAGGGTCAGGCGTCCCGCTTCGATTTCGTCCAGCGCCTGTTCCCAGATTGCGGTCATACCCGGATCTGCGACTGCGGCGGGTACCGCCTCAATCAACGTATGGGCCGCGGCGGAGGCCATCAAGGCGCGTTTTTTCTTCAGCAAATAACCGCGATCAATCAACCCCGTGATGATGCCGGCTCGCGTGGCTTCGGTACCGATACCGGTGGTGTCCCGAAGTTTCTGTTTCAGGCGTGGGTCGTTGACCAGCTTGGCGACGTTTTTCATCGCCTTGATCAGATCACCCTCGGTGAGAGGTTTAGGAGCGGCAGTTCGCATGGATTTGAGTTCGACATTGTCCACTGCGCACTGCGTGCCCTGTTGCAAGATGGGTAAGACTTGGGATTTGTGACTGGGCTCATCCTCCTCGGTGTTTTCGGAGAGTGAGCTTTTCCAGCCCTGGACCAAGTTCAGTTTGCCCACAGCGGTCAATCGTTCTTCGCCGCACGCTAGTTCGACCTGGGTCCGATCAAACTCATGATGCGGAAGAAACTGCGCTAGGTAGTGGCTACGGATCAGTTCGTAGACATGGCGTTCTTGTTCGGACATCCGCACCAGGTTTGCCGGTTCGGTGGTGGGGATGATGCCGTGGTGCGCAGTGACCTTGGCATTGTTCCATGCGCGGGAGCGCAATGATTGATCGAGGTCCTCGAATGCAGGTCTGAGTGCAGGATCCGTTTTGAGCAGGGCGTCGAGTACCGCGGGAGCCTCGTTGAACATATTCTCTGGCAAATAGCGGCAATCGCTGCGCGGGTAGGTGGTGGCTTTGTGGGTTTCATACAGGGCTTGGGCGATGTTCAGGGTTTCCTGGACGCCGAGCCCCAGCTTACGCGAGCAGACTTCCTGCAACGTGCTTAGGTCGTAGGGCAGGGGCGGCGCTTCTCGGAAATGCTCAGTATGTAACGAGAGTACCGTGGCGGGCTTCTCGTCGGTGATTGTTTGGACCGCGTGATGAGCAAGCACTTGTTGTAGGCAACGCCCTGACTCGTCCCGTCCTGAGCATGGCGGTAACCACGACGCGATGAATCGCTGGCCCATCGACAATAGGTGTACCTCAACGTTCCAGTAAGGCACCGGGACAAAGCCGGCAATCGCACGATCCCGATCGACCACCAGACGTAAGGTGGGTGTCTGGACGCGCCCCACTGACAAAACGCAGTCGTAGCCTGCCCGCCGACCAAGAAGGGTAAACAAACGACTGAGGTTCATGCCGATCAGCCAGTCGGCACGGCTGCGGGCGAGGGCCGAGTGATAGAGCGGGAAGGTCTCCTGACCAGACTTCAGCGAGGTCAGTGCCCTGCGAATCGACGCCTCGTTGAGGGCGGACAACCAGAGGCGCTGAACAGTGCCTTGGTACTGGCAGAGCTCCAATAATTCGCGGGCAATCATCTCACCTTCGCGGTCGGCGTCGGTTGCGATGAAAACGGTGGTGGCTTCGCTGAGCAGGCGTTTGATGAATTTGAACTGCGCGGCAGTCTTGGGTTTGACCTCCACTTGCCACTGCGCCGGTATGATCGGTAGATGATCCAACGACCAGTTCTTGTATTGAGTGCCGTAGGCTTCAGGCGGGGCCGTCTCCAGCAGGTGACCGATACACCAGGTGACGGTTGAATCGGCGCCTATCAGGCAACCATCACCACGCCGAGTCGCCCCGAGCACCTTGGCGATGTCACGACCTTGGGAGGGTTTCTCGCAGAGAAAGAGACGCATAGCACTGCTCCAGATTGAGTTCGGAGCAGCGTTGTTGGAAACGGCCGTGGCGAGATATGAGAAATCTGAATTCCAGATTCCTCATATTAGTCGGTGAGGGCAGGCTTGAATGGACCGAGGCGGCTACCTCGTTTTAGCGTGGACGGCAGTGAGGATTTTCACGAGCAGCGAGTAATGACAGGCCAGCAACTTCGCGCAGAGGCGCAATTTTTATGCCTAAAGCCTGTCAGGCCTTAGGTGGTTGTCCTCTGCGTTTCTCGGGTTTCGACGCCGATGAACTGGCCTGCTCTGTATTTTGAGAAGCCGTCGGATCATTGGAGCGCTCGCGCATGACCACACTGTGCACCCGGTGAGGCAGGATACCGACTCGACGGGCCTCGATCTTGAAGGTCACCCGTGCGTTATCTTCGCTGTCCTCCCACTCATCGCGCACGGTACGGCCTTCGACCAACACACGCATGCCTTTCTGGTACAGCGTGCTCCAGTGTTCAGCCTCACGGTGCCAGAGCTCAACCGGCGCCCAATAGCCGCCCCGATCTTCATAGCTGCCCTCGCGTGGGATGGGGTTGTCGAAGTACACATTTAGCCGCAGCAAACGCCGCGGCTCGTCATTACCTGAGGCGAACTCCTGGAACTCTGGCGCACTGCCGATATTGCCTTCACCGACGAAAAAAGTACTCATCGTGATACCTCCACTGCGGTTGTGAACTGGCGCAGCAACTGTTCGGCACTGGCCATTTTGATCGCGCAGGTCGCGGCCTGGCGGTAGAGCGAATGCACCACGCTCATCTGCAGGTTCAGTGCAATGCGATCGCATTCGAAACGGTGCAATCCCTCGCGTACGGCCTGCGGCAGGGCGTTGTTGCAGATATGGCGTTCCCAGACCGCAACCCCCATGCGGGCAAAATCACGGGTGCGCCAACGCAAAAAGGTGCTGCCCGCGCTGGTGTTCTGCAGCGCCAAACGGATATCCAGAAGTGAATAAGGAGGCTGTCCGGCCTGCCGCGCCACAGCCTCCATCAGGCGACATAACTGCCCCTCAATGTCCCTCGCCACCTGCGCCAGGTGCTCCAACTCCCCCTTACCCTTAAAAGGTTTTAAAAGGCCTTTTAGGGAGGCTGCGTGTTCGAGCTGTCGATAGGCATCCGGTGTCAACGCGTCGAAGGGCATTGGGTGAGACGAGGTCAGGGGATTCATGCTTCGTCCTCCGGCTCATCCACTGTCGCAGACGGTTCTTCCGCGTCCTCTGCCAACACGTCGGCGTCATCCACTGGCACAGCACCACGGCGAATGATCGGTGGCGCGAACTGGGAGCGGCGATGGCCCTCCAGGATGTCCATTGGGGGCAAACCCATCTTCTCGATAGCCGCAATGGCACGAGCATTATTCGCCGCCATGTCATCACGTGTGACGCCGGCATGCCGATAGCGCTGTGCCTGACCGAACAGGCTGCGCAGCAGATGGGCGCCGTCATCGATCCAGGCTTCCATGTCGATGCGGCCGATCAAGGCGGTGTGATGGGCCAATAGAGTCTGGCGTACCCTGTCTCTTATACTCATCTGACGCTGCCGACGACC
>NZ_UTBG01000080.1 GCF_900580675.1 Pseudomonas viridiflava
ACACCTCTTTTCCTCCGCTTTCGACCGAGAAGATCGAAACGTTAATAGAGCCAAACAACACCGCTCTACCAACTCCTTCTGGGCTTCGATGACCTGAAGCAACTCGCTGTCGAATCTCGCATAACTCTTTGTTTACCAAGGAGTTTTCCGTTTCGACTGCGCCGGAAGTGGGGCGAATTATAGACTTCCAGAATCTGCCGTCAACACCTATTTTCACATTTCTGTCATATCGGTCAAAAAAGCCTCAAAAACGCGAAAGCCGGCCCCGAGAGGCCGGCTTTCAGCTTTCCTTACAAGCTAGGAAAGGCAAATTGCGAGGCTTCATGGCTGGCCCGCTGCGGCCAACGCTGAGTAATTGCCTTGCGACGCGTATAGAAACGCACCCCATCCGGCCCATAGGCATGCAAGTCGCCAAACAGCGAACGCTTCCAGCCGCCAAAGCTGTGATAAGCCACCGGCACTGGCAGCGGAACGTTCACGCCGACCATTCCTACTTCGATCTCATCACAGAACAAACGCGCCGCTTCACCGTCACGGGTAAAGATGCAGGTGCCATTGCCGTACTCGTGATCGTTGATCAGTTGCATCGCGGCCTCCAGGCTATCAACCCGGACCACACACAACACCGGCCCGAAGATCTCTTCCTTATAGATACGCATCTCAGGCGTCACGCGATCAAACAGGCTGCCGCCCAGGAAAAAGCCCTCCTCATGCCCGGCAACACTCAAGCCGCGACCATCAACCACCAGCTCAGCGCCCGAAGCAACACCGTCTTCTATATAGCCACTGACCTTGTCTCGCGCTTGCCCGGTCACCAGCGGCCCCATATCCAGGCCACAAGACGTACCCGCACCAATTTTCAACGCCTTGACCTGCGGCACCAGCTTGGCGATCAGCGCGTCCGCCACCTGGTCACCCACGCACACAGCCACCGAGATGGCCATGCAACGCTCACCGCACGAACCATAGGCCGCGCCCATCAAGGCGCTGACGGCGTTATCAAGGTCGGCATCCGGCATCAATACCGCATGGTTCTTCGCCCCGCCCAGCGCCTGTACACGCTTGCCGCGCTTGGTTGCCTCGGCATAGATGTACTCGGCAATCGGCGTCGAGCCCACGAAGCTCAGCGCCTTGACTTCCGGCGCTTCGATCAGCGCATCCACCGCGCCCTTGTCACCGTGCACCACGCTCAGCACACCTTTAGGCAGGCCGGCCTCCTGCAGCAGCTGCGCGATCAGCAGCGTCGAACTCGGATCACGCTCCGAAGGTTTAAGGATGAAGCAGTTACCGCAGACGATCGCCAGCGGGTACATCCACAGCGGCACCATCGCCGGGAAGTTGAACGGCGTAATACCCGCCACCACGCCCAGAGGCTGGAAGTCCGACCAGGCATCAATGTTCGGCCCGACGTTTCGGCTGTACTCACCCTTGAGGATTTCCGGCGCCGAGCACGCGTACTCCACGTTCTCGATCCCGCGCTTGAGCTCACCGGCCGCATCTTCCAGCGTCTTGCCGTGCTCTTCGCTGATCAGCTGGGAGATACGCGCTTCGTTCTGCTCCAGCAACTGCTTGAAACGGAACATCACCTGGGCACGCTTGGCCGGCGGCGTGTTGCGCCACGCCGGGAACGCCGCCTTCGCCGAATCAATCGCGCTTTGAATGGTTTCGCGACTGGCCAGCGGCACTTGGTGAATCACCTGGCCGGTGGACGGGTTGTACACGTCGGCACTACGGCCGGTGTCGCTGACCATTTGGCCATTGATCAAATGCTGGATAAGGCTCATGCAGGGCTCCTGAAAAGTTGTTCTATATAGAAGGAGAAATCAGTCAATCTTGTTCAGCACTTCGCCGACCGCATCGAACAGACGATCCAGGTCCTGCGGCTTGCTGTTGAAGGTTGGCCCGAACTGCAGCGTGTCACCGCCAAAGCGCACGTAGAAACCGGCCTTCCACAAGGCCATGCCGGCCTCGAATGGGCGCACGATCGCGTCGCCGTCACGCGGGGTAATCTGGATCGCACCGGCCAGGCCGTAGTTACGAATGTCGATGACGTTCTTGCTGCCCTTCAAACCATGCAGCGCATTCTCAAAGTGCGGGGCGACTTCGGCTACGCTCTGCACCAGGTTTTCCTTTTGCAGCAGATCCAATGCCGCCAGGCCGGCTGCGCAAGCGACCGGGTGCGCCGAGTAGGTGTAGCCGTGGGGGAATTCCACTGCGTACTCAGGCGTCGCCTGGTTCATGAAGGTCTGATAGATCTCAGTGCTGGCAATCACCGCGCCCATCGGGATCGCGCCGTTGGTGACTTGCTTGGCGATGCACATCAGGTCAGGAGTCACGCCGAAGCTGTCGGCACCGAACATCGAACCGGTACGGCCGAAACCGGTGATCACTTCGTCAAACACCAACAGGATATTGTGCTGGTCGCAAATCTCGCGCAGACGCTTGAGGTAACCCTGCGGCGGCACCAGCACGCCAGCGGAACCGGCCATCGGCTCGACAAACACGGCGGCGATGTTCGATGCATCGTGCAATTCGATCAGCTTGAGCAACTCGTCGGCCAAGGCGATGCCGCCCTGCTCCGGCATGCCACGGGAGAACGCATTGCTTGCCAGCAAAGTGTGCGGAAGATGGTCAACATCCATCAAACCCTGGCCAAACAATTTACGGTTGCCGTTGACGCCACCCAGGCTGGTGCCGGCGATGTTCACACCGTGATAACCACGGGCGCGGCCGATCATCTTGGTCTTGGTGGCCTGGCCTTTCAGACGCCAGTAGGCGCGCACCATCTTCACCGCGGTATCGGCGCACTCGGAGCCGGAGTCGGTGAAGAACACGTGATTCAAGTTACCTGGGGTCAGGTCGGTAATCTTTTCCGCCAGCTGGAAGGACAACGGATGACCGTATTGGAAGCCCGGGGAGTAGTCCAGGGTGCCCAGTTGCTTGGCCACCGCTTCCTGGATTTCCTTGCGCGTATGCCCGGCGCCGCAGGTCCACAGGCCCGACAACGAGTCGTACACCTTGCGGCCCTTGTCATCCGTCAGCCAGCTGCCTTCGGCGGCCACGATCAGGCGCGGGTCACGCTGGAAGTTGCGGTTGGCGGTGTAGGGCATCCAGTGCGCATCCAACTTCAGTTGGCTGGCCAGGGACGAAGGGGCGTTTTCGGGCATGTTCATCAGCAAAACCTCGCAGGGCAAAAGGCAGCGTCGGGATTGAAAAGCGTTCTTGCAGCTAAATTGCCACGGGGATAAAGTCGGTGAAATTCAACTCTTCTAACCTTCAGTCAGGGCTTCACTAAACTATGAGCAGTCGGCGACCCGACCCCCTGGCCCAAGTCAGCGACTTTGATATCCGCCTGTTGCGCATCTTTCGCAGCGTGGTGGAATGCGGCGGCTTCTCGGCAGCAGAGACGGTGCTTGGCATTGGCCGCTCGGCCATCAGCCAGCAGATGAGCGACCTCGAACAACGCTTGGGCTTACGCCTGTGCCAACGCGGGCGCGCCGGGTTCTCCCTGACCGAAGAAGGCCGAGAGGTCTACCAGTCCGCGCTGCAGCTATTAAGTGCGCTGGAGAGTTTCCGCACCGAGGTCAACGGCCTGCACCAGCACTTGCGCGGTGAATTGATCATCGGCCTCACCGACAACCTGGTCACCCTGCCCCACATGCGCATCACCCATGCCTTGGCGCAATTGAAGGAACGCGGCCCGGACGTACAAATCCAGATTCGCATGATCGCCCCCAACGAAGTCGAACAGGGTGTGCTCGACGGCCGCCTGCATGTCGGCGTGGTGCCCCAGGCCAGCGCGCTTTCCGGCCTGGAATACCAGCCGCTGTACAGCGAACGCTCGCTGCTCTACTGCGCGGTCGGCCATCCGCTGTTTTATGCCGACGACAAACAACTGGACGACGCTCGCATCGACAGCCAGGACGCCATCGCCCCAACCTTCCGGCTGCCCGCCGACATCCAGGCCCATTACCAGGCGCTCAATTGCACCGCCAGCGCATCGGACCGCGAAGGCATGGCGTTCCTGATCCTCACTGGCCGTTATATCGGCTACTTGCCGGACCACTACGCCAACCTGTGGGTGCAACAAGGACGACTGCGCGCGCTGAAATCGGCCACGCGTTTTTACGATTTAAGCCTCGCATCGGTCACGCGCAAAGGTCGTCGCCCCCATTTGGTGCTGGAAAGCTTCCTGGAAAGCCTGGCAGCCACCCGCTAACTCGGGCCCCGCGCAAAAAGCTGAGCAACTGGACAGCTTTTTGCAAGGGCACAAGGACCTTGAACCGTCTGACTCGAGTTTGCCCGCCATGCCACCAGAATCCTCCAGCCCCAGCGACCTGATCTACGGCCTCAACGACCGGCCCAAACCTGCGCCAGCACTCTTGGCCGCCTTGCAACATGTGCTGGCTGCTTTCGTCGGCATCATCACCCCGCCGCTGATCATCGGCTCCACCCTGGGCCTTACCGCCCACCTGCCCTACCTGATCAGCATGGCGCTGATGGTGTCTGGTGTAGGCACCTTCATCCAGACGCGTAGGCCGTTTGGCATCGGCGCCGGGATGATCTGCCTGCAAGGCACCAGCTTTGCGTTTCTCGGCGCGGTGCTATCGGCGGGATTCCTGGTCAAGCAACGCGGTGGCAGCCCGGAAGACATCATGGCGATGATCTTCGGCGTGTGCTTTTTCGGCGCTGCGGTACAAATCATCCTGAGTCGGTTTATCGGTCAGCTGCGCCGCGTGATCACACCACTGGTCACCGGGATTGTGATTACGCTGATCGGCATCAGCCTGATCAAGGTCGGCATCACGGATTTGGGCGGCGGCTTCAATGCGCCGGACTTCGGCGAGCCGATCAACCTGGCGTTGGGCCTGTTCGTGGTGCTGACGATCATTCTGCTCAACCGTTCCAATACCCCATGGGTTCGCTTATCAGCGATTATCATCGGCCTGGCGGTCGGCAGCCTCGCCGCGTGGTTCAGCGGCAAGCTGGTACCCCAAGCCCTGCCCGACCTGCCGCTGGTGAGTCTGCCGATCCCGTTTCGCTTTGGTTTCAGCTTCGACTGGAGCGCTTTCCTACCGATCGCGCTGATTTATCTGATCAGCAGCATCGAAACCGTCGGCGACCTGACCGCCAACTGCATGATCGCCCGCCAGCCCATCAGCGGCCCTTCCTATATAAGCCGACTCAAGGGCGGCGTGCTGGGGGATGGCGTCAGCTGCATGATCGCCGCCACTTTCAGCGCATTCCCCAACACCACCTTTGCGCAGAATAACGGTGTGATCCAGCTCACCGGCGTGGCCAGCCGTTACGTTGGTTTGTACATCGGCGTGGTGCTGTTTTGCCTCGGGCTGTTCCCGTTGATTGGCGCCATGTTGCAGCAAATCCCCAAGCCGGTATTGGGCGGCGCAACCCTGGTCATGTTCGGCAGCGTGGCCGCCGCCGGTGTGCGCATCCTTGCCCAGGCACCGCTGGACCGACGCAGCATGCTGATCATTGCCACCTCGTTTGGCGTGGGCCTGGGGATCGCCGCCCAACCCAATCTGCTGCACTTGATGCCCACCCTGGTACAGAACCTGTTCGACTCGGCCATCACCAGCGGCGGGCTCACGGCCATTGTGTTGTGTCTGTTGCTGCCGGAAGCCAAGGCGACCGCATCTGGCGCAAACCACGCTTCGGAAAGCGACACCCTGGAACCGCTTTGACGGTTTTATTGCATCGGGACTTGTCTGAGGCTTGAGGGTGGGTTATCTGTGCACACGTCGCCATCATCGATCAGCACGGAAACCTCCATGAGCCTCGAAGTTCCTGCCCACAGCAACCCCGCCGGTAAACCCGCCAGCCGCATTCGGCAAAAGAACGAACAAGCGATTCTCCAGGCAGCTGAAGATGAGTTCGCGCGCCACGGCTACAAAGGCACGAGCATGAACACTATTGCAGCCAGCGCCGGGCTGCCCAAGGCCAACCTGCATTACTACTTCACCAATAAGCTGGGCCTGTATATCGCGGTGCTCAGCAATATCCTGGAGTTGTGGGACAGCACCTTCAACGCCCTGACCGCCGATGACGACCCGGCTGTAGCCCTTACTCGCTACATTCGCACCAAGATGGAATTCTCGCGGCGCCACCCGCAGGCCTCGCGGATTTTCGCGATGGAGATCATCAGCGGCGGCGAATGCTTGACCGAATATTTCAGCCAGGACTACCGCGCCTGGTTCAGCGGCCGGGCCGCAGTGTTCCAGGCCTGGATGGACGCCGGCAAGATGGACCCGGTCGACCCGGTGCACTTGATCTTCCTGTTGTGGGGCAGCACCCAGCACTATGCCGACTTCGCCACGCAGATCTGCCGCGTCACCGGTCGCACCAAGCTGACCAAGCAGGACATGGAAGACGCCGGGACCAACCTGATCCACATTATTCTCAAGGGCTGCGGCGTCAAGCCAGCCTACTGAAGAAGCGACTTATGCCTTTCACGCTCACCGGTCTTTGCGAGTTTCGCGAAGAAATTCGCAAAAGCCGCTTCATCACCCTCGCCGCTCCGATCACCAGCGCGCAGGACGCCCAGGCGTTTTTCGAGCAGCACAGCGACTTGAATGCCACACACAACTGCTGGGCGTGGAAGCTGGCCGATCAATACCGCAGCAATGACGACGGCGAACCTGGTGGCACCGCCGGGCGGCCGATTCTCGCGGCCATCGAGGCGCAGGGTTTTGATCAGGTCGCCGTGCTGGTCATCCGCTGGTACGGCGGCATCCAGCTCGGTACCGGCGGCCTCGCCCGCGCGTATGGCGGCGGCGCGAACAAATGTCTGCAAAATGCCGAACGGATCGAGCTGATCAGCCGCGTGCCGCTGAGTTGCGCCTGCGGTTTTTCCGAGTTGAACCTGGTCAAGCTGCGCCTCGCCGACCTTGGCGGGCTGGTGATAGAAGAAAACTTCACCGCCAACGGCGTGGAGCTGCAGCTTGCGCTGGGTGAAGCGCATATCGACACTCTGCAAACCCAACTCGCCGACTTGAGCCGTGGACGCATCCTCCTGCAACGCTGAAGCTGCTAATGTAGCGCGCTGAATTCCCTGAACCACAACTTCAAAGGAAGCCTTCCATGCCTACGCCAAAAACCGCACTGATCATCGGCGCCTCGCGCGGGCTGGGCCTTGGCCTGGTCAAGCAATTGCTCCAGGACGGCTGGGACGTGACCGCCACCGTGCGCGATCCGAACAAGGCCGATGCCCTGAAAGCCCTCGGCCCAACGCACATCGAGAAACTCGACATGGACGATCAGCAAGCCGTGATCGCCCTGAGCCAGCGCCTCAAGGAACATACCTTCGACCTGCTGTTCGTTAACGCGGGCGTCAAGGGCCCCGCCAATCAAGAGCCCGGCCACGCCACACTGGCCGAAGTCGGCCAACTGTTCTTCACCAACGCCGTAGCGCCGATCAACCTGGCCCAGCGCTTTGTCGGGCAGATCCGTAAGGACAGCGGCGTACTGGCCTTCATGAGTTCAGTATTGGGCAGCGTGACCATCCCAGACGGCTCCGACCTGGCGCTGTACAAGGCCAGCAAGGCTGCGCTCAACTCCATGACCAACAGCTTTGTCACTCAACTGGGCGACCATAAACTGACGGTGTTGTCGCTGCACCCAGGCTGGGTCAAGACCGACATGGGCGGCGAAAATGCGCACATCGATGTCGACACAAGCGTGCGCGGCCTGGTGGATCAGGTGTACGCATACACCGGCAAAGGCGGCCATCACTTCATCGATTACAAAGGCGATACCATCGCCTGGTAAACGCAATCGGATCGTTATCGAGCGATTGCCGTCGATAACGATCCCCGCGTAGACTGCCCCCTCGCCCTCACCGGCGACCCTGGATCAGCAGACAGGGCAACACTGAGCTGGCAAACCTGAACCCATCATTCAGAGGAGCCGGCCAATGCCTGCGACCCGTATCTGGTTAAAAAACCCCCTCGCGATTTTCACTGCCAACGGCCTCGACGCCCGTGGCGGCCTGGTGCTGCAAGACGGTGTGATCACCGAAGTGCTGGGCTGGGGCAAAGAACCCGCCGTACCTTGCGGCCAAGTGTTCGATGCTCGCGAACATGTGATCCTCCCCGGGTTGATCAACACCCACCACCACTTCTACCAAACCCTGACCCGCGCCTGGGCGCCGGTGGTCAACCAGCCGTTGTTTCCCTGGTTGAAAACCCTGTACCCCGTCTGGGCACGGCTCACCCCGGAAAAACTCGCACTCGCCAGCAAAGTCGCACTGGCCGAATTGCTGCTGTCGGGCTGCACCACCGCCGCAGACCACCACTACCTGTTTCCCGACGGTCTGGAAAATGCCATCGACGTACAGGTGGAAACCGTGCGCGAACTGGGCATGCGCGCCACGCTCACCCGCGGTTCCATGAGCCTGGGCGAAGCGGACGGCGGCCTGCCGCCACAGCAGACGGTGCAACAAGGCCAAGTGATTCTCGACGACAGCCAGCGCCTGATCCGCGCATACCACGAGCGTGGCGACGGCGCGCAGATCCAGATTGCCCTGGCGCCGTGCTCGCCGTTTTCCGTCACCCCGGAAATCATGCGTGCCAGCGCCGAACTGGCCACCCAGCTCGATGTGCGACTGCACACCCACCTGGCGGAAACCCTCGACGAAGAAGACTTCTGCCTGCAACGCTTCGGCCTGCGCACCGTGGACTACCTCGACAGTGTCGGCTGGCTCGGCCCGCGCACCTGGCTGGCCCACGGCATTCACTTCAACTCGGATGAAATCGCGCGCCTGGGCGCCGCCGGCACCGGTATCTGCCATTGCCCAAGCTCGAACATGCGCCTGGCCTCCGGCATCTGCCCGACCCTGGACCTGCTCGCCGCCGGCGCACCTATCGGCCTGGGGGTAGACGGCTCGGCTTCCAACGACGCCTCGAACATGATCCTCGAAACCCGCCAGGCCCTGTATATCCAGCGCCTGCGTTACGGCGCGGAAAAAATCACCCCCGAAGGCGTGCTGGGCTGGGCCACCAAAGGCTCGGCGCAGTTGTTGGGGCGTACGGATATCGGCGAATTGGCCGTAGGCAAACAGGCTGACCTGGCACTGTTCAAGCTGGATGAACTGCGTTTTTCCGGCAGCCACGATCCGATTTCGGCACTGTTGCTGTGCGGCGCAGACCGTGCGGACCGGGTAATGGTTGGCGGCAAGTGGCGCGTCATCGACGGCCAGGTCGAGGGCCTGGATTTGAAAGGCTTGATTGCTGATCACACGCAGGCGGCGCGGGAATTGATCAACCGGGCTTAACTGAAGAAACACAATCAAAATGTGGGAGCGGGCTTGCTCGCGAATGCAGTGTATCAGTCACCTATTCATTAACTGAGAGACCGCATTCGCGAGCAAGCCCGCTCCCACATTGGTTATGTGGTGTACCTGAGGTTGGTTACAGCCCCAACAACGACAGCATGATAAAGGTCGCAAACAACACAAAATGGGTCATCCCTTCGATGGCATTGGTTTCGCCATCGTTGAGGTTGATCGCACTGACGATCAGCGTGATGAACACCATCACCGTTTGCACCGGCGTCATCGCCATCTGGAACGGCTGGCCGGTGTAGAGCGCCATGGCCTCCATCACCGGCACGGTCAGGATCACCGTCGACAACGATGCACCAAGGGCGATGTTGACCACCGACTGCATGCGATTGGCCAGGGCTGCGCGCAACGCGGTGAGAATTTCCGGGGCCGCCGAAATCGCCGCCACCACGATCGCCGTGATCACCGGCGGTGCGCCCGTGCCTTCCAGGCCCAGGTCGAGGGTCTTGGACATCACCTCGGCCAGTGCGCCAATCACAATCACCCCAAACACCAGGGTGCCGATGGAAAACGCCAGATTGACCGGTGCCTCCTGCTGTTCTTCCGGTTGTTTTTTGCGGCGTTTTTCCGGGTAGCTGTAGCTGAAGAAATAGCTGTGCGGCCCTACCTGCATGCGCAGGAACAGGGTGTAGAGCACGACCATCGCACCAATGGTGAAGGCCGAGTAAATTTTCCAGTCAGCCTCGGGGATAAATTCCGGCACCACCATCGACACGCCCATGGCGGTGAGGATCATCACGCTGTAGGTGCGTGCCGAATCATCGTTGTAGGACTGTTCGCCATGCTTGATGCCGCCCATCAGCGCAGCGAGGCCCAGGATACCGTTGATATCGAGCATCACCGCTGAGTAAATGGTGTCACGCACCAGCGTCGGCGACGGCTCGTTGCTCATCATGATCGCCAGGATCACCACTTCCACCAGCACGGCGGCCAGGGTCAGGATCATGGTGCCGTAGGGGTCGCCGACTTTTTCCGCGAGTTGCTCGGCATGGTGCGCCACGCGCATCGACGCCATCACGATAAAGCCGATCAGCACCATGCCGGCCAACAGCGCCACCATTTGCCCGCTGTGGAGCATCCAGTGCTCCAGCGGGTAGGCGGCGATGGCAGCAATCAGCGCCAGCAGCATGAATTTTTCTTGCTTGAGAGATGTGAACATTGCGGGCCTTTTAGTACGGCAAATCAGTCATTGATGGGGTACAGACTCCATCAACTCGCTAACGTTTCGTTACACCTTAGTTCACGCGCCCCTTGCGCAATTAAAATCAAAACTCTCCTGCTGGTCAGGTTTTGCCGATTATTTCAGCCATGACCTGTAGAATGCCGCCATTGCACCTGATGAGATTTTAGAAATGTACGATTGGCTCAACGCCCTGCCCAAGGCTGAATTGCACCTGCACCTGGAAGGCTCGCTGGAGCCTGAGTTGCTGTTCGCCCTGGCCGAGCGCAACAAAATTGCGCTGCCGTGGAACGACGTCGAAACCCTGCGCAAGGCCTACGCCTTCAACAACCTGCAAGAGTTTCTCGACCTGTATTACAAGGGCGCCGATGTGCTGCGCACCTCCCAGGACTTCTACGACCTGACCTGGGCTTACCTGCTGCGCTGCAAAGAACAGAACGTGATCCACACCGAACCCTTCTTCGACCCGCAAACCCACACCGACCGTGGCGTGCCCTTCGAAGTGGTGCTCAACGGCATCGCCGCTGCGCTTAAAGATGGCGAGCAGCAACTGGGCATCACCAGCGGTTTGATCCTCAGCTTCCTGCGCCACTTGAGCGAAGCCGAAGCCGAGAAAACCCTCGACCAGGCACTGCCGTTCCGTGATGCGTTCGTAGCCGTGGGCCTGGACAGCTCGGAAATGGGTCACCCGCCGAGCAAGTTCCAGCGCGTGTTCGACCGCGCCCGCCACGAAGGCTTCCTCACCGTGGCCCACGCCGGCGAAGAAGGCCCGCCCGAGTACATCTGGGAAGCCATTGACCTGCTGAAAATCCAGCGCATCGACCATGGCGTGCGCGCCATCGAAGACGAACGCCTGATGCAGCGCATCATCGACGAGCAAATCCCGCTGACGGTGTGCCCGTTGTCCAACACCAAGCTGTGCGTGTTCGACGACATGGCCCAGCACAACATCCTCGACATGCTTGAGCGCGGCGTGAAGGTCACGGTGAACTCGGATGACCCAGCGTATTTCGGCGGTTACGTCACCGAGAACTTCCACGCGCTGTACACCAGCCTGGGCATGACCCAGGACCAGGCCAAACGCCTGGCGCAAAACAGCCTGGATGCACGGTTGGTCAAGCCTTAATCGGATAAACGCCAGCTAAACCTGTGGGAGCGGGCTTGCTCGCGAAGGCGGTGGCTCAGTCAACGATGCATCGACTGACCCACTGCATTCGCGAGCAAGCCCGCTCCCACTTGGTTTGGGTTGCCGAAATCAGGTTCCAGGCGATTCAGGCGCGGCCAGTCGAGCAATTTCCAATAGCCCTGTCTTGCTGACCAGCAGCGCGCGTGACTCGTTGATCGCACTGATCCAGTTCGACTGCAAAAACAGGCGCAACATCCCCGCCCCCAACGCCCCGCCCAGGTGCGGTTGCTGCTGGCTCCAGTCGAAACAGTCACACACCAGCGGCGACGCCAGTGCCTGGGTGAAAATGCCCAGGCCGGCCAGGTGCTGGGCGCCCTTGAGCGTGACATCGGTGCGCTGCTCATGCCGCTTGATCCAACCCGCTTGCTCCATGCGTCGGTACAGCTGTGCCGCCAGCTCACCACCGAGATGCCCATGGCAGAGCCGGGCGCGGCGCAATAACGGTGGGGCTGCCAGGGGCGCGGGCAAAGCATCCGGCGCACTGCGTGCCGCGCTGGCCATGGTGGTCGTGGCCAAGGCATCGATAGCCGCGCTGACATCCGCCGCCGCCACCCGAAACAATCGCCTGCCGCGGCTCGCCTCCACCCGCAGCACACCACCCGCGGTCAGCCGTGCCAGGTGCGCACTCGCGCAGGCCCGTGACAACCCGGCCGATAGCGCCAATTCTTCCGATGACTTGGCCGAGCCGTCCATCAGCGCCCAGAGCATGGCGGTGCGCTTGGGCTCTGCGAGCAAGCTGGCGATCTGACTGATGCAAGGTGCTGCTTCCATGTATTCACTCCCTGTTTGATCATTTGTCTGCTGCGGTTATGCGCCAAAGTATAGGGGCGCAAACCGACGGTTCCGCGGCGTCTGACAGCGCAGATAGGGACGGGATCTGAGTGAAATTTCCTGCTTTTATGGAGGCTGCTAAGTCGCGTTCGAACAGTCCGGCAGTTGAGCCGTCAATGTCGCACAGCGCGACACGAGCATTTCCCGCAACAGGTTGATGGGTTTGCTCAACTGCGCACGATGGGCACACAACAAATTCAGCGGCGTACGCTCGCCGCGCAGCTCCGGCAGGACCAACCGCAAACGCCCGGCCAGCACGTCGCTGCTCACATCCAGCCAGGATTTGTAAGCAATGCCCACGCCCGCCACCGCCCAGCGACGCACCACGTCGGCGTCGTCGCTGAAACGGTCGCCGGTGACCGTCAGGCTGACTTCACGTTTGCCGTCATGGAAACTCCAATGGTCGTGGACCCGGCTGCCGAGCATGTACAGCAGGCAATTGTGCTGGGCCAACTGCTCAAGGTGCCGGGGTTCACCGTGCCGCGCCAGGTAGCCGGGCGCCGCGCACAGCACGCGCACATTGTCCGGGGCGACAGGCAGCGCGATCAGGCTGGAGTCTTCCGGCTCGCCATACCGCAGGGCGATATCCACCGGTTGGCGGAACAGGTCGGCAATCCGGTCGCCCAGCAGCAGGCGCACGGTGAGTTGCGGGTATTCGCGCTGGAACTCATCGAGCCACGGCAACAGTTGGTTGCGGCCAAAATCCGACGGGGCCGACAGCTGCAGCACACCGCTGACGTGATCCTGGCCGCTGGCCAACAGGCGTCGCCCTTCGTCCAGCGAGCTCAATGAGGCGCGCGCGTATTCGAGGAAGCCTTCGCCTTCGGCAGTCAGGCGCAGGCTGCGGGTGGAGCGCGCCAGCAGGCGCGCGCCGAGCTGCTGTTCGATGCGCTTCAACGCGGCACTGGCCACCGCCGGCGACAGGTCCATGACCCGCGCCGCGGCCGACAGACTGCCCAGGTCTGCCGCGCGTACAAACAACTGCAAATCATCGAAACGCAGCATCCACCCCACCTATTATCAAAATATTGTTGAAACAGACTGCTGTTTTAGCCGCTTTTATCTTCACGGGAAATAGCCAATCATCTGCCCATCCCGTTTATCACGTGTCTGGAGTTGAATATGTCCTCTGCCTTTAACGTCATTGCCACGCTGATCGCCAAACCCGGCCAACAGGCCGCCCTGGAAACCCTGCTGCGTGGCCTGCTGGAACCCACCCGCCTGGAAGCCGGTTGCGAGCAATACGACCTGCACCAGGACCTGCAACACCCCGAGACCTTCTACATGCTCGAACGCTGGGCCGATGATGCCGCACTCGCCGATCACGACCAGAGCGCGCATATCCAGAGTTTCCGCGCCAAGGCCGCTGATGTACTCGAACACTTCGAACTCAAGCGCCTGAAATTTCTCGCCTGATCACTGCCCTTTTCCGGAGACCCCATGAAAGCCATTGCCTACTACGCCTCGCTGCCGATCAACGACCCAAAATCCCTGCAAGACATCGAACTGCCCGCGCCTGTCGCCGGCCCGCGTGACCTGCTGGTGGAAGTCAAAGCCATCTCGGTCAACCCGGTGGACACCAAAGTCCGCCAGAACGTCGCCCCGGAAAACGGCGACGCCAAGGTGCTGGGCTGGGACGTGGCCGGTGTGGTCAAGGCGGTCGGCAGCGACGTCACGCTGTTCAAGGCCGGTGACAAGGTGTTCTACGCCGGTTCCCTGGTGCGCCCCGGTGGCAACAGCGAACTGCACAGCGTGGACGAGCGGATCGTTGGCCACATGCCCAAAACCCTGGGTTTTGCCGAAGCAGCCGCCCTGCCACTGACCGCCATCACGGCCTGGGAGCTGCTGTTCGAGCGCCTGCAAGTGCGTGAGGGTAAAGAAGATGAAGGCCAAAGCCTGCTGATCGTCGGTGCGGCTGGCGGTGTGGGCTCGATCCTGACCCAACTGGCCCGCCAGCTCACCGCGCTGAAAGTCATCGGCACCGCTTCGCGCCCGGAAACCCAGGCCTGGGCCAAAGACCTCGGCGCGCACCTGGTGATCGACCACAGCCAACCGCTGAGCGAAGCGCTGAAAGCCGCAGGCCACCCGCAAGTGACTCACGTGGCCAGCCTGACGCAGACCGACGGTCACCTGGATCAACTGGTTGAAGCCCTGCAGCCTCAGGGCAAGCTGGCGCTGATCGACGATCCCAAGGCCCTGGACGTGAGCAAGCTCAAGCGCAAGAGCCTGTCGCTGCACTGGGAGTTCATGTACACGCGTTCGATGTTCGAGACCCCGGACATGATCGAGCAGCACAACCTGCTCAACCGCGTGGCCGAGTTGATCGACGCCGGCACCCTGAAAACCACGGTAGGTGAGCACTTTGGCGTGATCAACGCAGAAAACCTGCGCCGCGCCCACACGCTGCTCGAAAGCGGCAAAGCCAAAGGCAAGATCGTGTTGGAAGGCTTCTAAAAAAGGTCTGTAGGTGTCGTCCATTATTCCTGTGAGTAATGGACGACACCGCTAGTCAGAGAGTTGATCTTTGTCATATTTGTAAGCGTATTCGGGTTTATATTGGCCGCCTTTGCCACGATTCTTTTACGTGAGGAAGTCAGCAATGAAGATCCTGATAAAAGCGTTAGCAAAATCCCAATGGGAAGTCCGCCTGGACCACAAAGCCATTACCTTCCGCAGTGAAGCCGAGGCTCGCGCCTTCGCCGATACCTTGCAAGCGCGCATCCTGGCGCCCCACCACTTCCCGCTCAGCCAGCAACGCGCCGCCGCTGGCTGACCCGCTTCAGGCCTGCGCCTGCACGGCCCTCGCCCGTTGCAGGCGTTGGGTCGACATCGCAATCGTCACCGCCAACACGCCGCACACGCTGATGACTATCGCCATCGGCATCGCCGTGCCGTCGTGCAACACACCGACCAACGAGGCGGCCCCCGCCGCTACACCAAACTGGATACAACCCAGCAGCGCCGAGGCACTGCCGGCCCGCGCCCCTTGCCCGGCCATGGCGCAGGCCGAGGTGTTGGGCATGATGCAGCCCAGGCTGGCGATACAGATGAACAGCGGCACCAGCAATGGCCAAAGTGCATCAGTGCGCAAGGCCGCGACGCCCAGCAGTGTCAGCGCTGCCAGCATGTACAGCCAAACTGTGCGCGACAGCAGAAACGCCGGGCCACGTTTGGCCAGCAACCGCGCATTCACTTGGGCCATCAAGATAAAACCAGCGGCGTTGGAGCCGAACACCCAGCCGTAATGCTCGGCGGGCACGCCATACAGCTTGATAAATACGAAAGGCGAACCGGCGATGTAGGCAAACATCCCGCCAATCGAAATCCCCCCGGTGAGGGCGTAACCGAGGTACACCCGGTCCGACAGCAGCGATGCGTAACGCCGCAGTGAGCCGGACAACGGCTGACGCGGCTGATGCGCGGGAAAGGTTTCCGGCAACCCGACGGCCACGGCAATCGCCGCCATCACGCTGAAGATCGACAGCGCCAGGAAAATCGACTGCCAGCCCCACAACCCGACCATCACCCCCCCGGCCAGCGGCGCGAGGATCGGCGCCAGGCCCGTGACCAGCATCAGTTGGGAAAACACTTTGGCCGAACCCACCGCATCACATTTGTCGCTGACCACCGCGCGGGAAATCACCATGCCTGCGCAGCCGCCAAGGGCCTGCACAAAACGCGCACCGATCAGCCATTCCAGGGTCGGCGCGAAGGCGCACGCAAAGGACGCCAGGGTAAACAGGGTGACGCCACTGAGCAGCGGGCCGCGCCGACCAAAGCGGTCCGCCAAGGGGCCGTAGATCAATTGGCCGATCGCCAGGCCACCGAAATACACCGCCAGGGTCAGCTGGATATGTTTTTCGTCGGTTGCAAAAGCCGTGGCCATGGCCGGAAAGCCCGGCAGGTAAAAGTCGATCGCCAGCGGCGCGAAGGCGCTCAAGGCACCCAGAATCAGGATTATACGGAGGTTCATCAGGCACCCAAGTGTGTCGGCAGCCCAACAGTCTAGCTGCGCTTGGGTGCGATGAACACGATAGCTCGCTATCTATTTACGTACGCGGGTCAGGCGAGCTTGGCGCTGTAGCCTTCTTCGGTGATCAGGCTGATCACTTGCTCGGCGGACAATCGGCTCTCGACGCCCACCTCTTTCGCCGCCAGGTCGACCTTCACGCTGGCCGCCGGGTCCTGGCTCTGCACTGCCTGGGTGACCGCCCGAACACAATGGCCGCAGGTCATTCCTTCAACGCTGAATAATTGCATGACATGACTCCTTTGATGAGGTTGTAACCAGTCTCGAGCTTGCCACGATGGCAAGGTCAAGTTCCGAGAATATCTGCCGGGCTGGTATTCGGCGGCGGTGTCGGCCAAGCTTGACCCATCTTTGATTCGAACCACGGAGCATTCGCCATGCGCTGGTCGTTTTTTGGCCTTGTCGGCCTGATGAGCTTGTCTGCCGTTGCGCCCTCGGCCAATGCCGACCAAGACTACGCGGTGCTGATTATTTCCCGGGAACGCCTGGAAGTACCGACCACCTGTGAAATCGGCCTGTATATCCAGGACCAACTGGCCGGGCGCCTGTTCCAGGAAGAGTCCACCTCCTTCAACCTGCCGGCCGGTAACGTGTCGCTGCGCCTGAAGCTGCTGCCGGGCCAAACGCCGGGCTGCTTGCCGGGCATGCTCGCGCCCCCGGCGCAGAACATCACGCTGAAAGCCGGTGACGTACGCAAATTGCGTATCGCCCAAGGCCCTGATGGCATCTACCTCAAAGGCGCGGCACTGGGCTATTAAAGGCGCTTGACCTTACCCACAGGTCAAGGTTGATCCTAGGGGCAACTTCTCCTGGAGGACTGCCCCATGAATGGATCCACCACCTTTGACCTGCCCATCAGCGGCATGACCTGCGCCAGCTGTGCCGGGCGTGTCGAGCGGGCGCTGGGCAAGGTGCCGGGGGTGCAGAGCGTCAGCGTCAACCTGGCCAACGAGCGCGCGCATGTCGAAGTGCTCGGCCAGATGGACCCCGGCGTGTTGATCGCTGCGGTCGACAAGGCCGGCTACAGCGCCACCCTGCCCCAACCCGAAAGCGCCACCGACGCCAACCAGGCCCAACGCCTGCACCGCGAGCGTTGGTCATTAATACTGGCGATTGCGTTGGCGCTGCCATTGGTGCTGCCAATGCTGGTAGAGCCTTTCGGCCTGCACTGGATGCTGCCGGCCTGGGTGCAATTCGCCCTGGCCACGCCGGTGCAATTCATCTTCGGTGCGCGCTTCTATATAGCTGCCTGGAAGGCTGTGCGCGCCGGCGCCGGCAACATGGACCTGCTGGTGGCGATCGGCACCAGCGCCGGTTACGGCCTGAGTATCTATCAATGGCTGACTGCCTCTAATCCGCACCTGTATTTCGAAGCCTCGGCGGTAGTGATCGCGCTGGTGCTGCTCGGTAAATACCTGGAAAGCCGCGCCAAACGCCAGACCGCCAGCGCGATCCGCGCCCTCGAAGCGCTGCGCCCGGAGCGAGCGATTCGGGTGCTCGATGGCCGCGAAGAAGACGTTGCGATCAACGCGCTCAAACGCGGCGACCTGGTGCTGGTCAAGCCCGGCGAACGCTTCCCGGTGGACGGTGAAGTGGTCGATGGCCAGAGCCACGCCGATGAAGCCTTGATCAGCGGCGAAAGCCTGCCGGTGCCGAAACAGCCGGGCGATTCGGTCACCGGTGGCGCCATCAACGGCGAGGGCCGCCTGCTCGTGCGCACCCTCGCGCTGGGCGCCGAAAGTGTATTGGCGCGAATCATCCGCCTGGTGGAAGACGCCCAGGCCGCCAAGGCCCCGATCCAGAAACTGGTGGATAAAGTCAGCCAGGTATTCGTCCCGGCAGTGCTGGTGCTGGCCTTGATCACCCTGGTGGGCTGGTGGATGTACGGCGCTCCCCTGGAGACCGCGATTATCAATGCGGTCGCGGTGCTGGTGATCGCCTGCCCGTGCGCGCTGGGCCTGGCCACGCCGACGGCGATCATGGCCGGCACTGGCGTCGCGGCGCGCTACGGCATCCTGATCAAGGACGCCGAAGCCCTGGAGCGCGCGCATGCCGTAAGCGCCGTGGTGTTCGACAAGACCGGCACCCTCACTTCCGGCGCGCCGAAAATCGCCCATCTGGCGGCGGTGGACGGCGACGAGTCGCGCTTGCTGCAACAGGCCGGTGCCTTGCAACGCGGCAGTGAACACCCGCTGGCCAAGGCGGTGCTGGATGCCTGCCGCGAGCAAGGTCTGATCGTGGCGGATGTAACTGCCAGCCAATCCCTGACCGGGCGTGGCATTGCCGGGACCCTGGAGGGCCGGTCACTGGCGTTGGGCAACCACCGAATGCTCGAAGAACACGGCCTGGACGCCGGTGATCTGGCCGACTCTGCCAGCGCCTGGGAAGCCGAAGGCCGCACGTTGTCGTGGTTGATCGAGCAAGGAGCACACCCGCGTGTGCTGGGCCTGTTTGCGTTTGGCGATACGCTCAAGCCCGGCGCACTGCACGCCGTGCAGCAACTCAAGGCGCAGCACATCAGTAGCCATTTGCTCACCGGCGATAACCGCGGCAGCGCCCGTGTGGTCGCCGAGGCGCTGGGTATCGAGGATGTGCATGCCGAAGTGCTGCCCGCCGAAAAAGCCGCCACCGTCGCCGCGCTGAAAAAAACCGGGGTGGTGGCGATGGTCGGCGACGGCATAAACGACGCCCCGGCCCTGGCCGCGGCCGATATCGGCATCGCGATGGGCGGCGGCACGGATGTGGCGATGCACGCGGCGGGGATCACCCTGATGCGCGGCGATCCCCGCCTGGTGCCCGCCGCGCTGGAGATCAGCCGCAAGACCTATGCAAAAATCCGCCAGAACCTGTTCTGGGCCTTTGTGTATAACTTGATCGGCATCCCGCTTGCGGCGTTCGGCCTGCTCAACCCGGTGCTCGCGGGCGCAGCCATGGCCTTGTCCAGCGTCAGCGTGGTGAGCAATGCGTTACTGTTGAAAACCTGGAAACCAGAGCAACGGGAGGACGAACGCCCATGAACATCGGCCAAGCAGCACGCCAAAGCGGCCTGAGCGCGAAGATGATTCGTTACTACGAATCCATCGGCCTGTTGAAAGCCGCGCACCGAACCGACAGCGGCTACCGCGTATACGGTGCCGACGATTTGCACACGCTGGCGTTTATCAAACGTTCGCGGGACCTGGGGTTTTCTCTGGAGGAAGTCGGCAAGTTGTTGACGTTATGGCAGGACCGGCAGCGGGCCAGCGCCGACGTGAAAGCGCTCGCGCGCCAGCATATTGATGAGTTGAACCAGAAGATTCTGGAGCTTGGGCAACTGCGCGACACGCTCCAGGATTTGATGGAGCACTGCCAGGGCGACCATCGGCCGGATTGCCCGATTCTCAAGGACTTGGCCTCGGGTAGCTGCTAACAGACTAAACACAAAACCAAATGTGGGAGCGGGCTTGCTCGCGAATGCGGTGTGTCAGGCACTTACATGCCACTGATACACCGCATTCGCGAGCAAGCCCGCTCCCACATTTTTAGATCTCCATTTGCCAGGAGATCACTGCATCCAAGGCGGCGGCGGTTCCTCTGCCGTCTTGGTCGCCGGCGCGTCATCCGCCGCGCGGATCGCTTGCTTGCGCTCTTCATCCAGCCGCGCGGCTTCGATCTCGCGGATCACCCCGCCGACATCCGCCAACTCTTCCGGCTCGTCGAACTCACCGGTCAAGATGCTGGCCGGGTGCAAGGTGCCGGCTTCGTAAAGCGCCCACATTTCCTTGGCGTATTTGGTCTTCTTCAATTCCGGGGCAAAGCGCCCGAAGTAAGAAGCCATGTTGCCCACATCCCGCTCCAGCATGCTGAACGCGTGGTTGTTGCCCGCCGCATCCACCGCCTGCGGCAGGTCGATAATCACCGGGCCTGTCGGCGTCAGCAGTACGTTGAACTCCGACAGGTCGCCGTGCACCAGGCCGGTACACAGCATCAGCACGATCTGGGAAATCAGGAAGGCGTGGTATTCGCGCGCCTGGTCCGGTTCCAGCGTGACGTCGTTCAGACGCGGCGCAGCGTCGCCGTACTCGTCGGCCACCAGCTCCATCAACAGCACGCCTTCGAGGAAGTCGTACGGCTTGGGCACGCGAACGCCCGCACCGGCCAGGCGGAACAGCGCCGCCACTTCAGCGTTCTGCCAGGCATCTTCGGTTTCTTTCTTACCGAACTTGGAGCCCTTGGCCATGGCCCGGGCCTGCCGGCTGTTGCGGACCTTGCGGCCTTCCTGGTACTCGGACGCCTGACGAAAACTTCGTTTGTTCGCCTCCTTGTAAACCTTGGCGCAACGCAATTCGTTGCCGCAGCGCACCACATAAACAGCTGCTTCTTTACCACTCATGAGTGGGCGCAGCACTTCGTCGACCAGACCGTCTTCGATCAGGGGTTCAATGCGTTTAGGAGTCTTCATCAGCTTTTATTGTGGGTCCTTTATTACCAAATACGCGTATGGCACTCGTTATACGGCAATCGGCTCGCCGGTGGGAGAGGCTACCGACCTCTGACCACTCAAGAATGCATCCAATATGCCAATTTGCGTTGCAATCAGCGTTCGATGATCGCGGTGATACCCTGCCCACCGGCCGCACAGATCGAAATCAAGCCCCTGCCCTTGCCAGCCGCGTCGAGCAACTTGGCCAGGTTGGCGACGATACGCCCACCGGTGGCAGCAAACGGGTGCCCGGCGGCCAGGGAACTGCCCTTGACGTTCAAGCGACTGCGGTCGATGGCCCCCAGCGGCGCATCGAGCCCGAGGCGCGTCTTGCAGTAATCCGCATCTTCCCAGGCTTTGAGCGTGCACAACACTTGGGCAGCGAAAGCTTCGTGGATCTCGTAGTAATCGAAGTCCTGCAGCGTCAGGCCATTTCTGGCCAGCAAGCGCGGCACCGCATACACCGGTGCCATCAGCAGGCCTTCGGCGCCGTTGACGAAATCCACCGCGGCCGCCTCGCCATCGCGCAAATAGGCAAGGATCGGCAAGCCGCGCTCCTTGGCCCAGGCTTCACTGCCCAACAGCACCAGGGACGCGCCATCGGTGAGCGGCGTGGAGTTGCCGGCGGTGAGCGTGCCCTTTTCGCTGCGCTCGAAGGCCGGCTTGAGCGCGGCGAGTTTTTCCAGGGTCAGGTCGGGACGCAGGTTGTTGTCGCGGGTCAGGCCCAGGAATGGCGTGAGCAAATCGTTATGCCAGCCTTCGGCGTAGGCCGCGGCCATTTTCTGATGGCTTTCCAGGGCCAGTTGGTCCTGCTCGGCGCGGGGGATCTGCCAGGTCTGCGCCATCAATTCACAATGCTGGCCCATGGACAAACCGGTGCGCGGTTCGCCGTTGCGCGGCAGCTCGGGCTTGAGGTGATGCGGACGAAGTTGTAACAGGACTTTTAATTTATCCGCCATGGATTTGCTGCGGTTGGCCTGCAGCAAGATCTTGCGCAGCCCTTCATTGACGCCGATCGGTGCGTCGGAGGTGGTGTCCACCCCGCCGGCAATCCCGCATTCGATCTGCCCCAGGGCGATTTTGTTGGCCACCAGCAACGCCGCTTCCAGCCCGGTGCCGCAGGCCTGCTGAATGTCGTAGGCCGGGGTTTGCGGCGACAGGCGCGAGCCGAGCACGCATTCGCGGGTCAGGTTGAAGTCGCGCGAATGCTTGAGCACCGCGCCGGCAGCCACCTCGCCCATGCGCAGGCCGTGCAGGTTGTAGCGCTCGATCAGGCCTTCCAGGGCCGCGGTCAGCATTGCCTGGTTACTCGCCGTGGCGTAAGGGCCATTGGAGCGGGCGAAGGGAATGCGGTTACCGCCAATGATCGCTACACGGCGCAATTGAGTCATGGAAAGCTCCCTGAGAGTTGTGGGTGGAATCATGAAGCCTAGCCTAGGCTGATCGAACGACTACCGCCCCGGGGTGGTCAACCCTTTGAACCCCAGCCTTCGGAGAGCGTTCCATGTCTGACCGTTATATCGACTTCGCCAACTCAAGCCTCGGCCATCGCCTGGTCGCCGCCATTGGCCTGCCGTCACCGGTACGCCTGGAACGCTGGCAAGCCGGGCGCCTGCGCCCGGTAGAGGGCGCGCTGCTGCTCGGCGGCGGCCCGCTGGCAGCCAACGTGCTGCCGTTTGCCAATAAATTCACGGACGCGATTTACAGCTACGGCACCGAACTGGCGAACGCCCCGGCGTGGATTCCCGGTCACGGCCCCAAGCTCAAGGCAGTCGTGTTCGACGCCAGCAACTTGCAGCACACCGACCAGCTGAAGCAACTGCGCGAGTTTTTCCAGCCATTGCTGAAAAATCTGGATAACAGTGCGCACCTGGTCATTCTTGGCCGCGCCCCGGAGAGCCTCAGCGACCCGTTTGCCGCCAGCGCCCAGCGTGCCCTCGAAGGTTTCAGCCGGTCCTTGGCCAAGGAGCTGCGCAACGGCGGCGTCCTGCAGTTGCTGTATGTGGGTGATGGCGCCGAGGGCCAATTGGAAGGTGCATTGCGGTTTTTCCTCTCGCCGAAAAGCGCGTATATCTCCGGCCAAGTCATCCGCCTGGAGGCCTGCGCCACACCGGTCGAGGACTGGACCCGCCCGCTGGCCGGGCGCAAGGCGCTGGTGACCGGCGCCGCGCGTGGGATTGGCGCGTCCATTGCCGAAACCCTGGCCCGCGACGGCGCCGAGGTGATCCTGCTCGATGTGCCCCAGGCCAAAAACGACCTCGAAGCCCTGGCCGCACGCCTGGGTGCACGCACTGTCGTGCTGGATATCTGCGCCGAAGACGCCGCCAGCCGGCTGGCTGAATACTTGCCGGATGGCCTCGACATCCTGGTGCACAATGCCGGTATCACCCGCGATAAAACCCTGGCCAACATGACCCCGGAATACTGGGACGCGGTGCTCGCGGTCAACCTCAATGCCCCGCAAGTGCTGACCAAGGCGCTGCTCGACAGCGGCGCCCTGCATGACAACGCGCGCATCGTTTTGCTGGCTTCCATCAGCGGGATTGCCGGCAACCGCGGGCAAACCAACTATGCGGCAAGCAAGGCCGGGCTGATCGGACTGGCCCAGGCCTGGGCGCCGCTGCTCAAGGAACGTGGTATCAGCATCAATGCGGTCGCGCCGGGCTTTATCGAAACCCAGATGACCGCGCATATCCCGTTCGCCCTGCGTGAGGCCGGGCGCCGCATGAGTTCGCTCGGCCAGGGCGGTTTGCCGCAGGACGTCGCCGAGGCCGTGGCCTGGCTCGGCCAGCCGGGTTCCGGCGCGGTCAGCGGGCAAGCGCTGCGGGTGTGTGGGCAAAGTCTTCTAGGAGCGTAAGCATGGAATGGCAAACGTTAGGCAGTCCTCCGTTACTTGCGCCGTTGTACTGGCGGGCGGCGCTCAAGCGCAAGATCACCGGCAGCACATTGCCCGAGCAGGGTGTGCGCTGCCGGGTCAGCGTCGACCCCAAGGCAGTGGCGGCGTACCGCAAGGTCTGCGGGTTTGCCGACAGCGCCGTGCTGCCGGCGACCTATCCGCACATCCTCGCGTTCGGCTTGCAAATGCAGTTGCTGACCGACACGAAGTTTCCTTTCCCGCTGTTGGGGCTGATTCACCTGAGCAACCGCATCCGCATCCATCGCCCGTTGGGCGGTGTCAGTGACCTGAGCATTGGCGTACACGCGCAAAACCTCAAGCCCCACGCCAAAGGCGCGACCTTCGACATAATCACCACGGTTGAAGATTCTCTCGGCCTGCTGTGGGAAGCCGAGAGCCGCATGCTGTGTCGCGGCGTGAAACTCGAAGGCACATCAACCGATGAAGCGCAGCCCTCCCCCACCCAAGTCAGCGAACTGACGCGCTGGAAAGCCCCGGCAGATATTGGCCGTCGTTATGCCCGGGTTTCCGGCGACTACAATCCGATCCACCTGAGTGCCTTCACCGCCAAGCTGTTCGGCTTTCCCCAAGCCATCGCCCACGGCCTGTGGAACACGGCGCGCACCCTTGCCGCGTTGGGCGAGCATTTGCCGGCGGCAAATATCGAAATCAGCGTCGAGTTCAAGAAACCCGTGCGACTGCCCAGTGAGGTGACATTATTGGCCAGCGCGGCCGGCTCCAGCGGTGAGTTGTTATTAAAAAGTGCGGGCGACATCGAACACATGATAGGCAAATGGCAGCCGATTGCCTGATAAATTGTATATATACACACTAAGTTATAGCGGACCTTTTCAGGTCCGCTTTTTTATTTAAAGCATTGAATTTAAAACAATATACATCTTGATACATTCACCCCTTATACCTTTTGGACTAGTTACTTAAACGGTACATCGCCGCCCCTCTATAAATCGTTAATACCAAGTAGAGCATTGAGAGAAAGAGCCCCTAGGTCTGTTATAGCCACACGGACAAACATATCGCTATCCCAAGAAATAGTGAGTGTTTGAAGACAACCACGGTTGTACAGGTGCAAGGAACTCACATCATGAAAACTCAAACTCAAGTTGTATTCTGGAAAGCAAGTACCGCGCTGGCCCTGGCAGTCGCATTGACGCTCGGCGGCTGCAGCAGCGGTGGTGGCGGACATCACAGCAGCGGCTCCTCCTCTTCGGATACCGCTGCGGGCGGCGGTGGCACTGGCGGTGGCGGTACCGGTGGCGGCGGTACAGACGGCGGCGGCACCGGTGGCGGAACCGCCAGCACCCTGGTGACGGCAGACGTGGCTGATACCCTTGGCGATACCGTAACCGGCGTAGGCGCCAGAGTCAGAAGCCTGGGCACCACCCTCGGCAGCCTGCCGATCGTTGGCGACACCGCCGATGGCCTGGTGACTTCCCTCGGTACAGCCGTAGGCAGCATCGGCACCGGCCTGTCGGATGGGCTGGGCACACTGGGCACCGACAGCAATGCACTGGGCAAAACCGTGGCCGGCGTGGGCAATGGTGTTGCCGACCTCGGCGATGGCCTGAGCGTAACGGGCGGCAACGTCGCCACCCTGCTGGGCAAAGTGCCCGTGGTCAGCGGTGCCGCACCGGTCGTGGGTGGCGTGGTCGACAAGGTCGGCAATGCCGTGACCATGCTTGGCGACACCCTCAGCACCGCCAGCACCACCGGCCCATTGGGCTCGCTCACCAACATCGTGGGCGCCAAAGTGCTGGTGCCAGTGGTGTCCCTGGTGGAAAAAACCACCGGCAAAGTCGGCACCACCACCGGCCTCGACTCGCCGGTTGGCGGCCTGTTGCAAAAAGTCGGCTCTGCCGTGGACGGCCTGGGCGACAAAGTCGCCGACGCGGGCGGCACCGGCAACCCTGCGACCGGCGCGCTAGGTGACTTACTCAATGGCGTCGGCACGGTGGCAGGCAAGGCCAGCGGTTATGTCGACCCCGATGCCGATAGCACCGAAGGCGGCAGCGGCGGCGGTAATGGCGGCGTCGCAGGCCTGGGTAACCTGGGCAGCCTCCTCGGTGGTGTGATTGCCGGTGCCGGCAGCGGCCTGGACGCAGGCAGCACCAACGGCGTAGTCAGTGCAGCCGGCGTGACCGGGCTCAAACTGGGCACCACCGTGGCAGCCCTCGGCGGTACCACGCCAAGCACCACCACCAGCGTGCCGGTCGCCGGGCTCACCAGCAAAATCGGCGGCGTACTCAACCCTGTCACCAGCGGCGTGCAGAGCCTGACCCAAACCATCGGCGGCGCCACCGGCCTGGGCGCGCCAGTCAATGGCCTGGTGACTAACGTCGGCGGCGCCGTCAGCAGCCTGGGTGGCAAAATCAGCGGCACCCATGCCAACCCGGTCACCAACGCCCTGGGCGGCACCGTCAGCGCAGTGGGCGGCACCGTGGCCTCGATCGGCGGTCTGGTCACCGGCGGCGCCAACACCGGTGGTGGCTTGCTCGGTGGCGGCCTCAGCGTCGGCGCCGGGGCGTCGGCGGGCGCAGGCGCCAGTGCCAATGGCGGTCTTGTCGGCGGGCTGTTGAGCGGCCTGGCCGGCAGAAAATAGAATTGCACCTGGCCGATTAGACGGCCTCACCTACAGCGCCTACGCTTGGTTGAGACGAGAGACCCAATAAGTCTCTCGTCCTTTTTTATGGGTCAATGATCGATCCCTGAAAACACCCGAACCGCGCCCTCAGAGCCCGTCGGGAATCTGCGAAACGCTGATGCAGTTATGACCATGGAGTGTCCTATGCGCGCCTTGACGCCGTTGTTGTTGCTCACCCTCAGTGCTTACGCCCACGCCGATACCCTACCCAGCTTTCTCAACAGCAACGACACCATCCGCAACCTGCCGGTGCCCAACCTGCCCGCCGACGCCTACCGGCCAGTGTCGCCGCAAACCCAGCTGCCCACGCCGACAGCCACTGCGGCGCAGCCCTTGTTGATGGACACCAAAGTGACCATCACCAAGCTGCAGATCGACGGCGGCACGGTCTACCCGCTCAAGGACGTCGCGCAGGCTTTCGAACCGCTGATTGGCCATGAAACCAACCTGGCGCAATTGATCGAGGCCACGCGCGGCATCACCCGGCGCTATCAGGAAGATGGCTACCTGTTGTCCTATGCGTTCCTGCCCGAGCAACGCTTCGAAGGTGGCCTGGTGCACGTGGTGCTGGTCGAGGGTTATATCCGCGACTATGAACTGCAGGGGGACATCGGCTCGGTCTCGTCCTACATCGATAAACTCGCCGAGAAACTCAAGGCCGAGCGCCCGCTCACGCGCAAGACCTTCGAGCGCTACACCACGCTGATGAGCGCTATCCCCGGCGTGACGGTGCAGGCCCAGGTGCCGCCGCCGGGCACCACGGATGGCGGCACCCACATGCAAATTTCGGCCAGCCGCAAACCCTTCACCACCAGCATGAGCCTGAACGAGGCCAGCCGTGGCGGCACGCAAGCGTTGCTGACGGCCACCAGCAATTCGTGGACCTCCATGGGCGAACAACTGAGCATCAGCGGCCTGTTCCCGCCCGGCGACGATAAAGAACATTACTACCGCGCGGCGTACAGCCAGTTCATCAATGCCGAAGGCACCCAACTCGCGCTGTCCGGCGAACGCTACCGCGCCGACCCGAGCACCAGCCTGCAACTGGGCGATGGTTTGGAACTCAAGCCGCACCAGGAAATCGACCGCTACTCCATCGGCCTCAGCCATCCGCTGATCGCCTCGCCCAACGAGTCATTGAGCCTCGGCGCGCGCTATTACGCCGTGGACCAGACCACCCGCTATAAGCTGGAAGGCTTCCCGCAACGCCTGGAGATACAAACCGACCTTCGCGCCCTGGCATTCGAAGGCGACTGGCGCAAGGCCGACACCACCCAACTGCGCATCCTCAGCGCCGGTGTGTACCAGGGCATGAAAGGCATGGGCGCCAACACCCACACGGATTTTGGCGGCCTCAAGCCGGACCTGGATTTCTTCCGTGTGCGCCTGTCGGGCGTTCAGAGCAACAGGCTTTTCGATAACTGGCAGGGCGTGCTGTCCGGCGCGTTGTACTGGAGTGACGACACTCTGCCGGACAGTGAGCGCGCCACCTTCGGCGGGCAGAATTTCGGCCGTGGCTACCCCGATGACCAGGGCTCGGGCGACAAGGGTTGGGGCGCAGCGTACGAGGTCAACTACAGCTACAACCGCGCCGGCGAATGGGTGCGCATCCTGCAGCCCTATATTGTGTTCGACCGCGCCAAGACCTGGTTCAACGACTTGCCGGTCAAGGGCAACGACATGTCATCGGCGGCCGTGGGCCTGCGCTTTGGCGACGCCAAGTACTACAACATTGCGCTGGAAGCGGCAAAGCCGATGTCGGACGTGGCGCTGGATAACTTCAACCGCAAGCCGCGCTACTCATTGAGCTTCAGTTACCAGCTCTAATCAGCGGCAGCTCCTACATTTGATCATTGGCGGTCTTTAGGGAAGGGATTTGCCGAGGGGGAAAAGATTGTTCAAGGTATCGATCAACCGCACCAGGTAGATTGGCTTGCGAAACAAGTCCAGCACCTGCAGGCGCAGCATGTCGCTGACGTCATCCATCTCGGCATGGCCGGACATCACAATCACCGGCAGGTGTGAACGTGAGGTGTGTTCGCGCAGGCGCTTGATCAAGGAAATGCCACTTTCCTCGGGCATGCGCAGGTCGGTGATAACCAGGGCGATATCGGGGTGAAGTGTCAATTCTTGGAGGGCGAAGGTGACGGAGTTGGCGGTAAAACAAACAAATCCCTCATTTCCGAGGGATTCGGCGAGTTCGATAAGCGCATCCTCTTCATCGTCCACCAAAAGTATTTGCTGGCGTGAGGAAGATGTGCTCATGGCAGTACCTGCTAGAAGGGAAATGTGCAATCGCTAGCGCAACTAAACGTCAGGTCCCCGTTGGCATTTTATTGGACATGTTAGTGAAGATAGTACTTATTTTGGTGCCAAGCCCCGTGCCGGCACCGACAATAACCAGCGCTACCAGCGCGACGATAATGGCGTACTCGATCCCTGAAGCACCGTCTTTGCGCTTGAAGAAAAGTTGCGTGTGAACATACAGCTTCAACATCAGGTCAAGGAACATAAGACTACTCCCTAAGAACACCACTGAAAGCCGGAAAGGCTCTAGCACCCAATCATCGCGGCGTGCCACTAGAGCATCGTTAACAAACCCCAGCCTCACAACTGTAATAACGGATTAATCACAAAGTATTAGTCAGATCGTTGGCGTCCCAAAGGCGCGGTACTAAAAGGCAACTTTTAAAGTTCAGGTAAATTTTTCGTCAGTTAATGGCATTTCGTCCTAGCTGAGCTACCTTCAAATAGCCAAATCGTTAGATGTTCATCACAGCCAGGTTGCGAATTAGCACGTTTGGATTAACGCGCAAGTGCAGTGCAACGGGAAAGGGAGAGCCGTCATGAACAGTCGTATCAGCATGGTCCTGGCCGGCGTGCTGCTTATCGGGGCAATCATCGCGGGTTACTGGGGGCTGGTATTGAGTCGCCAACCTGAACCTGTAGCAGCAGCTGTCGTTTCTGTCGCCGCTCCCGTCACTTCCGCCGAAGATCAAAACCGTCAACCCGTGGTCGTCCTGGTGCATGACGTCGCCGCCTTCGCGCCGCTGACGGCCGCTGACCTGGCGATTGAAAAACTGCGCACCGCCCCTGCCGGCAGCCTGACCCAGCTCGACCAGGCGATCGGGCGCATGCCCCAGCGCACGCTGGCCGCCGGTACCTGGCTGACCGAAGAAAGCTTCACCGCCGGAGGCCCGCTCGCCCGCATGATCCGCCCCAACGAGCGAGCGCTGGCGGTGGCCGTGGATGAGGTGATCGGCGCGGCCGGCCAACTGACCCCGGGCGACTACGTGGATGTGCTGCTGTTCCTGCGCCAGGACGCAGGTAATGCCGAACAGTCGGCGCAGATCGTGCTGCCGGCCATGCGCCTGCTCAGCGTCGGCGACCAACTGGGCCTGGCCAACGATGGCAAGCCCGCCATGCCGCCGCCGGTCACGGCCGAAGAGCGCGCCCAGGCAGCCCAGCGCCGGGCCGCCGCACGCACCGTGGTACTGGCCGTGCCCGAACCGTTATTGAGCCGCATGATGCTCGCGGTCCAGGCCGGCGTCATCCGCCTGGCCGTACGCAGCGCCGACGAGCAACTGCTGAGCCGCTATTGGGCCGGTGAAAGCGATGCACCGGACAAACTCGAAAGCGCCAACCGCGACCTCTACCAATTTACTCAACTGGCCCTGACCGGCCCCCCGAAACGGGTGGCGGTGACCAGCGGTGCGCCTGGCATACGCCGTGGCATAGAAGTGATTCGCGGTGCCCAAGCGGCCCCACAAACTCCGTGATCGAGCAAGGATGCCTTGAATGAGCCATCGCTACGTCCCCCTGTTCACGCAAATGGCCTGGGCCCTGATGCTCTCGAGCCTGCCGGTCGGCCTGGCATTCGCCGCGCCCGGCAATTGCAGCGCGCTGGGCCAGTTGCCTGCCGTGGTCGAGGTGGGCGAAGGCCTGCAACAAGCGCTGCAATCGCCGGTGCCGATAACCCGGCTGGCCATCGGTGATCCGAAAATCGCCGATGTGCGGGTCAACGGCGACCGCAGCTTCCTGCTCACCGGCGTCGGCACCGGCGCTACCAGCCTGATGGTCTGGACCGATTGCTCGGCCACCCCGCGCCAGAGCATGGTGTTCGTCAAAGGCAAGGCCACCTCGGCGTTGACCAGCCTGTCGTTGTCGCCTTCGGAGGACCCGACCTTGCCCAGCCAGGTGCAGACCGATATCCGTTTTGTCGAAGTCAGCCGCACCAAGCTCAAGGAAGCCAGCACCAACTTCCTCGGTGTGGGCACCAACTTTTTCCTCGGCAGCCCAAATCTTCTGTCGCCGTCGGAAGGCGTATTCAAGCTGCCGGTGAGCACCGACAGCTTCAACGTCGGCTTTGGCGGGGGCCGGGTCAAAGCGATGATCAACGCCCTTGAGCGCAGCGGCTTTGCCTACACCCTGGCACGCCCCAGCCTGGTCGCCCTGAGCGGCCAGAGCGCGACGTTCCTGGCCGGCGGTGAAGTACCGATCCCGGTGCCCAGCGCGGGCAGCGACACCATCTCCATCGAGTACAAGGAGTTCGGCATTCGCCTGACCCTGACCCCTACCGTAATCGACCGTAACCGCATCACGCTGAAGGTCGCACCAGAGGTCAGCGAGCTGGACTACAGCAACGCGGTGGTGATCCAGGGCATTCAGGTACCGGCCCTGACCGTACGCCGTACCGACACCAGCGTGTCGCTGGCCGATGGCGAAAGTTTCGTGATCAGCGGCCTGATCAGCACCAATAACCGCTCCACCATCAGCAAGTTTCCAGGGCTGGGCGACATCCCGATCCTGGGTGCGTTTTTCCGCGATTCCAACATCAGCCGCGAAGAAAAAGAACTGTTGATGATCGTCACGCCGCATCTGGTCCAGCCACTGGCTGCCAATGCACAACTGCCTTCCCTGCCCGGCGAAAAACTACGCAACTACGACCCGAACTGGTATCGGCTGTTCTTCCTGGAAAACGGTAATTTCGACCGTCACAGTGGACTTTCCCAATGAGCGATAGCCTGAGCCAGACCTTCCTCGCCATCACCCGCAACACCACTGATCTGGAGTGGCTGCAGGGCGCGCTGGCGCCCCTTGGGCAAGTCGTGAGCGCCGGCACCGGCAGCCTCGACGAGCTGCTGGCACTGGTCGACGTGACCTTCGCCAACCTGGTGTTCGTGGGCCTGGACCGTGACAATGTGGTGGCCCAGAGCGCATTGATCGAAGGCGCCCTGGAAGCCAAACCGATGCTCGCCGTGGTTGCCCTGGGCGATGGCATGGACAACCAGCTTGTCCTGAATGCAATGCGTGCCGGCGCCCGTGACTTCGTCGCCTACGGCTCGCGCTCCAGCGAGGTGGCGGGGTTGGTACGCCGCCTGAGCAAGCGCCTGCCCACCGTCGCACCGAACGCCCACCTCGGCGGCCTGACCGTGTTGTTCGGCACCCAAAGCAACGCCGATGGGGCCATGCTGGCGACCCACCTGGCGCTGGTCGTGCAAAAAAGCGGGCAGCAAACCCTATTGCTGGACCTGGGCCTGCCACGCAGCGACAGCCTGGCCCTGCTTGGCCTGGAGAGCACGTTCAACTTCGGCGATGCATTGCGCCACTTGCGCCGTCTCGACACCACGTTGATCAACAGCGCCTTCACCACAGCCCTGGAGGGGCTGCGCATCCTCGCGTACGCCACCGGTGACGAACCACTCAAACTCACCAGCGCCGCCGAGCTTTACATGCTGCTCAGTGCGCTGCGCCAACACTTCCAGCACATCGTCGTTAACATTACCGGGCAACCCGATAGCGAAGCGCTGCGCACTTTTGTCAGCCACTGCGACAAGCTGCTGTGGTGCACCGACCAGAACGTACTGGACTATCGCCGCAACCTCGCGGTGATCAATCGCTGGCGCGACAAAGGCATGAAGCTTGATCACGCCAAGCTGGTGGTCGATCGCTACATCAAGTCCTGCGCGCCGGACATCGAAGCCCTGGAAAAAAGCTTCGGCCTGGAATGCATCGCCGTGCTGCCCCTGAGCGCCGAACTGCGCCTGAACGTGAAAAATCAGGGCCAGACCCTGTTTGCCCTGGCCCCACGTGAACCCTTGACCCAAGCCGTGCGCACCTTGGGCGAGCGCCTGGCGAAACGCTCGGAGGGCCTGGCAAAACCGTCAATGCGCTGGTTTGAGCGCATCCTGGGGGCGGGACGATGAGCGGCGAAAAACTCTTCGGTGGCCCGGCGCGCAACGTCGGCGGCAACAGCGATCACGACGGCCTGAAACTGGTGCTGCACCGCTACATCATCGACGCCATCGAGGAGTCGGGCAAGAACTTGCTCGAAGGCACGCGCCAGTCCCTCGCGCAGTTTGTGATCGACAAAGTTTCCGAATACATCACGCGCATGCGCCTGGCGATCTCGCGCTATGAAATGGAGCGCCTGGCCGAAGAGATCGTCGACGAACTCACCGGTTTCGGCCCGCTGGAAGTGCTGCTGCGCGACCCGTCGGTGACGGAAATTCTGGTCAACGGCCCGCACCGGGTGTTCATCGAACGCGACGGCCTGCTGCACCAGAGTGACTTGCGTTTTATCGACGACCACCACGTAGAGCGCGTGATGCAACGCATCCTCGCGCCGCTGGGCCGGCGCCTGGACGAGTCTTCGCCGATGGTGGACGCGCGCCTGCCAGACGGTAGCCGGGTCAACGCGATTATCCCGCCGATTGCCCTGGACGGGCCGTGTCTGTCGATCCGGAAATTCCGCAAGGACATGCTCAAAAGCAGCGACCTGGTGGCCATGCAAACCATCGACCAGAGCATTTTCGAGTTCTTCCAGGAAGCCGTCGGCAAGCGCTGCAACATCCTGATCAGCGGCGGCACCGGCACCGGCAAGACCACCCTGCTGAATATCCTCAGCCAGTTGATCAACCCCCACGAACGCCTGGTGACCATCGAAGACGTCGCCGAACTGCAGTTGGGCCACCCGCATGTGGTGCGCCTGGAAACCCGCCCGCCCAACGCCGAAGGCCACGGCGAGGTGAGGTCCAGTGACTTGATCCGCAACGCCCTGCGGATGCGCCCGGACCGCATCATCCTCGGCGAAATACGCGGCGTGGAAGTGCTCGACGTGATGACCGCAATGAACACCGGCCACGACGGCTCCATGAGCACCGTTCACGCCAACAATGCCCAGGACGCCTTGCTGCGCCTGGAAACCCTGGTGGGCTTGACCGGCCGTGTGATCGCCGAAAAAACCTTGCGCCAGATGATCTGCGCTGCGCTGGACGTGATTATCCAACTGACGCGCATGCCCGATGGCCGCCGCTGTGTGAGCGAAGTGGTGGAAGTGGTGGGCGTGCGCGATGACGTGTATGTCACCAACACCCTGTTCCGGCTGGACCGGCGCACGGGCTTCGGTTTCCTGCGCGAAGCGCTCAACCCCGCCGGCGATAAGCTGCGCCGCGAATCGGCCTTGCCGTTATAGGGAGCGCCTGATGACTGGACCCTTGTTGCTGCTGATTTGCCTGCTGATGATCGGCCTGTCGTTCTGGCTGTTTCACAATGGCGTGCGCAAGGCCCAGACCGACCGCGTGCTGGAGCGCCTCGGCGACGGTCAGCCCGAAGCCCAGGAACAGCACACGCAATGGACCGGCCTCGAGCGCATGTTTTTACGCGCCGGGCTCGGCAAACCCACAGACAGCCTGGGCCTGTGGCTGAGTGGTTGGGTGGTCGGCGCGCTGCTGGGCTTTGTGATTGCCGACGGGGTGGGCCTGCTGGTGATGGTCGTGGGCCCTCCTTTGCTAATGCGCCTTTACATCTCATGGCGCTATCAGAAACGCGTGCAGCGTATGGTCGAACAACTGCCGCAGTTGCTGGACCACAGCGTGCGCAGCCTCAAATCCGGCAGAACCCTGGCCGACGCCGTACTGGGCGGGATCGAAAGTGTCGAAAACCCGCTCAAGGACGCCATGGGCCGCGTGCAACGCAACGTGCGCATGGGCGTCAGCCTGCCGGAGTCGGTCAGTGACTTTGCCGAATTCTACGAACAGGATGAATTTCGCCTGTTCGCCCTGGGCCTCAAGGTCAACCATCGCTACGGCGGCAACGCCAGCGAATTGCTGGAAAACCTGATCAAGATGATCCGCGAGCGGGAACAGGGCGCCCGTCAACTCAGGGCCATGACCGGCGAAACGCGCATGACCGCGTATGTGCTGGGTGGGCTGCCGATCCTGATGGTGGGCTATTTCATCATGGTCAACCCTGGCTACCTGATGACCATGTGGAACGACGACACCGGGCGTACCCTGTTGCTGGTGGCACTGGCCATGGACCTGACCGGCACCTTTGCCATGTGGCGCATGCTGAGGAGCGTCTGAGATGGCTCTGCTCGCCAGCTTGCTGTTATTGCTTGCCGCCGTGGTCCTGGTGGGCGGCCGAGTGCTCGAGCAGCGCCGGCGTGAACGCCGGGTTGCCGAACGCCTGCAAGGACGGATGGTCAGCGATGACCGGCTCGGCACGTTGATCCGCCAACTCGGCAGCAGCAGCCTGGCCCAGCGTTCGGTCAGCCTGGACAATGAAACCCAGATCCTGCTCAACCGCGTGGGCTGGCGCAAGGCTAACCAGCGCTCGCTGTTTGCAGCCTTGCAGGTCGGTGTCCCCATCGTGCTCGCGGGCCTGACACTGCTCAGCCAGGAAATACTGTTCCCGCAGATGAGCCCGGCCTGGATCGCCCCCTTGATCGCGCTGGGCGTCGGCTATTTGCTGCCAAAGCGCGTACTGGCAGCGGCCGCCAAATACCGTCAGCAACGCATCGCCAAAGAAATTTCCACGTTCATTCCGCTGCTGCGCATCCTGTTCGAGTCGGGCATGGCGATTGAACAGTCGCTGCGCGTGCTGGGCAACGAAGCGCAGCGCCTGCTGCCCAGCCTCACTCACGAACTGCGCCTGATCCTGGCGCGTGTGGATTCCGGGCTGGAGCTGAGCGAGGAACTGGGCAAGACCGCACGCTTGCTTGAAGTGGATGAGTTCACCGACACCTGCATCATCCTTCAGCAACTGATCCAGCAGGGCGGCGGCGCGATGAAATCGCTGCTGACCCTCAAGCAATTGCTCGATGACCGACGCCTGACCAACCTGCAGGAGTACATCTCGAAGATGTCGGCAAAGATGTCGGTAGTGATGATGGTATTTCTGTTTCCAGCCTTGCTGATCGTGCTGGGCGGCCCGGCCTTTATCGGCATCGCCCGCGCGCTGGCGCACTTTTGAGGAGACTTCGATGAAAGTACTGATTGCCGGCCTGGCCCTGCTGATGCTCGGCGGCTGCGCCACTAATGGCCAATCTCCTTGGGCGGGGTTGGGCTCATCGGGCAGTTGCACCAAGCCGAGCGCAGAGCAGGAACTGGCGCTCACCCTGTCCGATGACCTGGCCAACGAAGGCAAGCTGCACGCCAGCCTGGCCAACCTGCAGAACCTGCCCGAGAGCTTGCCCCAGGTGCGCCAGCGCAAAGCGCGCAACTACCGTTTGCTGGGGCGCAGTGAAGCGGAGCCGTTGTACCGCAGCCTGCTCGGCACCTGCATGACCGCCGAAGGCGAGCACGGCCTGGGCCAACTGGCGGCGGCCAGGGGCGACAACGGCCTGGCGGTGGCCCATATGCAGCGCGCGGCGCAGTTGGCGCCCACCGACGAAAAAGTCCGCAATGACCTGGGGGTGGTGTACCTCAACCAATTGCGCCTGGAAGACGCGCGTTTTGAATTCATGACCGCCATCGAACTCAAGCAGAGCGACCCGTTGGCCGCCGTCAACCTGGTGACGTTATTGATCTATCAGGATGACTGGGGGCAAGCGTCAAAAGTCGTCAGCCAGTTGGGCCTCAGCCCCGAGCAGGTGACTGACGCACAGGCCCGCGCGGAAAAACTCAAGCCCGCAGCCCCCGCTCGGCCGCTCAAGAACCAGGTCGCGACCGTAGATCCGCTGTCGGTATTCATGAAATAGGAGGTTGATGATGAAATTTCACTGTCTCGTGGGCTTGGCGTTGTTGCCCCTTATGGCTCAGGCCATCGAACCCGGGCCATCCTCCCCCCAGCAGGCCGAAACCGAAAACTGGCTGGCACTGCAGATCAACGGGCTGGCTGCGTCGCCCACCCCGCAGAAAACCACCCCTGCGGAACGCGAGCAGGCGATGCAGCGCTGGCTGGACAGCAACAAGCACCCGATCCCGGAATTCTTCGAATCGGAATCGGGTGGGTCATCCAACGGTGGGAGCAGCCAATAACGCGCGGCGCGTCAGTGGGCGGTCACTCGCTGGCGCATGGCCGAGTTGCTCGGCGACAACGCCAGCGCGAGTTGGGTGCGGTTGTGCATATGGGTCAGGCGCAGCACCTGGGACACGTACAGCTTGACCGTGTTTTCAGTAATCCCCAGCTCGCAAGCGATCTGGTAGTTGGTCTGGCCCTTGCCCACCAATCGCGCAACATCCAGCTGGCGCGGCGAGAGCTGATTGAAAATGGTCGGAATTTCCAATGGCCCGGCTTCTTCGGCTGCCGGCTCGCCATCCTCCGCCAACCCCGTGCCCGGGCTGCGGCGGACCTTGTCGAGGTCCTGGTAGAGGTCATTGATGGATTCGGAGAGGTATTGCAACTTCTGGTTGAGGTGGCCGAGTTGCAGGTCCTTGCGCCGCTCTTCCAGCGCTGCTTCCTGGCGTTGCACACCTTCGAGCAATTCATCCAGGTTGATGGGCTTCTGGTAGTAGTCCGAGATGCCCGCACGCAGGGCCTTGATCACGTCCTGCTTGTCGGCTTGGCCGGTGAGCATGATCGCCTCGAACGCGCGTTGCTTGCCGGCGATCTTCTGCATGGCCTGGACCAGTTCGATACCGTCCATATCCGGCATATGCAGGTCGCACAGCACCAGGCCGATTTCTGCGTCCTCGCTGAAACGCTCCAGGGCGTGGCGACTGGTTTCGCAAGGGACGCAACGGTAGCCACTGCTTTCAAGAAATTCGCAGAGCTCTTCCACGATTAACGGCTGGTCGTCGACCACGAGCACTTTCACTGCTGACGTAAGCTTATTCACTCGCTACTCCATGCCTGGCAGCCAATAGATTGACCTATCCCTTCTGACGAAGAATCCTCTACATCTACTCAATAAACGTAGACCTACTTTCCGACTATGTACATAGTATTAGTCGGCTCGCGCGACTAATGGATCCAATACCAGCACGCCGCGAAACCTGTCAAAACAAAAGGTGCAAAAGGCTGTTTTGTTGACGCATGCGAGGCCGGGCTACACAGCTGCGCTCTAAGTCGTTGACTCATAAGCGACCCCACCCGAGGCGCCAGCAACGCCCACGCGCCCAGCGCAATGCCGGCACCGATCAGAGTTCCCAATAAATAGTCAGCATTGGACGCCAGGGCCAACGAAGACAGTAATTTCACGTCGCCGGCGCCAAAGCGGCCCATGGCATAACCCGGCAGCGTCAGCAGCAGCGCCAGGGCGAGGGACCAGCCACCGTCAGCCGCTGGCGCGCCCATCCACGTAGACCCGGTCCACAGCACATAGACCAGCGCCAGTAGCCCACCCCCAAGTGTCAGCCCATTGGCTATCTGCCGCTGGCGCATATCCTGAACCGCGCACACCACCAGCCAAAGCACAATTACCAAGCCATGAGTCACGTAAAAAACATCCCTTTTCGCTGATTGATTCTATGCTGATATCAGGTAGTAGCCGTCAGGGTAGACGCAGTCATGAAAATGGGCCTCCCCAGGAAGCAAAAAGGTGCTGCGGCGATCGAGTTCGCCCTGGTCTTCGGGATCTTTTTTGCTGTGTTCTATGGCTTGATCAGCTATAGCTTGCCGCTGCTGTTGATGCAGTCCTTCAACCAGGCGACCGCCGAAGCGGTGCGCCAGTCGATGTCTGTGGACCCGGTCACCGCAGGCACCGCCTACGAAACGCAGCTTAAGAAGAGCGCGAAAGACACCGTGGTGAGCCAGTTGAGCTGGATCCCCGCCAGTTTCCAGTTTTCCAGCGACTACATCACCTCCACTTACACCGGCACCACGCTGACGGTCGCGATCAGTTACCCCACGTCCAACCTCTATTCGGTGTTCCCGGCGCTGGTGATCCCCGGTGTCGGCACGGTGCCGAGCTTGCCCGCCTCGCTGACCGCCCGTTCGAGCCTGCAGTTTTGACCTCGGGGGATAACCTCTTCGGGCGCCTGCTGGGCCGCACCAGCGCCCTGGCCCTCGAAACGTCCAACGCACCCGCGCCAGGGCTGCATCTGCAGTTGGGTCAGCATGGCCACGTGCTGAACATCAGCGGCACCCTGCGCTCACAGCTGGCGACGCACGCCTTCACCGAGGCCGGGCCGGCGCTGCTGGAACTGCTGTGCGCCGAGAGCGCCCTGAGCATCGAAGGCACTCCTGCCGACTGGCAGCACCAGAGCCTGGACCTGGACTTCCACGGGGTAGCCGGCCAGGTGCTGCACACCCGCGGCTGGGTCGAGCCCGACGGTGACGGCTGGGTTCTGCACCTGTTGGATGTCGGTGACTTGCTCACCGGCAGGAGACAGGCCCAGCACCGCGAGCAGAACCATCAATTGGCCTGCCGGATGGGTGAGCAACTGCGGGTGTGCAGCCTGAACCGCTTGCCCGAGGTACTCAACGAGCATCTGCGCAGTGTCGCCCAGCGCTGGCGAATCCCCTGTGTCGCCCTGGCCTTGCTCGATGAAGAAGACCACGGCTGGCGGATCTACAGCCAATACGCCGCCCACGACGCCCCGGCCTTGTGGCAAACCGGCCAACACCTGGGCACCCGCCTGGACAGCGTCAACGGCAATACACCGCTGAGCCTGGCCGACGGGCGTAGCGACAACCCGCGCCTGTACAGCGTGTTCGGCAACGCGGACGGGCTGCTCGTGCCCTATCGCGACGGCCAGGGCGTCGCCGCCTGGTTGCTCTGCGGTTTTTATAGCGGCGAGCCGCACACCCTCGACCAGGACTGGCTGGACCTCGCCGCCGCCCTCGCCGCCCCGCTGCTGAACCGCCTGCGCGAGCAGCACTACCATCAGCAGCTGGACCGCATGGAAGCCCTGCAAGGCCTGCTCGGCACCGGCTGGTGGGAATTGTTGCCCGCGACCCAGGAAATCCAGCTGGCCCCGCAACTGTTGCGCAGCCTGGGCCAGGAAGATGGCGCGACCCGCCAGCCGCTGGAGCTCTGGCTGGAATTGATTCACCCCGCTGACCGCGAGGAACTCAACAGTCGCCTGCACGACCTGCAAGCCCTGGGCAAACCCCTGCTGAGCAGCGTGCGCCTGCAGCGCACCGACGCCGACCACCCCATCTGGTACCGCGTACAAGGCCAAGTGCTGGGGGTGGGTGACAACCGGCGCTGGATCGGCTTCATGCTCGACATCAGCGACATCAAGAACCAGCAGCTGCAAGCCGCCGCCGCCCATGCGCGCCTGGATAACCTGATCGCCAGCTCACCGGCGGTGATCTACGTGCAGCGTTATGACAGCGGCGCCCTGCACCCGGCGTTCTTCAGCGACAGCCTGCTGCCGCTGCTCGGCTGGACCCTCGCCGACTGCGACCACGACCGCCTGGCGTCATTGGTCCACCCCGAAGACCGCGACCTTTACTTCGAACGCACCCGCCGACTCCTGCGCGAGGGCAATGTGCGCAGCCGTTACCGGGTGCGGGACAAACATGACAATTATCACTGGCTGCTGGATGAAGCCAAGTTGCTGCGGGACGACCTTGGGCTGCCGGTCGAGGCCGTCGGCCTTTGGCTGGACGTGACCGACGCAACCCTGGCCGCCGAGCAGATCAAACAAAGTGAAGAGCGCTACCGCATCCTGGTGGAAGACTCCCCGGCGATGATCTGCCGCTATCAGCCGGACCTGACCCTGACGTTTGGCAATACGCCGCTGGCCAACTACCTGGAATGCCTGCCGGCGCAGTTACCGGGGCAGAATCTCGGCCATTGGTTGTCGGATGAACAACGCCAGGCGTTTGTGCAGCGCATCAGTCAACTGAGCCCGGAATTCCCGGTCAGCACCGCCGAAATCAGCCTCGAACTGCCCGGGCGCGAGCACGCCTGGTGGGTGTGGTCGGACCGTGGGGTATTTGACGAAAACGGCACGCTGGTGGAGGTGCAAGCGGTGGGCCGCGACAACACCGAAGTCCGCCGCTCCCAGCAGCAACTGACGCAAAGCGCCAAGATGGCCACCCTCGGCGAAATGGCCACGGGCCTGGCCCATGAGATCAACCAGCCGCTGAACGTGATGCGCATGGCCATCGTCAATGTGCTCAAGCGCTTGAGCAACGGCGACGCACAGATCGATTACCTCACCGAAAAACTCCAGCGTATCGACGCCCAGGTGCAACGCGCGGCACGGGTGGTGGACCATATGCGCGTGTTTGGCCGCCGTTCGGAAATCGAACAGCAGCCCTTCGACCCCTCGCAGGCCATTGAAGGCACGCTCTCGATGCTCAGCGAAGGCCTGCGCGGCAAGGGCGTCGAACTGCGCGTCACGCCAGCCGACTTCAGCGTGCAGGTCAAAGGCTACGTCGACCAGCTGGAACAGGTGCTGATCAACTTGATGGTCAACGCGCGGGATGCGCTGTTGAGCAAACACGAAAAAGACCCGGAGTTCCGGCCCTGGATCGCGCTGCATTGCGAGCACGACAGCCGGCATGTACGCATCTGGGTGGAGGACAACGGCGGCGGCATTGATCCGCGGTTGCTGGAGCGGATTTTCGAGCCGTTTTTTACCACCAAGCCGATTGGCGTGGGCACGGGCCTGGGGCTGTCGGTGAGCTACGGGATTGTGGAAAACATGGGCGGGCGCTTGAGCGTGGTCAACGGGCAGCAAGGCGCACGGTTCTGTGTGGAACTGCCGGTGGTTTAGATCACCAGGTAGGCGCGGCCCATATGGCAGGTGAGGTTGGCGCCGACTTCGGCGTTGCCCGCAGTAACTCCCAAAGCACTGAGCAAGCCATTCACGATCGGATCAAGCACGGGCGATAGAATTTTCTTGACCGCCGTAATCAACGTATTGGTGATAGTTGTGAGCAAGCCCGATACGCCGGAAAGCGCACCCGGCGACACGCTGCCGGTAAGCGGTGGTGCATACGTCACTTGAATCGCACCCAACGTATTGACCAGGCTGCCAACCACGTTAGTAGTGGCTAAAGCTGACTGATAGGTCGGCGCCTGGTTCATTTCATTGACAGGCGAAAACAACATGCTCTGATTTGCCCCCCCAACCTTTGCATGGACAACCGACAATAACAAACTCCCTCCTGCGCCGGCTTTGCGCGGTGCACACCCAAAAATCCCCGTGCACGTCTGTATGCCGATATCAACGAGTGCGAGTGGCTGAACAGTAGCCGCTGTTGCGGAGGAGAATGCGGTCGACTGATCAACTTTCCCGACCGACACGTCCGCCACCGCAGTGCTCGACTGAACGGTCAATGACTTCGTCGCAGGACTCGCACAGCTGAAATCCGTGACGTAGGCAGATGCACTGGCAACTTCAATGTTGATGTCCAGACCATTCAGCAATTGCACATCGGTATGATCACAAGGTTTCAATATCGCGCACAGAAGCGGATCCAACAGGCCCACGAGATTCAGGTGTAAAAGGTTATTGACCACGCCTGTTACGGGGGCAGTCAAAGCGGAAACAGCAGACGTCAAATCATTCACGGCGTTCAACACTGGCAGCTGAATGGACACAACTGTACGAACCTGTGCCGTGCGCACAAAAATCTGATCTGTCGGCGGGCTCTTCAATAGACCTGCCTTAGCTTTTGCTGGGTTGCCAACAGCCGACAGCTGGGGAGGTTCAATCACTTTGGTTTGGACTGAAACATTCCCTATCAATGGAATATTCAACTGAGCTGCCGCGTTGACCGCGTTCTTGCTGCTGGAAAGCTGCGCCGCCGTCTGCAGCAACTGAAACAACTGAACATTAGTATTCAAAGCTGCCGTCGGGGTGCCCGTCGCGATCTTCAACAGATCGCCAACGGTCAGCAGCTTGGCATTGGGCGCGATCGCCTGGACCTTGAGCGCGTCATTAACAACGGCGGTCGCCACTGCTCCGTTTTTTTGCAGGACCTTGACGGCGGCATCGATCAGACCGTTGGCAGACACCGCCGTGCCCAGCAATGCATTGTAGTCACCGGCCTTTACGTTCAGTTGGAGCGCCAGTTGGTCCAGATAGCTGAGCAGGTTCAGGTCCGTGCCTGCCAAACCACTCCAACCGGCTGCCGTCAGGGAAAGCGTGCCGCCCAGGAGACGCCCGATCACCAGGTTCAAAACGTCGGACTTTGATGAATCGATCGTGCCCAGGTTGCTGCGAATCGTCAGCTGCGCCACCGGCGGCGCATACGCGGCCACGGCGGTTGCACTCAACGTCATCTGGGTGGACACCGGCGTGCCGCTGAACATGTTCCAGATACCACTGGCGATACTGGTTGCCACGCTGCTGGTCGCGACCACGCGGATGGCATCGTTTTTGGTTGGGTCGGCGGTGAACACGCGGATATTGCCGGCATTGGTGACCAAAGCGCCGCAGGTCACGGCCAGGCCACGGCTGTTGTCACCGGCAACCACGGTGAAACCGTTGCGTGTGGCGTTCTGGGTGGCGTAGTCGTTGGCGGTGGTCGAGGGGCTGCACAGGCCGCCACGGCCGGCGGCCTCCAATGCCGAGGTGTCGGCGATGGACTGCAATTTGCGTTTTTCCAGGTACAGCCGGCCGCTGTCTACCGCCAGCAACATGAACACCAGGGCCACCGCCAGGGTGCCTGCCGCCATCAAGCCAATCGCACCACGCTGCCTTGAACCAAGTCGGGGAGACATCAGGCACTCCTTAGCACTTACTCTCCGTCGTTGCTGTGGAGTGTAGACAAGGCTAAAGGAGTGCGCTGGCCAGCTGTATCAATGCGGTGGGTAGCTGGAAAGAACGCGGGTGACCGTGCTGCGGATGGCCTTGTCGCGGTCCTGTGGATTGGGCGAGGTGGCCATCATTTGCTCGTCACTGCCGCGCCACACCAGCTTGCCGTCCTTGCCGTCGAGCAGGTCGATCTGGATGGTCGCCACTTTGTAGGTGACGTTACGGGTTTCGTTGTACATCGGCCCGCCCCAGTAGCCATTCCACGGGCCACCCCAGGCGCCGCCGTAGTTGGTGGTGACTTGTTGCTGGCGATCTTCGACGATCAGGTAGGCCTGTACGTTCAAGTCAGCCCTGGTGCCGGCTGCCGCTGGGCGCAGACCGCGTTGGTCGAGTTGCTCACCCACGGCCTGGCGGATGCGTTGTTCGGTCAGGTCGCTCTTGATGCGTGGGTCATCGGGGCGGTATTGCAGGGCCGGGTTTTTCCAGGCCCAGCTGCGGTAGGCGCCGAAGTCTCGGCTGGCATCAAAATCGTGGTTGACCTGGCTGGTCTGGCAACCGCCCAGCAGCACGACAAAAGCGAGCGTTGCGATACGACGAAGCATGGTTGTTCTCCAAAGAGCGAGCAGAGCATCAGATGAGAATAGCTGTTAACTGGGAGGATACGCCGTCATAGCTTTTTGCACCGCCTGGCGCAACGCATCGCCCCGCTCACTGAGGCTGCCCTGGCTGCCGGTTTCTGCGCTGGCACTCCACACCGGCTGCCCCGTGCGGGCATCGAACAGGTTGACGCGAACTACCACGACCTGGACCTCATAGGTGCGCACAATCGGCACCGAGTTGTACATGCCATAGCCGTTGCCATAGCGGTTATACCCGCCGTAACCGTAGCCGTAGTCATCCTGGACTTGCTTGAGACGCTTCTCCAGTCGCACATCTGCGCTTACAAAAAGGTCCGCAGGGCGATTGTCATGCAACGGGCGCAGGCCACGCTGGTCGAGCGCGCCGCTGACCGCCTCGGCCACTTGCGCCGAATCCGCCCACGCCGTGCCCGCCGGGAGCTGGCCATTGCGCCAGGCCCAATTGCGGTAGGCGCCATAGTCGCGCACCGGCGCCGGGTAAGCGCTGGCATCAAAGGTGTTGGCCGCCTGCGCCGGGGCGGGCGGGAGCGGCGCGGACGCGGCCACATAGGGGTTGGGACTGGAACAGGCAGCCAATCCAAGGGACATCAAGACCAAACAGAGACGACGCATTTCGACCTCCGCAGACTGGGCCGCTTATACCGGACGGCAGATCCAGTGCAAATAACGCCCAAGCCCCGCAAAGCTTGGGTGACGACGGTGAGCGAGTTCCATCTCCACGAGTTCCTGCAAATCGGCGCGGGCCTGGAATTCCACCGGCATATAGTCGTGAAATACGCGGACACCACTTTGGCTTTCGACCTGCCAAAGCCCTGCGAGTTGCGCCGCCAACTCTCGCGGGTCGAGCGGCTGTTGCGGGGTAAGGCTTTGCTTCTCGCCGGCCATGTCGTTCTTGCGCATTTTGCGGAAGTGGCCTTTGAGCAAATTGCGATAAATCAGCGCATCGCGGTTATAGAACGCCAGCGACAGCCAGCCACCGGGCACCGTCAGTTGGTGCAGCACCGGCAGGATCGCGTGGGGCTCGGCCAGCCATTCCAGCACGGCGTGGCACAGCACCAGGTCGTAGGGTTCGGTGAGCTGGCCAAGCAAGTCTTGCCAGGGCGCGTGGATAAAGGTCGCCGTCTGCCCGGCGTCGGCGAAGCGTTGGCGCGCGCCGTCGAGCATCGGCCCGGCAGGCTCGGCCAGGGTCACCTGATGCCCACGCTCGGCGAGCCACAGCGACATATGCCCCAGGCCTGCGCCGATATCCAGCACGCGCAACGGGCGATCCGGCAGGGTTTCGACCAGGTCGGCCTGAAGCACTGCCAGGCGAATTGCACCTTTTGCGCCACCGTAGATTTTCTCTGCGAAGCGCGTGGCCAACTGGTCGAAATGACGGTCACTCATGGGCAAACCGCCGCTCGCTGTCGGCCAGTTTGGCGCGCACCACCTCGTTCATGTCCAACCCCAGCTCACTGCACAGCAACAGTAGGTACAGCACGATATCGCCGACTTCCTGCCCGGCATGCGCGAGTGTGTCGGCGGGTAGCTGGCGGGACTGGTCCTCGGTCAGCCACTGGAAAATTTCCACCAGTTCGGCCATTTCCACGCTGGCGGCCATGGCCAGGTTTTTCGGGCTGTGGAACTGCTTCCAGTCGTTCTTATCGCGGATGCGGTGCAGGCGTTCGGTGAGGTGTTCGAGGTTCATGCGGGGGCTCCTGAAGGTGTATAGCTTCGGGGGGAATAGACT
>NZ_UTBG01000149.1 GCF_900580675.1 Pseudomonas viridiflava
GTCCAAGCCGCCTCACCCCGCCGTACCACCCGTACGAAACCGTTGTCATGCTCGTAGGACGTCGGCTCGTCATCCCCCGGAAACAGCGCTACCAAGCGCCCGGCGTCGTCATACTGATACGCCGTCACCGCCCCCAACGGGTCCTGCTCGACGGTCAGCCGGCCTTTGTCGTCGTAGGATTTGAAGTGCTCAGCGCCATCCGGATCGATGCGCTGCACCAGCCGCGCGCGCTGGTCATGCACGTAGACTTCCTGGCTGCCATCGGCGTTAAACACCGTGAC
>NZ_UTBG01000241.1 GCF_900580675.1 Pseudomonas viridiflava
CCGATGTGGTGGCTGGTGCCTGTCTATGAAGAGCAGGGGTACGAGGACTACACCCACACCTTGCTGTCCAAGCGATTCATCCGCGCAGACGAGGTCATCGACCATGGCCCGATGGCGCAGATCCCGCCTGCGGAGTTCGTCGGTGCGGGCCTGTGGCAGTTGTTCAAAGGCATCGAATCACCCTACAAGTCAGTGCTCAAGCTGTTGTTGATCGAGGTGTACTCCAGCGAGCATCCTGCCGTTCAGTGCCTGAGCCTGCGTTTCAAGCAGGCGGTGTTTGCCAATCAACTGGACCTGGACGAGCTCGACCCCTACATGGTCGTGTATCGCCGCATTGAAGAGCACCTGCTGGCCCGCTAGGAAACCGAGCGCCTGGAGCTGGTCCGGCGCAGTCTGTACCTGAAGGTCAACAAAAAACTGACAGGTCCCGCCCGCCAGCGCAGCAACAGCTGGCAGCGGCAATTGATGGAGCGCCTGACCCGCGAATGGGGCTGGGATGACCGTCAACTGGCGCTGCTCGACAGCCGCAGCCAGTGGAAGGTACGTCAGGTGGCGCATGAACGCCGCGCGCTGGTCAACGAGCTGAATTACAGCTACCGCTTCCAGACCCAGTTCGCCCGGCTGCA
>NZ_UTBG01000161.1 GCF_900580675.1 Pseudomonas viridiflava
TGATCCTGGTGGACGCGAGGTAGTCTGTGTGTGACGTGGGCGTGTTGGCCGGGGTTGGGCAGGTGCTGACCATCATCGTCGGCTGCGGCCTCGCCGGATTGCTGCTGCGCCGGATGTCGCGTTGGGACACGTTACTGATCGGCCTGGCAATGGTCGTGTGTGCCGGGTTGTTGTGGCTGGGGTTGGTGTTGCAGCCGGCGTGGTCGGCCATCGGCTATGTGGCGGTGGCCACGCTTATTGGCGGGCTTGGGATTGGTGTGACGAGTGTGGCGTCGTATACCTTGGCGATGCGATTTGCGCAGTTGGGCGAACAGCCGGGGACTGATTGTTCGGTGTTCCAGGGGTTGCAGACACTTGGGGAAATTCTGGTGTCGTCGGTGGCGATTGGTGTGGCTGCCAGTGTTGGTTATGCCGGTGGGCTGGCGGTGGGGCTTGGGGCTTTGGGTATAGCGCTGGTCATGCTTTGGTATGTTCGGCGCAGCACTCAAGAGCTGGGGCTGGACGCTACCGATCACTAGCTGATGCCCATCGAGTTGATTGTGTAAGCGGGCACAAGCCCGCTTACTGACTGCGCCCTAGGGCATCTCCACTGCTTGCAGGTGACTCGCGCCAAGGCAGCGCGCGATACACTGCAACAGCGCCTGGCGCTGCGGCACCAGATAAAAATGTCCTCCCTCAAAGCGGTGCAGGCGCATATCCAGTTCGGTTTCATCTTCCCAAGCCTGCGCATCTCCAGGGTTCAACTCAGGATCATCGCTCCCTACAAACACCTCAACCGGCACCCGCAAACGCTCTCGCAGCGGGTCCGGTCGATAGGTCTCGATCAACTTGTAATCGTTGCGCAGGATCGGTAGCGCCATCGCCTGCAACTCCTTCGAATCGCGCAGCGCCAAAGGGCTGCCGCCCAGTTCAAATATGTCCATCAGCAAGCGCTCATCCTCCGCCAGATGCAAATCGCCGCCATGCTGGCGATTTGGCCCCTCACGACCGGATACCATCAGACTCGTCGGCATGCGCAGCCCCTGGCGCTGTACAGCCAAGCACAGCTCGTGCGCGACCGCCCCGCCCATGCTGTGGCCGAACACTGCATAGGGCCGGTCTAGCCAGCTCGGCAATACCGCCGCAAGCCCGTTGACCAGAGGGCGCATCTGATCAATCAACCGATCGTTGATCCGCTCCTCACGCCCGGGCAATTGCAGGGCAATTAACTCGATACTCGGCGGCAGCAAACGTGCCCACTCGGCGAAAAAACGTGCGCCTCCCCCGGCATGCGCCAGGCAGAACAAACGCAGGCGTGCAGAGGGGCGTGGTTCCAAGCGGCGGATCCAACGTTGCTGATGCTGTTGCAGGTGCAGGATTTCATTTAACACAAGGCAGGTTCCTTGAGTCGCTGGCCCAGGCATGCAGGTCCAGCGGTACCGGTGGTTCGGGATGGATGGATTGGGCGGGGCCAAGCACCGCCCCCAGTTGTTGCCAGGCCTTGCAGCAGGCCAGCTGGAACTGTGCCAGGGCCGCGTCGCCGGGCTGGCCGAACGCATGGTGTACGCGCAGCAGGGCCTCGGCGATGCTTGCAGGCCATAGCTCGCTGAACACCTCGCGCAGGGTGAGTGGCTGCGCGTGGCTGATGAGGCTGCTGACGGCCAGATCCAGGGCCGGCGAGTCGCCATCCATTTGCAGCACACCCTGGGCATTGCGCTGCACATGGGCGCGTGGGCTCCAAAGCACGCTGGCGTGGGTGTCGGTCAGGCTCAAGGTGCCGCCGCTGGTGCCCAGCACAATGCGGTGCAGCAACTGCGTGTGGTTATCCGGGTCGCCGGGGTGCAACTGGTTTTGCACGCGCAGATGCAAAGGCAAGCCGCCCAGATTGCCGATCACGCTGACAAATGGCCCGAACGTGCCCGCCTGCAATTCGAACGCCCAGGGGCGTAGGCCACGAAGGGCCTGGCCGAGCATTTCCACAAGGGGGAACAGCACGTGCACACTGCACGCGGCGTCGATGTACACGCCTTCGCGCTGGCTCAACACATGGCGCGCTGCGTCGATAAAACAACGTACCGGCGCCAGGTCGCTGTAAAACGGATTGAGCCGGTACAACACGCCCTGCCGATGCGCGAGGCGCAGGCAGTCGGCGACTTCATCGTGATGCACCGGGTGCTCCTGGACCACTGAAATACCCCGCGCCAGCAACGCCTTGGCCAGCTCGGTGCCGTTGCCGCCCACCACCGCCGAGCGCACGGCGACACAGGCCAGGTCTACTTCAGGTAAATCTTCGACGCGCCGATACAGCGGTACCTGCCAGCGCCGGGCGCAGGCCTCGGACTGCTCGCTGCCACGCCCAAGAATGCCGACCAGCCGATAGTGCGCCGGCAGCCGCGCGATGCCTTGCAGGTAGATATTGCCGAAGGTGGTGCCGCAGACGATCACACGTAACACACGGCTCATAACACGCCTTCTTCTTCGAGGCTGAGGCTTGCGCTCGTCAGGTTGACGATACTCAGCGCCTGGCACGCGCTGCCGGCTTGCAGCGCCTCAATCACCGACTCCGGCGCTAGGCAGTCACCGGCCCAATGGGCGCCACGCCAGGCCGGGTCGTCCAATAGCTGCAAGGTCGCACACACCGCCACGGTTGCGCTCAGGCCGTAGCTGTCCGCGCTGCTCAGCACCGCGCGTTGACGCAGCGGCTGGTCGCCGCGCCAACCCGACAGTTCCACCGTCAGCCGGTAGTAGGCGCGCCGCCCCAGCAATTGCAGTTCGGCCGCCTGGACCAATTGCGCGACGGCTTGGGGCAGGGCGCCCAGGTCCTGGCTCAGGCGTTGGCACAACGTGGAGATCAACGCCGGGATATCCCCATGATCGAACACATTATGGAAACTCGCCTGCGCGACTCCCAAGGTGCGTGCCAGGCGCTGCAATTCATCGGTGAGGTAAGCACTGCAAACCACCGCTTCGGGAAACCCCGGCAGATGTTGAGCCTGCGGTTCCACCATTAGTGCCTGCACCCGGCCATCGCGCCATTGCGCATTGGGCGTGCCGAAACCACCCAGGGCACTGAGCAATACATCTGCACCTCCCGCAGGGCTGCAATGTTCGCGGCCACCGGCATGGATCTGCAGGCTGTCGACCCGGTCGAAACCACGCCTGGCCAGCCAATGCGGCAACAGGGCACTGAGCCCGGGAAATACCCCCGCGCCAATGATCGACGCCTGTCGAGCGCCTTGCAGCGCGGCCAACAGCGCCGCATTGCCGAACGCATCGACATAGCTGGCCCCGACCGCATGGGCCGCCCGCGCCACCCGATCTCCGATTTGCCAGGACGGCCCCGCGCAATTGAGCACCACCTGGCAGCCCGCGCAGAACTGCGCCAGGGCCAAGTCATCGAACAGGTCGAGCGCGTAACCTTCTACGCCCTCGGGCCAACTCTGCGGCCGACGCTGGCCCGCACGTACCCGCAGCTCAGGGTACTCAAGCAACTGCGCCAATGCCGCGCCACCCACGGCACCCCCGGCGCCGATCAATCCCACCCATGGCCGACTCATGACGCAACCTCATTGCCCAGCAGCGCCGGCAGCCACCGGCCCAGGTGCGGTGTCTGCATGCACGACAAATGGTCGCCACTGATGTTTTGCAGGCTGATGCTGCCCAGGGCCAGGTCATTCCAGAAACCGCGCATATCGCCCTGTAAACCGGGCAGGAAATGCAGGGTTTCATCGTCAAGCAATATGCGTAAGTCACCGGTAAACGGTGCAGGTTGATAGCGCGCCACGGCGTTCAGGCTGTGGCGGAACACCTGGAACAACGCCTGTACCTGCTCGGCGGGCATCGGCTCGGCCTGGGTCTGCACCTGGGCCGCCAAGGCTTGCAGGCGCTGGTCGCTGGGTTGTTGAGCCAGTTGGCGGTAACTGGCGGCGATCGGTGCCCATTCACCGTCCAGTTGTTGCAGGCAGTTCTCGGGTAATTGCCGGCCATGGCGCTCAATCAAATGCACCAGGGCGCCTTGCAGGCCTGCATCGTCAACCGCATGGCCGGCCGCTTGGATATCGGCGCCGAGCAAGCGGCCAAAGGCACGCTCCAGCAGCAGCTCGTCGGCTATTTCATAGCGGAAACGATCACTGCTGATGATGCTCACAGTGCCCACCTGCGCACCGGCTTCCAACAGGCAGCGGGCTACTTCGGTGGCCAGCAGCCCACCCATGCAGTAACCCACCAGTTCGAAGCGCAGGTTGCCTTGGGCGAGCAGATAGCCCGCGTAATGGGCGCCGAGTTGCTCGATCAAGTGCTCGGCATCACGGTCCAGATACTGCACCTGATCCAGCAGGCTCAGCCCCAGGATCGCACCCTGACGCTGCGGTGCCTGGCGTAGCGCCGCGAGTAAACCCCGGTAGGGCGCGAGCGTGCCGCTGCCATCATGCACCAGCACATGTACGGTGGTGCAGGCCGGGTCACGTGCGGGCGCCAAGACACTCAGCGGCGACGCGTTTTCAGCGGTATCGGCGGCCAGGGCTGTCGGCGCGGCCTGCAAGCGTGCGGCAATCGCCTTGACCGTCGGCTCACGCAGTACTTCGCGCAGCAGGCGGTCCCATTCCCAATCGGCGGTTTCCGGCAGTTGCTCGCGCATCTTCGCGACGATCTGCGCCACCAACAGCGAGTCTCCACCGGCGGCGAAAAAGTCCTGGTCACGGGCAAGTTCCGCACACCCCAACGCCTGGCTCCACAACTGGGCGATGCGCTGTTCCAGCTCGGTCTGCGGCATTTCACCACTGTCCATCACACCGGCGCCTTGGGCCTGCAAGCGCTGGGCGAGGCGCGCGCGGTCGACCTTGCCATTGGCCGACAGTGGCAGGCTTTCCACCACCTGCAATTGGCTGGGTACCATGTAACCGGGCAGCCGTTGTTGCAGATAGTCCTGCAACTGCAAGCCAGACAGCTCGGCACGGCGTGCCGGGAAGCGCGTGACAAAGGTGGTCTGCCCCGCGCAGTCGAGTACATCACTGGCTTCGGGCCAGGCAGCCACCAACTCGGCACCGGCGTCGCTGAACAAGCCTTGCCATTGGGCACGACTGATAAAGGTCTGGTCGCTGCCGGCACGCACGTCGGTGAAGCCATCCAGGCCTTCCTTGAACTCCATGGAAGTTAGCAACGACAGGATTTCCCGAGTGGCCTCCATCACCAGCAGATGCCCGCCGGGTGCAGCCAGTTCGCGCAAGTTGTTCAACACTGTCGGCGCATGCCGGGCGTTATGCAGCACATTGGCGCACACGATCAGGTCCCAACTGCCGGCGTTCAGGCCCTGGGGCAACGCATCGGCATTGATATCGAACAGGCCGAAACGCACCCACGGACGGTCGGCGAAATGCTCCCGTGCTTCATTGATGAAGAAGGTCGAGACATCGGTGAATAAATAGTCGACCGCAAAGCCATCCAGGGCCGGGATCAGGTCACGGCTGGTGCCGCCCACACCGGCACCGATCTCCAGCACCCGCAGCGGTTTGCCTAGGGCGGCGCGTTCGCGGGCAATCTGTTGGGCGCTGGCGCAGATCACCTGGTTCATGCAGCGCATCAACAGGTTTTCGTTATAGGCCGCCAGTGCGGTGTCCATGCTGCCCTGGGGGAACAGCAGCGCCAGCGGGTCGATTTCGCCGCTGAGCAATTGTGCCAGGCAGGCGCTGGATTGCTGCAAGTAGCGCAGCAGTTCGGCGCCATAGTTAAGGCGCTTTTCCAGTGCGTTCATCGCCTGCCAGCACTGCACGCTTTGCTCGGCACCCGGGGCTGCGCCCAAGCGGTAAACGTCGGCGTCTTGCAATAACCAGCCTTCATTGACCAGCGCCTTGAGCCAGCGCCGCATCAGGCGCTGATGGGCTGTGGCCACGTGGCATTGCCGTTGCACCTCGGCGAGGGTGTGCCGGGCCCGGGCATCACCGAACAGGCCGGCGTCGCGCAGGGTCTTGAGGATATCCAGCAGCGCGATTCGGTTGGCCATCGCCACCCATTCAGCGAACAGCGCGCGGTCCAGGTCCTGAGTCGCCTCGGCACCACAGGCCAGTGCGCAGGCGGCCAAGGGCGCAGTGTCACCGCCAAGGTTAAGGTGGCGCGCTTCGACGAATGCGGCGAGCCGTCGTTCCAGCGCGTCCTCGCCGCTCAGCAGCACCACGCTGTGGGCCACATCCGGGTGTTCATTGAGTAGGCTTTCGATCTCGCTGAGTTCGATGCGATGGCCACGCAGCTTGACCTGGGTGTCTTCGCGGCCGAGAAACTCGATCTCGCCATCGGCGCGGTAACGCCCGAAATCGCCGCTGCGATACAGCCGTGCATCACTGTGTGGGTGATGGATAAAACGCTCGGCAGTGCGCTGCGGGTCATTCAAATAGCCGTCCGCCAGGCCGACGCCGCCGATAAACAGCTCACCGGCCACGCCATCCGGCCGGTCCTGGAACAGCCCGTCCAGCACATAAAACTGCTGGTTGGCCAGGGGCGTGCCATAGGGAATGCTTCGGGCGTTAGCTGCTACCGTGCCAATCTCGTGAGCGATCGACCAGATGGCCGCTTCGGTGGTACCGCCCAGGCTGATCAGTCG
>NZ_UTBG01000152.1 GCF_900580675.1 Pseudomonas viridiflava
CCGAAGATGAAGTCAGCCTGATCCGCAACAACTACGCCGGCTACCTGGACCTCGGCTTTGACCTGACCGAGCGCTGGTACCTCGACCTGGCCGGCCGGATCGAACATTACGACGACGATTCGGGTAATACCTTCGGCCTGAAACTGAATTCGCGCTATGAGCTGACCGACACCGTGGCCGTTCGCGGCACGGTCGGCACCGGCTTTCGCGCGCCGTCCCTGACGCAGATCGGCTACACCGTGGCCGACAACCGCGTGGCCGTCGACGCCAACGGCAACGTGGTGCCCGCCGTCACGCGCCTGACCCCGTCGGGCAGCAACCTGGCCAAGGCGCTGGGTGGCGATGACCTCAAGCCGGAAAAGTCACGCAACCTCGGCCTCGGCCTGACCTGGCAACCGGCGCCGCGCACCAGCATCACCGCCGATGCCTACATGATCGACATCGATGACCGCATCGCCCTGACCAGCAATATCTACGACCGTGGCAACGGCGCGATCAACGCAATCCTCGCCGCCCAGGGCGTACCCACCGGCACCTGGGTCAACTACTACACCAACGCCTTCGACACCCGCACCCGTGGCCTCGACGTGGTCGCCGACCACACCACGCCGCTGGATGCCTGGGGCGATGTGCGCTGGAGCCTGGGGTTCAACTGGAACAAGACCACCATCGAAGGCGCCCGCGACACGCCGACTGCGCTGGCAGGTTCGGGCGTGACCCTGGTCGGCCGTGATCGCCAGGGCGACCTTACCGACGCGTCGCCCAAGACCAAGTGGATCCTGGGCGCCAACTGGAAGGTCGAGGACCTCGCGGTCAGCCTGCAAACGGCCCGCTACGGTGCGGTCAAGACCCTCGCGGTCAACCCCTCGGGCGACCGCAGCTTCGGCGCCAAATGGATCACCGATCTCGACGTGAGCTACACCTTCGTCGACAGCATCACCCTGAGCATCGGCGGTACCAACATCGTCGACGTACGCCCCGACAAACATGCGGTGTACAGCAACCTCGGCCTCGCGGCCTACGGCAACCCGCCGTTCTACCCGGGCGGCGGCTACTGGTACACCAAGCTCGCCTACGACTTCTGATCCACACCTTGCATGCACACGCATCGCCACATGAGGGCACCCCATTGAATACCTCCAACTTGATGAGCCGTCTGCTGGCCCCGTGCGCCCTGGCCTTGAGCCTGGCCGCCTGCTCACCTTCGGGTGACCAGGCCCAGGCGAACAAGACCCTGAACATCGCGTTTTTCGGCGACAACACCACCCTGGTCAGCGTCGATCCGTTCCAGGTCTACTGGCTTGAACACCGGGTGCTGCTGCGCAACGTCGCCGAGTCCCTTACCGACCAGGACCCGGACACCGGCAAGATCATTCCCTGGCTGGCCAAAAGCTGGGAGATCAGTGACGACGCACTCACCTACACCTTCCACCTGCGCGATAACGTGACCTTCAGCAACGGCGAACGCTTCGATGCCAAGGCGGTGAAGGCCGCGTTCGACAGCGACAAGGCGCTGGCCAACGAACTGCCGGCGACCTTCGGCGCCACCTACCTGGCGGGCTTCGACCACGCCGAAGTGGTCGACGACTTCACCGTCAAACTGGTACTGGCCAAGCCGAACGCGGGGTTCCTGCAGGCGACGTCGACCACCAACCTGGCGATCCTCGCGCCCGCCTCTTATGCGCTGACGGCCAAGGAGCGCTCCCTCGGCAAAATCATCGGCACCGGGCCATTTGTGCTGGCCAGCTATACGCCGGAGGTCGGCGCGCACCTGACCAAGCGCAAGGGTTACGCCTGGGCCTCGGCCAATATGAAAAACCAGGGTGAAGCACACCTGGATGCAGTGGACATCAGCTACATCCCCGAAGAAAGCGTGCGCAACGGCCTGTTCCTGCAAGGCAAGGCCGACATCCTGTGGCCGCGCAATCCGTTCTCGGAAGTCGACCTGAAGCTGTTCCAATCCAGGGGCGCGACTATCCAGAGCCGTTCGCTGCCAGGGCCTGCGCTGAACCTGTACCCGAACACACGTGGCGAGCGCCCGCTGGCCGACAAGCAAGTGCGCCTGGCGCTGCAAAAAGCCATCGACCGCAAGAGCTACGCCAGCACCGTGTACAACGCCGCATTCCCGGTGGTGGACGGCATCTTCGATGTCACCACGCCGTACTTCAAAAGCCAGGGCAACAAGCTGGCCTACGACCCGGCAGGTGCCGAACGCTTGCTCGACCAGGCCGGCTGGGTCAAAGGCGCCGACGGCTACCGCCAGAAGAACGGCAAGCGCCTGAGCCTCAGCTACAACATCAGCCCGGCCGAAACCGCCGGCGACGTGCTGCTCCAGGATCAACTGCGCAAGGTCGGTATTGAGGTCAAGCTCAGCGTGGTCACCCGCGCCGAATGGGTCGCCAACAACTCGGCCGGCAACTATGACCTGACCATCAACTACATGACCCGCGCCGACCCGATCATCCTGCAAACCATCCTCGACCCGCGCACCGCCAACAGCTCGACCCTGGCTACCAACCTCTATGAACCGGCGGTACTGGACAAAGCCAAGGGCCTGTTCGATGCCGGCATCACCGCCACTCAAAGCACGCAACGCGCGGCAGCCTACGGCGATTTGCAGGACTTGCTGATTGATGAAGGTTCGGCGTTCCCGGTGTACGAGCGCGTATGGCAAGCCGCCACGTCGGCCAAAGTGAAGCACTTCCGCTGGACCGCCGAGGGCTTCGCGCTGCTGGGTGACATCGAGGTCGGCACGCCATGAGCCGCTACCTGATCGGCCGCGTCGGCCAGGCCCTGCTGGTGTTATGGGGTGCGTACAGCATCACCTACTTCATCCTTTATTTGCTGCCCGGCGACACGCTGTCGATCATGCTCAGCGCGTCGGGCATGGAGGCCGACTCGCTATCGGTCGCGGACCTGGCCAAGGCCCGTGCCTACTACGGCCTGGACAAGGGCCTGTTCGAGCAGTATGTCGACCTGCTGCTGGGCGCGTTGCACGGTGACTTCGGCCAGTCACTGTCGCTGAACCGCCCGGTGGCCGAGCTGCTTGCCGAACGCCTGCCACAGACCTTGTCCCTGGCCGGCCTGGCGATTGTGCTGTCGCTGGTCGGCGGCATCGGCCTGGCCTACCTGACCGCATATGTCCGCTGGCAACCGTTGAAAAAAGCCCTGGCCCGGCTGCCATCCCTGGGTTTTTCGGTGCCGGTGTTCTGGATGGGCCTGCTGCTGATCCAGGTGTTTGCCTTCGGCCTCGGCTGGTTTCCCGCCACCGGCAGCCGCGGTTTTGAAAGCCTGATTCTGCCGGCGATCACCCTGGCGATTCCGAGTGCGGCGGTGTACGCCCAGGTGCTGCAGCGCAGCTTCCAGGGCGTATGGCGGGAGTCGTATATCGTCACCGCCTACGCCAAGGGCCTGAGCCGTGGCCAGGTGCAGGCGCGGCACGGGTTCAAGAACGCTGCGCTGCCGATCCTCACGCTGATCGGCCTGCAAGTCGGCAACACGGTGTCCGGCGCGGTGCTGGTGGAGACCATCTTCGCGCGCTCCGGCATCGGCCGCCTGGCCCAGGAAGCCGTGCTGCGCCAGGACATCCCGGTGGTGCTGGCGATCGTCGCGGTGTCGGCGGCGGCGTTTGTGCTGGTCAACCTGCTGGTCGACCTGCTCTACCCCTGGCTCGACCCGCGCATTTCCCATACGCCAAAGGTGTCCTGAACCATGACCATCCTTGAGCAAAACCTGAGCCTCCCCACCCGCCGCAGCGAACCGCTGTGGCGCCGCCGCAGCCGCCTGCAACGCGCGACAGCGGTGGTGTTGCCACTGCTGCGGCGGCCGGGTTTCAGCCTGGCACTGCTGATCGTGGTGTTTTCCTTGCTGGCGGCCGTGGCGCCGCACCTGCTGACCAGCTTTGACCCCTATGCCACGTCACCCGCCGTAAAGCTCAGCGCGCCCAACCTCACCCACTGGTTCGGCACCGATGAGCTGGGGCGCGACCTGTACACCCGCGTGGTCTACGGCTCGAGCCTGTCGGTGTTGGCGGCCTTCCTGGCCGTGGGCATCGCGCTGTTGGGCGGGCTCGGCCTGGGCATTTTGTCGGGCTTTGCCGGTGGCCGGATCGACGCGGTAATCAGCGCTTTGTCGACGTCTTGCTGGCCCTGCCCGGCCTGTTGCTGGCCCTGGCAATCGTTACCGCCATCGGCTTCGGCACGGTGCCGGTGGCCATTGCGGTGGGCGTGGGGATCATTCCTGGGTTCGCCCGCACCACCCGCGCCGAAGTGCTGCGGGTCAAGACCTTGCCTTACGTCGAAGCCGCGCGCCTGGGTGGCGCCAGCTGGGGCCGGACCCTGCTGCGGCACATCCTGCCGAACGCCTGGGGCCCGGTGGCGGTACTCGCGACCCTGGACTTCGGCGCCGCGATCCTGGCCACCGCCGGCTTGAGTTTTCTTGGGTTTGGGGCCGCACCACCGGCAGCGGAATGGGGCACGTTGATCGCCAACGGTCGGCATTTCCTGATCACCGCACCCTGGGTGTCGCTGCTGCCTGGCCTGTTCCTGGTCGCGGTGGTGTTCAGCCTTAACCATATCGCCCGCACGTTCGAGGAGATCCAGCGATGAGCACCCAACACTCTTTGGTTGATGTTCGCCAACTCAGCGTCAGTTACCGAGCAGGCCAGCCGGCGGTGAATCGCCTGTCATTGAGCATCGCCCAGGGCGAGACACTGGCGATTGTCGGTGAGTCCGGCTCGGGCAAATCGACCCTGGCCAACGCGATCCTCGGCCTGTTGCCCGACAACGCGCAGATCAGCGCCGGCGAACTCTGGGTCGACGGAAACGACCTGACCCACGCCAGCGAACGCCAGAAACGCAGCCTGCGCGGCCGCACCATCGGCCTGGTGCCCCAGGACCCGATGGTCAGCCTCAACCCGACCCTGCGCGTCGGCCAGCAGATTGCCGAGGCGCTGGTATTGGCCAAGGGCAAACGCTACCCCGGCGTCGACGCCGACATTGTCGAGCTGCTGCAACAGGTCGGCATCGACAAGCCAGTGCTGCGCGCGCGCCAGTATCCGCACGAGCTTTCCGGCGGCATGCGCCAGCGCGTGCTGATCGCCATCGCCCTGGCCGGCAACCCACGCCTGATCATCGCCGACGAACCCACCAGCGCCCTGGATGTGACGGTGCAACGCAAGATCCTCGACCACTTGCAGCGCCTGGTCAGTGAGCGTGGGATTTCGTTGTTGATCATCACCCATGACCTCGGCGTGGCCATCGACCGCGCCGACCGCATCCTGGTGATGCAACAAGGCCAAGTGGTTGAGCAAGGGCCGCCACGCCAGATCCTGGTTGCGCCGCAGCACGACTACACGCGTGCACTGATCGCCGCGGCACCGGCGTTCGCCAAACGTCGTGAACCCTTGGGCTGGATTGACCCGACGCAACAGCCGATCCTGCAATTGCAAAACGTCGGCAAGACATTCGCGCTACCCAAGGTCAAGGGTGAGGACCCGACGTTTATAGCGCTGGAAGACCTCAGTTTGCAGGTCTACCCCGGGCAAACCCTGGCGATTGTCGGCGAGTCCGGCTCGGGCAAGAGCACTGCGCTGCGTATCGCCCTGGGCCTGGAAAAACCCACGCGGGGTCGAGTCTGGTTCGAGCAACAGGACGTCACCGAGCTGAGCTGGCGCGACTTCCGCCCGTTGCGCCAGAAACTGCAACTGGTGCAGCAAAACCCGTTCGCCGCGCTCGACCCGCGTTTCACCGTGTTCGACAGCATTGTCGAGCCGCTGGTGTCGTTCGGCCTGCTCAAAGGCCCCGCCCTCGAGCAGGCAGCGCGGGAATTGATCAGCCGGGTGCATTTGCCGGTCAGCTACCTGGATCGCCTGCCGCGTGAGCTGTCCGGCGGCCAATGCCAACGCGTCGCCATCGCCCGCGCCCTGGCCTTGAAACCCGAGCTGTTG
>NZ_UTBG01000171.1 GCF_900580675.1 Pseudomonas viridiflava
CCGGAGTGAGGGCACACCGAGCCGGAGGCGAGGTGCCGAGTGTTGGGGCGAGGACCTTTTGGTTACTTTTGGGTCCTTCCAAAAGTGACCCGCTGTAAGAGCGGAACCCTAAGCAGCCGTTACCTGAATAACGGATATACACACAAATCCCTACTCAATCCCCACCTGATTCCGCCCATTATTCTTGGCCATATACAACCCCTTATCCGCCGCCAATATCACCTGCCGACAATCCGTCCCCTGCTGCGGCGTCATCGTCGACAACCCGATACTGATCGTCAGACTCGCCCCCTCAGCCGGCGCAATATGCGGAATCTTCAACGCCGCCACCGCCATCCGCAGCTTCTCGGCCACCAACCGCGCCCCACCCGGCGATGTGTTAGGCAGCACCAAAGCAAACTCCTCCCCCCCATACCGCGCCGGCAAATCCGAAGGCCGGCTGCTCGCCTCGCGAATCGTCGCAGCAACCTTGCGCAACGCCTCATCCCCCTCGACATGCCCAAAACTGTCGTTATAGGTCTTGAAGAAATCCACATCAATCATCAACAACGACAACTGCGTCTGATCACGCATGGCCCGGCGCCATTCCAATTCCAGGTATTCGTCGAAGTGCCGACGGTTGGACAGCCCAGTCAGCCCATCAGAGTTCATCAACCGTTGCAGCACCAGGTTGGTGTCGAGCAATTGCTGCTGGCTGACCCGCAGCGCGCGATACGCCGCATCCCGCTGCAACAACGTCATGTAGGAGCGCGAGTGATAGCGAATCCGCGCCACCAGTTCGATGTTGTCCGGCAGTTTGACCAGGTAATCATTGGCCCCCGCCGAAAACGCCGCGCTCTTGATCAGCGGGTCTTCCTTGGTCGACAGCACGATGATCGGGATATTCGCCGTGGCCGGGTGGTTGCGGTACTCGCGCACCAGCGTCAGGCCGTCGAGACCGGGCATCACCAGGTCTTGCAGGATCACCGTGGGTTTGATGCGAATCGCCTGGGCAATCGCCTGGTGCGGGTCGGCGCAAAAGTGGAAGTCGATGTTTTCTTCATGAGCCAGGCCGCGCCGCACGGCTTCGCCGATCATGGCCTGGTCGTCGACCAGCAACACCATGGCGGCGTTTTCGTCGGTCTTGATGTCGTCGATCTGTAAATCATTCATGTGCAGTCACCTGAATTACCACCTGCAAACCAACACCGTGGAGGGTAAGGATCATTTCGAAAATACCTCCAACAACCGGGGCGCAATTCTATCCAGTGGGCGAATTTCAACAGCGGCATCGATCGCCGCCGCCGCTTTGGGCATGCCATACACCGCAGAGCTCTGCTGATCCTGGGCGATGGTCAAATATCCTTGTTCACGCAGTACCTTGAGGCCCTGGGCCCCGTCGCGCCCCATGCCGGTCAGCAGTACGCCGACGGCATCGCCATTCCAGTGGCTGGCCACGCTTTCGAAAAACACGTCGATCGAAGGCCGGTAAATCTCGTTCACCGGCTCTGCGGTATAGGCTAGCGTGCCATCCTTCAATAGACGAATGTGGTGGTTGGTGCCGGCCAGCAGCACCACGCCGCTCTGCGGCGGTTCACCCTCGCGGGCCAGGCGCACCGGCAGGCCGGAGGCACTGCTCAGCCATTCGGCCATGCCGGCGGCAAACACCTGATCCACATGCTGCACCAGCACAATGGCGGCGGGAAAGTCCCGGGGCAAACCCTTGAGCAGGATTTCCAGGGCAGCCGGGCCACCCGCCGAGGAGCCGATGGCGACCAGGCTCTGACGCTTTCCGGGGCTGCGCTGCGGCGCGGTTTCGGCACGCACGCGGCTGCCGCGCTGGCCGATCAGCCAGCCGATATTGAGGATCTTGCGCAACAGCGGTGCCGCCGCATCCTTGGGGTTGCCCACGCCCAGCGGCGGCGTGTCGACCACGTCCAGCGCGCCGTGGCCCATGGCTTCGAAGACCCGGCTCATGTTGGCCTGGCGGTCGACGGTGACGATCACGATGGCGCACGGGGTCTCGGCCATGATCCGGCGGGTCGCCTCCACGCCGTCCATCACCGGCATGATCAGGTCCATCAGGATCAGGTCCGGGGTCAGCTCGGCGCAGCGTTGCACCGCTTCCAGGCCATTGCCGGCCACCCACACCAGCTCGTGCGCGGGCTCGAAACTCAAGGCGCGACGCAGGGCTTCCACCGCCAGGGGCATATCATTGACGATCGCAATCCTCATGCCCGCGCGCCCCCAATCAGCTCTACCACGGCGTCCAGCAGGGCGTCATCGTGGAAACTGGCTTTGGCCAGATAATAGTCGGCGCCGGCGTCCAGTCCCCGGCGTCGGTCTTCTTCGCGATCCTTGTAGGACACCACCATCACCGGCAACGATTGCAAGCGAGTATCACGGCGCAAAAGTGTGACCAATTCAATACCGTCCATACGAGGCATATCAATATCAGTGATCAACAGGTCAAAGTCTTCGGAGCGCAAGGCGTTCCAGCCGTCCATGCCATCGACCGCCACAGCCACTTCATAACCACGATTAAGTAACAATTTGCGTTGCAGTTCACGCACGGTGAGCGAATCGTCCACCACCAGCACGCGCTTGCGCGGCGCCTCGGTGGCCTGCTGGCTGCGCCGGGCGATGCGCTCCAGGCGGCCGGTGTTGAGCAGTTTGTCGACCGAACGCAGCATGTCTTCGACATCGACGATCAGCACCACCGAGCCGTCATCCAGCAAGGCACCGGCGGAAATGTCCTGGACCTTGCCGAGGCGATCATCCAGCGGCAACACCACCAGGGTGCGCTCGCCGATAAACCGCTCCACGGCGATCCCGTACACGGCCTCGCGCTCGCGGATCACCACCACCTTCAAGGTCTCTTGATTATTCTGCCCCGGCGGGCGCTGCAACAACTGGCTGGCCGCGACCAGGCCGACATGCCGGCCTTCGTGCCAGAAATGCTGGCGGCCTTCCAGTTGCACGATGTCATCGGGCGCCAGGTCGCACATGCGCTCGATATGCGCCAGCGGGAACGCGTAGGCTTCTTCGCCGACTTCCACCACCAGGCTGCGCACCACCGACAGGGTCAGCGGCACCTCCAGGTGAAACCGGCTGCCCTGCCCCGCCGTCTGCTCCAGCACCACCGCGCCGCGCAACTGGCGGACCATATGCTGCACCGCATCCAGGCCGACACCGCGCCCGGACACTTCGGTAACTTTGTCACGCAGGCTGAAACCCGGCAGGAACAGGAACGTCAGCAGCTCTTCTTCGCTCAGGCGCAGGGCGGTTTCCAGCGGCGACAGGTGCCGGTCGACGATGGTGCCGCGCAGGCGTTCAAGGTCGACGCCATTGCCGTCATCGCTCAGCTCCAGCACCAGCAAACCGGCCTGATGGGACGCGCGCAGGCGGATCAGGCCTTCGGCGGGTTTGCCCGCGAGCAGGCGCTGTTCGGGCATTTCGATACCGTGGTCGACGGCATTGCGCAGCAAATGGGTGAGCGGCGCTTCGAGCTTTTCCAGTACGTCGCGGTCCACCTGGGTCTTTTCGCCTTCGATCTCCAGGCGCACCTGCTTGCCCAGGCTGCGGCCAAGGTCGCGCACCATGCGCACCTGCCCGGCCAGCACATCCGCAAACGGGCGCATGCGGCAGGCCAGCGCGGTGTCGTACAGCACTTGGGCTCGCTGCCCGGCCTGCCAGCCGAACTCATCCAGCTCGGCGTGTTTTTCCGCCAGCAAGGCCTGGGCTTCGCTCAACAGGCGGCGCGTATCGGCCAGGGCTTCCTGGGCTTCGAGGTTCAAATCGAGGGTCTTGAGCTGACCGTCCAAAGTATCCAGCGCGCGCACGCTCTGGCTTTGAATGCGCTTAAGGCGTTGCAGGCTGGCCAGGTAGGGCTTGAGCCGCTGGGTTTCGACCAGGGATTTGCTCGACAGGTCGAGCAGGCTGTTCAAGCGTTCGGCGGTCACGCGCAGTACACGCTCGCCACCTTCGGTCATGCGTTTGTTCTGGCGCGGCAGCTCACTGCTGACCGGCGGCGCGGGCTCGGGCTCCGGCGGCAGCGCTTCAACGACGGGTGCCGGGGTCGGCTCGGGCAGCGGTGCGGGCGGTGCGACCTTGGCGCTCAACTGCGACGGATCGAGCAAACGCTCCATCAGCGCCACATACGCCTCGATATCCGCTGGGCCGACATCGTTACCGGGCGTGGCGATGCGCATCAGCAGGTCGGTGCCCTGCAGCAGCGCATCGATATGTTCGGGTTGCAGGTACAGCCGGGCCTCTTGGGCACTGACCAGGCAATCCTCCATCACGTGGGCCACGCTGACCCCGGCGTCCACCCCGACAATGCGCGCCGCACCCTTGAGCGAGTGCGCGGCGCGCATGCAGGCTTCGAGCTGGTCGGCCTGGGTCGGGTTGCGTTCCAGGGCCAGCAGGCCTGCGCTCAATACCTGGGTCTGCGCATCGGCTTCCAGGCTGAACAGTTCCAGCAGCGAGGCATCGCGCATCTGGTCGGGGGTCATGTGAGGCTCCGGGTCACGGCGGACAACAATTGCGCCTCGTCCAGCCAACGCAGGCTGCGGCCTTTCCACTGCAATACACCCTGAGTGAAGCGGCCACTGGCCTGGGTGCCGGAGGCCGACGCCGCCTTCAAGGTGCGCTCATCGATGGCATGGATGCCATCGACTTCGTCCACCGGCACCACCACCGGGCCGTCCTGCGCGGCGATGATCAACATGCGCGGCATGATGCGCCCGCCGGTTGCGCCGTTGCCGGTGCTGTCCAGGCCCAGCAACTCCACCAGCGACAGGCACGCCACCAGCGCGCCGCGCACATTGGCCACGCCGAGCAAGGCGCGGGAACGCTGGTGCGGCAAGGAATGGATCGGCTGCAACGGCGCCACTTCCACCAGGCAACGGGTGGCGATGCCCAGCCATTCTTCACCGAGGCGGAACATCAGCAAGGAACGCGTGACCACTTCTTCGTCGCGTTCCACCGCAGCCTGCGGGCGACGGTCGTCCTGTTGGAGGGCATAGCGGTCCAGCAGGCGCGTGGCGGCGGCGGAGTACACCGAGCAGTTGCGGCAATGGATATGCTCTGCCAGCAACGGGCAGGATCTGTCGCCATGAATGCCGATGCGGTTCCAGCAATCGTCGATGGCTTGGGTGTCAGCCAGGGTCAGGTGCAGGCCGGTGGTGTCGAGCGCGTCGGGGCTACTCATCGTTTGTGCTCACTGTCAGCTCGCTCGCTACGCGCGGCCCGCGCCTGCAAACGGCGCGCCCCCGCACTATCGCCCTGGGACTCAAGCAACGCGGCCAGGTGCATCAAGGCCTGCGAATGCTGGGGCTCCAGGTACAAGGCTTTTCGATAATAGCCCTGGGCTTCCAGGGCGCTGCCGGCCACGTCGCTGAGCAGCCCCAGCCAGTAAAACACCTGGGCGGCCGGCGGGTGGTTGTTCAAATACTGCTCGCACGCGGCCCGGGCTTCGGCACTTTTACCTTCGTTGGCCAGGGTGGCGATGCGGCTGAGCAAGGTGCTCGCGTCGGACGGTGCTGCAGTGATCGGTACCACCTGGGCACTGACGCTGCTGAACGGCCGCGGCCTGGTTGGAATCGTTGCTGCGCTGCGCTGAGGCAGCGGCGCAGGCAGTGGCAGTGGCGCAGGTTCAGGTTGGTGCGGCGAGCCCTGCCGGCTGAAAGCGAAAGACTGCGGCACGCCAATCGAGCGCATGCCGTGACGCCCCAGCAGGCTACCTTCGGCCGGCCCGATAAACAGCACGCCGTCCACGTGGGTCAGGCCTTTGAGCACGTCAAACACTTGCTGTTGGGTGGGCTGGTCGAAGTAGATCAGCAGGTTGCGGCAGAACACAAAGTCGTAGCTCGCCTCATTGGCCAGCAGCGCCGGGTCGAGCAAATTGCCGACTTGCAGGCGCACCTGTTCGCGCACCCGCTCGGCAATATGGAAGCCGTCACCGTATTCAATGAAATGGCGGTCGCGAAACGCAATATCGCTGCCGCGAAACGAGTTCTTGCCATACACCCCGCGCCGGGCGCGCTCCACCGACAACGGGCTGACGTCCATGCCCTGCACCTTGAACTGGTGCGGCGCGAGGCCGGCATCGAGCAACGCCATGGCGATCGAATACGGCTCTTCGCCGGTGGAGCACGGCAGGCTGAGGATGCGCAGCGCGCGCATCTGCTTGATCTCGACCAGACGCGCCTTGGCCAGACGCGCCAAGGTCGCGAACGACTCGGGGTAACGGAAAAACCAGGTTTCAGGGACGATCACGGCTTCGATCAGCGCCTGCTGCTCATCGTGGGAGCTTTGCAGGTGCTGCCAGTAATGGTCGGCGGTTTGAGCCTGGACGACTTGCGTCCGCTGGCGCACCGCGCGCTCGATGATCGCCTCGCCCACCGAGGCCACGTCCAGGCCGATACGCTCCTTGAGAAAGGCAAAAAAGCGCGGATCGCTGCTCATTGGCTCAACTCGGCGGCAAACAGCAAGGTGCGCACAGGCTCGGTGAGCAATTCGTTGACGCCGATCCACTGCATCAAGCCCAGCGCATCCTCGCGCACCAGCCCCAGGTAAGGCGCCTCGCGGTTGTCCAGGCCATAAGGTTTGAATTCGCCAAGGTCGCAGCGCAGGGTGTCGGTGGCCTGTTCGAGGATCAACCCCAGCCAGCGGGCTTCAACCCACGGCTGCGGCTGGTAATTGACCAGCACCAGCCGCGTGCTGGTACGCGCCTGGGCCAGCTTGCCGAAAGTCAACGCGCTGAGGTCGATCACCGGCACCAGCGCGCCGCGATGGGCAAAAATGCCCGCGACCCACAGCGGCGCATGGGCGATAGGCTTCAGGGGCAGGCGCGGCAGCACCTCGGCCACTTCCGTGGCCCTGAGGGCAAAGCGTTCGCTGCCGATGTTGAACATCAGGAACAACGCCTTTTTCGCTGCCGGGACGGCGCCGCGTTTAGCCGCGAGGTCGCTCATCAGACTTTGAAACGCGACACGCCGCTGCGCAGACCGACCGCAACCTGGCTCAATTCATCAATGGCAAAACTGGCCTGGCGCAGCGACTCCACCGTCTGGCTGCTGGCATCACCCAGCTGTACCAGCGCGTGGTTGATCTGCTCGGCGCCGGTGGCCTGGGCCTGCATGCCTTCGTTGACCATCAACACCCGCGGCGCCAAGGCCTGCACCTGATGGATGATCTGCGACAGTTGCTCGCCGACTTGCTGCACTTCGAACATGCCGCGGCGCACTTCTTCGGAGAACTTGTCCATGCCCATCACCCCCGCCGAAACGGCGGACTGGATCTCACGCACCATCTGCTCGATATCGTAGGTGGCCACGGCGGTCTGGTCGGCGAGGCGGCGCACTTCGGTGGCGACCACGGCAAACCCGCGACCGTATTCACCGGCCTTCTCGGCTTCGATCGCCGCGTTGAGCGATAACAGGTTGGTCTGGTCGGCAACCTTGACGATGGTCACCACCACTTGGTTGATGTTGCCGGCCTTCTCATTGAGGATCGCCAGCTTGGCGTTGACCAGGTCGGCGGCGCCCATCACCGAGTGCATGGTTTCTTCCATGCGCGCCAGGCCTTGCTGGCCGGAACCGGCGGCCACCGAAGCCTGATCGGCGGCGGTCGACACTTCGGTCATGGTGCGCACCAGGTCCTTGGAAGTGGCGGCGATCTCACGGGAAGTCGCGCCGATCTCAGTCGTGGTTGCGGCGGTTTCGGTGGCGGTGGCCTGCTGCTGCTTGGAAGTGGCGGCGATCTCGGTGACCGAGGTGGTCACCTGTACCGACGAACGCTGGGCTTGGGACACCAGGGCCGTCAGCTCGGTCATCATGTCGTTGAAGCCGGTTTCGACCGCGTTGAATTCGTCCTTGCGCTCCAGGTTCAGGCGTTTGCTCAGATCACCCGTGCGCATGGTTTCGAGGATGTCGACGATGCGTTTCATCGGCGCCATGATCGCGCGCATCAGCAACAAGCCGCACAGGCCGGCAGCGAGGATGGCGATGATCAGCGACACCGCCATGCTGATTTTGGCCGAGAGGACCGACTCGTCGATGGCTGCGGTAGCGCGGTCGGACACATTCTTGTTTTCAGTAATGATGTCATTGAGCTTCATGCGACCTTCGGTCCAGATCGGCGTCAATTCTTCTTCAAGCAAGGTGTTCGCGCCGGGCAAGTCATTCGCTTCAACACGCGCCAGCACTTCGGCCAGGACCCTGTTGTAGTTAATGTGCGCGGCCTTGAAGTTGTCGAACTCCATGCGATCGGCCTGGCCATGAATGGTTTTTTCATAGTTGGCCATCTGCTGCTCAATCCGCGCTTCGAAGGCCTTGTAATCGTTTTTGTCGGTATTGGTGAAGGTTTTATTGTCGCGCAGACCGATGATGTCGATGGTCTGCAAATAGCTGTCGACCCACGCACTGCGGATCATCGAGCTTAAATAAACCCCCGGCACCGCATCGTCGCGGACCGCTTCCTGGCTGACTTCGATCTTCAGCAACCGTGAGTAGGACACCACGACCATCAGCAGCATGATCGCGATAATGACCGCAAAGCTCGCCAAAATCCGTTGGCGCAAGGTCCAGTTCTTCACAGTATTTCCTCGAAGTGCCATTCAAATGAGGGGGAGTATAGCTGAGCAGAAGCCCTCATTAATCAACGGGTTTCGATGTGGCGTTTGCGGACTGCAAAAACACCTGTGGGAGGGGGCTTGCTCCCGATAGCGGTGTGTCCGTCAGCTTGTCTTTAGCTGACCCACCGCTACCGGGAGCAAGCCCCCTCCCACACTTTGATCTACCTATGACGTGTGATTACTGGTTCAGCCGCACCTGTTTCTCCAGCTCGGCCTTCAGGCCAGGCTCCAGTTTCAGCTGGCGCGCGAGTTCATCCAGATAGGCCTTTTCCATAAAGTTTTCCTCGTCCACCAGCATGACGCTGGCGATGTACATCTCGGCGGCGAGTTCCGGGGTGCTGGCGGCGCGGGCCACATCGGCCGGGTCCAGGGGTTTGTTCAGCTCGGCGTGCAGCCATTGCTGCAGCTCGCGGTCGTTGTCCAGCTTGGTGAACTCGCCCTCGATCAACTCGCGCTCGCGTTCGTCAACGTGCCCGTCGGCCTTGGCGGCGGCGACCAGGGCCTTGAGAATACCCTGGCTGTGCAGCTCGACCTGCGCCGGTGGCAGACGGTCAATGGTTTGCGGCTCGCCTTGAGGTGCGTTGGCCTGCTGCGCCTGCCAGTTGCCGTAGGCTTTATAGGCAATCACGCCCAATGCGGCCAGCCCGCCGTAGGTCAGAGCTTTGCCGCCGAATTTGCGCGCCTTTTTGTTGCCGAGCAACAGGCCCATGGCGCCGGCCGCCAGGGCACCGCCGCCTGCGCCGCCGAGCAAACTGCCCAGGCCGCCACCGCCGAGCAGGCCGCCCAGGGCGCCTTTATCGTCTGACTTGCGCTGGCCGCCAGCCTTGTTCTGCAACATGTCCTGGCCAGACTTGAGCAACTGATCGAGCAATCCACGGGTATTCATTCGCAGCCTCCAGAGACTTGTGTTCGTAGGACCAATAGGCCCCCAGCGTAAAACTAAGTGCCAAAAAGCCCGTATCTAGAGTGCTTCCAGATGTAACGCAGCTGCCCTTCGCTAAAACCGATATACACTCGAACAAATCTATAAAAACACCCCACTGGTAATTCCAGCATGATGACCTTGCGTCAAATCCGGCATTTCATCGCCGTCGCCGAGACCGGCTCGATCTCCGCCGCTGCACAGACGGCGTTTATTTCCCAGTCCACATTGACCCTGGCGATCCAGCAATTGGAGCAGGAAATCGGCGTCAACCTGTTCAACCGCCACGCCAAAGGCATGACCCTGACCCACCAGGGCCACCAGTTCCTGCGCCAGGCGCACTTGATTCTGGCCACCGTGGACAACGCCAAACGCAGCCTGCAGCAGAGCACCGACCAGGTTGCAGGGCAGTTGATCATCGGCGTGACCAGCCTGGTCGCCGGCTATTACCTCGCGGACCTGCTGACCCGTTTCCAGCGCGCCTACCCCAACGTGGAAATCCGCGTGATGGAAGACGAGCGCCCGTACATCGAGCACTTGCTGGTCAGCGGCGAAATCGATGTAGGCGTGCTGATCCTGTCCAACCTCGAAGACCGCCACGCCCTGCAGACCGAAGTCCTGACCCACTCGCCGCACCGCCTGTGGCTGCCGGCGCAGCATCCACTGCTGGAGCACGACAGCATCAACCTCGCCGATGTGGCGCGTGAGCCGCTGATTCAGCTGAACGTCGACGAAATGGGCCAGAACGCCCAGCGCCTGTGGGCTGGCGCCGGGCTGCAACCGCGCGTGACGCTGCGCACCGCCTCCACCGAAGCGGTGCGAAGCCTGGTCGCGGCGGGCCTGGGTGTGTCAATCCAGCCGGACATGACCTACCGGCCCTGGTCGCTGGAGGGCGACATTATTGAAGCGCGGCCGATTGCCGACCTCAGCCAGACCCTCGACGTGGGCCTGGCCTGGCGCCGTGGTACCGCGCGCCCGGCGCTGGTCGATCCGTTCCTGACCGTGGCTCGCGAACAGCCACACCCGCGCAAGCCATCTATTTAATCGAATGCTGCATTCAGTATTTAGTATTTGTTGACCTCGCGCCTGACCTCTACTCTCGGTTCATCCATAAGAGAAAGGTCAGGCCCTCGTAAGAGAAAGCCCATGGCCACACAAGAAAAGAGATCGCGAAAAATGTCCGGCGCGCCCACCCCGCTGCTCACTGCGTTGCTGATCGACGGCGAACTGGTCCAGGGCCAGGGTGTCGTCGAGCCGATCCTCAACCCGGCCACCGGTGAAGTTCTCACCCAGATCGCCGAGGCCAGCACCGAGCAAGTCGAGGCCGCGATTCTCGCCGCCCACCGCGCCTTCGCAGGTTGGTCGCGGACCACGCCGCAGCAACGCTCGAACACTCTGTTGGGCATCGCCGACGCCATCGAAAAACAAGCCGACTACCTCGCCCGCCTGGAATCGCTGAACTGCGGCAAGCCCTTGCACCTGGCGCGCCAGGATGATTTGAGCGCCACCGTCGACGTGTTCCGCTTCTTCGCCGGCGCCGTGCGCTGCCAGACCGGCCAGCTCAGCGGCGAATACCTGCCGGGCTACACCAGCATGGTGCGCCGCGATCCGATTGGCGTAGTCGCTTCGATTGCACCGTGGAACTACCCATTGATGATGGCCGCGTGGAAGATCGCCCCGGCGCTCGCCGCCGGTAATACCCTGGTGTTCAAGCCGTCGGAACATACACCGCTGTCGATCCTGGCCCTCGCGCCGGTGCTTAAAGACCTGCTGCCGCGCGGGGTGATCAACATTCTGTGTGGCGGCGGCGAAGGCGTCGGCAGCCACCTGGTCAGCCACCCCAAGGTGCGCATGGTGTCGCTGACCGGCGATATCGTCACCGGGCAGAAAATTCTGCAGGCCGCGTCCAAAACCCTCAAACGCACACACCTGGAATTGGGCGGCAAGGCGCCGGTGATCGTGTGCAACGACGCCGACCTGCAAGCCGTGGTCGACGGCGTGCGCGCCTACGGCTATTACAACGCCGGCCAGGATTGCACCGCCGCCTGCCGCATTTATGCCCAGGCCGGGATTCACGACAAATTGGTCGCCGACCTCGGCGCGGCCGTCAGCAGCCTGCGCTTTGCCGGCAAGCGCGATGCGGACAACGAACTCGGCCCGCTGATCAGCACGCGCCAGCGCGACCGCGTGGCCAGTTTTGTCGAACGCGCCCTCGGCCAGCCGCATATCGAACGCGTCACCGGCGCCGCCGTGCATTCGGGCGCCGGCTTCTATTACCAGCCGACGCTGCTCGCCGGTTGCAAACAGAATGATGAAATCGTGCAGCGCGAAGTGTTTGGCCCGGTGGTCACCGTGACGCGCTTCGATGAGCTGGAGCAGGCGGTGGACTGGGCCAACGACTCGGAATACGGCCTGGCCTCCTCGGTCTGGACGCAGAACCTGGACAAGGCCATGCAGGTGGCGGCGCGCCTGCAATACGGCTGCACGTGGATCAACAGCCATTTCATGCTGGTCAGCGAAATGCCCCACGGCGGCTTAAAGCGCTCGGGGTATGGGAAAGATCTGTCCAGCGATTCGCTACAGGACTACAGCGTGGTACGGCACATCATGGCCCGCCACGGCCAGCATCTTTAAAACAACAACTAAGCTCTTGCACCATCGGCTGCAAAAACTGCCCCGACCATAATTAAAGAAGAGGGAACCCCCATGTCTGCGCACAAGACCGCACTGCTCAGTGCCTTGACCACCGCGCTGCTGGTCAGCGCCAGCCTTCAGGCCGCCGAACCGCTCAAGGCGGTAGGCGCAGGTGAAGGCCAGCTGGATATCGTCGCCTGGCCCGGCTATATCGAACGTGGCGAAAGCGACAAGGCCTACGACTGGGTCACTGGTTTCGAGAAGGAAACCGGCTGCAAGGTCAATGTGAAAACCGCCGCCACCTCTGACGAAATGGTCAGCCTGATGGCCAAGGGCGGCTATGACCTGGTCACCGCGTCCGGCGATGCGTCGCTGCGCTTGATCGGCGGCAAGCGCGTGCAGCCGATCAATACGGCGCTGATCCCGAACTGGAAGAACATCGACCCGCGCCTGAAAGACGCGCCGTGGTACGTGGTCGGCCAACAGACTTACGGCACGCCGTACCAATGGGGCCCGAACGTGTTGATGTACAACACCAACGTGTTCAAGACTGCACCCACCAGCTGGAATGTGCTGTTTGACCCGCAGAACCTGCCCGACGGCAAGCCGAACAAAGGCCGCGTGCAAGCCTATGACGGCCCGATCTACATCGCCGACGCGGCGCTGTACCTCAAGTCGACCAAGCCGGAGCTGGGCATCCAGAGCCCCTACGAGCTGACCGAAACCCAGTACAAGGCCGTGCTCGAGCTGTTGCGCGCCCAGCAACCGTTGATCCACCGCTACTGGCATGACACCACTGTGCAAATGAGTGACTTCAAGAACGAAGGCGTGGTGGCCTCCAGCGCCTGGCCGTATCAGGTCAACGGCCTGGTCAACGAGAAGCAGCCGATTGCCTCGACCATTCCCAAGGAAGGCGCGACCGGCTGGGCCGACACCACCATGTTGCACGCCGACGCCAAGCACCCCAACTGCGCCTACAAGTGGATGGACTGGTCGCTGCAGCCCAAAGTCCAGGGGGACGTAGCCGCCTGGTTCGGCTCGCTGCCGGCAGTGCCTGCGGCCTGTAAGGAAAGCGAACTGCTCGGCGCCGAAGGCTGCAAGACCAACGGCTTCGACCAGTTCGACAAGATCGCCTTCTGGAAAACCCCGCAGGCTGAGGGCGGCAAGTTCGTGCCGTACAGCCGCTGGACCCAGGATTACATCGCGATCATGGGCGGCAGATAGGTCTTCCTGACAACACAGGACCCATGTGGGAGCGGGCTTGCTCGCGAAAGCGGTGTGTCAGTCACCTGATGCTTCAACTGAAAGAACGCATTCGCGAGCAAGCCCGCTCCCACATTGACCGCATTCACAGATGTTTTGATTTTTCAGAAGTCCAGGCCGGGCCGCTGCGACGACCCGCGCCTTTTCGGAGCACCGCACCATGACACTTGCAGTCCAATTCACCCACGTTTCCCGTCAGTTCGGCGAAGTGAAAGCCGTTGACCGGGTTTCCATCGATATCCAGGACGGCGAGTTCTTTTCCATGCTCGGCCCTTCCGGCTCGGGCAAAACCACCTGCCTGCGCCTGATCGCAGGCTTCGAGCAGCCAAGCGCGGGCTCGATCCGGATTCATGGCGAGGAAGCCGCTGGCTTGCCGCCGTATCAGCGTGACGTCAACACTGTGTTCCAGGATTACGCGCTGTTCCCGCATATGAATGTGCGCGACAACGTGGCCTATGGCCTCAAGGTCAAGGGCGTGGGCAAGGCCGAACGCCTGAACCGCGCCGAAGAAGCGCTCGGCATGGTCGCCCTCGGCGGCTACGGTGAGCGCAAGCCGGTGCAACTCTCAGGCGGCCAGCGTCAGCGCGTGGCCCTGGCGCGCGCGCTGGTCAATCGCCCGCGCGTGCTGCTGCTCGATGAGCCCCTGGGTGCCCTCGACCTGAAGCTGCGCGAACAGATGCAAAGCGAGCTGAAAAAGCTGCAACGCCAGCTCGGCATCACCTTCATCTTCGTCACCCACGACCAGACCGAAGCGCTGTCGATGTCCGACCGCGTGGCCGTGTTCAACAAAGGCCGTATCGAACAGGTCGACACCCCGCGCAATCTGTACATGAAACCCGCCACCACCTTTGTTGCGGAGTTTGTCGGCACCTCCAACGTGATTCGCGGCGAGCTGGCCCAGCGGCTCAGCGGCAATGCGCAACCGTTCTCCATTCGCCCGGAACACGTGCGCTTCGCCGAAGGCCCGCTGGGAGCGGGCGAAGTCGAAATCAACGGCGTGCTGCACGATATCCAATACCAGGGCAGCGCCACCCGCTACGAACTGAAACTGGAAAACGGCCAGGCGCTGAACATCAGCCAGGCCAACAACCAGTGGCTGGACATCAGCAGCGGCCACCAGGTCGGCCAGCCGATTACCGCCCGTTGGGCGCGGGAAGCCATGACCCCGCTGGCCGACACCGCAGGCGAGGTGTGACATGAGCCTGGCCCTTTCCCAACCGCCGATGCGCAGGTTTTCCAACCTGCTCTACAAGAAGCCCAACCTGTACCTGGCGATGCTGCTGATACCGCCGCTGATCTGGTTCGGTGCGATCTACCTCGGCTCGTTGCTGACCCTGCTGTGGCAAGGTTTCTATACCTTTGACGATTTCACCATGGCGGTCACGCCGGACCTGACCCTGGCCAACTTCGCCGCACTGTTCCAGCCGTCTAATTTCGACATCATCCTGCGCACCCTGAGCATGGCGATTGTGGTGTCGATCGCCAGTGCCGTGGTGGCCTTCCCCATCGCCTATTACATGGCGCGCTACACCACGGGCAAGACCAAGGCGTTTTTCTACATCGCGGTGATGATGCCGATGTGGGCCAGCTACATCGTCAAGGCCTACGCCTGGACCCTGCTGCTGGCCAAGGGCGGCGTGGCGCAGTGGTTCGTGCAGCACCTGGGCCTGGAGCCGGTGTTGCAGTTCGTGCTGGGCATTCCCGGCGTGGGCGGCAGCACCTTGAGCACCTCGCACCTGGGGCGCTTCATGGTGTTCGTCTACATCTGGCTGCCGTTCATGATTTTGCCGATCCAGGCGTCGCTGGAGCGTTTGCCGCCGTCGTTGCTGCAAGCCTCGGCCGACCTGGGCGCCAAGCCGCGCCAGACCTTTATGCAGGTGATTTTGCCGCTGTCGGTGCCGGGGATTGCAGCCGGTTCGATCTTCACATTCTCACTGACCCTGGGCGATTTCATCGTGCCGCAGCTGGTCGGCCCGCCCGGCTATTTCGTCGGCGGCATGGTGTACGCGCAGCAAGGCGCCATCGGCAATATGCCCATGGCCGCGGCGTTCACCCTGGTGCCGATCGTGCTGATCGCGGTTTACCTGTCCATCGTCAAACGCCTGGGGGCCTTCGATGCACTCTGAAAAATCCAGCTTGAGTTTGAAGATCGCAGCCTGGGGCGGGTTGGTGTTCCTGCACTTCCCGATCCTGATCATCTTCCTCTACGCCTTCAACACCGAAGAAGCCGCGTTCAGCTTTCCGCCCCAGGGCTTTACCCTGAAGTGGTTCAGCGTGGCCTTTGCCCGGCCGGATGTGCTGGAAGCGATCAAGCTGTCGTTGCAGATCGCCGCCATCGCCACCCTGATCGCCATGGTGCTCGGCACCTTGGCTTCGGCGGCGTTGTATCGCCGGGAGTTCTTCGGCAAGCAAGGCGTGTCGCTGATGCTGATCCTGCCGATTGCGCTGCCGGGGATCATCACCGGTATCGCGTTGCTCGCGACCTTCAAGACGCTGGGCATAGAGCCCGGGATGTTCACCATCATCGTCGGCCACGCGACGTTCTGCGTGGTGATCGTCTACAACAACGTGATCGCGCGGTTGCGCCGCACTTCCCACAGCCTGATCGAAGCCTCGATGGACCTGGGCGCCGACGGCTGGCAGACCTTCCGCTACATCATCATGCCCAACCTGGGCTCGGCACTGCTGGCCGGTGGCATGTTGGCGTTTGCGCTGTCGTTCGATGAAATCATCGTCACCACTTTCACCGCCGGCCACGAACGCACCTTGCCGCTGTGGCTGCTCAACCAGCTGAGTCGCCCCCGCGACGTGCCGGTGACCAACGTGGTCGCGATGCTGGTGATGCTGGTCACGATGTTCCCGATTCTCGGTGCCTATTACCTGACCCGCGGCGGTGAAAGCGTGGCCGGGAGTGGCGGTAAATAAATTCGTCATTGAAGGAACGCAGTTCAAATGTGGGAGCGGGCTTGCTCGCGAATACGGTGTGTCAGTCGACACATGTGTATCTGATGTACCGCTTTCGCGAGCAAGCCCGCTCCCACATTTAGGGCCGGTTTCTTCAGGGAAATAACATTCGTTTTGAGGAGAGCTGAACCATGCAAACCAAACTCTTGATCAACGGCCACCTGGTCGAAGGCGAAGGCCCGGCCCAGGCGGTATTCAACCCGGCACTCGGCCGCGTACTGGTGGAAATCAACGAAGCCAGCGAAGCCCAGGTCGACGCCGCCGTGCGCGCCGCCGACGCCGCCTTCGAAGGCTGGTCGCAAACCGCGCCGAAGGATCGCTCGCTGTTGCTGCTCAAACTCGCGGACGCCATCGAGGCCCACGGCGAAGAGCTGGCCAAGCTGGAGTCGGACAACTGCGGCAAACCCTACAGCGCCGCGCTGAACGACGAGATCCCGGCGATTGCCGACGTGTTCCGCTTTTTTGCCGGCGCCAGCCGCTGCATGAGCGGTTCGGCCGGTGGCGAATACCTGCCCGGCCACACCTCGATGATCCGCCGCGACCCGGTGGGTGTGATCGCCTCCATCGCGCCGTGGAACTACCCGCTGATGATGGTCGCCTGGAAAATCGCCCCGGCCCTCGCCGCCGGTAATACCGTGGTGCTCAAGCCGTCGGAACAAACCCCGCTGACGGCCCTGCGCATGGTCGAACTGGCGTCGGAAATTTTCCCGGCGGGTGTACTCAACCTGGTCTTCGGCCGTGGGCCCACCGTGGGCAGCCCGCTGGTGAACCACCCGAAAGTGCGCATGGTGTCGTTGACCGGCTCCATCGCCACCGGTGCGAATATCATCTCCAGCACCGCCGACAGCGTGAAACGCATGCACATGGAGCTGGGGGGCAAGGCGCCGGTGCTTATCTTCAATGACGCGGACATCGACGCCGCCGTGGAAGGCATTCGCACCTTCGGCTTTTATAACGCCGGCCAGGACTGCACCGCCGCGTGCCGCATCTACGCCCAGGCGGATATCTACGATGCATTCGTCGAGAAGCTCGGCGCAGCGGTCGCCAGCATCAAGTACGGCCTGCAGGACGACCCGGCCACCGAGCTGGGCCCGCTGATCACCGCGCAACACCGCGACCGCGTGGCCGGGTTTGTCGAACGCGCCGTGGCCCAGTCGCATATTCGCCTGGTCACGGGCGGCAAGGCAGTGGAAGGCAATGGCTTCTTCTTTGAACCCACCGTGTTGGCCGATGCGCAGCAGGACGACGAAATCGTGCGCCGCGAAGTGTTCGGGCCAGTGGTGTCAGTGACCAAGTTCAACGATGAAGCGCAGGTGCTGGGCTGGGCCAACGATTCGGACTACGGCCTGGCGTCGTCGGTTTGGACCGCCGACGTAGGACGCGCCCATCGCCTCGCCGCACGCTTGCAGTACGGCTGCACCTGGGTGAACACCCACTTCATGCTTGTCAGCGAAATGCCCCACGGCGGTCAGAAACTGTCCGGTTATGGCAAGGACATGTCCATGTACGGGCTGGAGGACTACACCACGGTTCGCCATGTGATGTTCAAGCACTGACGCATTCCCCCTGTGGGAGCGGGCTTGCCCGCGATGGCGGTGTACCTGTGACGACGCTATCGCGGGCAAGCCCGCTCCCACAGGGGGATCTCCCTCATAACAATAAAAATTCGTAGGTTCTCCCCCATGGACATCACCCGCCGCGACTTCCTCAACGGCGTAGCCATCACTATTGCCGCCGGCATGACTCCCCTGCAAATCCTCCAGGCCGCGCCCGACGGTCGCTACTACCCACCCGCCCTCACCGGCCTGCGCGGCAGCCATATCGGCTCTTTCGAAGTGGCGCACCAGATGGGCTGGGAGAAAAAGGTCTTCGACACCGAGAAACTGCCGATCACTGAGGACTATGACCTGGTGGTGGTCGGCGGCGGCCTGAGCGGTTTGTCGGCGGCGTGGTTCTACCGCGAGAAGCACCCGAAGGCGAAGATCCTGATCCTGGAAAACCACGACGACTTCGGCGGGCACGCCAAGCGCAATGAGTTCCAGGCCGGTGGCCGCATGATCATTGGCTACGGCGGCAGCGAGGCGTTTCAGTCGCCGAACCACCTGTACAGCCAGCACGTGAATGGCCTGCTGAAAAAGCTCGGGGTCAATATCAAACGCTTCGAGACCGCCTTCGATCGCCAGTTCTACCCTGGCCTGGGGTTGTCGCGCGGGGTGTTCTTCGACAAGGAAAACTTCGGCGAAGATAAATTGGTGACCGGCGACCCCACGCCGATGGTCGCCGACGACATTGCGCCGGACCAACTGCACGCGCGCTCCATCAGCGATTTCATCAATGACTTTCCGCTGCCGCCCGCCGACCGCCAGGCCTTGATCGACCTGCACACCGCGCCCAGGGATTACCTTCCGGGTAAGACCGCCGAAGAAAAGGCCGACTACCTGGCGGCCATCAGCTACCGCGATTTTTTGCTGAAGAACGTCGGTTTGTCGGAAAGCGCGGTGAAGTACTTTCAGAGCCGCACCAATGACTTCATGGCCTTGAGCATTGATGCCGTGGCTTCATCGGACGCCTACAGCGTCGGTTTCCCGGGCTTTGGCGGCATGAACCTGGCACCGATCAGCGAGGAAGCCGCCGCAGAAATGGAAGAGCCCTACATCTACCACTTCCCGGATGGCAACGCGTCACTCGCGCGTTTGCTGGTGCGCAGCCTGGTCCCAGGCGTCGCGCCAGGGCACACCATGGACGATATCGTGCTGGCGACCTTTGACTACGCCAAGCTCGATCAGCCCAAGGCGCCGGTTCGCGTGCGCTTGAACAGCACGGCGGTCAGCGTGCGCAATGTGGGCGATGGCGTGCACATCGGCTACAGCCGCGGCGGACAACTCGCACAAGTGCGTGGCAAGCGCTGCATCCTGGCCTGCTACAACATGATGATCCCGTACCTGCTCAAAGACCTGCCGGCGCCCCAGGCCCACGCCTTGAGCCAGAACGTGAAATTCCCGCTGGTGTACACCAAAGTGGTGATCCGCAACTGGCAGTCGTTCCAGAAACTGGGGGTGCACGAGATATACGCGGCGACCCAGCCTTACAGCCGGATCAAGCTGGATTACCCGGTGAGCATGGGCGGCTACGACCACCCGCGCGACCCTACGCAGCCGATTGGCTTGCACATGGTCTACGTGCCCACCAGCCCCAACAGCGGCATGAATGCCCGCGACCAGGCGCGCGCCGGGCGGGGCAAGCTGTATGGGCAGACGTTCGAACAATTGGAAGCGCAGTTGCGTGATCAACTGCAACGCATGCTCGGACCGGGCGGGTTCAACCATGAAACCGATATCCTCGGGATCACGGTAAATCGCTGGTCCCATGGCTACGCGTATTTCTCCAACAGCCTGTTTGATGACGCCGATGAGAGTGAAGCGTTGATGAACCTGGCGCGCAAGCCGCTGGGGCACGTGAGCATCGCCAACTCGGACGCGGCGTGGAGCGCGTATGCGCATGCGGCGATTGATGAGGCGTACCGGGCGGTGGGTGAAGTGGGCTGAAATACAGTCTGAATATGGGAGGGGGGCAAGCCTCCTCCCACATTGGATCTTCATAATGTTTAAGTAGTGTGTTGACCACAGCCCCGGAAATACCTTGTTTCATATGCAACGCTATCACCCAGCCATCAATCATTTTTCCTGCGTCATCGAACCGCTTAAGCTATCCGGCGTCTGTTTAATGTCCGTTGCGTTTGGCCGAAGGCATGTCCGAACCGTAATTTCTGATCCAGCACGTGCCAGGAACGGCGCGGGATTTGCTCACGACAGGTTGTCTCTATGCACCGCAGGAATTTGCTCAAAGCGTCCATGGCCATTGCGGCTTACACCGGTTTATCCGCCAGCGGGCTGCTCGCCGCGCAGGCCTGGGCCGGCAACCGCGCCGCCGACGGCAAGGCCGTGGCATTCGATTTTGAAGCGCTGAAGGCCCAGGCCAAGCAGCTCGCCGGAACCGCGTATAAAGACACCAAACAGGTGCTGCCGCCGACACTGGCGACCATGACCCCGCAGAATTTCAACGCCATCGGCTACGACGGCAACCATTCGCTGTGGAAGGAATTGAACGGCCAACTCGACGTGCAGTTCTTCCACGTCGGCATGGGTTTCAAGACCCCGGTGCGCATGCACAGCGTTGATCCCAAGACCCGTGAAGCGCGTGAAGTGCACTTCCGCCCGTCGCTGTTCAACTATGAAAAAACCACGGTCGACACCAAACAGCTGACCGGCGACCTGGGTTTCTCCGGCTTCAAGCTGTTCAAGGCGCCGGAGCTGGATCGCCATGACGTGCTGTCCTTCCTCGGCGCCAGCTACTTCCGCGCGGTGGACTCCACCGGCCAGTACGGCCTTTCGGCACGTGGCCTGGCGATTGATACCTACGCGAAAAAACGCGAAGAATTCCCTGATTTCACGCAGTTCTGGTTCGAAACCCCGGCCAAGGACGCCACCCGTTTTGTGGTCTACGCCCTGCTCGACTCGCCAAGCGCCACCGGCGCCTACCGCTTCGACATCGACTGCCAGGCCAACCAGGTGGTGATGGCGATCGACGCCAACATCAATGCGCGCACCGCCATCGAACAACTGGGCATCGCGCCGATGACCAGCATGTTCAGCTGCGGCACACATGAGCGCCGCATGTGCGACACCATTCACCCGCAAATCCACGATTCGGACCGCCTGGCAATGTGGCGCGGCAATGGCGAGTGGATCTGCCGCCCGCTGAACAACCCGGCCAAGCTGCAGTTCAACGCGTTCGCCGACACCGACCCGAAAGGCTTCGGCCTGGTGCAGACCGACCATGAATTCGCCAGCTACCAGGACACCGTGGACTGGTACAGCAAGCGCCCAAGCCTGTGGGTCGAACCCACCACCGCGTGGGGCGAGGGCTCGATCGACCTGCTGGAGATCCCGACCACCGGCGAGACTCTGGATAACATCGTGGCCTTCTGGACCCCGAAAAAACCCGTGGCGCCGGGCGACTCGCTCAATTATGGCTACAAGTTGTACTGGAGCGCCCTGCCACCCGTGAGCACGCCGTTGGCGCAGGTCGACGCGACCCGCTCCGGCATGGGCGGCTTCATCGAAGGCTGGGCGCCGGGCGAGCATTACCCGGAAGTCTGGGCACGCCGCTTTGCCGTGGACTTCAAGGGCGGCGGCCTGGATCGCCTGCCCGCCGGCACCGGGATCGAACCGGTGGTGACCTGTTCCCACGGCGAAGTGAAAGATTTCAGCGTGCTGGTGCTCGACAACATCAAGGGCTATCGCATCCTGTTCGACTGGTACCCGACCAGCGACAGCGTGGAGCCGGTCGAGCTGCGGTTGTTTATCCGCACCCAGGACCGCACCTTGAGTGAAACCTGGCTGTACCAGTACTTCCCGCCGGCACCCGAGCTGCGCAAGTACACCTGATGCGAAATGTAGGAAGGGGCTTGTGACGGCCCCTTCCTACAATTTGTCAGAACCGCGACACACTCTTCATCGCCCCAATCAGATACCGCATCGCCACCTGATCACTCTCGGTCAGGGCGCGGTACTGCGCGAGCAATTCGGCTTCGTCCGAGCTCAACTTGCGGCCACGCAGGCACATCCTGCGGGTCAGAAACGACGTCACCATACCCGCTACACCATAGGACTTGGCCATGGACTGTTTCTCCTGATATCGATCAAATGCTCCTGATGCCCATTACCTGCATCCCCTGAGGCGCAATGCCCGATGGGCAAACAGACTGATTTCCTGGGCCAGCAATCAGACTTACCCTAAGCGTAGAAAATATCTGGCAAACCTGTGGGATTTTTTTAGAGCATTCACTTAAAAAATCACTTGGGTAACAAATACCTACAGACTTTTCTCACGCCATCGCCCAAGAAAAAACCCACCGGGTCAGGGTGGGTTCGGGTGCAGCGCGGGCTGGGTCAGTCCCTCAGGTCAGACTCATGAATCGGCTGGTCGCGATGTGTCGCGCGCTGGTACTGCGCCGGCCAGATCGCTTTGCGCCCGCCCAGGTCATCGTCGGCGTGCAGCGGCCAGTAAGGGTCGCGCAGCAGTTCACGGGCGAGGAAGATCAGGTCGGCCTGGCAGGTACGCAGGATGTGCTCGGCCTGGGCCGGCTCGGTGATCATGCCGACCGTACCGGTGGCAATGCCCGACTCCTTGCGCACACGCTCGGCAAAGCGCGTCTGGTAGCCAGGGCCGGTGGGGATCTCGGCGTTGGCGGCGGTGCCGCCGGAGGACACGTCGATCAGGTCCACGCCCAGGTCTTTGAGGCGGCGCGCCAGCTCTACGGTTTCATCGGGGTTCCAGCCGTCTTCCACCCAATCGGTGGCCGACACCCGCACAAACAGCGGCAGGTCCTGGGGCCAGACTTCACGCACCGCTTCAGTCACTTCCAGCACCAGGCGAATGCGGTTTTCAAACGAGCCACCGTAATGGTCCTGACGCTGATTGCTGATCGGCGAAAGGAATTGATGCAGCAGGTAACCGTGGGCCGCGTGGATTTCCACGACCTCGAAACCCGCGGTCAGTGCGCGCTTGGCGGCGGCGACAAAGTCGGCGATCACTTGCTGGATCTGCCCTTCGTCCAACGGCTTAGGCTGCGTGTGATTCGGGTCAAAGGCGATGGGCGACGGCCCTACCGGCACCCAGCCGCCGTCTTGCGGCTTGACGCTGCCGTGCTTGCCGATCCACGGCCGATGGGTGCTGGCCTTGCGCCCGGCGTGAGCCAATTGAATGCCCGCCACCGCCCCCTGTGCGGCAATAAAGCGAGTGATGCGTCGCAGCGGTTCGATCTGTGCGTCGTTCCACAGGCCCAGGTCTTCGGCGGTGATACGGCCATCGGCGGTCACGGCGGTGGCTTCGGTGAATATCAACCCGGCGCCGCCGACTGCGCGGCTGCCGAGGTGCACCAGGTGCCAGTCATTGGCCAGGCCATCGACACTGGAGTACTGGCACATCGGCGACACCGCGATGCGGTTGAGCAGGGTCAATTGGCGGAGGGTATAGGGTTCGAGCAGCTGACTCATGGCGCACCTCTTCTGGGTTCTGTGGGCACTATTCAAACAGTGCTTAGAGCCTAGTCGACAACCATGGATTGCACAGGGTTCAGAAACAAAGCGGGAGCCGATTGCCGGCTCCCGTGGTGCAGCGCGCTACATTTCGACCTGGGTGCCCAGCTCGATTACCCGGTTGACCGGGAGCTTGAAGAAGCGCAGGTTGCCGTTGGCGTTTTTCAACATGAACGCAAACAAGGCTTCGCGCCACTGGGCCATGCCCTTGATGCGCGAGGCGATCACTGTTTCGCGGCTGAGGAAGTAGGTGGTGCGCATCGGGCTGAAATCCAGGTCGTCGAGATGGCACAGCTTCAGCGCTTCGGGCACGTCCGGCTCATCGGTAAAGCCGAAGTGCAGGATGACCCGGAAGAAGCCTTCGCCGTAGGCATCCACTTCGAAACGCCGCGCGGCAGGTACGCGCGGAATGTCTTCGTAAACCACCGTCAGCAGCACCACTTGCTCGTGCAACACCTGGTTATGCAGCAAGTTGTGCAGCAGCGCATGGGGCACAGCGTCGGGCCGCGCGGTGAGGAACACCGCCGTGCCCTGCACGCGATGCGGTGGCTGCACGCGGATACTGCTGATAAAAATCGGCAACGGCAGACCGCCTTCGTCGAGGCGCTCCACCAGCAATTGCTTGCCGCGCTTCCACGTGGTCATCAGCACGAACAGCACAATCCCCGCCAACACCGGGAAGGCGCCGCCCTGGATGATCTTCGGCACATTAGCCGCAAAGTACAGCCCATCCACCAACAGGCAGCAGACCAACACCGGCACCGCCAGGATCGGTGGCCACTTCCACAGCAGCAGCATCACCGCCGAGACCAGGATGGTGGTCATCAGCATGGTGCCGGTCACCGCCACGCCGTAGGCCGAGGCCAGCGCGTTGGAGGACTCGAAGCCCAGCACGAGCAGGATCACGCCGACCATCAGCGACCAGTTCACCGCGCCGATGTAGATCTGGCCCTGCTCGGCACTGGAGGTATGCTGAATGTGCATGCGCGGGATGTAACCCAACTGGATCGCCTGGCGCGTCAACGAGAACGCACCGGAAATCACCGCCTGGGACGCAATCACCGTGGCCAGGGTCGACAACACCACCAGCGGGATCAGTGCCCAGCTCGGCGCCAGCAGGTAGAACGGGTTGCGCGCGGCTTCGGGGTCGCCGAGCAGCATCGCGCCCTGACCAAAATAGTTGAGCACCAGCGCCGGCAGCACCAGTATGAACCAGGCGCGGGCGATAGGCTTGCGGCCGAAGTGGCCCATGTCGGCATACAGCGCCTCGGCGCCGGTCAACGCCAGCACCACCGCGCCAAGAATCGCCACGCCAATGCCCGGGTGGGCCTCGAAGAATCGCACGGCCCACATCGGGTTCATCGCCTTGAGCACTTCAGGGTGCAGGGTAATGCCATAAATGCCCAGGCCACCGAGCACCAGGAACCAGGTCACCATCACCGGCCCGAACAGCTTGCCGATGCGGTCGGTGCCGTGCTTCTGGATCAGGAACAACGCCACAAGGACGACCAGGGCGATCGGCACCACCCATTTATCCAGGCCATCGAACGCCAGCTCCAGACCTTCCACGGCCGACAGTACCGAAATCGCCGGGGTGATCATGCTGTCGCCATAGAACAGCGCCGCACCGCACAGGCCGCAGACCACGAGGAAACTGCGCAACTTCTTGCGCTCCCCCGCCGCCCGTCGCGCCAGCGCCGTCAGGGCCATGATGCCGCCCTCGCCCTGGTTATCGGCGCGCAGCACGAACAGCATGTACTTGATCGACACCACCCAGATCAGCGACCAGAAAATCAGCGCCAGAATCCCCAGGACCCCGTCATGGTTGACCTGAACCCCATACCCCCCATTGAACACCTCTTTAAGGGTGTAGAGCGGGCTGGTCCCGATATCGCCATAAACCACCCCGACCGCTGCTACCAGCATGCCAATCGGCTTGGCGTTTGAATGCTCGGCACCTGCTGCCTGACTACTCGCGTGACCCATCAACCACTCCTGCCCTTTGACCTGAGGCCTTTTATAAACAACGCATCTAAGCTGACCTAGCATGCGCTGTTTTACTTCTCGTAACAGACGTTTTATTGACCCAGGAGTTTTACCCGTGTGCAACGGCGCGAAGCATAGCGCAGCACTCGTCGCATTTCCCTGCTCAAGTGGTTCGAGTGTCGTTTTCTGGGGCTTTTGATAAAGGTCGCGGCATTTTGGGGCCTTTGTGCCTGCATTGATCACATCACGGCCGGGCGTATATTTTTGGCCCCGCTCGGTATGACTGCCTTAGCGGCGTCCGCATGCACTCCTCGGCTCGCTCACCCATCAATCCATTTCGCCCCTGCATGGGGCTGGAAATCGATATAGAAACTCAATCATCAACTTGTCTCTTTTAAGGTACATTCCTCATGTACGAAGTGAAACACGTACTGTCCGTCAATGGCGTGGATATCTACCAGGCTTGGCTGGACACCGTGCAAGACACACGTTCAAAAGCAAGAATCACCACTAGAGTGGACCGAGCTTCCCTTGGTCACTTTGGCGTTACCGAGCCGGTGGGTGATGGGGTATTTGAGATGAAGCTCGACTTCGGACCTGGGTTCCGCGTGTATTACGCAATCCAGGATCGGAAAATTGTTTTCCTGTTGGGCGGCGGCTCAAAGGCCAAACAGCAGAACGACATTGATCAGGCCAAGGCTCTCTGGAAATCTTACAAGGTGCAGCAAAAATGACCATTCGTACTCGCTCTCATGAAGACAGCGTTCTTGAAATGCTTCGAGACGACGAAGCGTTTGCCCTGGAATATCTTTCTGTCGCGCTTGAGGAAATCGATGAAGCGGGTGGTGAGGACGCGTTCCTTGTCGCTGTCCGTAGAGTGGCGGAAGCTCGCGGTGGAATGCTCAGCTTGTCGCAGAACACGGGGCTCAATAGAGCTAATCTGTACAGATCAATCGGTGTCGGCGGCGACCCGAAGCTCTCCACGCTCCTGAAAGTGCTTCAGGCATTAGGTGTAGGCATGTCTAAGGTTGTATCGCACCGCGCAGAGCATGACGTACGGGCTTAAGAGCATGGAAAAGGGCGCTGAGAATTACCCAGCGCAGCACTCGTCGCATTTCCCTGCATAAAGCTGGTCAAGTGCGCTGCCCGTCGATAGAATTGCGCACTTTTTGATCAGAGGCACACCAAGTGCCCGTCTACCGCTTTGTCGTGCCCGACTGGCGGCGTCATTCAATACCGAGGTTAGACATGTCCACCACCATCGCAAAAGCCAACCCAAAGGTTGGCTTTGTTTCCCTGGGTTGCCCCTGAGATTCTCAAAATATACACAGATTTCTGCCAATTTCCTTTCATCCATCCCTTCTGCAGGAAAGCTTCTGCCTCTGTAGAGAGCCCGAATATTGGCAGTAGTTTGCGAGATAAGGGAGTCGTCAGGCCCACCAAATAAAATGGTTCCACCAGACACACACAAGCCGCCCAATGCGCGGCTTTTGTGTTGGTAACTCAAACAGACTTGAACCGTGGACTAAAGGACTATGAACCAAAAATCATCCGCCCTATCCGTTGCACAAAGCCCAACGAATCGGAGGAGTTAGCAGTGTATGTATTCAGGCAAGACATTTGTCTAAACTGGACGGAAGTTGAACTACTTCAAAGAGTCGACCTAAACTCTTTTGAACCATCAACTGCATCTAGTCCGTCACCACAATGATTAGGGTGCCTTCGGTTTATCCTTCTCAATACCTACATACTCAGCTACGAGTGAGGCAAAGACTTCCTTTCGTTTTTCTTCAGAAACCAGTAAAACGGAGGCGCCGATAACAAAAGCAGTGATTACAAAGGACGCGATAACCCCTGGTATGCCAGAGATAAGCCAAGCCCAAAAAATAGAAAAAATTGATTTGTTTGATCTTTCATATTCTTGGACTGACTTTATGAACTCTCGTCGCTCTTTTTTTATTTTTGTTTCGCAATCTTTCTTGGTTTGAGCTTCTCGGACGTCATGACTTTGTTTGAGCTGCCTTTCTCGGTCATTAAATTTGGTGGTGATGTCCGTTTCAAGCTGGACACATATTGCATCCAAAAAGCTCTCAGCCTTGATTCTATAATCGCCGAGGCTATTATTCTGTAACGTTTGGTCGTGAAAGATTTTTACTTAGTTTTAGATATATGGCTCTGGATGATTACTAGCTCTAAGAGACTGGGCTAGAGAATGCTTTTTGTGCTTATAAAGTGCATAGGCAATGAGACCTATTGCGTCGGTGTCATTTTTCACCAGCGCTTCGAAAACCCATTTTTGGCTCACACAAAATCCCCAAACAAAAACGCTCCCAGTTACGGGAGCGTAAGAACTATAATTTTTTATGCTGAAAGGAGGGACAACGCTCGTTCAGAAATCATTCGAACGTATCGAACACGCTCTTTAGGGACAGAATTCTTTTTAGTCAGACCTTCAGAATCAAAGCTGACCGAGGAAGCTGCCTTCACGATAACGCATCCGTATCTACCAGATTTTTTCTTTGAGGGCTTCATCGTTACCTCCACTGGATCGCTGTGCTAATCAGAATTCTTTAACGAGACACAGTTTAGAAAAGGCAGACCGCGCAACGTTCAATTTATGCTAGCCGCTACCTCAATCCGTCCCACCCGTATGCTAGTTGACGCAACACAGATGTCAATTGTGACGGGGTTTGAAACGCTGGTTCCGACGGAGTGGCCGTATTTATTGGGCTTTACCGTGCTATGACCCAGTAGCCAGCAGCGGACTATCATGCCATCCAGAATCAAAAAACACATCTAAATCCGCATTTTTCCCTTGCGACCGCCCTATTTCGGGCTTTTCCCACTTCGATTGAAATGGCTAGACGATGTCTACGGATGCAATCCTATCTCCAAACGGTGCAAAACCTTTCAAAAAATGAAATAACCTCGTTCCCTCTGAAGCTTCCAGGTTGCTTGGGCTAGACCGCGGATTGCATCACCTCGTGCTTTTCGCAAAAAGAGGACGCAAACCCCGTCGGCGGGAGGGGGATAAGTGCTTTTCGCTGCGTTTTTTTTTGCTGACGCGAGTTTTGCGATCGACGCTAGGTATCGCAGTTCGTCGGATCACCGCCCGATGTGCCACGCGCCACAAGAGACTGTTTGCATACACAGTGATTCCGGTAAACTTGCAGGTCACGCAATGACGAATACAAATGACGTTTCACAAGGTGGTGTGATCGCTTCCTGGCTTGAGCTGTTGCGAGACGAGGCCGCATTGCTGCGGCCCCCAGGGGCACACCACAAAAAGCTACTCGACTGTGCCCACGCACTGCATAGGGGAGATTTGATGAGTCGTGATGCTCTCGCCGACCTCCTCGAGCACACAGATGGGGCACTAGCATATGCAGTGGAAGCGCTCCTGGATGAACCGAGCGCTCGATAGGCGGGAATTCTCACGCGGATGCTAATAGCCCAATGCGGCATCGAGTACATCGATGGGAGTGCTCATGCGCGCTCCTGATGGTGCCGCATTGGATACGAGGTGATGTTACATTACATCAAGAAAAGTCCTTAACCCAAAGGCAATGGATAAAAACGTCTGCAAAATACGAAAACTAAAATAGGGCGGAAGTAATGGATGACGATAAAAAGCAGTGTATATACTGTGATAGCGACGGTCCATTTACTGAAGAGCACGTGTTTCCTGCCGGCATGGGCGGCGACGATCGACGCTACCTCTTAATCGATACAGTATGTGGGCGATGCAACTATATTTTTTCTAAGTTCGAAACTTCTCTAATGCGGCGCTCGGTAATTGCCCTCGCTAGAATTTTCCTACAGCCACACGGTCGGAGAAGAGGAGAACCGCCGGAAATCGAAACATTGGAAACGCAAGTTATCGACAGTAATGGGCGACCGATTGAATCAGGACATAACGGGTCAAGAATTGAAATTCTAGCTCAGCTTATATTCATCGATGATCGAATAGAAACGACAGCAACAGACAACAAAAGCCTACAAAATTTTCTTGAGTCACTTTCCAAACTATTCATAGATGAAAAGCTGCTAGTTATTCAACCCCTTACTAAAAACAAACCTAAGCGTTTTGAGGTAAGCATCTACAAACTATCAGCAAGAGACTACGAGCTTCAGACAAAAGAGGTAGTAGCCGTACCACCAAAAAAAGGAATTTGGATAAGCTACGGCGCGCATCTTAACAAGAAAAATGAACCGGCACCAACCCGTATCTTCCTTAGATCAAAAGGAGGAATTGTACTTAAAACTCACGACTCCAGCGCTGTCGGGAGAATTCTCGGGAGTGTAAAAAGAACACTTCCATCAATCGTCAGCGGAAGCGAAAACACTACTGCTAGTGAAATTCAAAACCCGTTAGTCACCGTGACATCAGAGTCATGGTCAGGCGACTGCGATAGAGCGATAGCAAAAATTGGATTCAATCTTCTAGTTCACAACATTGGAAAAAAATCTGCCGCCGATTTAGCATTCAAAAAGATCAAATCGTTAATACTGGATAACACCGCACAACTGCCGTTTTCACTATTACCTGACTCAACAGAAGGAAAATTAAAAAAAGATTTGTTCGCAAACATACCTAAAAATAATCACTGCCTATTACTACTACCGCTAAACATTTCAAAATCAGAAGTTAGAATAGTGTTTGTGGCGGTGCTTTATGGGAGCATTGGCGTATGGGCTACGCTGGCAGAAAGCGCTCATCCAAACCTTTTGCAAAACCCGGTATACTTTCTAGTCAACTACTTAGACAATCAAATTACCACGCTTAGCATCATGGAATATACAACAAGATATCACCCGATAAGAATGGAAGAAATGCGGCAAGCTTTCAATCACACAAAGTCGTTATAGACTCATAGCTTTTAATCATTTTGCCATATGATTTTGTAAATTTGCGCTTGCAAAAAAGTTGGCAATGCCTTGATAAACAGCTTGTGAGACAGGCCATATGCAAAACTGACCGCAGCCGTCGTGCTCTCTTGCATCCTATGATTTAGAACAACACAAGCCTCATGCGCGTCGTCAATGCACCTACCACGGCACGAGGTCAATTTTTGAGGAATAATTACTTTTCACGACCTTGAAGTACCAGCATCGCAACGCGGTAATTTTAAGCCTCGTGAGTTACTCAATACTGTGTGCAAGTTCCACGAGCTTAGGATACGCGCTCATGTGAGCGTACGAGGCAGCGAACATATTCAAGCCGACATTAACGTAGGCTAATGCATTACCGCTACTCCGACTTTGAGCGAGTCTGGCTGCTTGCATCCCACCTCGATAAAGCTCGAGATAGTTAAAGAAAACATCATGCACAGAAGTTGAACCAGCACCAAAATAAAGTTTTGCGCCTGGATATTTTGATTTCAGTTCACCATGCGCCGACACATGACTACCATATATAGCAGCAGTGTAAATTTCTGGTGCCTCATCCTTCAGAAAAACTAAATAGGCTGCCCAAAAAAACAGAAACCCGCTTCCTCTGGCATTAGCATGTACGGCCGATATCTGCATCACTATTTTTTCAAGCTCTCGGAGCTTTGTATTAAATGTTTTAGCTAATGACAATAAAACTGCTTGATGCTCATCAAGTTTAAATCCGCCCTCGAGTATAGCCTCTGCCTCTGGCTCAACTACATCCATACCGTTCATCATCGACTCATGTCGATCTAGCCGCCTCAAAATCACTCCCACTCTCTCCAGAGGTATACCGCCATTTAATTTAAAGCTTGCTTTAACCCACTCGTCCAAATCGCCACTCCGCAACGAGAACTCCGCATCAAAAAACCGCTTTAAATACTTTTCAGATCCAAAGCCAGAACCATAAACCGCTTTAATAGAATGACTGAGCTGCGTAGTATCAGTCGCAATTACAAATCTGCAATTTTCAGCATCGAACAAATGCTTAATTCTCTCTAACAACTCAATAGCATAAGTCGGCCGACACCGATCAAGCTCATCAATAAAAATATATACAGGTAATGACTTTCCATCCACTTCCAAGTTCTTAGACACTTCTAGAAGCAGCTCATTAAAAACAGACTTAAAATCAGCCACCACATTAAGCGTATCTTGATTGGACTCAATTAATTTTTCGATAGCTTTCTCAGCCGCATCAGCTAGTGCGTCACCTTCCATTGCGTCTGATATTAACGCGATATCTACCCCAGTAAACTTCTTAACGATCCCCTTGGCCAGTGCTGGTGTAGCCGCAACTAGTGTCTTTGAAGCAGTACTAGTGAATCTGCCAATCAGTGTTTTAGCTTTTTTTGTTTTACCAACGGATTGTGAAAGCTGCTCACGTATGGCGGCGACCAATGATACAAAAGCATCACCTGAGAAGTCTGTCTCCCATGCGTTAAAATATACACAAGCTCTGACTGACCTTTGTTCTTCAAGCCAGTTTTTCAGAAAAAATGTCTTACCAGTCCCCCATGCAGCATTAATATTCAAAACCTTTATATTATTGTTTGCATCTAAATACTGGGTCAGGAATTTAGCTACGCCTTTACGACTCATTCTATCTAGAGCCCAAGGCTGATTTGCATTAGTCAAAGGACGCACTCCATGCTTTTCTTAAATTTAAATTGAGACCTGCAACCGCATCTAAAACTTCATAATGCAGCATTTACCGGCCACAGATGGTGCATTACCAGCCGGTCAGTTGTCCACAAGCAAATTACTGCGTAACGGAACTTTAGAGCGTGACTGCTTTTACTTGATCAAGTAGCAGCGAGGCCTTCAGGGCATCGAATGTAAAAGCGGCTTCATCCGCCGCGCTTGGCTTAGATCCAGTAATATGAGTATGAACAGCTAGCTGCATGTTCATTTTCTGCACTAGATCAATTAGGTCACCTAGTACCTGCAACACATTCACTGTATTGGAGCCTATCCAGGTTTTAGGCGCGACCAACTGCTGACTGATCGCCGCCACGCTCTCGCGCATCCCCTGAATCCGCTCCTCCATATCGCCGCCCACCGTGGCGTTATGCTTCTGCCCCACCACTAGGTTCAAGTCCCGACCGGTCGCCTGATGTAGATCGTCCACCGCAGCCAAGCTCGCAGATCCACCCGACAGCAGCTTGAGTGCCCCCAGCGCCTCGATCTTCTTGATCCCGCCCACTGACTCGGTTGAATGGTCATCCACTGTCCTGGTGTGGCTCTGGAAGCTCTCAGTATTCTGCATCGCCTCCACTTCCCGCTCGATCGCCTTGTCCTGGATTTTGCCGTCCGTTTGGCGCAGCCAGTTGCCGTCGGCGTCGACGCGCTGCTGGCATGCCTCACTGTGCTGCCACACCTGATCCCCCTTCGGCACCCGGGGCAGGCTCAGGCCGTGCGGTAGGATCTGCGTGATAAAAGGCTTGTGCGGCAGGCCGTAGGCAAAGCTGACCACCACGGTGGTGCCCTCCTCCGGGAAGCCGAACATGCCAGCCTCTTGGCCGCCCATCGGCGCCGGCAACGGCAGGCTGGTCAGAATCGGCAACGCTGGATCTGGCTCACCGTCTGGCAGCAGCACTTCCACGTCGACGCCGAAGCGCGGGCGGAAGTCGTCGCACAGGCCAGGTGCGGCCGGTGCATCGGGTACGGCCACCACGCGACCAAAGCGTGGCAGGTGATAGCCACCGGTGAGTTCGGGAAATTGTCGCTCTACGCTGCGACGGATTGCGTCGTCCATTTGATCGCCATTTGATTGCCGGCGAGGGTCACGCTGGTGATCCTCTCGCCCTGGTTGATGGTTGCACCTGGGCGCAGCCCTGGAAGGGCCGCGATCATTGCGCTCTGGTTGCCCTGGTAGCCGTCGAACAGTTCAACCGGCAACTGCAGTGGAGACCGGACGCCAAAGAAGCTGTCTGCCCAACTGCCCACAAACACTTCGCCGTCACCCTGCTGTTGCCAGATGAAGTCGGGAATGCTGAACACGCTGGCCAGGCTGTCCATGGCCAGATAGCCGGCAGCCAGGCTGTAGAAGTACGGTGCCTTGACCTTGGCGTATGCCCTGTCCGGCACCCGGAAACGCAAGCCGGTCTTGTCGCTGACCTCGGCCAGCACGTCTTGCAGATCGACGTGGCGCAGGTTCAGCGGCTGGGGCTGGGATAGGATCGCCGCCAGTTCACGGCAGACCAGGATCTGCTGCACGCTGTTGATCGCCGTGGAGCGCTCGACAAAGCCAATGAAGTGACGCTGCAGCGCGCCGTCGTTGTAGCCGACGTCGAGCGTCACCAGGCCTTTGACGGGTGCGCCTGCCTGGATGGTGAAGGTCGCCCGGCCGGGACTTTTGATATCCAGCCGCACTTCGCCCTTGATCATCGGATACGGCGTGCCGCTGATGGTGAGTACCTGGTGCAGTTTCATGGTGTCGGAGCCAGCCAGTTATCCACCTTTTTCAAGGTGCGTTCGAAGCCGCTCAGTTCGTCCGGGCTGCCGGATCCGTCACCACCGCCGGCGCCGACGGCCGACCCCGGACCGGATTGCGACGTGACGCTGTTGCCGGCGCGGCGACTCTCCACCCGCTCAGGGTTGGACAGTTTCTCTGACAGGGTGAACTGCACCAGCCATTGATTAAGGGTGTCGTCTTCCCGGGCGCTCACGCCGTCGGAGAACTGCACTTCGCGGATACCGAACGCGGCGGCGGTGTCGTTAACGATGCGGTACATGTGGAGCTGACCACCGCCGGCCGTGGCTTCCGCCAGGCGCATGAGGCTGCGCAGTTGCGGCGCGTCAACGAACGGAATAGCAAGGCTCACGGTCAGGGTTTTGGGCTTGAACCCCTTGTGCGCGGTTTGGCTGTTGCTGGTCTGCCCCGACAGGTCGTCGCTTTCGATACGCAGATTGGCTGTGATTTTCAGGCGCTTGCCCAGGACCTGCTGGCCATCAAGTAGAAGCGTCATAGGCCCAGCAGCTCCCGAACAAAGCTCAAACCATCCCGCGAGCCCACCAGCAGCACGCCGGCGCACAACACCCATTCGTGACCAGGTGCATCGCCCTGCAGCAACGCACGGCGTAATTCGTTGTTGTCGCCTGGCCCCAAGATCCGCGCGCGCATGCTGTGGTCGGCGTTGCCGTCGGCCAGCAGGGCTTTCAAATCATTCAGCTGTTTGTCGCGGTCTTGCTGCTGGGCTGCTTTACGACCGGCCAATGCGGCCAGGTCGCCCATGGGCGAGCTATCGGCCGCATAGCTCTCCAGGACGGCGATCTGCCCGGCCATGGACTGCTTGGCAGCTTTGACCACCGTGCAGCGCTCCAGGGGCAGCGCAGACCAACGCGGCAAGGGCCCTCCGCTGGGGATCTCCCACTTGTCAGCCTCCAGCCGCGACAGGTTCCGCGCTCGACGTTCGGCGCGCACCAGGTCAGGGATCGGCAGCAGCGCATTGAAACGCGCCAGGGTGTCGGCGAACTGGTCCAGGCGCGTGCCCAAGAACATCAGCGACAACGCGTACTGAGGGCCAGCCGGTCGGCCGTTATCGCTAACATCGACCAGTTTGGCGGCCAGCTGCTGCAGCAAGTTCGGTGCTGACAGAAAACGCTGATGGCCACGGCCCTGTCCTACTCCGCTTTGAAATGGCGTCACCGCCAGGCACGCCGGGGCCTCGCCCATCTGCCCCGCCAGTGCCGCACGGCCGGCCTCGATCGCGCCTTTCGCGGCACCACCCACCGGCCCCGGGTTAGTGCTGGTCATGCCATCCAGTCCCGCCAGGCGTTGGCTGGTGCTGGTCAGCTCACTACCAGCCAGTTCCTGGGCCGCTGCCAGGTCGCCCATCCATTGGGTGGACTGCTCAGGCCAGCGCATAGTCACCGGTGCCCAGGTCACGTGCGTGCATCCCAAGCCACGGCCTGCAGCGCGGCCAGATCCTCGGCAGCCAATGCCTGATCCAAAGCTTGTTTGAGCGCGTTGGCCTTCTGCAGCTGCACTTGCCTGAACGCTGTGAGGTCGTCACCCACCTGGCGGATCTGCTCCACGGTGTGGGGTCGGTAGTCTTTAGCGCCGGCATCGTCGCGGCATGCGTAGAGGGCGTCCCGGCCGGCAAGGATCACGCCGATAAGGTTTAGTTGATCATCGGTCTGGCTGCCGTAGCGGTGCATTGCGCCCAGGGCGTTCGATCCAAAGCCGCCGATCAGGGCTTTTTCGCACTGGCCGTTGATCCGTTCAGTTTGCTCCTGGTGTACCCGGGCCAGCGTGGCGGGGATGTCGTCCACCCATTCGCCCTGGCGCCACACTTGACCAGGTGCGGGCACGCTCAGGGTGTAGCCACTCGGCAGGTCACCGCTACGCTCGATCACCAGGGCCTCGCCGGTGCGGGTGTTGTACACCGTCAGCCCTTGGTAGGAACTGATCAGCTCCCACCGTTTGCCAGTCCAGCGCGGCACCTGGTGCTTGCCAGCGATCGGGGGCACATCCTCCACACACCCGCCGGGAATCAGCCATTCGCCTTCCTGCAATGGGCAAGGATCTGCCAGCGCAGTGCCGATCAGAATGCCGATGCGGTCAGTTTGATAGACAGTCTTGGTTGTCATGAAAACCTCAATACTTGATGCAATACAGGGCCGCGACGTTGCGCGGTCGAGCTTCGTTGCCGCCGTCCTGGCTCAGCGTGACGGTGTGGCTGTGGGTGCCAGACTCCGCTGCGGTTGCCGTGATGGTGTGGGTGTGTTCGCCGCTACTGTCCACGGCGACCTTTGCCGTGCCCTCGGAGCCCGTCCGACCAGGTGGCATATCGAGCACCCGGTGGTCGGCACTGGAACCCTGACGGTTGATGTTGAAAGTGTGGCTGTGTGCGCCGGCGGCAGATGCCGTACCGGTGATCGTGTGCGCGTGGTCGCCGTCTTCGCTGGTAGTCGCGGTGTGGCTATGCAGCAGGTTCTGGCTGGCCTGGCCACTGCCAAGACCACGGCCCGGGTCAACGCCCCGGCTTTCATCCAGGCCACGGATAAATTCGCCGCGCATATCGGGCAAGTTGAACGTGTCCACCCCGTCGCCCTCTCCAAACGTCGTGCCGATCGCGGTGAATAGATCGGCAAAGGTGGTACGGCTGACAGCGGCGCCGTTGGCCTTGAGCCAGCCATAAGGGGCAGTGCTGCGGGCAAAGGCTGCAATCATCCCGGCCAGTGGGTTCACGACTTGAACCATGGCCGCGTTCACGGCCGCCGTGGTGGCCAGGATCTCGCTGTCGTTGACGGTCGGGTCGTCGCTCTTGGCGTTGGGCAACTCGCCCAGGCCCACGTCGTCCTTTGTCGTTGCTCGGGCTCGCAGGTGTTCATAGTCGCCGGCGCGAAAGGCGAACATGCCCACCAGTGGCCCGGTGACGGGCTCAACCGAGCGGGCATCCGTAATGCTTGTGCTACTGGTCAGCGTGGCGATTTTTTCGCGGTAGTGGCGCACACCCAGGCTATCCACGTAGTCAGCTTCATCAGCTCCCCACACGACGGACCAGGACGCCACCACGTCATTCAACTCACGCTGCAGGCACACGTCCAGCCAGGCCGTGGCGGGGAATGCCGGTGGCACGACCGCGAACGGTTCGGCGCGCGCCAAGCGGATGCCCTCGATGTAAGCGGTGCCCGGCTTGAGCTGATAGCCCCCGTCGACTTTCTCCAGCTGCAGGCTGCTGCCAAAGAAACACGCCCGACCGAACACATCCCGATTGCTCAAGCGCTCGCGCTCGTCGATCCCGGCCAGGCGCAGGGTGAAGTCGTGCTGCCAGGTACTGGCGTCTATGGTGATACCGGTCAGCGCCTGGGCGCCGTCAAACACCACCAGGAAATTGCGGGTCAGGTTGTTGCCGACCTGGACGGGCGGAATGTTGCGGCGCTTTTGCTGTAACGCGACCGTGGCCACCGCAAACAGCACGCCTTCCTCGGTTTCCAGGCCGATCCAGTTGAAGTCCCAATCACCAATATCGGAACCAATCTGCGCGCTGTAAACCACCTGGCTGGGGTTTACATACCCGCCCTCGTCGGCGCCGATCGGGTGAACGTAGACGATCTGGCCCGTAGCCGGTTTGGCCGCTGCACGGTCGACCGGCTTGGTAGGGTCAAGCCCTGGAACATTGGCGAAGACAAAGCGCGACACCACCAGGCTTTGCTGGGCGGCTTGTTTGCGTGCGATCAGGTCTTCACCTGCAAGGGTAATACTGGCGCCCATTGGGACTCCTACAGGCTGGCGATCAGCGTTTGCTGGTCATCGTTGAAATGGATGGTGGCGAGAGCCATTGGCACAGCAGTGATGATCAGAAAGTCATACCGGCGACAGGTGCGCCCGTATTGCTGGATCAGCACGCGTACCAGCTCCGGGTTATCGGCGAGCTGGGAATTGGTGACGCGCAGTAAAATGACGTCCCAATCCCGCCCAGGCTGGCGTTCTTCGATCTGCACAAAGCCCACGCCGAGGCGCATAAAAATGCGCTGCAGGCCTGCCGTGCTGCCGGCGTCGACGGCGTTAATGAAGGCGTACTTGACCCGCAGGCGATACAAACCCTCGGGCTCGCCTTTGAAGCGGGTGATATCGCGCTGCCAGGCCAACAGGTCCAGCACGGTGAGGTGGCAGGTATCGGCATCCATCTGCAGCAGTGGCCAGCGCAGCCAGCCTTCCACCTTCGTCCACCAGGACTGGGCAGCTGCCTTGAGCTTGGCCAGCTCGGTGCCGTCCAGCCAGAACGGCAGTTCAAGCTTAATCATGCAGCAGCACCTCCAAGGTCTGGATCCGGGGAATGTTCAGCTCGCTGATGATGTCGGCCGTGGCAAAGCGCAACGACTCGATGCCCGCGAACTGCTGGTGAAGCTCTTCACCTAGGCGGCTGAATGAAAACCGCGACTGGGGATAGGTCAGCGTCGGCTGGAAGTCGGTGGCGGTGCTGTCGCGAAAGGCGGCGCGCACGAACAGCGCGGCGTTGTCTTTGAGGTTTTCCCGTTGCTCGATCGTCAGCGTGGAGCGCGGCCAGATCTCCAACTGCACCGTGTGCAGGGTTTCGGGCATGACCATCACCAACAGGTCATCGCCGTGGCCGTGGTTGCCCTGGTCGCGGATATGCGCGTTGATTTGTTCCAGGTACGGCGCCGCCGGCACATCTGCCTCAAACAACACAAAGGCATTGGCGCTGCCCGGGCCACGTGGGGCGTCATGTTCGAAATACACGCCATCGGGGCGCACGCCCGGGAAGGCCGAAATCATGGCGCGATACACCGCGTCGGTGTGCCACTGGTTGACCGCTGAAAACTGATTGCGGGTGCGCAAGCGCAGCTCGTCGTTGGGTTCAGGATCTGCACCTGGTGTGGTCAACCAGCCGTCGCCATTTACCACCTGGGCAATGCCTGGCACCGGCACCGGCAAGATCGCGTAGTAACCCGGGGCCAGGTTGAAGCCGGCGCCGGTGTCGATCGCCTCGACCGGGATCTGCAACTGCATCAGCCCATCAGCGAATATGCCCACGGCGGTGGTCATCACCTGGTAGATATGGCCATTGATCGACGCGGACTGCACCAGTGTCCCGGCCGGGACTTCCAGGACGCCGCCGGCGGCTTCGCGGGTGAACAGCAAAAAGCCCTTGGCCTTGGTCGCCCCTTTGCGCTCAACGTTCACCGCCCAGGCCAGCATATCGAGCCAGGCCCCTGCAGCAGTTTTGACGAAAAAGTTGGGCAGGACCGTGTCCACGAAAAAATCCAGAATCCACATCACCGGCTTGGTCACCAGGGCACGCACCACCCGCCAGAACGGCGAGTAGGCGCTGGTGTTGCTCAACTTGCTGCCTTGGGCGGCCACTTCCTTTTCCCACGCCTGCAGCAGCCCTGCCTCGGTCGTGGGAATGCCGGCGTCGGCCAACGCCTGCTTAAAATCTACGTCGCTCACAAATCCACCTCGATGTTGCCGAATTTCAGGGTTGTCGCCGTGACCAAGTACTGGCCAGGCTGCAGCTGGGTGATCTGCGCCGTGCCCGGTACCAGGCGCTCGTCGGCCTCCACCAGCAGTTCCAGTTGCTGGATACAATCGCGCTGCTTGAGCCGATCGCGCTCAGCCACCAGGGTGACCAGCAGGCCGCTGTCGCGGATCATGTGAGCGATGTCCTGGGCGATGCTGGCCCGGTCATCAATCAGCAGCGGCTGACGCGACGGGTCCAGCACCAGGTCATTGCCGGCAATCAGCAGATCGATGTATTCGCTCATCCGCCCACCGACATGGCGACCATGTTTTCCATCTCCAGGGACGTCATAGGCTTGCTGTTGTGGATCTCGACTTTCTCCACGTGCATGCCTTTGTTCTGGCTGCTGTTGTTGTTTTGGATACTGGTCAGCAGCCCGCCCTGGGGCACGGCGTTAGGCCGCGCCGGCGACAGGCTTGGTATGGCCGCGTTGATGGTTTGCTGGGCCTTTTGCGCAGCTGCAGTGGCGTCCACGTTGTTGACACCGATGTCGGTACCGGGAACCTCGGGCATAGCGCCAAAGCGGGTTTCAATGTCCACGCCCGGGATCTTGTTCAGCATTTCGATCAGGCCGTTGATGGCCGTGTGAAAGATCGCGACGATCCCGTCCCATGCGGCCTTGGCCATCCCGGACCAACCGCCCATTGAGGCGAACCACTCCGAAAGCGCGGTGAGTTGATCGCTGACCCACTTGAACGCCTCGCTGTTCATCAGCGCGTCCGTCCACTCGTTCCAGTACACGACGGCGGCTATCACCGCCGCCACCAGGGCCATCACGCCGATCACGATCCACACCACCGGGTTGGCCAGCAGCGCGGTGTTGACCAGCCAAATCGCGCCCTGCCACATGAGCATCACGCCGCGAACCAGGCCCAGCACCGCAGTCAGGCCGTACACCACGGTGATGTAACCCAGCATGAAAGCCTTCTGCAGCAGGAATACCGCCGTGGTCCGCAGGCTGATCATCTGCACAACTTTCCAGACCGTCACCATGGCCAACCAAGCCATACGCCCGGCGCCGACGGCGAAAGTCAGCAGGGACATGACGGCGATCAGGGCCAGGATCGTCAGCGTGACAATGCCGATCACCCGGGTGATGTTCGGGAACATCTGCGCCCAGCGGGTCATGGTGCCGGCGATGCCTGATAGCTTGGCCATCAACGGCGTCAGGATCGGAATCAACGCCTGGCCAAAGGCAATGCGCAGCCCCTCGATCGCGGCCGCGAACTGTTGCCAGGGGTCGACCATCGACATGGCCATGTTCTTCGCGTCCTCAAGACCACGCACTTTGCCCAGCTTGTCCATGCTGTTGCGCAAGCGGTCGGTGTCTTTGGCCAGGGAGCTGATCACCTGGGCGCCCTCCCCACCAAATGCGTCCATCAGCTTGGCGCTGGCCGACGCGCTGGTCAGGTCACCCAGTTTGCCCTGCAGCTTGTCCATGATCTGCAGCATGGGCAGCGCTTTGCCGTTGGAGTCGGTGAACTTCATCCCCATTTTTTCGGACGCGGCGCCCAGGTTTTCAAAGAACGCCTTGTAGCGCCCGCCGGCGTCGCCGCCTTCCATGGTGCTGCTCAGCGAACCGATCACCGCGAACTGTTCGGCGATATCGACGCCGGCAGCGGTCGCGATCGAGCCGACTTCCTTAAAGGCGTCCTTGAGCTGGGCGCCGTCGGTGCGGAACAGCTGCACGGCCAGGGCGGTCTGCCCGCCGAGTTTTTCAACCCATTCGCCCTTGCCCATGGCGTCTGCCTGGCCTTTGAACAGGTTGTACATGGTGCCCACGTAGGCGCCCATGGTGTCGGCGTCGGACTTGGTGGCCTTGGCCAAAAGGTTGCTGGTGTTGGTGAAGGTCGCCAGCTGGCTGCCGGTCAGGCCCTTGATAGCGCCCTCGATGCTGTAGGCCGACGCCACAAAATCCCGGGCGTTCTCGCCATAGTTCACCGAGAACTCCAGGGCTTTCTGATTCAGCGCGGTCAGCGCGTCTTCGGCTACGCCCAAGGATTTGACCTCGCCCAGGGCGCGGTTCATTTCCAGCGCAGGCTGCAACGATTGGTTGATGCCGACAAAAGCACCCGTCACACCGGCCAGGCCCATACCCATGGTCTTGATGTTCTTTTCGCTTTGCTCGGTCAGCTCGGAAAAGCCCATCTTCACCTTGCCCAAAGGTGCGGTCACCTTGTCGGTCAGGGCGAGGATGAAGTCCAGGCGGGCGCTACGATCGGCCATGTGGTTCCTATCCGTTCAACGCATGGGCAATGCCGTTTGCTACGGCAAATTCCATGCGCTTCCAGTGTTCGTCTTCCAGCCACTTGGCCGTGCCCATGTTCTCGATGCTGGGCTCGGCACCAGGTAGCCAACGGTTGGTCAGGGCCAGCAACTGGCCCAGGCCGTCCTCGGTCAGGCGCTCAGCGTACTCAAGGGCTTTTTTACGATGATCCCGACGTCAGGCGCGTATTCCTCAAGGAGCGCGCCGGCGATTTGCATGGTGTTCACCGGGTTGGCCATCAGCTCGCGTAGAGCGGCTTTTTCAGCCGGCAGCACGGTGCTGCTCAGCAGGTTGAAGGACGGCGCCACCTTGTTGTTGGCGGTCATGGCGTTGAAATACTTGGTCACGTCCTGGGGGGTCAGGGTGAAGGTAAATTCCTGGGCGCCGATTTCCAGGGTGATTTCGCGGGCTTGGGTCTGGCTCATGTTCGTATCCGTAGTGGTGGTTGGTTTGAAGTGGATTCAGGTCAGCGCAGGCAGACCTGGTGCACGTAGTCCTGCAGGCCCAGGATCATTTGCTTGCTGCGGGCAAGCTGATCTCTGAGGGTGAAATAATCCGGTCGAGCGTTTGCTGCGAGTTCGGCGGTGGTTGCATCAGCCACGCTGCCGGCGCTGGCTTTTTCGGTGCCGTCGGCGCTGCAGGTGGCGTTGATGCGCAGCCGCTGACGGCGACCGTCAACAGCGCGCTGCAGCTCAAGGTTTGAAGCGCGTTCATGGTCAAGCTCCAGGGTTCGTTTAAGGTCGATCGCGTCACGCTCTGCCAGCATTTCGCCGCTGACCCGCGCCGCTTCGCGTAGGCCGCTGACTTCATACAGGGCGGCATCACGTTCGCCACGTACGGTGTCGAGTTGCTCGCGCAGCCCGTAGATCGCCAGCAAGGCCGCCAGGCACACCAGCAGCCGCCAAGAAAGCTCAATCATCACAACCCCTCCGCGCACAGCGCCGATTCGGCCAACCGGCGCGCATGCAGTCCTGGGATAAACACCTTTTTGCCCTGGGCAGTGGTGATAAATGCCCATACCGGGTTTTTTCCGTCAGGAGCCCATGCCAGTGCTTTGCAGCCGTCCTTGATGCGGCCGGCGTTGATCAGGCCAACCGCCCGACTGGCGCAGGTGTGGGCGGTGCCAAAGTTGTGGCCATGGCTGCTCAGTGCGTCGAAGGTGTTCTGGCCGACCTGTTGATTGGTGATGCAATCGGCGAGCTGCAGCTGCCCTTTGCGGATCACCAGCTGCTCCACCTCTTCACAGCGGGCGTCCGACCAGAAGTCACCAACAACCACCGGATATGGGCTGGTGTGTCGGGTGATCCCTTTACATACGGTCGGTAGGCCCTGGGCCAATTTGTCGGCATAGACGGTGTTTTGGCCGTTGCCTTCCCAGGTGCCCAAAAACACCACCAACGTGGAGCTGCACAGCGCAATGGCACCGGCGGCGATCTTGTTGCGCAGGCTCATGGGAACAGGATCCGCAACAGCGCCGGCCCGACCATCTGCGCCACCACGCCCAACACGGTCAGCACCGCCAACATGCGGGTGACCTTGGTGCCGATGTCGGACACGGTGGCGGTCAGTTCACGCTGGCCGTTATTCAGATCCGAGAGCTGCACGGCCATGTGTTCGAATTCACCTTCCAACCGGGTAACCCGGGTCGGCACGGTTTCATGACGTTCTTCCAGGTCGCTGACGCGGTGTTCAAGCACGGCGTAACGGCTTTCCAGGGTGCCTTTGGGCTTGGCACGTGCGGTCATCGGCGCTGTCCTTGCTCAATAAGGGATTGGCACGGCACGCAGCGGGTGATGCCGCCCAGTGCCTGGCGCTTCTCCGGGATCGGCTTATCGCAATCTTTGCAGTGGGTCAGGCTTGGCCCGCTCGGCCGTGCTGTAGCACGTGCGGCCGCAATCGCAGCATCACGCTGACGTTGTTCCAGTGCCTGGGCGCGATCGAACGGGCAAACCATCAGCGCAGGCCCTCGATCTCAGCCGACGCCAAGTACGGCACGCCGTTGACGCGGATAAAGTCCGGGCTGGTGACGTCAAACGGCACCTTGTGTTTGGACTTCTCGCCGCCTTTAGGGTCGACACTCAACAGGCTGGACACCTTCAACTTGCAGCCGAAGGCTTCAATGCGCAGCTCTTCCTCGCCGGCCTTGGCAAAAAATACCGAGTCGAAGGGCTCCAACTGGCGGAAGCTGCCGGCAGTGCGTGCGGCCTCGATCAGCAGGTTGAAGTTGCTGGTGTCGAACTCAAATTCACCGCTGGCTGCCACGTCGCCATCGACATGGCCGTTGGGCACGCCCCGGCTTTGTGCCACGGCCGTGTTATCGGTGATATCCAGGGTGCAGCTTTCGACGTGGACCTGCAGGTCGCCCAGGTTGATGTCGAAGTTTTTACCGCCAATACGGGACATACGGGATTACTCCGAATCGTCGTTGGAAAGGTCCAGGGCGATATTCGCCGTGAGGTCTTTCGGGCAATTGAGGGGCTTGATCTTGATGTACACCTCGACCTTGGTTTTGGTGTGCCAGACCAGTTGGATGTCGCCGTCTTTGGGGGACTCGATCTCGCCCGGGAACACCTGGCCGGCGAACGTCGTGGACTTGGCCATCACGCGCAACGGCTTCATAAAGGCGCTGACAGCGGCCGCCATGCTGTTGGCCGTGTTGTTCAAACGCCGATCGGCAACACGCAGGATCAACAGCGGACGTACCTGGCGCGCGGCCTTGTCGGCCAATCGCAGGTACTCGACAACCTGGAAGTCGCTCGCGGGGGCATCGAGCATGTTGCCGTCACCCCAGAACACGCCCGGGTAGTCGGGGTAAGTTTGCGAAACCGAAAAGCGGGCCTTGTCGAGTTCCGATCGGACTGCCGACGGCAACGGCACGCCGTCTTTATCCTTGGGTACGCTACCCAGAGCCATAACGGCACCGGTGGCCACACGCATTGGGCTATCAGCGATGCTGACGCCGGCATTGGCCAGGCGCCCAGCCAAGACGCCCAAGTCATTGCCGTGCAACTGGGGCACAACCAGGACACGCGGCGCGGCCAAGTCTTTGGTGATCGCTTTCTGCTCTTTCACGTAGTCGGACCAGGACTGCTCCGCAATGATGCCGGCAGTGCTGGCCATCACGAACATCCGACGGCCGTACGTGTTGCTGACAGCAATGGCCGCGTCATGCATCGCGGAGAGTTCGGCACCAGAGGTCACAGGTTTGGTAATCACCACCGCTTCAACGGAATATCCCTGCTGTTGCGCTGCTTCCAGGGCTTCGGTCCAGGTGCCATCTGCAGCGATAGGCGCCGCCAGACATGCCCAGCGATCGCCGCCATTGGCTTTGGCGGTTACGACCTGGGTTTTCAGGTCACTGTCCGGCTGACCCAGCATTTCGTCCAGGTCGCTGTCGGTATTCAGGGCGATCAGGCTGCCGACGCTCTTTGCGCCGGGGCCGATGAACAGGAAATAGCGCTCGATCTCGGTCACGGCGCCTTGGCCGAGGTTGAGATTGTTGACGCTGACTTTGCCAAGTGCCATGCAGGGCCTCGTTATTTGGGGGAGTTGAGGATTTGTTCCAGCACCTGGTTAACCAGCAAGCTGGTATCCCGATCGGAGCTGACGCCCAGGAACTGGCGCTTTGGCAGGGTGATTTCCCAGCTTTGCGCGCCGTTGCCCTCGGCTTTTTCGTCGGACAGGATGCGTATCAGCAGGCCTGCCTTGGCGTAGTTCACGTGTTCTTGAATCCAAGCTACGGATGGCCGGGCCAGGCTCTTTTTGCCCTTTTGGCGCACCTTGAAACCCAGTCGGCGCAGGCGTTTTGCCTGTTTGTCCGTCGCCGCTAGGCCCTCGGGCACCCTGTTCCACCGGCGCATCTGCGCTGCAGTACGGCGCTCGGTTGCGCCGTGGTGTTGCTGTGCAGCCACCCAGCCGGTCAGGCCGTTACGCCAGCCCAACGTCGCGACATCCGCGCTCACGCTGGTTATCTGGAGCAACTTGCCCAGGCCGGCTTCCATCTTCTTTTTGCCCTTGCCGTCGCCCTTGCGTGCCTCGAAAGGTGTGCCATTCAGGTTGCGCTGCTCGCGAATGCGCTTACGACTCATGGTGCGCACGCGCTTGGTGACGTTGTTCAGCAAACGCCGGCGCAGCTGCGGGGGCAGGCTCAATAGGGCCAGTTGTTCGCGAACGCCGAGGTGGCCACGGACGTCCAGCTCGAAAGTGCTACGCGCCACGGTTTTGCACCTCGCCGTGTTCAGCGGTCCACAGATCGAATGCGACCAAGCCCCACTTTTTCCCGAACGCGTCGACCAGGCCGTTGGGGTCTTCGGCCAGATGCTGGGCCTCGATAAACTCCAAGGTCAGTTCCAAGTCCGCCTCGTCTGGGGTGACCTGGTCGACGGCGAAAGTCGGCGCCGGCAGATCGTCATCCCGGTCGGGATCGTTGGATTCCAACCAGCCGCCCAGCAGCGCCATCAGCAACGCCGGATTGCCGGCGAAACGCTCGATCACGAACACGGCGCGATATCGCATATCGCCCATGTGCAGGCCCTGGGTGGTGTCCTTCCAGATCAGATCCAGGTTGACCTGCTCGGCCCAGCTGTCGATCTGCTCAGGCAGCACCAGGTTCAGGCCGATCAGGTAGGCGGTCAGGGCGCGAAGCTTGTTCATAGCAGCGCCGCCGTGATGCGGCCACGGCCCTGCAGCGAGCGCACAGCCTGTTGGCTGAACGCCAAGAAGGTTTCCGGGCGATCGGGCAACTCCTTGCCCAGGTTCTCCGCGCTGTCACGGCGGATGATGGTTGCGAACTGGGTCAACAAACTGGCCTTGGCTCGGCAGTACACGGCACGCTTGTACGTCGCCGCTTGAAAGGTGCGCTCCGGCAGGACCGTGGTGTCTGCAGACTCAACGTTTGACACTCCACGGCCCTGCCAGCGCGCTTTTAACTCGGTCAGGTCGGCATTGACCTCGGTCATCGCCGTGGTCAGGTCAGCGCCCAGCATGTCCAGCACATACTCCGCCGGCAGGCGATACCCCTTCTGGAATTCAGACACGGAGAGGTTCGGCCAAAAGCCGTCGTTCTCGATCTGCTGTTCCACCAGATTGGTGGGTCTACCGGAAAAGCTCATTGCTGGGTGCTCAAATAGGGCGGGGAGCCTGTTTTCAGTGGGACGGTCCATAAATGGGCGGCTCACTTCCACAAGTCCCCGCTGGGGGGGTAGTCGGTTATTCGGTGGCCGGGGTAGCGGCCGCTTGTTTTTCCAGGGCCTTGCGGACCTTCTTGATGCGGGTGTCGTTGCCGGCTTTCGGGTACAGGTCGGTGGAGCGCTCCAAATGCCTGAGCGCGGTTTCCCACTGCTCGGCCTCCATAGCGCGCATGCCAATCAACTTGTGGTATTTGCTCGGGATCTGCTCAGGCAGGTCCCATTCGCCGTCAACGCGAGGCAACAGGTCCGATAGGTAGGGCTCAGGGCTGCGGCCCGCGCTGTATTCGTCATAGGCCCAGTCGGCTACCGCATCAGCGACAAACGTCTGGATGTCGCGGCGCATGAATCGCTCCGGCATCTTCTGGCCCTGCCCCATCAGGAAGTCGGCCAGCTCCAATGCGTCTTCGAACTGGACGGTATCGAACAGCCAGACCATGACCTGCACGGCAACGCGGTTCGGGAAGTTCAAGCCGGACTCGCAGTAGCGCTGGACGTATTCCTGGTACTTGGGCAGCAGCTCGTCGCGCTTGAGCAACTGGCGTCCCGCCAAAGCTCCTTTCATCGCGCTTAGGCGCTCCAGATCCTGGTCCAACGCCGCTTCCTGCAGCAGCAGATGCTTGCGTGCATTGGCAGGGCTGCTCAGGGCATCGCCCGGGGTGTAGGCCATGCCTGCTGTAGCGGCAAGTGCCGCTACAGCAGTGCTGCCCAAGGCCAGGATGCGGCGCTTGTGCGCAAGGGCCAGGCTCACGCCACCAGCTCCACGTTTTCAGTCAGGGCGATCTTTTCCAGCTGCTCGATCACGTAACCTTCGTTGCGGCTGTTGTAGTCCTCGACTCGGGAGCGTTTCGGGTTTTCGATCGTCTGTTTGCGCCAGCTGGTGTCCTGGTAGTAAATCGACAGGTTGTCCCAGCTGGTGACCAAAACCGCATTGACCGGGAAGTTCGGTACGCTGAACGCCGGCAGGCCGCCATAGGTGGCAATAACCTGGGCGTTTTCAATGCGTTCCTTTTCGGTCGGCGTGTCGCCCTGCTTGGTGTAGAGCTTGGCCTTGTCAGCAGCGAGCAAGTCGGTGCCGATGATCGCGACCAGGTCACCGTCTTCGCGCAGGATCTCGTCCACCATCTGTTTGGTGTCGTGAACCAGGGCATCCAGGTTGGCGTAGTCACCACCAGCACCCAGCGTTACCTTGCCGGCAGTGGTGCCCTCTTTCAGCACCTGCTGCGGGGCCTGTTCGCGCAGTTGCTGCAGCCAGCCCTTGTTCACGTCCTGCAGCTTGGGATTCGCTGCCAGGTCGGTCTGCGTTGCAGCGCGGGTGCCGTGGAAACCGATAACGATTCGGTCCTGGGCAATACGCTTTTGCACGGCAGCGGAATAGCGCTCTTTGAAGTCTGGAAACTTCGCCCAGGCGTCAATTTTGGCGTACGGCAGGCCTACGTCCGACTGAGTATCAGCCAGCTCGTAAGTGGTGTTGTCGAGTGCCGACGCGTCTTTGGCTTCGCGATCGGTGGTCTTGGTGTTGGTACGGCCGGTAACCGGGCCGTTCACGCCAATGAAGACCTTTTCACCCTTGATCTCACTCACTGGAACGACGTTGATACGCTCCAGGAAGTCAGCTTTCGCAGTGATAGCGTCGTTCAGTTCCTGAGCAATCGTCGGGTCCACACTGAACATGCGGCTCGATCGCTCGACGCCGTACGCTTCGGCCATTGCTTCCTGCAGTTCGGCATATTGTTTGGCGCCACGGGCGCTTAATGGCTGGGCCATATCAGAGCACCCGCTTTTTGGTGGTGGTCACCGGACCGGCGTTACGCGGCAACTGGCGACCGGTCGAGGTGTCCTGCAATGCGGAGAACTGCTTTTGCAGCTTCTCCAGCTGAACCAGAACGGCCTTGTTCGATCCACCGCTACGGCGGAACTCACGTTCTTCCTCGGCGGCAGTGACGATCTCGTCTACGGCCGCGCTCACGTCGTCGATGGGCGCTTGTTCGGGTTCTGGCGCATCTGCGGCGGCGGGTTCAATCACAGCCTGAATGCCGGCAGCGACGACAAGCAGCTGCTCCAGCAGGGCTTTGAGGGCCGTTGCGGTAGCTTCATCCATTGGGGTTTTGCTCTCAGTTGGGGTGGTGGGTTCGGCGGGCTCGGCGTCCGTGGCAAAGCGCTTGAACAGGCCAGTGAGCAAGCCGATCAGCTTGCCGACCTCGCTCTGCGGTTCGGTTTCAAAGGAGCCCAGCTCGACGGAGGCGGCATAGAAAGAGTTTTGGTGGGTCTGCTTCGAAAAATAGAGCTCTTGGGTTCCCAGGCTGGCCGGCTCATCGGTCACGCCAAGACCTGTCAGGTAGGCTTTTCCGCTGCCGGCGAAGTTCGGGGTGATCTCGATGCTGGAGAAGAGCTTTTGACCCTGATCATTTAGCTGCAGTAGGCGATCATTCGGCTTGAGCTGTGCCTCCAAGGCGATCTGCCCAGGCTCCAGATCTTCGCCCTCTTCCACCAGGCGCACCGCAAACACGGTGCCGTGGGAACCGCTCCAGCGTTCGTGATCGCACCAGATGACTGCCGTGTATTTGGACGGCTTGTAGGTTTCAGCGATATCGCGCAGTTCCTGGGGAAGGATCTCGCGACCATCGGCGGTGGTGCCGCTGGTGGCGACACGTTTCCAGTACGAAACAAGGGAACGGGGCATGGACGTTAACTGCGCTCAATCGGTTGAATGAGCCGCCAAGATAGGGAGCCATCAGCCCTCAAACAAACGGTTCAAATGCGCATTTCTCCTAGAATTGATATCTAGGTGAATCACGGAATTTAACGTCGCGTTTCCAGCGTTTTCGCCGCATAGACTGCGGCCCATGTACTACTCGACCGAAGTTAAAGAAGCCGCCAAACGCTTGTTTCTGCGCCGCTGTAAGGCCAAGGAAATTCAGGCGCAGCTCAACCTGCCCAACATCCGCATCGTCTACTACTGGATACGCCAGGGCGGATGGGAGGACATGCTGTCGGACGAAGAACCGCTGACCGCCGTCGGCCGGCGAATCACCCTCCTCCTGGACAAAGCCAGCAGTCTGACCAAAGACGAACTCAATGAGCTGGACCGACTGACCACTGTTCGCGAGCGACTGCTAAAGCAAGCGATCAAACCTTCGCCGGCGCCGGCGGGGGAATCTGCCGGAGAGTCTCAGGAGCGTCGCCCAGGCGCGCGTGGTGAGCGTTCGCCCCGTGGCGAGGGTGGCGGCAAGAAAAAGGAAAAGAAGGCCAAGAACGACATCAGCGGGCTGACTGAAGTCGACTTCCTGGATAAGTTCATCAGCAAGATGTACCGCTATCAGAAGGAGTTGTTCGCGGCCAAGCAAAACCCGCTGACGAGCCGGATCCGCAACATCCTCAAAAGTCGCCAGGTGGGCCTGACCTACTACTTCGCCGGCGAAGCGTTCATGGACGCGGTACTCAGCGGCGACAACCAGGTGTTCCTGTCGGCAAGCCGCTCACAATCGGAGATTTTCCGCAGCTACATCATCCAGTTCGCCAAACAATGGTTCGACATCGAGCTGACCGGCAACCCGATCACGCTCAGCAACGGCGCAGAACTGCGCTTCCTGTCGACCAACAGCAGCACCGCTCAGGGCTACCACGGCCATGTGTATGTGGATGAGTATTTCTGGATTCGCGACTTCGAAAAGCTCAGCACCGTGGCCAGCGCTATGGGCACCCACAAGAAGTGGCGCAAAACCTACTTCTCGACGCCCAGCGCGGTATCGCACCAGGCGTACCCTTTCTGGTCAGGCGAAGAATTCCGCAACAGCAAACGCGGCAAAAAGGCCGGCGGCACCTGGCCTGTCGAAGCGTCCTACACGCAGGGCGCGCTGTGCCCCGATGGTCAATGGCGCAAGACCATCACCATCCAGGATGCGATCGATGGCGGCTGCGATCTGTTCGACCTCGAGCAGCTGCAGCTGGAGTACGACGAAGACAAATTCCAGCAGCTGTTTTACTGCAAATTCATCGACAGCAGCCAAAGCGCGTTCGGCCTCAAGGACCTGGAGCGCTGCTACTCCGACCTGTCGTTGTGGGAGGACTACAACCCCGAACTGGACCGGCCTTTCGGCAACAGCCCGGTGTGGCTTGGCTACGATCCGAGCCGGACCCGCGACGACGCCACGTGTGTGGTGGTCGCACCACCACTGGAGCCCGGAGCGAAATTCCGCATCCTGGAAAAACACAGCTGGAGGGGGCATTCGTTCAATTACCAGGCCGCCCAGGTCAAAAAGCTTACAGAGCGCTTCAACGTCCAACACATCGGTATCGACATCACCGGTGTGGGCTATGGCGTGTTCGACCTGGTGCGCGACTTCTACCCGAAAGCCACGCCGATCCATTACAGCCTTGAGACCAAGAACCTGCTGGTACTCAAGGCCCAGGACACGATTCAAGGCAGCCGTATTGAGTGGGACGCCAGCTGGACCGACATCGCCCAGGCCTTCCTGACCATCAAGCGCGGCACCACCAACAGTGGCCAAGTCACCTACAGCGCCTCGCGCACCGACGCCACCGGCCACGCCGATATCGCCTGGTCGATCATGCACGCCCTGTTCAATGAACCCCTCAATACCAACAAGCGGCGCCGCAGCCGCTACGTCACGAGCGGAACCAATGCCCAAGCCACGACACAAAAAAGCCCAAGCCAGCCAACAGGTGCAACAGCCACAGCCAATGCGGGCGTTCACCTTCGGGGAACCCGAACAAGTGCTGTCCGGCAACATCGGCGAGTACCTGGGCGTGTTTCTCAGCGACGACGGCGAGATCTACAAGCCGCCAGTGTCGCGGGCGGGCCTGGCCAAGCTGCTGCGCGCCAACGCGCACCACGGCGCCATTCCCAAGTTCAAGCGCAACCTGCTGCTGCGTGAATTCATCCCGTCCGAGGGCTGCACCACGCAAACCATGGGCCGGGCGAGCCTGGACTACATGGTGTTTGGCGAGGCGTATTTTTACCGCGACACCAACGCCTTCGGCGAAGTGCTGGAGATGCAGCACCTACCGGCGATCAACATGAGGGTGAAGGTGGATGGCGGGTTCAGGATGCTTTTGCCCGACAGCAAGTACATGGACTTCGACCAGGACGAAATCGAACACGTCCTGGACTACGACGTGGAACAGAACATCTACGGCGTGCCCGACTACCTGGGCGGCCTGCAGGCGCTGCTGCTCAACGAAGCCGCGACCCTGTTCCGCCGGCGCTACTACAGCAACGGCGCGCACGCGGGTTACATCTTCTACACCAACGACCCGGACCTGACCGAAGAGGACGAAGAAAACCTGCGTGCCCAGATCAGCGCCAGCAAGGGCGTGGGCAACTTCCGCTCGATGTTCGTCAACATCCCTAACGGCAAGGAAAACGCGATCCAGATCATCCCGGTGGGTGATTTTCAGGCCAAGGACGAGCTGGAGAAGGTGAAGAACATCACGCGCAATGACGTGATCGCGGCTTGGCGTATGAACCCTGCACTCGCCGGGATCATCCCGGAAAACAACGGCGGGTTTGGCGACATTGAAAAGATTGACCGGGTGTACACCAGCAACGAAATCAGGCCGATCTGCCAGCTGTTCGATCAGATCAACGACTCGTTGCGCCACGACAGAAAAATCAGCTGGAGAACACCACAAACACCAGACAAAACCACTGAATAAATAGACAGTATCTAGTGAATATCACCACCGACAGAGGCATAATGATGGCTCTTGAACCCTGGGGAGGGAAACATGCGGATCTATTGCACAGCCTGCGATCACAAAGGGCGAATCAGCTCACGGGAGGAGATTACCCGGGGCTACGTGAAACTGTACTGCCAATGCCTGGACGCGCAATGCGGCCACACCTGGGTGTCCGAGTTGACGTTCAAACACTCCCTACGTGCACCGACGCAACGCCTGGAAACTCTCCTGGTCGAGCGAATCAGGAATTTGCCGGCCGAACAGCAGCAGCAGCTATTTCTGCAAGTCGGCGCCTCGCAACCCGCCTGATCGTCGGAACAGCCTCGCGCATTCCCTGCCGACTCCAAATCAAACCCACGCAGTGCCACCACCGGGCATTGTTCCGCATTCGCGGGCCGCACATCGCAATGCCTGCAACGCAGGCATATAAGCCGCCGACGCTATCTCATGTGACACACCCAATCGTGGCGCGGCGTTACCCGCGCAGCGGCCGGTTGCCCGGCAAATCCGAACCCAAAAATTCAAGCCGCGCCGCGCAAACCTGCCCGCGATCCCCACCGGTGAAATTTGCACATCGCCTCGGCGCGCCCAATTGCCGCTTTGTGCCTGTTAGATCCCCGGCACGGAGTGCTGGGTATCTAGCATGGGTGCAGGGCACTGCCCTGCCGCTGGGCGGGCGCGCAGCCCGCGCTCCTCATAAAAAGCTGAGCGTAGCGAACTGAGCCCTTGGGCGAAGGCATCATCATGTACCCAACACACTGACCCTGTGGACACCTCGAAAATCTCTTTTTTATACCCTTTGGGGATGCTGGGAGGGGTATAAAATTCCATTTAATTCAGAGGCTTCCTGGATCACCCGGGCGCACGCCGGCGCCGCCGAAAAATGACGATGAAAATGGGGTGTTGAGCATCGCGTTTGTCCGCACGACGACGCATGCGGGTGAGGCGAGTAAAGCGGTAGGGTGTTTTTTCGACCACCAGGCGTAACCTGGCCTCGCAGGGGATGCGATTAATTCGTCGGGGTGTCTTTCTTGACTTGGACGTTGCGCAGCAAGCGCGCCATGGACTCGTCCACGCCGCCTGGGCCTCTGTCCGGCTCCAGGGGAGGTTTTATCCCCCCAGGTGATCCGCCAGTAGGGATCAGCGTTTCGTATTGGCCACACGCATGAGCCGCCTTGCGCGCCTCACTCTTTTCCCAGTTGCTCCGCGATTGCTGTCGCCGGAATGCTTCCAGGGATGCCTTTTCTTGTCGAGCTACACGCAAGCCGCTAACTTCGCGCAGCTCCTTGTCTCGACGCTTGAGCGCGGCCTTCTTCGCCCGATACCAAAGGTAGCGAACGCCAAGATCGGCGAAGAACTTTTCGGTGAATCGCACTAGGACGCGTGTCCGCACCAGGTTAAGCCCGGCCTCGTCCTTTTCATCCAGTCGCACTTTCTCGATGCGGCGGTAAACATACCCCGCCAGGTCCAGGCTGTGCATAAGTCGGTTAAGGGACGCTGGGGACATACCGCAATCTTCCGCGATACCGCATTGCGTGTTGAGGAAGTACTGCCCGCGCTCGACGTCGAGCCAACCCAATACACCGGTGGCCAGGTCCAGGCGCAACAACATCTGCTCAGAGGCTTTAGCCAAGGCTTCGAACTTCTCGGAGCGTGTGCGGCGACCGCCATGGATGGTGTCCAGATCGCGCAGGTATTTACCGCGTAGGTCGCCGATCTGCCGTAGCCGAGAGAACGCCATCCGAAGCAGCGGGTTTTTCAGCTGCTGGCCCGTCAGGCGGCGCGGGGCTGAATAACGAGGAGCCCGAATGGGGGCATGCAGGGCGGAGTGTGGACTTTTTTTATCTCGATGCACTGCAGCAGGCCGGCCCTTACCCGGGGCGCCCTTACGGCTGCTAGCCGCTCTCGATTGGATGTCCTTGTCCAAGGTAGTCACAGGTGCTAGTTCACCCGGGACAAATGGGGCTGCTGGGCCTGCTCCAGCAGTACGGCCTCCGCACGCGACCGTAGCTCACCGCACCGGGCTTCAACCGAACGCAAGCGATCAACAAACTCTGGGAGCTTGGCCAGGTCGTCGGCATCGATACGGCCATCAGCCAGTATTTCACTGCCCAAAGCTACGGTGCTGCCTAGTCGGTTCACCAACTGGCCGAAAACACCCAGCGGGTTGCCGCTTCCATCTAATTCACGCGCCCCGGTAAGGCCGTGTCTGCTGGCCAGCTCGTTGATGCAGTTGTCTTTGAAATCACCGTCCAGCGTTTCGACCCACGACTCTTCAAGCCAACTTGGCAAGTCAACTTCGCCACTGAGCCAGCGCCCAACGCGACGCAGCCAGGCGCCAGACGCTCTCAGGAACGACGCGGTGTCGTTGCCCAGGGCGAGCGCAGTGAAGTCGGGAACATCCTTGAGTGCGGCCTTGGCCGGAATCTGCTGGTGCAAATTCACACTCAATGCTTGGGCGAAGTCGTCTTGACTGAGATAGGTGCGGGCGATCATCTCGGCCGCGTGGGCTACCAGCACCTGGTCCCGGGATACGAGCAACTGTCGTGGATTGGACGTGGTCATGCGACGCCGCTGCTTTTAGCCTGCTTGGCGTCTTGGTGATCGGCGACGTGTGATGGAAACGGGCGCAGCTCTTGCGCTACGCATGCGCCATCCGCCTCCACCGTCACTTCAATGTTACGGCGCATCTTGAGCGCCTTGGCGATGGAAGCAGGTTTGACGCCTAAAGCACGCGCAACCTTGGCCTGGCCGATCTTCTTGACGAAGTCACTCAACGATAATTTTTCCACGGCATTCACCTAAAAGGGCTACGAGCGCGCAGATATTAGCCTCAGGCATATCATTAAATCAATTTTTAATATTCCATAGGCATATTTTATTTATCAACTCGAAACCCTAGGCAGCCTAAATTCGTTAGCCTGCGGCTTATAATTTACAGATGACCAATACTAAAAAACCTCTTCCAGCTGATCTCTTTGCGGAATGCAAAGCCGCCCACGATCTTTTCCTTTCGAAAAAGAACGCGCTGAAACTCACTCAAAGAAAAATCGCTGATGCGGCAGGAATGACCCCGGCATCGGTGAACAACTACCTAAAAGGCATCAACGCCTTGAACGCCAAGTTCGCTTCAGTGCTTGCGAGGGTGCTTGAGGAACCGGTCGAGAAATTCAGTCCGCGACTAGCGGCTCAGATTGCCGAAATGGCAAACGTAAGCCCCATGATTCAGCCGCGTAGAGAAGCGATCGAATACCCTCTGATAACGTGGGTAGATGCCGGCTTGGGCATAGAATCAACTGTCAGCTACCCGGCAGGCATATCAGATGAGTGGCTTAGCTCCACTGAGAATGCTGGTCCAAAGGGTTACTGGTTGAGAGTTAAGGGCAAGTCAATGACCTCGGACACGCCGCCCACATTTCCGGAGGGGACGCCGATACTGATTCGCCCTGAAGGTTTCGATGTTATCAGCGGGAAATTCTATGTCGCCCGCAACGTTGTCAGTGGAGAAACGACTTTTAAGCAGTACGCGCTAGAGGCTGGCGTAGGCTACTTGGTCCCACTCAATCCCAGCTATCAGCCGGTCGTGCTAGATGGCAGTTGGGAAATCATTGGTCGAGCAATCGACGCCAAAATAACTGGCATGTAGCACGCCTCGGCAGCAGGCGTCTGCGACTATTCTGCAAGATGCCTGAGAACGAGCCAGTCACCACAGAAAGAAGCTATGGCGTCGTCCTGATAGATCAGAGCAACGCACCGAGCACTTGGCAGTGCTAACCGACGTACGCAGCCGGAATGGCTTGAGCACTGCCCTGAGCTAGGCCGGGTGGCGCGCTGTGGACGACGATATGGCCCTGCCCTATCTTGAAGTTCTTGATCACTGCAATACACACATTCCAAGCCTCCCGAGCCACCGCGTCGCCTGACTCAACCACGTTGCCCTGGTCATCGATGATTGCCAGACGTGCAGGTCGGCCGTCGACCGTTGTGAACTGGTATCCGCTGGTGACATTGGCAGTGATGCAGCCATTTTCCAGAGTGCCCGTCTTGGGAATACCGATCATGGATGCTCACCTTGCTTCGCCGTGACGCCCGCGTACTTGTGAAAGATAAGTGCGATAGCGTTCGCTTGAAGCGACCGATACTGCTGAGCGCTTTCTATTGCGCGCCAGTTTTCAGACCGGATGGCTTTGTCGATCTCAACGTTGGCGTTTCTCCAGCCGGCGATTCCCTCGCTCAGCAAGCGCTGGTCTAACTCTGAAATAGGCATGGTCATAGTCATGGTCGCGCCCTCCTTAGCGGCAATGTACTCGTCAACTTCAGAAGCTGCGGTAAGGGGCATTCCGTTTGCCACCTCCTCCAGGAAGTGAGCTGCGCGGATACCTGTGTCCTCTTGATGGACCAAGGTAATGCTATTGATGCTATCGCCCAGTTTGACGCGCATGGATACAGCGCTATCGCACTGCTCGATGATGATCGCAGCCTTCGCACCGTCCACACCGTTGTCACCATAAAAGGTATGAACGAAAACACCGTTCTGGGTGATCTGAGCGGAAAGCCTTGAGCGAGCGAGAGGTGAAAGGTGAAGCGTATGCATGCGATTAACTCCATGGCGATCATGACAACACCGAACGTTGTCATGAGCTGACGGAGAAATATTAGCCTTAGGCATACGAATAAACAAGCTATAAGCATATTTTTACAGCAAAAGCATACATAGTGTATGCCTAAGACAAGTGCTGATTTCTCCATGTCAGCCAGACAGCTCCGCACTCCAAACGCGTCACACGGACGCTATCCTCGACGTCCAGTTGATCGATAAGGCAATCCCAGTCGTCAAGCTTCTCGCCGGATTGCCTAGCAATAATGGTCCGTCTTAATGTCTGAGCTTTCGAGCTGTTCACCTGCCGGTGGATACGGCGCGTAAGCAGCTCATAGGGTGAGTGGGATCGTTCAAGAACACTGGGATAGCCGCTTTGAGACATAAACGCTCCTTGCATATACTGTATATACAAACAGTATAAAGTAGCCACTTGCCAGCCAACAAGATCAGTCCCAATCTTCGCTGGCCACCCAGTCACCGGACCGGCGATTGATCTGAATTAAACGATGTTGTCCGGTTCGCGAGAGCAACTGAACGTCGATTTCTTTACCCTCCCGATCCTGGGCCCCCATCCCCCTCATGAAGATCACGATCCGCTCAAACGTGTCCATGATCAGTTGCCTGACCTTCTCCCGCGCAGCGTAGTCATCAGCCCTTACTTGCGTCGCCAGTTCTTGCCACCGATCGGCCTGCACCGGCTGCGCTGCGCCGGACATCGAAGCCAACTCAAACTCAAGCCGTTTAAGATTTTGCTCCGCCACACCCTGCTGCTCTTCCAACTCTCTGGCCTTGCGGATGAAGGCAATTGGAGAGGCCCCGCTTTCGTCCGCCAACAGGGCGTCTGTTACCTTCCCGACCTGAGCGGTGATCTTGTCCAGCGCGGCACGGGCGACAAGCAGTTTTTGGCGTACGCCTTTACCGTCGTCACCCACCTGCAAGAGGCGCTGCAAATTGAGCTGGTCGGAACAGAAGCTCAGCAAGGCACGCTCAATCGGTACAACACTGCAACTGCCACCAGCGGAGCAGCCAGCGTTCTTACTGTAAGAAGTGCACTGCAAGCGACGATTGCCATCTGCGATGCTCCCGTCCGAACGTCGCCGCTTCATGATATTTTGAGCCACCAGCGCTGTTCCGCAGTAGCCGCAATATGCCAGTCCTACGCCGGTGATGATTCCTGGTATCTCGCCAGCCCCCCGACGTCGTAACCGTTGCCCCGCCAGGTGCTGTAAATCGCTCCATTCAGCATCGGACAGGATCCGCGGGTAATACTCCTCTAGTTCGTAGTTCTCTCCCTCAATGCTCAAACGTTTGACGCCACGAAGCGCAGGCAATTTGATCGTCCGGTATATCTGCAGACCGGAGATCCCCCCTGTAGTGAGCTGGAATCCCTCTTCATGCATGACCAAAGCAGCGCGCCCAGCGCCAAGCCCCTGGCGATAAAGCTCCAGCGCCCGTTTAACAGCGGCGACACGTTCCGGGATCAATTCCCATCCATCGCTGGTCAATCGGACCCACTGGGGGTCTTTGCCGTTGCGGATCAGCCCACGATATGAGCCCGACAACCAGCCCTCGCACTGCCGGCGGATTGCGGCTTTAACACGCTTACTCTTTGTGTCGGACTCTTCATGCGCCCTTATCATCACCAGGAGCGAATAAACCAGGTCCATAGGCTGGGCCTTCAAACCCGCTCGGTTGTATTCGCGACCGTCGCTCGCTGTGACGACCGTAATACCAGCGTTGATGATCTGGGCCAATTGAGCCTGAGCCTGTATAGGCTCCGCTCGACTCAGGCGATCCAAACCTTCAACAACCAAAACTGACCCGCTGGAGATTCTGCCGTCCTCGATCGCACGCAGGAAAACGCCCAACGCCCCCTGCTTAACATGACGTTGGTGATAAGCGGACAGCCCCTCATCTTTTAAAGTCAGTGTGGCGTCCAGAGCCATGCCTCGCTGCGCCGCCCAGGACGCGGCGTAGGCAAGCTGCCGATCTGCACTACTTCCTGTCGCTTGCCGTGGATCTGAAAACCGCAGATAGCTATAAACGTGGCCCGTCTTATTCAAAATGAGACACCAGCGCTTATGCCACGTCCTGCAACGCCCTCCCACTTACCCTGCGCTTGACTCAAAAACACCTCAGCCCTTCCATACATGAGAACAATACTCGTTAGCAACAATTATTTTGCGCATTATTTGACCAACGCTTAGAATCGCGCGCCACGAAATTCGTCCAGGGCAAACCCTGCAGGTTATGAGTATATGAGCAATAATCCACGTGTAGGGTTTGTATCGCTAGGGTGCCCGAAGGCTCTGGTCGACTCCGAACGCATCCTCACCCAACTGCGCATGGAAGGCTATGACGTTGTGTCCACTTACCAGGACGCGGACGTGGTGGTGGTCAACACCTGCGGCTTTATCGACTCGGCCAAGGCGGAGTCGCTGGAAGTGATTGGCGAAGCGATCAAGGAAAACGGCAAGGTCATCGTGACCGGCTGCATGGGCGTGGAAGAAGGCAATATCCGCAACGTGCACCCGAGCGTGCTGGCCGTGACCGGCCCGCAGCAGTACGAGCAGGTGGTCAACGCCGTGCACCAGGTGGTGCCGCCGCGCCAGGACCACAACCCGCTGATCGATCTGGTGCCGCCGCAAGGCATCAAGCTGACCCCACGTCACTATGCGTACCTGAAGATTTCCGAAGGCTGCAACCACAGCTGCAGCTTCTGCATCATCCCGTCGATGCGCGGCAAGCTGGTCAGCCGCCCGGTCGGTGATGTGCTGGACGAGGCCCAGCGCCTGGTCAAATCCGGCGTGAAAGAGCTGCTGGTCATTTCCCAGGACACCAGCGCCTACGGCGTCGACGTGAAATACCGCACCGGTTTCTGGAACGGCGCGCCGGTGAAAACCCGCATGACCGAACTCTGCGAAGCCCTCAGCAGCCTCGGCGTGTGGGTGCGCCTGCACTACGTTTACCCGTACCCGCACGTGGACGAGCTGATCCCGCTGATGGCCGCCGGCAAGATCCTGCCGTACCTGGACATCCCGTTCCAGCACGCCAGCCCGAAAGTCCTGAAGGCCATGAAACGCCCGGCCTTTGAAGACAAGACCCTGGCGCGCATCAAGAACTGGCGCGAGATCTGCCCGGAACTGATCATCCGTTCGACCTTCATCGTCGGTTTCCCCGGCGAAACCGAAGAAGATTTCCAGTACCTGCTGGACTGGCTGACCGAGGCCCAGCTGGACCGCGTCGGCTGCTTCCAGTACTCGCCGGTGGAAGGCGCCCCGGCCAACCTGCTGGACCTGGCCGTGGTGCCGGACGACGTCAAGCAAGACCGTTGGGAACGTTTCATGGCGCACCAGCAGGCCATCAGCTCGGCGCGTCTGCAACTGCGCGTCGGCAAGGAAATCGAAGTACTGATCGACGAAGTCGACGAGCAAGGCGCCGTTGGCCGTTGCTTCTTCGACGCGCCGGAAATCGACGGTAACGTATTTATCGACGATGCCAGCGGTTTGAAACCGGGCGACAAGGTCTGGTGCACCGTGACCGACGCCGACGAATACGACCTGTGGGCTGAAAAGCGCGACTGATCGGTAAAACCCAAAAGCCCTGCATCTGATCAAGATGTGGGGCTTTTTTCGGTCTATCGTTTGCCCTTAACGCCAGACATCGACAAAAGGCAGCGGGCATGCGAGAACATTCGGTTATTCACACACCTAACACCAGCGACTACGTGGAGCTGACGCGAATCTGGGAGACTTCGGTTCGTGCCACCCATGATTTCTTGCCGGAAAGTTACATCCAGTTGCTGAAACCCATGGTGCTGACCCACTACCTGAACTCGGTAATGCTGATTTGCACCAAGGACTCGCGCCAACGTATTACCGGGTTCGCCGGGGTGGCCGCAGGCAAAGTCGAAATGCTGTTCATCGACCCACAGCACCGGGGCCAGGGCCTTGGTCGGCAATTGTTGCACTATGCGATTGAGAGCATGAATGCCGACCGACTGGATGTGAACGAGCAGAACCCGCAAGCCCTGGGCTTTTATTTAAAGCTTGGCTTCGAGGTGGTAGGTCGCACTGAGCATGATGGCCTTGGCCAGCCCTATCCGTTGCTGCATATGCGTTTGCGCCAGGCGCAGCCACAGGCGCGCCAGGGCTAAATGAAATGGGGCCGGGCTTAACCGCGCCCAGACAGGTACAATAGCCGCCCCATTTTGCTACGGCCCTTGTCATGACTGACCCCATACGCCTCTCCAAACGCCTTATCGAACTGGTCGGTTGCTCCCGTCGGGAGGCTGAGCTGTTTATCGAAGGCGGCTGGGTCTCGGTGGACGGTGAAGTGATCGACGAGCCGCAGTTCAAGGTCACTGCCCAGAAGGTCGAACTGGACCCGGAGGCCAAAGCCACGGTTCCGGAGCCGGTGACCATCCTGCTGCACGCACCGGCCGGTGTGGATGCCGAAACGGCGATGGCGTCGATCAGCGCCGAGACCTTGTCCGAAGAACACCGCTTCAGCAAGCGCCCGCTCAAGGGGCATTTCCTGCGTCTGACGGCCAGTTCCGACCTGCAAGCCAAGGCCAGCGGCCTGTTAGTGTTTACCCAGGACTGGAAGATTCTGCGCAAGTTGACCGCAGATGCCGCCAAGATCGAGCAGGAATACGTGGTAGAGGTTGAAGGCGACATGGTGGCCCACGGCCTCAATCGCCTGAACCACGGCCTGACCTACAAAGGTAAAGAGCTGCCGCCCGTGAAAGCCAGCTGGCAGAACGAAAACCGCCTGCGTTTTGCGATGAAAAATCCGCAACCGGGCGTAATCGCCCTGTTCTGCGAAGCCGTTGGCTTGAAAGTCATCGCCATCCGCCGCATTCGCATTGGCGGCGTGTCCATCGGCAAAGTGCCCGTGGGCCAGTGGCGCTACCTGTCCGGCAAAGAGAAGTTCTAAGCCGCTCCCCTTTCTCGACACCGCCTTACTGGGCGGTGTCCTCAGTTGAATACCAGGATTGCCCACCATGATTCACAACGACGTACTGCGCAGCGTGCGCTACATGCTCGACATCAGCGACAACAAGATGGTCGAGATCATCAAGCTCGGCGGCATGGACGTGAGCAAGGAAGACCTGCTGACCTACCTCAAGAAAGATGAGGAAGAAGGCTTTGTGTTCTGCCCGGATGACGTGATGGCTCACTTCCTCGATGGCCTGGTGATCTTCAAGCGCGGCAAGGACGAAAGCCGTCCGCCACAGCCGATCGAAACCCCGGTGACCAACAACATCATCCTCAAAAAGCTGCGTGTAGCCTTCGAGCTGAAAGAAGACGACATGCATGCGATCCTCAAGGCCGCCGAGTTCCCGGTGTCCAAGCCTGAGTTGAGCGCGCTGTTCCGCAAGTTCGGCCACACCAACTACCGCACCTGTGGCGACCAGTTGCTGCGCAACTTCCTCAAGGGCCTGACCCTGCGGGTTCGTGCGTAAGCCATGAGCTACAACGTCTCCCCCGTCGGCTTCGTGCGCTCCTGCTTCAAGGAGAAGTTCGCCATCCCGCGCCAGCCGCAACTGGCGCCTGCCGCGCGTGGGGTGCTCGAGCTGGTGTCGCCGTTCGATGGCGGTGAGGCGGTGCAGGGCCTGGAGCAGGTCAGCCACGTGTGGCTGTTGTTCCTGTTTCACCAGGCCCTGGAAGACAAGCCGCGCTTGAAAGTGCGTCCGCCACGCTTGGGCGGCAATACCTCCATGGGCGTGTTTGCCACCCGTGCCACCCACCGGCCCAACGGGATTGGCCAGTCGGTGGTCAAGTTGGACAAGGTCGAGCCGGGGCGGCTGTGGATTTCCGGGATCGATTTGCTCGATGGCACACCGGTGCTGGATATCAAGCCGTATGTGCCGTATGCGGACATCGTTGACGTCGCCACCAACAGCATCGCCAGCAGTGCGCCAGCGCTGATCCCTGTGCAGTGGCTCAAGACTGCCCTGCACCAGGCACAAGGCCATGCCCAGCGCCTGGAGGAGCCCTTGGTGGCGTTGATCGAACAGTGTTTGGCGCAGGACCCTCGGCCGGCTTACCAGACGCCGGGGCCTGAGCGCGAATATGGCGCGCAGTTCTGGGATGTGGATGTGCGCTGGCACTATCCCGAGGCGGGGATGATTTGCGTGTTGGAAGTGCTGCCGGCCAAGTAAACCGGAAAGCAAATGTGGGAGCCGCTTGTGTAGGAGCTGGCTTGCCTGCGATAGCATCACTTCGGTTCAACTGAAAGACCGAGGTGCTTGCATCGCAGGCAAGCCAGCTCCCACACAAGCCGGCTCCCACATTTTTTTGCGTCGCGTTTACTTCTCGACGAACGCGCGCTCGATCAGGTAATCACCCGGCTCACGCATGCGTGGCGAAACTTTCAGGCCAAAGCTGTTCAATACTTCGCTGGTCTCGTCCAACATGCTTGGGCTACCGCACAGCATGGCGCGGTCGTCCTCGGGGTTGATCGGCGGCAGGCCGATGTCGCTGAACAGCTTGCCGCTGCGCATCAGGTCGGTCAGGCGGCCTTCGTTTTCGAACGGCTCGCGGGTCACGGTCGGGTAGTAGATCAACTTGTCACGCAGGGCCTCGCCGAAGAATTCGTTCTGCGGCAGGTGCTCGGTGATGAATTCGCGGTAAGCGACTTCGTTGACGTAACGCACGCCGTGGCACAGGATCACTTTTTCGAAACGCTCGTACGTCTCCGGGTCCTGGATCACGCTCATGAACGGCGCGAGGCCAGTACCGGTGCTGAGCAGGTACAGGTGTTTGCCCGGCTTCAAATCGTCAAGCACCAGGGTGCCTGTCGGTTTTTTGCTGATGATGATCTCGTCGCCTTCCTTCAAGTGCTGCAATTGGGAAGTCAGCGGGCCATCCGGCACTTTGATGCTGAAAAACTCGAGATGCTCTTCCCAGTTCGGGCTGGCAATCGAATAAGCGCGCATGAGCGGGCGGCCGTTGGGCTGTTGCAGGCCGATCATCACGAACTGACCGTTCTCGAAGCGCAAGCCCGGGTCGCGGGTGCACTTGAAGCTGAACAGAGTGTCGTTCCAGTGATGAACACTGAGGACACGCTCGTGGTTCATGTTGCTCATGTACGGGGAACTCCTGGAAATGGGTCTGCGCCAAGGTTGGGATGCGCAATTGCACAGCATTCTAATGGCGGCGACAATATCTGTTAACTGGATTATTAAGATAAGGGTTATCGGTTATATAGATATGCGATTTACTCTCCGTCAACTGCAAGTTTTCGTCGCCGTCGCCCAGCAGGAAAGCGTCTCGCGCGCTGCTGGCCTTCTGGCCTTATCTCAATCCGCCGCCAGCACCTCGATCACCGAGCTGGAGCGTCAATCCAGCTGCCAATTGTTCGACCGCGCCGGTAAACGCCTTAGCCTTAACGCCTTGGGCCATCAGCTATTACCCCAGGCGGTAGCGCTGCTGGACCAAGCCAAGGAGATCGAAGACCTGCTCAACGGCAAGTCCGGCTTCGGCTCGCTGGCGGTCGGCGCGACGCTGACCATCGGCAATTACCTGGCCACGCTGTTGATCGGCAGCTTCATGCAGCAACACCCCGAGAGCCAGGTGAAGCTGCATGTGCAGAACACTGCACACATCGTGCACCAGGTGGCGCACTACGAAATTGACCTGGGTCTAATCGAGGGCGACTGCAGCCACCCGGACATCGAAGTGCAGACCTGGGTCGAAGATGAACTGGTGGTGTTTTGTGCGCCGCAGCATCACTTGGCCAAACGCGGTGTGGCGAGCATGGATGAGCTGACGCATGAGGCGTGGATCCTGCGCGAACAAGGCTCGGGCACACGCCTGACCTTTGACCAGGCCATGCGCCATCATCGTAGTTCACTGAATATCCGCCTGGAGCTGGAACACACCGAGGCGATCAAGCGGGCCGTGGAGTCGGGATTGGGGATTGGCTGCATCTCTCGCCTGGCGCTGCGCGATGCGTTCCGCCGTGGCAGCCTGGTGCCGGTGGAGACCCCGGACCTGGACCTGGCCCGGCAGTTCTATTTCATCTGGCATAAACAGAAGTACCAGACCTCGGCGATGCGCGAGTTCCTGGAGCTGTGCCGCGCCTTCACCGCCGGGGTGCAGCGCAGCGACGAAATCGTGCTGCCGAGCATTGCCTGAGCGTTAGATAAGGATCACGGCCCATACCAGCGCGATCATGCTCAGTGCCACGAATTGTGCAGCGCTGCCCATGTCCTTGGCGTTCTTGGACAGCGGGTGCAGGTCCAGGGAGATGCGGTCAATGGCGGCTTCTACCGCCGAGTTGAGCAATTCAACAATCAAGGCCAACAGGCACACGGCAATCAGCAACGCGCGCTCGACCCGGCTGACGTGCAGGAAAAAGCTCAGCGGAATCAAAATAACGTTAAGCAACACCAGTTGGCGGAATGCCGCCTCGCCCGTGAACGCTGCGCGCAGGCCAGCCAGGGAATAGCCCCCTGCGTTGAAGATACGCTTGATACCGGTTTGACCCTTGAAAGGCGACATAGATGTAGGCAACTGAGCTAAAGGAGTGAAAAAACTAGATCACGCAAAGTCAAAAAAGCGTGAACCTCTGACAGCTTAATGCTGCGAAATTGACTCAAGTTGTTGCAAGAGCAGCGCCGCCTGGGTTCGCGTGCGTACGCCCAATTTGCGGAAAATCGCAGTCACGTGGGCCTTGATGGTCGCTTCCGACACGCTCAGCTCGTAGGCAATCTGCTTATTCAACAGCCCTTCGCAGACCATGGTCAGCACCCGAAACTGCTGGGGCGTCAGGCTGGCCAGGCCATCTCGGGCAGCCTTGGCTTCGTCGGACACGTTGATTTCTTCAAACGCCTGCGGCGGCCAGGACACATCGCCATCCAGCACCATGCGTACAGCCTTCTGGATATCTTCCATCGCGCTGGATTTGGGAATGAAGCCGCTGGCGCCAAACTCCTTGGAGCGTACCACCACGTCGGCGTCTTCCTGGGCCGAGACCATCACCACCGGGATTTGCGGGTATTGCCCGCGCAGCAGCACCAGCCCGGAAAAACCATAGGCGCCAGGCATGTTCAGGTCGAGCAGTACCAGGTCCCAGTCGGATTTCTCGGTGAGGCGGGCTTCCAGTTCGGCAATGCTGGCCACTTCGACCAGTCGCACGTCAGGGCCCAGGCCCAGTGTGACGGCTTGATGCAGCGCACTGCGAAACAGCGGGTGGTCATCGGCTATCAGGATTTCGTATGTGGCCATTGATTAAATGATCCTGTTTTTTATGGCAGCCCTGATGGGTTCAGGGTTCGCCAATACACAAGGCGACAGCCAGGCAGCCATCGCCACAGGGTACGTTCAACGTCAAAAGCACTTGGAACGACGTCGAAAATTCACGCTTGCACCCCAATCGGCGCCCAGCATGCCCAGCGTAGCCTGGGGGGTCAAGCACTACGCCCGTGGGCATCTTAGCGGGGTGTGGGTTTACGGTGCCATCATGCAAACGTCGTCTGGTTATACCGCCGGTATATAAGGTGCAAGACGCGTATGGACGAGGTCCGTCGAGTCCAGGGGGTTCTGGAACTTGGCGGCCAGGTAATGGGTGCTGAACACATCAAGGTAAGCGTCCAGCACTTCGCTGGCGATGCCATCGCCGGCCAGCTCCAGGCACAACGCCGCCACCTCGGCGGTGCAGAAGTGATCATCGCGCTTGGAGCGACGCAGTTTGTAACGCGACAGCTGCTCCGGCGCCAGGCTCAACACCGGCAAATGCTCCAGATACGGACTCTTCCGAAACATCTTGCGCGCTTCGCTCCAGGTGCCGTCCAGCAGAATGAACAGCGGGCGCTTGCCCTCCGCCACCTTTACCTCGCTGACAACCCGCTCAGGCGCCACGAATTCGCCGGGGAATACGATGTAGGGCTGCCAGTGTGGCTCGGCCAGTAAGCTGAGCAAATCCGGGTCGACTTCGGTGCGCGACCAGGCGAATGCCGAGGTGTCGTCGATCACATCGGCGATCAGCCAGCCGGTGTTGCTGGGCTTCATCGGTTCGACGTCGTGCATCAGCAGGCACATGGCGGACCGGGCATTGACCTGGGGCCGCCAGGCGCACAGGCAGTACTCGGGGATGACCCGGCAGCCGGGGCAACGTTCGGCACGCGAGCCACGGTTGACGAAGGGCCTGACGGCGCGCGCCAGGCGCTGGGTGCGCAGGCGGGAAACAGCGTGGCTCATCGGGGGCGCCACAGGGAGTAAATCGACACGGGAAAACTCGTGAAAGGCTGAATTGGCCGCAGTTTACCAGCGATACGCCTGGCTGTAGCGGCAAGGCGTCACCTATAATTGCGCGCCACTGAACGCACAGCGCAGTGGCTGGTCTATGCACCAGTAACCGAATCAGGAGAGTTTAATGCTGCGTTCCATGCTGCGTCTTGCCGCCCCATCCATCGCGCTCGCGCTGGTATTGCCCGTGGGCGCCCAGGCGGCCTCGCTGCTGGAGGCCCAAATGAACCGGAAGCTGCAAAGCGTCGCGGCTGAAAGCAACAAGGACCTGCCACGGGAAATCGACGAAAAAACCCTGGAAGTGGCCTACACCGTTGAAGGCATGCAGTTGATCGACCACCTGAGCGTCATGCCCGACCGTGCCGACCAAATGCGCGCCAATCCCAAGGCCGTGTATTTCCAGCTGGGGCAAAGCGTGTGCCTGAACAAGGGTTATCGCGAGCTGATGGCCAAGGGCGCAGTGATGCGCTACGAAATCACCGAGAACAAGACCAACCGTCCTGTGGCATCGGTGAAGTTTGTAGAAGCAGATTGCCCGGCACCGGCTGCGGCGAAGAAGAAAAAGTAAACGTCACCCGAACCTCGCGCGCTGCTGTCCGGTAGCGCGCACTCCCCCCGCGTCACTTCCCGCACACCGCCGAACTCCCTGCTGAGCGACCAATAAGCGGTTGCCAGGCAAGGGTTTTTCAGCCCATGATCAAGTCATCCCAACGCCTGTTCATAACGGTTTCCATACCGTTCTGTAACATTTCCAGGGCAAAAGAGGGTTGCCCTCCTGCGACGTGCAGTGCAAAGGTTTCCAAATCACAAGGAACATACAGAGCCTGTTTGCTGCCTGGCGAACACGTGCAATGCCTTGGGCATGCAGCGACACATGCAGTGTCGTGGCCCCCGGACGAATCTCTCGCCGATGGTCCAGCCTCTGTGAAGAAGGAGAAGTTGAATGCCTTACGAACCGAATGACAGCCTGATCCGGCATTTTGAAGAAAACGGCGCCGACCTCACGCAGCAGGTCGAAGCTCAACTCCAGCTGATCGCCCCTGACAGCCCGAATATCCCCTTGTACCGCGACATGATCCTAACCGTGCTGCGCATGGCGCAGGACGACCGCAACCGCTGGAACGCCAAGATTACGTTGCAGGCCATCCGCGAACTGGACCACGCCTTCCGCGTGCTGGAACAGTTCAAGGGCCGGCGCAAAGTCACGGTGTTTGGCTCGGCCCGTACGCCGGTAGAAAGCCCACTGTATGCCCTGGCCCGCGAAGTGGGTGCAGCCTTGGCGCGCTCGGACCTGATGGTCATCACCGGCGGCGGTGGCGGCATCATGGCCGCAGCCCACGAAGGCGCAGGCCTGGAACACAGCCTGGGCTTCAACATTACCCTGCCGTTTGAACAGCATGCCAACCCGACCATTGATGGCACCGAGAACCTGCTGTCCTTTCACTTCTTCTTTACCCGCAAGCTGTTCTTCGTCAAGGAAGCCGATGGGCTGGTGTTGTGCCCTGGGGGATTTGGCACCCTGGATGAGGCCCTGGAAGTACTGACCTTGATCCAGACCGGCAAGAGCCCTCTGGTGCCAGTGGTGCTGTTGGACGCACCGGGCGGCGGTTTCTGGCAAGGCGCCCTGGACTTCATTCGCAGCCAACTGGAAGCCAATCGCTACATCCTGCCCACTGACCTTAAACTGGTGCGGCTGGTGTACAGCGCTGAAGAAGCCGTGGAAGAGATCAACCAGTTTTATGCCAATTTCCATTCCACACGCTGGTTGAAACGCGAGTTTGTGGTGCGCATGAATCACCCGTTAAGTGACCACGCGCTGGCCCATTTGCAGAGCGAGTTCGCCAGCCTGCGGCTGAGTGGCGACTTCCAGCAACTCGCCTATACAGGCGAGGAGCATGATGAGCCGCGGTTCAGCCATTTGACGCGGCTGGTATTTAACTTCAATGGGCGGGATCAGGGACGCCTGAGGGAATTGGTGGATTACATCAACCTGCCGGAAAACTGGGCGCAGGCTGAAGGGAAGGCACAGCAACGGGTGACGCCAGAACCGGCGTGATTTTTTTGCAAAAAAAAAGGCCCACTATTTTCATAGTGGGCCTTTTTTGTGGTGTTCAGGTGGGACGGTGTGAGGCATCTGGGGCTGCTGAGCACCCCCGCGCAGGGCACGCCTGTTCGCCATAAAGGCCTGCTCGCCCTGACACTGGGTCTTGAGGCTCAGTCGTCCATGGATCGGCCACTGAGTAAGCGGCTGATCATTTCCATCGAAAACCCCCGATAGCTCAGGAATCGCCCCTGCTTGGCTCGCTCTCTGGCATCAATGGGAAGATGGCCGGAGAACTTGCGACGCCAGGTGTCTTCGAGCTGCGACTGCCAGCTGATACCGCACTCGCGCAGGGCAAGGTCGATATCGGCACGCTGCAGTCCGCGCTGGCTCAGTTCTTCGCGAATCCGCGCTGGGCCGTAGCCGGAGCGCGCCCGGTAGGACACAAAGCTTTCAAGGTAACGGGCTTCCGACAGCAGCCCCTCTTCCGTTAATCGGTCGAGGGCAGCTTCGATCATCTCGGGTTCTGCACCGCGCTGACGCAGTTTACGCGTCAGCTCGACTCGACCGTGCTCGCGGCGAGCGAGCAGGTCCATTGCGGTGCGCCGAACGGCGACGGGTGTATCCAGTACAACAGTCATCGTTTGCTTCAGATGTCAGTGTCGGCTTCTTCTACTTCTTCAACCGGCTCGCGGTTGGCAGCAGCCTTCACGTCGGGGGCTGGCGTCAGCAGCTTATCGCGAATCTGCTTCTCAAGCGTGGCAGCGATATCCGGATTGTCCGCCAGGAACTTGGCCGAGTTGGCCTTGCCTTGGCCGATCTTGCTGCCGTTGTAGGCATACCAGGCGCCGGACTTCTCGACAAAGCCGTGAAGCACGCCCAGGTCGATCATCTCGCCGTTCAGGTAGATACCCTTGCCGTAGAGAATTTGGAACTCAGCCTGACGGAAAGGCGGAGCAACTTTGTTCTTCACGACTTTAACGCGGGTTTCGCTACCGACAACTTCGTCACCTTCTTTCACCGCGCCGGTACGACGGATGTCCAGGCGGACCGAAGCGTAGAACTTCAACGCGTTACCACCGGTGGTGGTTTCCGGGCTACCGAACATCACGCCGATCTTCATACGGATCTGGTTGATGAAGATCACCAGGCAGTTGGCGTTCTTGATGTTACCGGTGATTTTACGCAGCGCCTGGGACATCAGACGGGCTTGCAGGCCCACGTGCATGTCACCCATTTCGCCTTCGATTTCAGCCTTGGGTACCAGCGCTGCCACGGAGTCGACCACGATCACGTCGATGGCGTTGGAGCGCACCAGCATGTCGGTGATTTCCAGGGCTTGCTCACCGGTGTCCGGCTGGGAAACCAGCAGGTCGTCAACATTGACGCCCAGCTTGCCGGCGTACTCAGGGTCCAGGGCGTGCTCGGCGTCGACGAACGCGCAGGTGGCGCCCATTTTTTGCGCCTGGGCGATCACCGACAGCGTCAGTGTGGTTTTACCGGAAGATTCAGGACCGTAGATTTCAACGATACGGCCTTTTGGCAGGCCGCCAATGCCGAGCGCGATGTCCAGACCCAGAGAGCCAGTGGAAATAGCCGGGATCGCCTGACGGTCGTGATCGCCCATACGCATTACGGCACCCTTGCCGAATTGACGTTCGATCTGACCCAGGGCCGCAGCCAAGGCTTTCTTCTTGTTGTCGTCCATTAAAGTCCTCACGTAATCAATAAGGCCTGGCGGCCAACACCTGTATAAGTAGACAGTATTGTTCCACAAAGATCAGAGATCGCCTACCCCTGATTTTCTATTTCTGCTGCAGCTCGTCGCATCAAGCCCTCAAGGGCGGCCTTTACCGTCTGTCGGCGGACCTCGTCGCGGTTGCCGGGGAAGTGCTGCAGCTCGGCAGTCACCTCGTCACCCACGCCGAACGCCAGCCATACAGTGCCCACCGGTTTGTCCGGCGAACCACCATCAGGCCCCGCCACACCGCTGACCGCCACGGCAAACCGCGCCAGGCTTTTTTCCTGCGCGCCGCGCACCATGGCTTCCACCACTTCCTGGCTGACGGCTCCCACTTTGGGAAACAACGTCTCCGGCACATTCAACTGGCGTGTCTTCTGCCGATTCGAATAGGTGACATACCCCGCCTCGAACCACGCCGAACTCCCTGGAATCCGCGTAATGGCTTCGGCAATACCACCACCGGTACAAGACTCCGCGGTAGTGACATGGGCATTGAGCACCTGCAAGCGGCGACCCAAATCAGCGGCAAGTTGAGTGATTTCCTTCACGGTCGTCTCCAGAAATTGGGCGGGGGTCTGACTACCCTACAGGAGCAAATCGCCCGTGCAAGCGACAGACTGGATCAAGAGATTAACGGGCGACCGCCTGCACATACGCCTGGCAGGCGCGCAAGGCAATCAGGGCGTTATCGCCGTCGTCGGTGATGGCGATAATTCGCTGAGCATGCGCTGGGTCAAGTCGGGCTCGCGCGGCTGCATGAACCACGCCGCCGGGGGTGGCGGCGGCTGGCATTGCACAACCAACGGCAGGGTCGGTGGCGTCGAGAAGGACTGACAACCGCACATCAGCAGTGGCCAGGCGGTCACGCAAAGCCGCTTGATTACGTTGCGCATCGCTCAACTCCCGAGCATGTTGTTGATCACTGGCGCTGAGCTGTTGCTCCAGCGCCAGTCGTTTGTCCTGTTCTGCCTGTTGCTGATGCACGCTCGCCTGGCTTTGCTGATAAATCGCCTGAGCATGCTCAGCCGATTGCCGCTCAAGTTGCGCGCCATAACGCCAAGCCTGTACCTGCCCGACCACTGCCATCAGCAGGCAGACGCCGACCAGGCGGCACGCCCCTAGGACGCGCATAACACCGCCTTCGCCCGCTCCCATAATCGCAGGCGATCCTCCAGCCCATTCAGCCCGCCATTGATGCGTCGCGTAATGGTGGTGAATTGGTGGTTGTCAGCCAATTGATTCAACCCGTTGCTCTGCCAAAACCAAGCCGCGGATTCACACGCCCCCTGCGGTTGCTCCAGCAGTTCAGGTTGGCGCAGCAGGCGATCGTCGCCAAACAGCGCCTGGCTGCAGGCCAGGTAGTTGCGACGCCCGGTGATCTGGATCAGGCCCCTGCCCCGGTACTTTTGGCCATCCCCGTCGCCTTCGGGGGTGTTACCCAGGCGCATGGCCAAGGTGCCGGTGTCGTATTTGCTGAGGTATTGATCGCTGCCGAGTTCGCGCAGGTAACGCAGCTCGCCGGATTCGTGGGCGATTTGAGCGATAAAGGCCGCAGCGCGTTGTGCAGTGTTGATGTCGTAGCGAATGAGCGCTGCATTTAGAGCAGATAAAAAAATGCCCGCGCTCAGGCGGGCTCCAGGCATCACTTGAAGCAGTTGGGGCAGCGATATGACCATTGGCTTTACTCTGAAAGTATCTACACCGACAACCCACCCGCCGTAATCGTGCTGCGGTACCCCATTACCGGGTCGCCAACATGCACCACCTGCGTCATCGACCATCGCCCCTGCATGTAGGACGGCCAGCTCTCATCCAGCCGCACCAGCCCTTCGGCGGCCAGCAACGGGTTACCTGGGCAATCGATCACCAGTTTCAGACCTTCACGCCCCACACGGCGCAATTCGCCTTCTGCGACGGCACGGGCTTCAGCTTCGTTCTGGCAGCGTTGGCGCAGAGTTTTGAACGGGGCAATCCCGGCCTCAACCACCTGCTGCTTACAGGCGGCGGCATCCCACCAGGTGACCCGGCTACCCATGTATTTCGAGCGGGTTGTTTCGTCGAGCGTGGCGGTAGTAAATGCCTGGTCACCGGGGCGGTTGTCTTGAGTGACGGTCAATGTGACTTCCGGCAGCAGCTTGCCGGAAAGCGTGGTGGTCTTCCCGGCCTCCGCCAGCACATACAATTCGTTGAACGGCTTGGCAACCGCGCTGTAGCGCTCGGCAAGGCGCGTGATGAAGGCCATGTCGCTTTCATTGGACTGGTCGATATGAGCAATCGCAATAGCATCCAGCGCGGGTGCCACACGTGGTGAATAACCGTGGCGACTGACCAGTTGGCGGAACAGAGCCCCCAACGTGGAAGGCCCGTAACTGGCGGATCGGCGCTGGCGATAGCCGCTCGCGTCCACCATGCTGAAGGGCGCTGCGGTGGCCACGATCATTAAGCGCATGGGAAACAGCACGGGGGTTCGCTGATTGATGACGAACTCGCCTTTTTCGACCAACCCCGATTCCAGATAACCGACGCGCAAGCCGATCTTGCCGCTCAGGCTGGGCAGGCCTTCCAGCCCTTCGATGTTGAGGGTCAGCTCCAGTCGGTCGGCCTGAATGCCTGACGCGTCTGTGTGGCGCCAGTGCATCAGGTGTTGATTGAGCAGCGCAGCGTTGGCGCCGTAAAACTCTACTATCGGTGTGAATCCCTGTGCCATGCAGCCTCCTTAATCCCAGGCCAAGACAGGTCTTACCGCACCCGGCCGCGATTGCATTTCCGGGACGACTACCCACACACCGGCCGGCAGCACCGGCCCGTATTCGGCGAGCTCGGTATTCAAGTGCCAGAAGGTTTCTTCCGCCGCGTCATCGCAACGGGCTAGCTCGCGATAGAGCAATAGGTTGACCGAATCACCGGCAATACTTCGCACTCTACGCATTGACGAACTCCTCAAGCTCAAGGGTCCAGGCCATGACCATCGCAGTACCGTCATCGATGACATTGCTCTGGGTTTCCACGACCGAATTGATCCGCCACAACCCCCAGTTACGCCCAATGCCATCGACCAGAGGCAGCGGCGTTCGCCCATTTTGGAGCGCGCGCAACTCATCCAATCGCTGCATGCCGACGCCGTACATGGCCGTGCCGGCGAAGGTGAGCTTTTCCAGTTTCTGACCGCTCTGGCGCGACTGAGGCTTGCTGGCAATAATCACCAGGTCGCTCCAGCCGCCGTCATTGGTTCGCACCAACGAGGAATACGCAAACCCTCGGGACAAGCCAAAAATAAAGTCACCCAGTACCATTTGTTGTCGCATCAATCACCTCCGGAAGGATCAGATAGTGCTGCGTTGCGGCGTTGGCCAAGGACGTCGGCAACCATCGGCATGCATTGGAACTGCAAGGCCTGGATCACTTGATTGACCACCACTCGGGCATCGGCCGGGTTTACGCCAGTGATATGGATGCTCGGGGCGATGCTGATCTGCACGCTGTCTGCGCGAGCATTGTTGAGTTCCTTGCCGACCGCATTGGGTGTG
>NZ_UTBG01000191.1 GCF_900580675.1 Pseudomonas viridiflava
TCGGATCACATTGCTGCTGCATGACAAAAACTCGGTTTCGCTCACCGACCGCCAAGTGCTGGAGGCGTTTCTCGAACAACTGATCGTCCTGCCGCGTCGCCCATTGCGCAGCGCCACCACCCTGCTGGCCGGGCTGTTTGCACCCTACCCGCTGCTGGCCAGCGTGAATGGCCTGGCGGGCGAACTGCACGACACCTTCAATTGGTTGCTGGGCGAGCATTGGGACGTGGTGCAGATCGAGCACAGCTACAGCTTCCAGCCTTACGAAGATGCGCTGGCACGTAAATCCCAACCTTTTGTGCTGACCGAACACAACGTCGAATCGGCCCTCGGCGCGGCCACTTACAACCGCTTGCCGCATTGGGCGCTGCCGTTTATCCGCTATGACCAATGGCGCTACGCGCGCTGGGAACGCCGGGTAATGCGCCAGGCCACGCAGGTGGTGGCGGTGACCGACAGCGATGCGCGGGTGCTGCAGGAAATCGCCGGCAAGCCCGTGCACGTCGTGGTCAACGGCGTGGATTGCGACCACTTCGCCGCCGCCCGCCCCGACCCGTCGTCGCGTCGGGTCCTGTTTCTCGGCAACTACGAATACGCACCGAACGTAGATGCCATCGAATGGGCGCTGGATGAAATTCTGCCCAAGGTCTGGGAGCGCTGCCCGGACGCGCGCATGAGTGTGTGCGGTTTCGGCATGCCGGGCAGTTGGCGCGAACGCTGGCCGGACTCGCGTATCGAATGGCAGGGTTTTGTGCCCGACCTGCTGGACCTGCAATCGAGCTGCTCGGTGTTTCTTGCGCCGTTGCGCCATGGCGGCGGCTCCAAGCTCAAGGTGCTGGAAGCGCTGGCCGCCGGCCTGCCCTTGGCGAGCACCGAACAAGGCGTGTCCGGGCTGGACCTGGTGGAAGGCCTGGACTACCTTGGCGGCCAGACCGCCGCCAGCCTGGCCGACGCCGTGGTGCGCCTGCTGCAGTTTCCCGACGCCGCCGCACCCATGGGCGAAGCGGGCCGCGCCTATGTACGCCGCGCCCATGACTGGAGCGTCGCCGCCAGCCAGCTGGAGCAGGTCTACGCCCGCCTGGCGCCGTTGAATCAAAAGGAACCGGCATGCGTATAGGCCTGGATTACCGCACCGTCGGCACCTCGCCGCAATCGGGCATCAGCCGCCAGGTGTATGCGCTGGAAAGCGCCCTGCACACCTTGCCGGGTATCGAGTTGGAGCGGTTTGCCGTGGCGCCCCTGGGCGATGAGGCGCGCTTGCAGGCCCGTTGCCCGGACTGGGGCTGCGCCAGGACCGCCATGCACCAGCCGCACAATCGCCTGCGTTTCGAGGCCGGTTTTCTGCCGCGTGCCTTGCGGGAGCAGCATATCGACCTGTACATCAGCACGTTCAATATGGGCCTGCCGCTGCCCCCCAAACCCAAAGGGCTGCGTACTGTGGTGCTGCTGCATGACCTGTTCCAGATCACCTTGAACAACTACCACGCCAACCGTTTGAAGGCGTTGATCTACAAGACCAGCGATCGCCTGTCGATTGCCTACGCGGTGCACAGCGCTGACCGCGTGTGGACGCCATCGCAGTACAGCGCCAATGAGACCGCTCGGTTGTTTCCCAAGGCGGCGGGCAAGATTCGTGTGCTGCCCAATCAGGTCGACGGCTTTGCCGAGCTCGCGGCGGACCTGACCGCCCGCCAATTGCCTGACCGTTACTGGCTGCTGGTGGGCACCCGCGAGCTGCGCAAAAACGTGCCGTTTCTGGTCGAGGCCTGGCAGCAGGCGCGGCGCCAATCCCCCGCCGTGCCGGAATTGGTGCTGGTAGGCAGCCTGGAGCATCTGCCCGAAGCCCAACGCAGCCTGCCGGGAATTCGCGCGCTCAGCGGCGTGTCGGATGCCGAACTGCACGCGCTGTACCGTCAAGCCTCGCGCCTGTGGCAGCCGTCGTATGCCGAAGGTTTTGGCTTGCCGGTGATCGAGGCGCTCAGCGTCGGCACGCCGGTGGCGGTAGCCAGCGGCACCTCACTGGATGAAATCACCCCGCCGTCGGCGCCGCGCTTTTCGCCCACCGATGGCCCGGCGCTGGTGCAATTGATGGTCGACCTGGCGCAGCAACCTGTCGAAGACTCACCCGAGCAACGGCGCCAATGGGCGCAACGCTACAACCATCACGCGTATCGCCAGCGCCTGGCTGAACTGATCGAGGAACTCAAGTGAGAGTGAACCTGGCAAGCCTCGTCGCGATCCTCTTTGGCCTGCTGTTCGGCGCGCTGGCGCTGCTGCTGTCACCGGCCAAGGCGTTCCTTGCGGTGGTCGGCCTGGCCGGCGCGGTGACCATCCTGCGCTTTCCGTTCTGGGGCCTGTTGCTGTTTGCCCTGATCGCAACGTTCATGCCGTTTTCCACGATCAACCTGGGTATTCGCAGTACGGTCAGCGAGGCGATTCTGGCGCTGACCTGGGGCGCGATCCTGTGGCACAGCTTTTTGGCGCGTCAGCACGCTGTGCCGAGCCTTGCGCGGCGGCCCACCGACCAGATGCTGCTGTGGCTGATGCTGTTCAGCGTGTTCCCGTTCATTGTCGGCCAGGTCACTATCCACGCGGATACCAGTGGCGTGGCCAACTGGCTGCGCTGGCTACTCAACCTTTCGGGGTTGTTCATTGCCGCGCGGCTGCTGGTTGACCACAAGCATCGCGAAGCCCTGGTGATTGCCCTGCTGCTGGGCACCCTGGCGATGCTGGTGCTGTCGATCGCGGTGTTCGTGCGCACGCGCTCCGGCGCCGGGATTGCACCGATTCTGGCGCTGTTCAACTACGCCAACTTCGACACGCTGAAATTCGGCCTGGAGGCCATGTCCTCGCGCATGGGCTCGCCGTGGACGCACCCGAATGCCATCGGCGGGATCATGGCCTTGTTGCTGCCCCTGGCCTTTTGCTTTGGCATGACCGAGCAAGGCTGGAAGCGCGCGTTGGGCCTGAGCGTGGCGTGCCTGGGGGCGGCCGCGCTGCTGTTGGCCAGTAGCCGCGGGGCGATGGTCAGCCTGGCATTGGTGCTGATGTGGATGGCCACGCGCCGCGTGCCGTACACCGGGCGTTTGCTGATGATCGGCGCGGCATTGACCGTTGCGCTGGTGATCGCCTACCCGCCGTTGCAGGAGCGCCTGGCGACAATTTTCTCGTCGGACAACGCCAGTACCGAGGTGCGTTTCGACGAATACCGCATGTTCCCGCAAGCCGTGGCAGCCTACCCGTTCGGCATCGGCTTCAAGGTCGACCCGCCCGTGCCGGGCACGCATTTCCTGGGGATTTCCAACCTGTGGCTGAACTACATCTACAAGATCGGCATCGTCGGCATGCTGTTTTTCGTGGCGGTGACCGTGCGCTGGTGGCGTGAAGCCCGCCCGGAAAAAGGCCCGATCCGCCTGACCAAAGACAACGCCTTGTGGCTGGGCACCACCGGCGGGATTCTATCGGCGCTGGTCAGCGGTTTGTTTGACCACTACTTCAGCTTTGCGGTGGTGATGGTGGCGTTGTTCTGGCTGATGGTCGGTATCAATGTGCTGGAAGCACGCCGGCTGTTCCCGGCGCGCCTGCCACAGGTCAACACCGTGGTGTATCGCAAGTCGCTGCCTGATGGCGCGCGTTCCTGATGCTCGGCTCGGCCGTCTGGCTGACCCTGGCGACCCTGCTGGGCCTGTGCCTGGGGTTCGCCCGCGAATGGTTGCTGGTGGCGGCCTGGGGTGCCGGTGAACGCAGCGATGCCTTCCTGATCGCGCTGTTTTTGCCCGAAGCGTTGCGCATGTCCCTGGCCGGCGGGGTGCTGAGTGCCGCCGCGCTGCCGCTGTACCTGGGCCGCAAGGAGGGCGAGCGCCTGGACTGGCTGGCGGTGTTGTTTCCAGCGTTGCTGCTGATTGCGCTGGTGACCAGCTTGCTGCTGACCCTGTCGGCGCCGTGGCTGGTGCAAGTGCTCGGCCCGGGCTTGGCGCAGAGCGCCACGGCACTTGCCGCCAGCAACCTGCAAATCGTCGCCTGGTGTGTGCCGGGGCTGATGCTGCATGCGCTGTTCAGCATTCCTTTACAAGCCAGCGAGCGTTTTGTGTTGGCGGGGCTGGGCTCGTTGCTGTTCAACCTGCCGCCGGTGACGTACCTCGCCATCGCGGGCACCGCGACGCAGCCGCACACGCTGGCCCTGGCCTGCCTGGCCGGCAGCCTGCTGATGCCGTTGGCGCTGCTGCCGTCGGTGTGGCGCCAGGGTTGGCGGCCGTGGCGTTGGCAGCTGACCTTCGCGCCGCTGCGCGAGCTGGGCCAGCGCATCGGTCCGCTGTTGATGAGCAATGGTGCCAGCCAGGGTCTGGCACTGATCGAGCGCCTGGTGGCTTCGCTGCTGGGGGAAGGCGCGGTGACCTGGGTCAACCTGGCGCGCAAGCTGATGAACCTGCCGCTGATTGCGCTGATGAGCCTCAACCAGGTGTTGCTGGGCATGATGAGCCGCCGCCAGGGCGATGAGCGCCTGGCCCTGCTCAAGCGTGGCCTGGAGACCGCCAGCGTGCTGACTCTGCCGGCGGGCGTCGGCCTGGTGGCCGCCGCGCCGAGTCTGGTGGCGTTGCTGCTGCCCAAACAATCGGCGGACTCGCCATTGCCGTTGCTGCTGGCCTGGTTTGCCGTGCCGCTGGTGTTCGGCGCCTGGAATGCCTTGCTCGCGCGCTACGCCTACGCCGCCGGCGACACGCGCCAGCCGTTGCGCTGCGAATTGCTCGGCAGCCTGGTCAATGTGTTGCTGCTCGGCGCCCTGCCCTTCGTGTTCGGACTGGCCGGCATTCCCCTGGCCGCGCTGGCCGGGGTGATCTGCACTGCACTGTTGCTGATGCAGCGCCAGGCCCTGCTCGACGCCCTGCCCTGGGCGCGGCACTGGCTGCTCAGTGCGGCGCTGATGGGGTTGGCGGCGCTGGCGCTGTTTCGCATTGAAGGCGTGTGGCTGCAATTGGGGTTGAGCACCCTGGCCGGCGCCGTGGTGTTGCTCGGGATGGGGCTGTGGCTGAAGCCGTGGCGCAAGGCATGAATGATCGGTTGGGGATAGGTGGATGAAACATCGCTGGATTCAAATGGACATCGCCAAAGGCATCGGCATCCTGGTGATCGTGTATGCCCACAGTTGGTTCGTCGCCACATCGCGAGAATTGATGTACCCGATCCTGGCCTCATTCGTGCTGCCGTTGTTCTTCTTTTTGTCCGGGGTGTTGTTCAAGCCCGAACAGCCCTTCGGCGAGATGGCGGTGCGCAAGGCCGATGGCCTGCTCAAGCCGTTTTTCTTCACCATGCTGGTGTATGTGATCGTGCGCGATGTGCTGCGTGGCCAACCGCTGCTGCCGGATATCGGCGGCGTGCTGTATGCCTCGGTGGACACCATTCCCTGGCAGGCCCTGTGGTTCCTGCCGCACTTCTGGGTGGCGATCCTGTTCAGCTGGGTGTTACTGCGCCTGATACAGCGCCTGCCCCTGGCGCTGAGCTGCGCACTGATGCTGGTGCCGCTGCTGGTCGGCATCTGGATGCTGCCGTTCTTCTGGCAGTTGCCGGTCACCCTCGGCGGTCAGACCTGGGTGCTGCCCGGTTTGCCATTCAGCCTGGATATCACGTTGATCAGCAGCGCCTGTTTTGTCTACGGTTACTTGCTGCGCAACTGGCTGCGCAGCCATGCGGGGTCGCTGCTGACCTTGCTCGTCTCGGTGGTGCTGTTTGCCGGCGTATTCCTCTACCGAGGTGACACCATGGATCTGGCGCAACGGCGCTACGACCACTGGCTGTGGACGAGCCTGCTGGCGGTGATTGGCGTGTACCTGTGCTGGGCGTTGGCGAAGGTGTTGATGGTGTCGGCGCTGATCACCCGCGTGATGACCTACATTGGCCAGTCGACGCTGATCCTGTTGATCTTCCATGGGGAGATCCAGCACAAGACCTTCGACCTGATGGAGCGCCTGGGCCTGCATCCGTTTATCGCGGCGTGCGTCGGTTTTGTGGTGGCGGTGGTGGTGCCGTTGTTGATCGGGGAAGTGATCAAGCGAGTGGCGTTCCTGCGGTTTTTCTACTTTCCGTTTCCGGTGCGCAAGACAACAGAGCGAAAAGCTGCAACTTAACAACACCGCATAACCCATGTGGGAGGGGGCTTGCTCCCGATGGCGGCATGGCAGTCAGCGTCTTTGTCGCTGACCCAGCGCTATCGGGGGCAAGCCCCCTCCCACATTGGACTTCTTTTGGTTGGAGACTGGGGTCAGTCGTCCAGTTGAGGCGCGGCGGGCTTGCTCCCGTGCTTGGCAGGCTTGGTGCCCTTGGCGGGCGCCGGTGCTGCGGTTTCAGGCTCTGCGGCAGCTGCGGCTTCTTTCTCGGCCATCGGCATCTGGTCGATCGTGCTGAAAAACTCTTTCAGGTCGAGGGTATCCGGTGGCACGGTCTTCTCGAGCCTTTTCTCGCCGTCCTTGCCCACCAGGATCACTTTGGTGCCGCTGCCGGCACCCAGCTTGAGGGCGCGGATCAACGCATTGGTTTCAGGCGGCGTGAGTTTTTTGTTGTCCTTTGGGTCCTTGGCGAATTTCTCGCCTTCGGCACCGATGCTGCCGAATTTCACGGTGTAGAACACCATGCTGCGTTCTTCAAAGGCCTGTTTGGTGGCAGGCTCGTTCAGCTGTTTTTGCAGGTCGGCCAACGTGGCGTTGCCGGAATCAAGCTCCACCACCACCAGCGGTCGGGCCTTGCCCAAGTCCTGCTTGAGCGGGTTGATATCATCAGCAGCCAACAGCGGCCCCGTAAAAGCCATCAAGGTAGCCAGGGTCAGCGACCGGATGAGCATGCGCACCTCCTTTGAATTCCATGCAGGGTTCTTGAGTTTCATGTCTGCGACAGTCAAATTCAAGGATGATTCCTGCACCTCACCAGAAAGCGTAGGTCAGGACGCCCGCTGCGCAAGGGCCTGAACCGGTTCAAGCGTGATTGTTTCTTCTGATTGCGCAACTATCACGAGACCTTCCATTCCGGCCAATGCCGAGCAAATACGGGCGCCACTAGAGGGTCGGCGTCCACGCGAGCGAGAGTCCGGGCAAAGCCTGGGGCCAGGGCACTCAGTGCTTCGCGCGCCGCGTCCCAGCGCGACACCGCTGCGGCCATTATGCCGAGCGCATTCGGTGCGCCGCTGGGCGCGAACAACTGGTCGGCGAACTGTTCGGCAAACACCACCCAGGCCTGGTGCAAGTAACGCCGGGTGCCGGTGGTCAACTGGGCTTGCACCGCAGGGTCGGCGTTGCCCAGCCAGCGTTGCGGGTAGTCGATGATGCCGATGGCCGAGTAGCAGTTGGCGGCGATGTACACCAGGCCACGCAGGATCTGCGCGCGGTTGCCGGCCAATAAATCCGAGTCGGGATACTCCAGGCCCAAGTGAATCAGGATCGCCGCGCTTTCCGTCAACACCTGGCCGTCGGGCGTGACCAGGGTGGGGATCTGTTTGAGCGGGTTGATGCGCGCGAGCGCTTCAGTGCCTTCGCCTTCCTGCCAGGAACTGGCGTCCACCCGGTGCCACCGCACCGCGCAACGCGGCAGGGCGATTTCGATCATGCAGGAGCCAGACTCGTCGGTGCCGTAGAGCGTGTACATGGGTATGTCCTTCTATCGCCGTAGTTTTGCCTGCAAATTGGCCTTCACCTGCGGCCACTCCAAGTCAATGATGCTGAAGCGCACCGAATTGCGTTTGCGCCCGTCGGGCATGATCCGCTCGTGGCGCACAATGCCTTCCTGCACAGCGCCCAGGCGCAGGATCGCGGCGCGGGACTTTTCGTTGAGTTCGTCGGTGGTGAACTGCACGCGCACGCACTCCAGCACTTCGAAAGCGTAGGTCAGCAACAGCAGCTTGGCTTCAGTGTTGATTGCGGATTTTTGCGTGGAAAGCGCCAGCCAGGTATGGCCGATTTCCAGCTTGCGATTGACTCGATCAACCTTCCAGAACCGCGTACTGCCGACCACCTGGCCGGTGCTTTTGCGCACGATGGTGAACGGGATCACCGTGCCCGCATTACGCCCGGCCAGGGCGGTGTCGATGTAGTTGTCGACCGTGGCAGGGCCCGGCACGTGGGTGACCTTGAGGTTCCACAATTCGCCATCGGCGGCGGCTTCAAGCAGCGCGGCCTTGTGTTCAGGTTGAAGGGGCAGGAGTTCGACCGTGGTGCCGGTCAGAGTGATGAGGGTCATGGAAGCTGCGCCGTGGGTGGATCGCCAGTGCCCAAGAGTGCAGGCTCTGCGCGCCTCCAGGCAAGCGTTTTAGAACAGCCCCATTTGTCCGCCGACCAGGGTTGCGAAATCGTCGTTGACGAACGGCAGGATCGCATCGGCCACCGGCTGTAATTGCCGGGTCACGTAGTGATCGTAATCAATCGGCGCCTGGCGCACTTCCAGCGGTTCGGGGCCGTTGACGCTGATCACGTAGCGGATCCAACCGCCACGCTGGTACTGGCGCGGGCGCCCGAGGCGATCGTTGTATTCATCCGCCAGGCGCGCGGCGCGCACATGCGGCGGCACGTTGCGTTCATAGTCATCCAGGCGGCGGCGCAGGCGCTTGCGATAGATCAGCAACTCGTCGAATTCGCCGCTCAGGGTTCGGCGCACGTAGTCGCGGATGTACTCCTGATGAGGCTGGCGATGGAAGATGCGCTGATACAACGCCTGCTGAAATTGCCGGGCCAGCGGCGACCAGTCGCTGCGCACGGTTTCCAGGCCTTTGTAGACCATCTCTTCGCTGCCGTCGCCGCGCACCACCAGGCCGGCGTAACGCTTTTTGCTGCCCTCCTCCGCGCCACGAATGGTCGGCATCAGGAAGCGGCTGAAGTGGGTTTCGTATTGCAGTTCGAGCGCGCTTTGCAGGCCGTACGCGCTGTGCAGGTGCTCGCGCCACCACGTGTTGACGTGCGTGACCAGCGCCTGGCCGATGCGGCTGGCGTCCTCCTGGGAATGCGCACTGCCGAGCCAGACGAAAGTGGAGTCGGTGTCACCGTAGATCACTTCATAGCCCTGGGCTTCGACCAGTTCGCGGGTCTGGCGCATGATCTGGTGCCCGCGCATCGTGATCGACGAGGCCAGCCGCGTGTCGAAGAACCGGCAACCGCTGGAGCCAAGTACGCCGTAAAACGCGTTCATGATGATTTTCAGCGCTTGGGACAGCGGCGCGTTGTGTTCGCGCTTGGCCGCTTCGCGGCCTTCGGAAACACGGGTGACGATGGACGGCAGGCAGTGCCGGGTGCGCGAGAAACGTGCGCCGCGAAAACCTTCGACGGACTCGCTGTCGTCAGGGTGCTTGAGGCCTTCGACCAGCCCCACCGGGTCGATCAGGAAACTGCGGATGATCGACGGGTAGAGACTTTTGTAATCCAGCACCAGCACCGATTCGTAGAGGCCGGGCCGCGAGTCCATGACAAAACCGCCGGGGCTGGCCTCGGGCGGTTTGTCCCCCAGGTTCGGCGCAACGAAGCCCTGGCGATGCATCAGTGGCATATACAGGTGGGTGAACGCCGCGACCGAGCCGCCGTTGCGGTCGGGCGGCAGCCCGGTGACGCTGGCGCGTTCGAGCAGGAACTTGAGCAGATCGGTCTTTTCGAAAATCCGCGTGACCAGCTCGCAGTCCTTGAGGTTGTAGCGCGCCAGGGCGGGCTTGTCCTCGGCGAACATGCGGTTGATTTCGTCCATGCGCTGGTAAGGCGTGGAGATGTCCTTGCCTTCGCCGAGCAGGGTTTGCGCGACGTTTTCCAGGCTGAAGGATTCGAAACTCCAAGTCGCCGAGCGCAGAGCTTCGATGCCGTCGATGATCAGCCGCCCCGCTGCTGCCGCGAAGTAATGATTGCGGCTGCCGTGCTCGCGCCAGGCCATGGCTTCACCGCCACGCCCCAGCAGCAGCGGCACGCCGAGGCGCTGGGCGTGTTCGTTGAGCACACGCAGGTCGAACTGCACCACGTTCCAGCCGATGATCGCGTCGGGGTCATGGGTCGCGAGCCACTGGTTGAGGCGTTCGAGCAATTGCGCGCGGGTGTCGCAGTAGTCGAGCTTGAAGTTCACCGCATCGGCTTTGTTCGGCGGGCCAAGCATGTACACCTGGCGCTCGCCGCAGCCTTCGAGGGCGATCGAATAGAGATCGCCCTGGGCGGTGGTCTCGATATCGAGAGACACCAGTTTCAGCGGCGGGCGGTATTCGGGCGCGGGTTTCATCTGTGCGTCGAGCAACGTGCCGTCGGCGTCGGGGGTGCCGCCGAACCAGACCGGGGCGGTGATGAAACGCTCCATCATGTAGCGCTCGGGCGGGCGTACATCGCCTTCGTAGACGTCGACCCCGGCCGCGCGCAGGCGTTTTTCCACGTCCATCGCCTGGCGGTGCTGGCGCGTGTACAGGCCCAGCACCGGGCGGTGATGGAAATCGCACAGCTGCAGCGGGCGCAGTTCGATATCGCGCTCGTCCTTGAGCATCCAATCCAGATGCTTGCGGTGGGCCTCGGGGATAAACATCACTGAGGTCTGCACAGGTAAGCGGACAAACCGCGGGCCCTGGTCGGTGGCCAGCCAGAAACTGACCTCCGTGCCGGCCGGGGTGTCGCGCCAATGCCGGGTCAGGACAAAACCCTGCTGTAAATCCACCGTACCGCACCTCAGGAATCGCTTTCAGGGCGTGATTCTACTCGGCATCCGCGCAAACGCGGCACGTTAACGCGCCTGCAAAGAGCAATTGGATAATTTTGTTGCAGAACATTAATAACAATCACTATCATTCGCACCGGAGTCGTATCCGCGCAGCGAGGACGCGCAACGTTGTTGCCCTTTTCCTCACATTGACGGTTCGCCGTCAGGATCGACCATGCCCACCCTTAGCCCATTCGCTGTGCCGTTTCGCCCGACCCTGCTCGCCCTTTGCTGCTCCCTGAGCCTTGCCGCTCACGCCGCAACCCCAGTCACCCCGCAGGATGCGAACAACAGTCAGGATGGCAACACAGTGGAACTGGGCGCCACCAACATCAGCGCCGATACCCCCGCGCCGAACGCCCTGCCCCCGGTATACGCCGGCGGCCAAGTGGCACGCGGCGGCCAGCTGGGTGTGCTGGGCAACCAGGACATCATGGATATGCCGTTCAGCATGTCCTCCTATACCGAAAAACTCATTCGCGACCAGCAGGCCGAGACCGTCGGCGATGTGCTGCTCAATGACGCGTCCGTGCGCCAGGCGTCGGGGTATGCCAACCAGGCGCAGGTCTTTGTGATCCGCGGTTTGCAGCTCAATGGCGATGATATTTCCTTCAACGGCCTGTATGGCATCCTGCCGCGCCAGATCATGTCCACCGATGCCTTGGAGCGCGTGGAAGTGTTCAAGGGGCCCAACGCATTTATCAACGGCGTGACCCCTGGTGGCTCCGGGATTGGTGGCGGCGTGAACCTGCAACCCAAGCGCGCCGATGATGTGCCGTTGCGGCGTTTCAGCACTGACATCAGCAGTGATGGCCGCGTGGGCGAACACCTGGATATCGGCCAGCGCTTTGGCGAGGACAACCGTTTCGGTGCGCGAGTAAACATTTCCCAGCGCGAAGGCGACACGGCAATCGACGATGAGAACCAGCGCTCGAAGCTGTTTGCCGTCGGCCTGGATTACCGCGGCGACGCCCTGCGCTTATCGGGGGATTTCATTTACCAGAAACAGCGCGTCAACGGCGGCCGTAACTCGGTGTTCCTCGGCACTGGCGTCACGCACATCCCGGATGCGCCATCAGCAGACACCAACTACGCCCCGAGCTGGAACGCCACCGATATCGAAGACACGCTGGGCATGTTGCGCGGCGAATACGACCTCAACGATACCTGGACCGCCTACCTCGCCGCGGGCGCCAAGCACACCAACGAAAATGGGCGGTATTCGTCGGTGACCCTGACCGATAACCTGGGCACGGCCAATGTCACCGGCTCGCGCATCGCGCACCAGGAAGACAACACCAGCCTGATGGCCGGCCTGAATGGCAAATTCCAGACAGGCGCGGTCAGCCACAAACTGAATGTCGGCCTCACCGGCACCTGGACCCAGGCCCGCAACGCTTATGAGTTCGACTTCACGCCCAATGCCAGCAGTATTTACCACCCCTCCAGCAACATTGCCGAGCCGGTGCGTGGCACCGTCAATGGCGGCGACCTGAGCGATCCTGGCATCACGGCCAAGACCTTCGTGCGCAGCGCGGCGGTTTCCGACACCTTCGGGTTTCTGGATGACCGCCTGTTGTTTACGGCCGGCCTGCGTCATCAGGAGATGGTCATGCAAGGCTACGCATACGGTTCCGGCCCGCGTACCTCCAATTACACGGCGTCGATCAACACCCCGGTCTACGGCCTGGTGTTCAAGCCGTGGGAGCATGTCTCGTTCTATGCCAACCATATTGAAGGGCTGGCCCAGGGGCCGACTGCACCGGTCGTGTCCGGTGGCCTCAACGTCACCAACGGCTCGCAGGCCTATGCACCGGCACGCTCGAAACAGACCGAAGCGGGTGTGAAGCTTGATATCGGCACCTTCGGCGCGACGCTGGGCGTGTACCGCATAGAGCAACCAAGTGATGGCTACTCGATCCAGACCAGCGCGACGACCGCTGAGTATGTGCGCGAAGGTCAACAGATCAACCAGGGCGTGGAACTCAACGTCTTCGGAGAGCCCATCAGCGGCCTGCGCCTGCTGGGCGGCGTAACGGTGATGAAGACTGAGCTCAAGGACACGCTTAACGGCGCCAACGACGGCAACCGCGCAATCGGCGTGCCGTCGTTCCAGCTCAACGCCGGTGTGGATTGGGATGTGCCGGGCCTGCAAGGCGTGACACTCAACGGTCGCATGCTGCGCACCGGTGGCCAGTACGCCGATGCCGCCAACAACCTGAGCCTGCCGGCCTGGAACCGCTTCGATGTGGGCGCACGCTATAACTTCAAGGTCGCCCAGCGTGATGTGACCCTGGGCGCCACCGTGGAGAACGTGGCTAATGAGAAATACTGGGAGTCGGCACTGGGTGGTTACTTGAGCCAGGGTGAACCGCGTGTGGCCAAGCTGTCAGCGACGGTGGATTTCTAAAAAAGCTGCACGTGGAGAGAAGCCGCTCTCGCAGGGAAGCAGTGAACACGGGCATCAACCCTGATGCCCGTTGTGGTCAGGCCTGACGGGCCTGGTCCAGGTAGGTTTCGATGTTGCCCATTTGCTCGTCCCAGCCCCGCGAGTTCATTTTGAAGGCCTTCTGGCGGCGGGCCTGGGGCACGGCGTCGAAGCCGGATTCGACCACCCGCAGCAGAATGCCGGGGGCGCGATCTTCAATGGTGAATTCCACCAGTGTCGGGGTCTCCTTGTCGTAGTCCACGTCCTTTGCTACCGCGAAGGGGTGCCACCAGAAGGAGAACAGCGTTTGTGGCAGGATGCGTTCGATCCTGGCCTTCCAGACCACATGTTCGTAACCCGGATAAGTGATCGGCGCCTCAATGGTTTCCCCCGTAATAAAGGTTTTGCCCTTGAGGGCAATGCCGAACCAGCTACCGAATTGCTCGGCATCGGTCAGTGCTTCCCAGACAGCTTTGCGTGAAGCATTAAGCAAGACTTTTCGTTCTATGCGATCTAATACGTGCATAAGTCACCTCCTCCATTGACAGTAGGCGACATCAAACAATGCGCAACCTTGGGTTGTAAGCAATGATGATGCTCCCGTCCTTGACCCGGCATTACGTTATGACTGACCCGTTGAATGGAAGTTGCTTCTGTAAAAGTGTGCGCTATCAGGTCGACCGCCTGGATATGCCCATCAGCCACTGCCACTGCGACAGCTGCCGCAAGGTGCACGCAGCAGCGTTCGTATCGACAGCGGGTGTGATGCGCGAGCACTTTCGCTGGACTCAGGGCCAGGCGCTTTTATCGTCGTTTGAATCTTCGCCGGGAAAGCTCAGGCATTTCTGCTCGCGCTGTGGCTCACATCTGATGGCCGAGCGAGTGCATCAGCCTCATGTGATCGTGCGGGTGGCGACGCTGGATGATGATCCGGGCGTGCGGCCCACCTCGCACATCTGGACGGCCCACGACGTGCCCTGGCTAGCCTATGAAGGCGTGGAACAGTGGCACGAATGGAAGGTGTGACTTAGACGCGTGGGTCACCTGGTGCTTTGACGGGCGTCGCATACTGCGGCTTCAGGTGGCCTTCCTGGTCGAGTAACCAGGCGTCCATGATCTGCCGCACGACCGGCCCCGCCACTCGGCCACCCGCCTCACCGTTTTCGATCATCACCGAAATGACGATTTTCGGATGCTCGGCCGGGGCGAAGCCGACAAACAACGCATTGTCGCGGTGGCGCTCCAGGGTTTTCTCACGGTTGTAGCGCTCGCCTTGTTTGATCGCGACCACTTGCGCGGTACCACTCTTGCCGGCAATCCGGTATTGCGCGCCTTGCGCTGCCGCCCGGGCGATGCCACGCGGATCGTGCATCACCAGTTGCATACCGTGGTTCACCTGTTCCCAGTCACGCGGGTCCTTGAGGACAACGTTGGGCATCGGGTTCTCGTCCACCGGCGGCACACCGTTGATCGTCTTGGCCAGGTGCGGTCGATTCCACACGCCCTTGTTGGCGATCAATGCAGTCGCCTGAGCCAACTGCAATGGTGTGACTTGCATATAGCCCTGGCCGATGCCGAGGATCACGGTTTCGCCCGGGAACCAGGGTTGACGGCGGGTCGCACGTTTCCAGGCCTGGGAGGGCATCAGGCCGGCTGACTCTTCGAACATATCCAGAGAGACTTTCTGCCCCAGGCCGAATTCAGCCAGATAGTCGTGCAAGCGATCGATACCCAACTTGTGGGCCAGGTCGTAAAAGTAGGTGTCGTTGGAGCGCATGATAGCCGCGTCCATATCTACCCAGCCGTCGCCGCTGTGGTTCCAGTTGCGATACTTGTGATCGAAGTCGGGCAGTTGGTAATAGCCAGGGTCGAACACGCGGGTTTGGGGAGTGACGACGCCGCTGTCGAGGCCAGCGATAGCCACTTCCGGCTTGATGGTCGAGCCCGGTGCGTAGAGCCCCCTGAGGACACGGTTAAACAGCGGCCGGTCAATGGAATCGTGCAGCGCGGCATACTCCTTGAAGCTGATGCCGGTGACGAACAGGTTCGGGTCGAAACTCGGTTTGCTGACCATGGCCAGTACTTCGCCGGTTTGCGGGTCGAGGGCCACCACCGAACCACGACGGTCACCCAGGGCCTCTTCCGCCGCTTCCTGGAGTTTGACGTCGAGGCTCAGGACAATATTTTTGCCGGGGATTGGGTCGGTATGCTTGAGCACGCGCAGCACGCGCCCCTGGGCATTGGTCTCGACCTCTTCGTAGCCAACGTGGCCGTGCAATTCAGACTCGTAGAAACGCTCGATGCCGGTTTTGCCGATCGACTGCGTGCCACGATACTCAACCGAATCGAGGGCCTTGGATTCTTTCTCGTTGATCCGCCCTACATAGCCGATGGAATGAGCGAAGTGCGCGCCCAGCGGGTAGTGCCGGACGAATTGGGGCTCTACGTCAACCCCTGGCAAACGGAACTCGTTTACGGCCAGCACCGCGATCTGTTCTTCGGTCAGCTCGTAAAACAGCGTCACCGGCACGAAAGGATGACGCGCCTGCTTGAGAGCCTTGTCGAAAACAGCACGGTCTTCGGCAGGCAAGTGCAGAAGGTTCACGATGGCGTCCAGTTCACCCTTGAGGTCGGCAGTGCGCTCACGGGTGATGGTCAGGTTATAGCTGGGACGGTTGTCGGCCAGCACCACGCCGTTGCGGTCATAGATCAACCCACGGGTCGGGGTGATGGGCAAAACGTGAACCCGATTGTTTTCAGAAATTGTGGAGTGATAGTCGTATTGCACTACCTGCAGGAAGTACATGCGCCCTACCAGGGCACAGGTGATGCCTATCACTAACAATGCGCAGGCGAGCAGACGCTTGTTGACCAGGCGGTTTTCTTTTTCGTGATCCTTGATCGGTATCGGTTCAGGCATTTCTACAGCATCTCGTTGAAGAGGGTTGGCGCCGCATCCTGCGAGTGAAGATCAATCCTTGTGAAAATGTGCTGCACCATACCAAAAATGTAGAAACACTTTGCATTGATTTCCCCAACGGCATGCTGGTGGCTGATTGTTTCATCAAGGGAGGGTGAATCAGGCTTCAGAAAGGGCTTCAGGCCTTGGATATTGAGGGTCACAGTGGTTGAAGGAGGTGCAGGTTTACTGCTCGTAATGACGTCCGACAGACAAGCTGTACTTTCCGACCGCCCAAAACAAAACCCCTGTTTGCGTTAGCAAACAGGGGTTTCGGAATTTAATCTTGACGATGACCTACTCTCACATGGGGAAACCCCACACTACCAT
>NZ_UTBG01000024.1 GCF_900580675.1 Pseudomonas viridiflava
CCCTGGAAGAGCGGGTGCTGGTCACCACGCTGACCAAGCGCATGTCCGAGGACTTGACCGACTACCTGGCCGACCACGGTGTGCGCGTGCGCTATCTGCACTCGGACATCGACACCGTGGAACGCGTGGAAATTATCCGCGACCTGCGCCTGGGTGTGTTTGACGTGCTGGTGGGGATCAACCTGCTGCGTGAAGGCCTGGACATGCCGGAAGTCTCGTTGGTGGCGATTCTGGATGCTGACAAGGAGGGTTTCCTGCGTTCCGAACGTTCGCTGATCCAGACCATCGGCCGTGCCGCGCGGAACCTCAATGGCCGGGCGATTCTGTATGCGGACCGCATCACCGGGTCGATGGAGCGGGCGATTGGCGAGACTGAGCGTCGTCGTGACAAGCAGATTGCTTTCAACCTGGAGCATGGCATTACGCCCAAGGGCGTGTTCAAGGATGTCGCCGACATTATGGAAGGCGCCGTGGTGCCGGGCTCGCGCAGCAAGAAGCGCAAGGGCATGGCCAAAGCCGCCGAGGAAAGTGCCAAATACGAGAACGAATTGCGCTCGCCGAGCGAAATCACCAAGCGCATCCGGCAGTTGGAAGAGAAGATGTACCAGATGGCACGCGACCTTGAGTTCGAAGCGGCGGCACAGACGCGTGACGAGATCGGCAAATTGCGCGAGCGGTTGCTGGCGGTTTGATTTGTAGAGGCTGTGCTGGCCTCTTCGCGAGCAAGCCCGCTCCCACATTCGACCGAGTTCCCCTATAAGAACGCGGTTAAGTGTGGGAGCGGGCTTGCTCGCGAATGCAGGCACCTCGGTCTGCCAGAATCACCCAAGCTGGTGTTACCATTCGCCCCTTGTTTCAATTTTCAGCTTTATCGCCCATTCGAGACCAGCCATGACCACCGTCCGCACGCGCATTGCGCCATCGCCTACTGGGGATCCCCACGTCGGTACTGCCTACATCGCCCTGTTCAACTACTGCTTTGCCAAGCAGCACGGCGGTGAATTTATCCTGCGGATCGAAGACACCGACCAAGTGCGGTCTACCCGTGAGTCGGAACAGCAGATCTTCGATGCCTTGCGCTGGTTGGGCATTACCTGGGCTGAAGGCCCGGATGTCGGCGGCCCGCACGGCCCGTATCGTCAGAGCGAGCGCAGCGACATCTACAAGCAGTACACCCAGCAACTGGTCGACATGGGCCACGCCTTCCCGTGCTTCTGCACGGCAGAAGAGCTGGACCAGATGCGCGCCGAGCAACAGGCCCGTGGCGAAACCCCGCGTTACGACGGCCGCGCACTGCTGCTGTCCAAGGAAGAAGTGGCCCGGCGCCTGGCCGCCGGCGAGCCGCATGTGATCCGCATGAAAGTGCCGAGCGAAGGCGTGTGCGTGGTGCCGGACATGCTGCGCGGTGACGTCGAGATCCCGTGGGACCGCATGGACATGCAGGTGCTGATGAAGACCGACGGCCTGCCGACGTACTTCCTGGCCAACGTGGTCGACGACCACCTGATGGGCATCACACACGTGCTGCGCGGCGAAGAATGGCTGCCATCGGCGCCGAAACTGATCCTGCTTTACGAATACTTCGGTTGGGAACAGCCGCAGCTGTGCTACATGCCGCTGCTGCGTAACCCGGACAAGAGCAAGCTGTCCAAGCGCAAGAACCCGACCTCGGTGACGTTCTACGAGCGCATGGGCTTTATGCCTGAAGCAATGCTCAACTACCTGGGCCGCATGGGTTGGTCGATGCCGGACGAGCGCGAGAAGTTCTCGCTGCAGGAGATGGTTGATAATTTCGACCTGTCCCGCGTCTCGCTGGGTGGGCCGATCTTTGATATCGAGAAGCTGTCGTGGCTCAACGGCCAATGGTTGCGTGACTTGCCGGTGGAAGAGTTCGCCAGCCGCGTGCAGCAATGGGCGCTGAACCCCGAGTACATGATGAAGATCGCGCCGCTGGTGCAGGGCAGGGTGGAGACGTTCAGCCAGGTTGCCCCGCTGGCGAATTTCTTCTTTGCCGGTGGCGTGAACCCGGACGCAAAGCTGTTCGAGTCGAAGAAGCTCTCGGGCGACCAGGTTCGCCAATTGATGCAGTTGATCCTGTGGAAGCTCGAAAGCCTGCGCCAGTGGGAGAAGGATGCAATCACCGCGACGATCCAGGCGGTGGTCGAGTCCCTTGAGTTGAAGCTGCGCGATGCCATGCCGCTGATGTTTGCCGCGATCACCGGGCAGGCCAGTTCGGTGTCGGTGCTTGATGCGATGGAAATCCTCGGCCCGGACCTGACACGTTTCCGCCTGCGCCAAGCCCTTGATTTGCTTGGTGGTGTGTCGAAGAAAGAAAACAAAGAGTGGGAAAAGCTGCTGGGTGCTATCGCTTAGGTCGGCTGTTGTAGCGACGAAACCCCGGCTTTCCGGGGTTTCGTCGGTAAGTGATTGTTATCCCGGCAAAAAAGTTTGGAAATAGTTGAAAATAAATTTGACACGTTTCCAAACCGCCATTAAGATTCGCCCCGTCCTCACCGATGAGGGGCTATAGCTCAGCTGGGAGAGCGCTTGCATGGCATGCAAGAGGTCAACGGTTCGATCCCGTTTAGCTCCACCAATTTGCAGGTTCAAGGTCTGGCCACACCGTCCTTGAATTGATCAGGTCTCAGCTCTGATCAGATGTACAGAAGGTTTTGTCCCCTTCGTCTAGTGGCCTAGGACACCGCCCTTTCACGGCGGTAACAGGGGTTCGAGTCCCCTAGGGGACGCCAGTTTCAACAAGCAGCTCGAAAGGTCTGCTGCGTCGCGAGACGAAAAATCCGGGGCTATAGCTCAGCTGGGAGAGCGCTTGCATGGCATGCAAGAGGTCAACGGTTCGATCCCGTTTAGCTCCACCAATTTTACAGGTTCAAGGTTTTGGCCACTCCACCCTTGAATCGATCAGTTCTCAGCGCTGATCAGTTGTATAGAAG
>NZ_UTBG01000105.1 GCF_900580675.1 Pseudomonas viridiflava
TTCAAGCCGGAGTGCGGGCACACCGAGCCGGAGGCGAGGTACCGAGTGTTGGGGCGAAGCGTTTTTGGTTACTTTTTGCGCTTTTCAAAAAGTGACCCGCTGTAAGAGCGGAACCATAACCAGCCGTTACCGCAGCAACGGATATGTACTCAACTACCCATAGCCACCGCAGACAATCCCATCCCCCCACACTCCAGCGTTTCAGTTTTCTTCGCCCTCAGCCAACAGCGCAATCCCCCCAATAATCACCACCACCCCCGCCCAGTGCAGCGGGCTGATATGTTCCCCCAGCCCCAGCCACGATCCGAGCAACACCACCACAAACACCAGCGAACTCAAGGGAAAGGCCAGCGACAAACTGCTGCGCCGCAGAATCAGCATCCACACGAAAAACGCGCCGATATAACAGGCGATCGCCGCCAGAATCCCTGGATTACGCGCCACGTCCGCCAACCACTGCCAACTGAGGTCCATCTGCCCCAACTGGTCGCCAGCCACCTTGGTAAACAACTGCCCGGCACTCTCGGTGCAAATCAGCAAGGCCCACAGCACCACCGTGCCCAGACGCCCATGCAGCCATCCGTTATCGATTGTTTGCGTACTCATGCCTGACCTCCTGCAATCGCTACCAACATCACGCCCAAGGTAATCACCAGCGTGCCCATCCAGCGACGGCGGCTGACGGTTTCACCCAACACCACTTTGCCCGCCAGCACCACCCCGCAATAGGCCAGCGCCGCCGCCGGAAACAACAAGCTCAACGGCGCACGGGACAAGGCCTCGAGCCATACGAAAAACTCGATCACGTACGCGCCGATCCCGGCCCACAGCAGCGGCGCATTAAACACCTGACCCCAGAACGCATTCAGGCGAAAGCCGCCTTCCAGCTCCGGCAAACGGTCCAGGCCGAGCTTGAAACACAGTTGGCCGATCACATCGAGCACGATGGAAAACGCCACCAGCAACACCACAGTCAAGGTCACGGGAACAGCTCCTCAAACAAATCGATCAGGGCTTCATTGGTCGCCGCATTGCGCTGCAAATCCTCAGCGCTCCAACGCTCCGGAGGCGGCTGGTCGGACTTGGCCTCCCAGCGCTTGAACGCGTTGCTGAAGGCCGGCGTGGCGAACTCACCGCACACGTCGATGCCGATGATTCGCTTGCGCGCAGCCAAGGCCCGCAGGGCTTGCAGCAAGTGGGTCAGGCGCATGCCGCCCTGGTCCCAGTTGGTGGCCGCGTCTTCACTGGCCAGCACGTCTTTGTCGATGGTGATCCAGATCGCCTCGGTGGGCAGGCTGCTGATCATCTGCTCGAGAAACGCCGCCCAATCCAGCTCCGCCAAGTTGCGCCAGTGCAGGTGGTTTTCCTGCTGCTGATGGCCGGCGCCGTCGCCTACCCGGCCCCAGACTTTCGACGGTGGGTGCTGCCAGGGAAACAGCTGCAATTGCCCGCGCTTGAGGGCGCCCAGGTTGCCGCCGCGCAGTTGCGGGTTGTGCAAATCGTCGCTGCACGGGCCGAGGGTGACGATGCGTTTGATCGCCGGCATCTTCAGCGCGCGGTTGACCCACGAGCCGCAGTGGCGCTTGGGCGCAAAGCGCACCCAGTCGGGGTGGTTGTCGAAGTGGATCAGGCTGATGGGTTCTTTGAGGTCGGCCAGAAACGCCGGCGTCAGGTGGTGATAATCGCCGGAACCGACAAACAGGATTTCCGGCCGCGCATCCTTAGGTCGAGGCCGCAGGGCCAGGCGTTCAGCGAAGCGTTTCCAGGTTTTTTCAGTGGACCACAGGCGCAGTTTAGGGCCCAGGTCCAGCAGGTCGATACGCGTGGCACGGCCGCTGGCCAGGCGCCGCGCAATCGGCGCCTGGCCGGTGAGGCTGTGGTCGAGGTCAAGAATGTTCAAGGCAGTGTTCCCCTAAGGCTTTAGGGGGTCAATGCAAGGGACGGGCCAGCGCTTATCTTGAAGACAATGAGTAACCAATGTGGGAGGGGGCTTGCCCCCTCCCACATTTGGATCAGTGTTCGGCTTTAGGATTTGGCTTCGTTGATGATCTGGCGAATAGCGCCCACAAAGGCTTCGGCCGGCTGGCCACCGCTGACGGCGTACTGGTCGTTGAACACGATGGTCGGCACCGAGGTCACGCCACGGGAAATCCACAACTGCTCTCGCTCGCGGACCTCGGCGGCGTACTCGTCGCAGGCGAGAATCTCGGCGGCGCGCTTGATGTCCAGGCCGACGCTTTCGGCGATGATCGCCAGCGTCGCGTGGTCGGAAGGGTCTTGCCCGTCGGTGAAGTACGCCTTGAACAGCGCTTCCTTGAGGTTGTACTGCAAGCCTTCCAACCCGGCCCAATGCAACAGGCGGTGGGCGTCGAAGGTGTTGTAGATACGGCTTTGGCCATCGGTGCGGAAGGCAAAGCCCAACTCGGCGCCCATGTCGCGAATACGCGCTCGGTTGGCCTGGGACTCTTCGGCGCTGGAGCCGTATTTTTCAGTGATGTGCTCGACGATGTTCTGACCGATGGCCGGCATGTTCGGGTTCAGCTCGAACGGCTGGAAATGAATCTCGGCCTGCACCTCGGCGCCCAGCTGGTCCAACGCTTCGGTCAGGCCGCGCAGGCCGATGATGCACCAGGGGCAGGACACGTCGCTGACGAAATCGATTTTCAGGGGAGTACTCATGGCAGGAGACCTCGCTGGCGTTAATGAGCCATAAAGGTTGCACGATACACCAATGTCACAACAGCTTCGCAGGCGCGACCGGATCGATCTGCGCCCAATGCGCCGCATCTTCGCGATGCGCCTGCAGGTACGGCAACACCGCCGTCAGCAACGGCGCCTTGAACGCCTCCTGGAAACGGTGAGCCATACCCGGAATCAACTTCAACTGGCTGCCCTGGATATGCGCCGCCAGGTGCACGCCGTGCATCACCGGCAACAGCGGGTCGGCGGTGCCGTGCACGACCAGCGTCGGCACGCGTAACTGGTTGAGCAACGGCACGCGGCTGGGTTCGGCGAGGATCGCCATGATCTGGCGTTTCACGCCGTCCGGGTTGAAGGCGCGGTCGTAGGACAGCGCCGCCTGGTGCAACAATGCCTGGCGATCATCTTTCACGTTGGGGCTGCCCAGCGCCGCAAGCAAATCGGCCTGCTGCTCCAGCGCCACCTGACGATTCGGCGCGCCACGCCGGGACAGCAACTGCACCAGCGCCGCACTCGGTGCCGGCAGGCCTTCGGCGCCGGAACTGGTCATGATCAGCGTCAGGCTCTCAACGCGTTGCGGTGCCATGGCCGCCAAATGCTGGGCGATCATCCCGCCCATGCTCGCGCCCAGTACGTGGAACTGGCGGACCTGCAACGCGTCCATCAGGCCCAGGGCGTCATCGGCCATATCCGTCAGGGTGTACGGCGCCGCCACCGGCAGGCCGAGCTTGTAGCGCAGCACCTCGAAGGTCAGGTTGGCGCTGGCCGGCGCCTGGCGCCAGCTCGACAGGCCGACGTCACGGTTGTCGTAGCGAATCACCCGAAAGCCCTGCTCACACAGGGCCACCACCACCTCGTCCGGCCAATGGATCAACTGCCCGCCCAGGCCCATCACCAGCAGCAAGGCAGGGTCGGACGCACGGCCGATGCTCTGGTAGGCGATGCTTACCTGAGCCAGGTCGACAGTTTGGGTCGGGACATTGACGTCACATCGAGAAGCCGCAAAAGACGGCAGGCCGAACAAGAGAGCGGCCAGTAAAAGCAACACGCGCATGAAAAACACCGAAACGCAGAACCCCAGTAGAGCGCGAGTCTGATGAAGTTTGTTCAAGCGCGCTGCCACAGTTCTGTGACAGTTTGATGAAGAGCGCCCAGCGGTCATGGTCGACAGCCCCTGCAACATGAGACAAACTCACGCTATCCAACTCCGTCACAAATTGTCTTCATGGAGAGCCCGTGCTCGAAATCCGTCACCTCAAGACCCTGCATGCCCTGCGTGAAGCCGACAGCCTGGTGGAAGCCGCCGAGCGACTGCACCTGACGCAGTCGGCGCTGTCGCACCAGTTCAAGGAGCTCGAAGAACGCCTGGGCATGCAGTTGTTTGTGCGCAAGACCAAGCCGCTGCGCTTCACCAGCGCCGGCCTGCGCCTGCTGCAACTGGCCGACGCCACCCTGCCCCTGCTGCGCGGTGCCGAGCGGGATATCGCGCGGTTGGCCGGCGGCACTGCCGGGCGCCTGCACATGGCGATCGAATGCCACAGCTGCTTCCAGTGGCTGATGCCGACCATCGACCAGTTCCGCGATGCCTGGCCCGAAGTCGAACTGGACCTGGCCTCGGGCTTCGCCTTCGCGCCGCTGCCGGCCCTGGCCCGTGGCGATCTGGACCTGGTGGTGACGTCCGACCCGCTGGAGCTGCCGGGCATTACCTACGTGCCGCTGTTCACCTACGAAGCCATGCTGGCGGTGGCCAACCAACACGCGCTGGCGAACAAGTCCTACATCGTGCCCGAAGACCTGCTGACGGAAACCCTGATCACCTACCCGGTGGAACGCGACCGCCTGGACATCTTCACCCGTTTCCTCGAACCCGCCGACGTCGAACCCGCCCAGGTGCGCACCTCGGAGCTGACGGTGATGATGATGCAACTGGTCGCCAGCGGCCGTGGCGTATGCGGCATGCCGCACTGGGCGCTGCATGAATACAGCTCGCGCGGTTACGTGAAGGCCAAGCGCCTGGGCGAGAAAGGCTTGTTTGCGACGCTGTACGCCGGGATCCGCGCCGACATGCTGGATGCGCCGTATATGCGCGACTTCCTGCTCACGGCCAAGGACACGTCGTTTTCGACATTGGATGGCGTCAGCGCAGTGCGCTAATCCGCCAGTGGGCGCCACAGGTGGAGCTTGTCGAAATACGCCTCACCCACCCGCACCGCCAGCGGCTCCAGGCCGTACTGGATAAACCCGCAGCGCTGATACAACGCAAAGGCTGCGGCGTTGCCGGCGGTGACGGTCAGTTGGATCAGCTTGAGGCGCGGGTGCCTGCGCGCCTCGGCCAGCGCGGCCTCCACCAACTGGCGGCCCAGACCTTGCTGCTGATAAGCCTCGGTCACGTACATGCCAAACAGGGTCACCTTGTGCCGCGCCTTTTCACGCGGCTCGAAGGCCAGCCCGACAATGCCGGCCAGGGTTTGCCCTTCGAACGCGCCGAGCAAGCGGTCCAGCGGGTTGTCCAGGCGTTTTTGCCACCAGCTCAATGGCATCGCCGCGCGTTCCGCGACGCTGGAGGTAAATGCCTGGGGATAGGCGCCATAGGCCTCAAGCATCAACGCCCGGTACGTCTCGGCGTCAGCAGCCCCCAGCGCGCGGATCATCATGCGTTGCAGGCCTGCGTGGTCAGTGATTTGCGATAAAACGGCAGGATCACGTCGCGGGTCAGCGGCGCCAGCACCAGGCCGCCGTCACCGGCCGGGTCGATCCACCGCACTTCTTCGATTTCAGCGGCCGGGGTCACCGGCACGTCGATCTGCACCTGGAACAGCTGGGCCTGCACGGTGTAACCCGGCTCATTCACCGCCGGTGCGGAAAATGTGCCGAGGTAGACGGCGGCACTCGGGTCGATGCGCAGGTTCAGTTCCTCGTACAACTCACGGGCCAAGGCCTCGGCGGGCTGTTCGCCGGCGTCGATCTTGCCGCCAGGTTGCATGAACGCCTGGGTACCGCGCTTGCGCACCAGCAGTGTCTGGCCTTCGGGGCCGATCAACAAGGCAGCGGCAATACGGATAGTCGTGGGCATGGAATAAAACGCCTTGAAAGAAAAGACGCCAAGGATCACATGCGTTTCAGCGCCAGGCAATCCCGGGTTCGCGAGTGCCGCCGGCACTACACACATGCACCGCAAGGCCTGTAACCGCCAACCCTAGACTCAGAACTCAGATTCAGCCGTGTACGCCGCTCCTGCAAGCACGGCACCACCTATCGAGTTCATACATGCACACTCCATTGCCCCCCTCCCCAGACGACCTGGGCCAGATCCAGGCCGACAGCGCGCTGCCCACCCCCTTGCAGCCCGTGACAATGCCCGTGGTGCCACCCGGGCGAGCGACCGACGAACAGCAGGCGTTTCTTATCCAGGAACTTGGCCGGCTCAATACCGAAACCGACAACCTGCTTCAGCAACAACCCAACCTGGAGACTGTGTTTCAACAACAGTTGGCCGCGATATTTCCCGCCTTGCGCCGGCCGATCAATCCCAACCGGATTTTTTACAGCCGCTACCGCGAGGATGAGCAAGGCCAGAAACATCTGCTGACCAGCGAACCGCTTGCGGCCCTCCTGAACGCACTCAGGAGGCCTGATGCGAACGCCTACCTGGCGCAACAGCCCGGCGCTTTCTATCGCGAAGGCCAAACATTGGATGAGGACAAGCGCCTGTCTCCAGGCAGCCCCGTAGAGACGATGGCCGGCTTGCTGGAAGTCGTCTTCACGCTGAAAATGAACGAGTTCTGGACCTATCGCGGGGGCGCACAGCTCGATACCGAAGCCCAACTGGTGGATGTGCGCAGGCAGGTGCTGGCCCATCAACTGGCATTGCGCACCGTTGACGGTACGTTGTCGGCGGCGGGCCGGACGCTGGCCGACGCTGTACTGAAATACCCCACGGCGGCGGCGCGCAACCAGGTCTTCGCTGCAGGTCAGAGACCCGGCGTATACAAGCTGATGCTCGAAAACGGCAGCCATTTCGCAGCAGCATTCATCCTCAGCGCCACCGATGAAACACCGCCGGTGGGCAGGGTGATGCTCTACAGCCCGGGTGAGGGGTTTGAGGAGTTTGAAGACCTGGGGCAATTGAATGAAACCGTGGCAGCGCGCTTGGGTGATGGCGAATCGGCAGGCAAGCGGCTGGCCGGTAGCCTGGTGCCGACAGCTCAAGCAGCACTCAGCAGCTTACCCGTGCTGGCAACTGAGCCGCCGCTGATCGAAGCCGATGTGATTGCGGTCGGCATCCGCTCACTCCGGACCTGGCAATACTTGAGTGTGCGGGCATCACTGCGCAGGGACACATTGCCGGTGGCGGGCGAGCTGGACATCGCCGCCGACCTGACACCGCAGTTGGATGTGTCCATTGCCCTGTCGGCCCGCAACCTGCGCCTGGCGCCGCGCGAACCCGATTGGCTCAAAGCCGCCAGCCCACTGGATCAGGCGGCATACAGGCAACTTGAAACAAAGGTGATCGACAGCCAGGAGGCACTGCTGCCCCTGCTTGAGAACATTTCGACACTGGCCTCTTTTTCGGAAGATGAAGTCCTCAAGGTGCTGAAAATACAAAAGCCGGAATATGCCAATGTGGACCTGGCACCGTACCAAAGCCTGGTCAGGTTGCGTGTGAGCAACTCCATGCCGGTAAGCGTGACGGGGTATCGCGACGAAGCCTCCGCAACGGTCTATATCAGCGAAGACCCGAAGATAGACATTCCAGATTTTTTAAAGCGTCGACAGTTGACGCCGGGCTCATGGAGCACAAAAGTTGTTGTGGATCTACGCACGCTGGGGAGTTACGCCCGGCGTAACGTCGAGCCTTGGTCCGAGCATGAAATACACCGAACGACCTCGGCTACCGCGGATATGTTCGATACGTCAGGAAACAAGGTTGGCACACTCAATAATGCAGCGTTGCGCGCGCTCGCCCAACAGGCCAACGTTGCCGCAAAGTATGACGAATACCTCAGGTCAGCGTTTTCGCAAACCGGCGAGGGCCAGACCTTTGCCGCCGCCTGGCAACGCGCGAATACCGCGCAAATGCGCAGAGATGCCCTTGAGAGCCGGCTGAACCCGGCGGTCGACAACCTGTTTACCTTCAAGACACCCGGCAGTGGGTTTGACTGGATACAGGCGGTCATACAGCACCCCGATTCGGCAACCCGCCCCCCGGTCGGCCGAACCCCAATCGAGGTCAATGTACTGGTGATGGGCGGCGGGCTGGAGCGCGGCCAGGGCGGCCAGCCGCTCAATGGCGTCCTGGTGATTCAGCGACAGCGTACTCGGCTGGGTGGTGTCTGTGTGCTTTACACCCCGGATGCTCCAGATGACGCACCGTTCAGAGAGTTGGCCAATGGCCTGGCAGAGCTGGACACACTGAAGGCAAAACCGCAGTGGCGCGCCTACTTCACCGAACGCATGGCCACGAACGACGCGCAGGAACTGACACGGATTTTCAGTGATACACGCAGTGTGTACCGTTATGCGGTCACACCGATAACCGGTGATCTACAGGCCTACCTGTATTCGGCGCAACTGGGGTTTCTTCTCTCACACGCCGACTACCGTTCACGAAGTAACGCAGAAATTGCACGAGAATCGACAGTGAATGCCTTCCTGTTTGCTGTCGACGCCGCCGACTTCCTGCTCGGCCTTTCCCTGGTCAAGGCCATGCGACGCTTACTGTTCCGGTACGTCGCCCGCGGGTTACAGCGCGCGCAAAAATTAGGGCGCGGTATCCCGGGGCTTATCAAAAAAATCGGCGGCGACCACAAACCTTTTTTCGCACTCTCAAACGCCTCAATCCGGCCACTGACGCCGGGCTGGGTCAATATTGCAGAGTATCGTTTGCCTAAACACATCGATGCGCTGTTTGACGTCGAAGACTTCGCGCACACCAACCACTACACGCTGTCACGTCGTATGGGCGCACCGCATTTCTTTGATAAACGAAGTCATCAATTCATCAGTATGAAGACCGAGGGGGGTCGCTATCACTTGTATCAGTCCTATGTGGAAGACGGCGCACGTTATGTCAAAGACCCCACGGGCAACAGGCCAGACTTTATGGTGGTTCCGGGAGACGCCAAAAGCTGGAAGCCACGCTTTGAACGTACGAGCATCGGCGGAGGGCAGGTGTTAGGCATGCTGCGAATACGCACGGCCGAACAACAACTGGATGAAGACCTGCTTGCGATGTTTCGGTTGTTTTCAGCCGAGAGGGGCGACGTCATGGTGCCCCTGCTGACATCGGTACAAAAACGTCGGCTACTGGATCACGCCTTACAGCAACTGCGGGTAGACGAGCCCACCTTTCGTCAAATCGTGTGGGGACGGCGCGAAGTGCGCCCTGACAGGTTTCGCGAGACCGTGCTGACCCTCGATTTCGATGCGGACATTTACACCCACCTGAACCGGACAACATCCTACCTGGACGGCACGGTAAGCCTCTCCGCGCTGGAAAAAGACAACCTGTTCCTGAAAATAAAAAGAATCGCGGGAAAGAATGACGATTTCTCGAAATACATCAGGGCATCGATCACCATAAAAGACCCCGATACAAAAGCCGGCTTTGTGGGCTATGCCTTCACCAAAAAGCAATTCGACAACCTTAATAAATTCGACAGGAAATTTAAAATCTCTACGTGGAACTCAGACACCTTGAATGATTTCCTGGACGAAAAAGGACGACGCACAATTCTTCAAAAAACTGCCTCAGAGCATAATCTTTCCCTCGAAGAAGCGTTGAAAACGCTCATGTCGGAACCTTCGCTGCAAAAAGCGCTGGCAAACTTTAGAAAGGCTAAACACAAAGCGATGCTTACCGAGCTTGGCGTCGAGTCTTTTTCAGAAAGCTTCAAGAAATCCGGCGTTCCCTACATTGCACTGTCGCAGGGTAAAACAACCGGCCAGGACACCGGGATGAGAGCGGTTGACAGCGTTAGCGTCACGGCGTTTGAAAAGAACATTCCCCGTTATTCAACGCCGCTGGAATTTACCAGCACACGTGCGCAAACCCACAAAGTTGAAAAACTGCCAGGCAGCCCCGACACCCCTCCCACACCTCACCTGCCGCCCCCCAGAGACCCGGACATCAACATCGTTAAATTTGATGAACTGGCGGAAGCCCAACTGCCGTTGCTGCCCGACAACGCCAGGGCCAAAGTTGACGAGATCATTCAGGACATTCAGGCGGGTCGTGTGAGTCGCAAAAAGATAGGCAACTATACCTACACCGACTTACCTCAACTGGACGCGGGAACGGGTCGTGGTCGATGGCGAATGGCGTTTGAGAACACCGGTAAAGAAGACGGGAAAGACGTCTTCGTATTCAGGGGCATCATTGATTATCACGGTAGCAAGCACATAGCCTGGGGGATGTGAGAACCCGGTGCCGCTAGTTAAGTAGCGGCGCATCACGGGGCGCCTTGATAAACACGCTGTACCTGGCCCCTTCCATGGTCTCGAAGGCTATCAACTTATCCACCAGCGGCAGGCTCAATACTTTGCCGGCATTGAGCAGCAGCATGCCATTGTCGGCATTCAGGTTGCGCGCCAGCACCATGCCCTCCTCCAGTTCGCGGGTGCCAAGTACTTTGACGTTGGGGTCGCCCAACGTCACGTCATTGAGGTAGGTGGCGCACACCTGCACAAAATCTTCGACCATCACCGGGTCGTACAGCCGCCCGGCGTATTTGCGGATGTACAGCAGCGCTTCGTCGCTGTTCATCTGCCGCTCGAGGATCAAGCCTTTTTGCAGCTCGATAAAATCCACCGCGAGTTTCAACAGGCGCGAACCGGCGGGAATTGCTTCGCCCTTGAGGTGGTCGGGGAAACCGCTGCCGTCCCAACGCTCCTGGTGATGGCGGATCAGCCGCGCAGCGTCTTTCATCGGTTCCAGGGTCATCAGCAGCGACTCACTCTGGGTGGCATAGGCGCGGTAGCGTTCGCGGTCGCTGCTGTGCAGCAGGTCCGAAGGCGAGGCCATCATGCTGTCGCTCCAGCTCAGCTTGCCGATGTTGTAGAGCGCGGCGGCCATGGTCAGGTCGCGGTTGCTCGCGTCATCCACGCCATGGGCCACGCACCAGGTGCGCACCAATTCGATGATCTGCCGGTTGGTCTGCTTGGCACGTGGCAGGCGCAAGTTGGCCAGCAACGAGAACACCTCGGTGCCCGTGGCGTAGCTGTGTTTGAGTTCTTCGTAGGCCAGGTCGAGCATGTCGGCGGTTTGCTGCAGCTCGCTGGTGCGCGACGCCACGCGTTTTTCCAGGCTGGCGTTGAGCTGCTTGAGTTCATCGTTCTGTTGCTGGATCAGTTGCTCAAGCCGCTCGCGTTCGCGCTCCGAATGCTGATGAGCCAGGGATTGGCGCAGGGCGAGCAGCAACTCCTCATCCTTCCAGGGTTTGCTGAGGTAGCGGTAGATCTCGCCTTCGTTGATGGCTTTGACGATCAGGGTCAGGTCGGTCTCGCCGGTCAGCAGGATGCGCACCGTGTGCGGGAAGTGCTGGTGGATATGCGCCAGCAATGACGCACCGTCCATGTCCGGCAGGCGTGCGGCGCTCACGACCAGGTCGACAGGTTGCCGGGCGAGAACAGCCAGGGCTTCGCTAGCGCAAGTGGCGCTGTGCAATTGGAAAGGTTCCAGGCGCAACAGCTGCGTCAGGCTGTGCAGTACGTCGGGGTGAGCGTCGATCAGCAGCACCACCGCGCGCTCGGTATCGGTGAAAGTAACTGACTCTCCCATGGGACACCTCGGATCGTCGGTATGCGTTCCTTAGGTTGTTGGGCTCGGCCTCCCTGGCGATAACTGAGAGTTTAGTTGGTTTTAAACAAGTGATGGCCTTTAAGCATTAGCGCTGTGAGTGGCACATTAAAAACCCGGCTTTCACCGGGTTTGAATGCGAGCGAACGCTACGTCATGCACAGTGCGCTATCTTCTCGACTTCCTGGTAGATCTGAGCGCCCTTGGCAATTTCCACTGTGCGCAGATCATAGGCGGTCTGCAGGTTCAGCCAGAACTGCGCAGATGTTTCCAGCGCGGCTGCCAGGCGTAAAGCGACATCCGCGCTAATACTGCGACGCATCAGTACGATGTCATTCACCGTGGGCGCAGAAACGTGCAGCGCCCTGGCGAGCGCGGCAGCGGTAAGACCCAGCGGCTCCAGGTACTCCTCTTTGAGGATCTCTCCCGGATGTACAGGGCGCATGCCATTCTTAAACATGATTCACCTCAGTGGTAATCCACAATTTCAACATTCTCCGGTCCGTTATGCCCCCAAATGAAACAGATCCTGAATTGACCATTGATTCGGATACTGTGTTGCCCCTCTCCGTCGCCATATAAAGGTTCCAGCCTGTTACCTGGCGGTGAACGCAAGTCTGCGAGCTCGACCGCCGCATCCAGCATGTTCAGCTTTCGTTCCACCACTGACAGAATGGCAGACCAACGTCGGGTTCGACCCGTTTCAAAAAGGGTCTTGGTTTCGGCGCATTTGAAGCTTCGAATCATTGCTTAATGCTTAACGTTATTCGTTAACGCTCAACTCTACATTGGTTTCCGAGATATTCAACTGGCAGTGGAATAGACGACGCGTGTGACGACGAGCGGTCGAAATTGAAATCAAAAAAAACGCTCCAGAAACGGGAGCGGTCTTCGGCCCAGGTCTTGCGCTGCTGGCGGATGTAGATCAGTTGCGTGTCGCTTGCCACGGCCGCTTGATGCTCAGCGGTTGCTCCAGCAAGGAAATCGCTCGTAAGCTGGAAATCTCTGTTGAAACCGTGAAAGTCCATAAAAAACACATGTACAGCAAGCTAGGGATCAAATCCCAGTCGGAGCTGTTCTCGATCTTCCTTCAGGCGCAAAACGCCTGATCGAGCCGTGTACCTGATGAGTCCGAACCAAGGAAACCCGTATGAGCCTGTCGTTGCTAAGCCGTTACGCCTTCTTTGCCGTGTGTGTCATTTTCACCCTCGCCAGTTTGCCGTTTATCCAACATGAATGGCTGTGGCCCATCACCCTGGTCACCGGCATTCTCAGCCTGATCGGTGTGTTCGACTTGCTGCAAAGCCCTCACGCGGTGCGCCGCAACTACCCGATCCTGGGCAATATCCGTTACCTGGTGGAAGCCATCCGCCCGGAAATCCGCCAATACCTGCTGGAGTCCGACAGCGACGCCCTGCCCTTTTCCCGGGCCCAACGCTCGCTGGTGTATTCGCGCGCCAAGAACGAAAGCGCCGACAAACCTTTCGGCACCCTGATCGACGTGTACCAGTCGGGCTTCGAATTTATCGGCCACTCCATGCGCCCGGCGCCGCTGAGCGACCCGAGCGCATTTCGCGTGATGGTCGGCGGCCCGCAGTGCACGCAGCCGTATTCGGCCTCGGTGTTCAATATCTCGGCGATGAGCTTCGGCTCGTTGAGCGCCAACGCGATTCGCGCGCTGAACCAAGGCGCCAAGCTCGGCAACTTTGCGCATGACACCGGCGAAGGCAGCATCAGCCCCTACCACCGCGAAAACGGCGGCGACCTGACCTGGGAGCTGGGCAGCGGCTACTTCGGCTGCCGCACCAGCGACGGCCGTTTCGACCCGGAACGCTTCGCCGTGCAGGCGCAGAACCCGCGGGTGCGCATGATCGAAATCAAGATGAGCCAGGGCGCCAAGCCCGGCCACGGCGGCATCCTGCCCAAGCACAAAGTCACAAAAGAGATCGCTGAAACGCGCGGCATCATGATGGGCGAAGACTGCATCTCGCCGTCGCGCCACAGCGCCTTCTCCACGCCGATTGAGCTGATGCAGTTCATCGCGCAACTGCGTGAGCTGTCGGGCGGCAAGCCGGTGGGGTTCAAATTCTGCCTGGGTCACCCTTGGGAGTTCATGGGCATTGCCAAGGCCATGCTTGAAACCGGCATCCTGCCGGACTTTATCGTGGTGGACGGCAAGGAAGGCGGCACCGGCGCAGCGCCCGTGGAGTTCACCGACCATATCGGTGTGCCGCTGCGTGAAGGCCTGCTGTTTGTGCACAACACGCTGGTGGGCCTGAACCTGCGCGACAAGATCAAGCTGGGCGCCAGCGGCAAAATCGTCAGCGCGTTCGATATCGCCAGCGTGCTGGCGATCGGTGCCGACTGGGCCAACTCGGCGCGCGGCTTCATGTTCGCCATCGGCTGCATTCAATCGCAAAGCTGCCACACCAACAAATGCCCGACCGGCGTCGCCACCCAGGACCCACTGCGCCAGCGCGCCCTGGTAGTACCGGACAAGGCCCAGCGCGTGTTCAATTTCCACCGTAACACCCTCAAGGCCTTGGCCGAGATGCTCGCGGCAGCCGGCCTGGATCACCCGTCGCAGCTGTCGGCCAAGCATCTGGTGCGGCGCATGTCGGCGACCGAGATCAAGCTGTTCTCGCAGCTGCATGTGTTCTTGAAGCCTGGCGAATTGCTCACCGGCGACGTCAATGGGGAGTTCTATTCGCGCATGTGGCAGATGGCGCGCGCGGACAGTTTTGAGCCCCATGAGGTGGCTGCCGCTTAACCTCACGGTGCCCGACGGCCCTGCGCTGTCGGGCAATGAGACATTCAGTAATACCCAGCTTTTGCAATTGCTTACAAATACCGCCAACCTGCGCCCGCCCGACGTGCGGCGTACGACAATGTGCGCCTCCGCCTGTCACTACTAAACCTTTTGTTCAAGAGCCCGCTGCCATGCTGAACGGACGCGACCCACGCATCGATTTTTTTCGGGGCCTGGCGTTGATCTTCATTTTCTGGGATCACGTCCCCCACAACCCTCTCGGCCAGATCACCCTGCGCAACTTCGGTTTCAGCGATGCGGCCGAGGTGTTTGTGTTCCTCGCCGGCTACGCCTCGGTGCTGGCCTACGGCAGGATCCTGCAGCGCGACGGCTACTGGTTTGCCTCGCTGAAAATCCTGCGCCGCGCGTGGGTGCTGTACGTGGTGCATATCTTTTTGCTGGCGATGCTGATGGGCATCGTGTTCTTCGCCAACAGCCATGTGGAAACCCGCGACCTGGTCGAAGAGATGGGCCTGACGCACTTCATCACCCACCCGCAACAGGCCCTCACCGACGAGCTGTTGCTGCGCTTCAAGCCCAACCTGATGGACCCGTTGCCGCTGTATATCGTGCTGCTTGCCGGCCTGCCCCTGGTGTTGCCGTTGCTGCTGCGCAAGACCTGGGTGGTGGTGGCCGCATCGGCAGCGGTGTACCTGCTGGCGCCCTGGATGGGCTGGAACCTGCGGGCGATTGCCGACGGCGTGTGGTACTTCAACCCGGTGACCTGGCAGTTTCTGTTTATCCTGGGGGGCGCGGCAGCGATCCATGCGGGGCGCGAACGCGCGCCCGAAAGCCGCCCACTGCGGCGTCAGCCGTTGTTCATGGCGGCCGCGCTGTACACCGTGGCTGCGGGCGTATTGACCGTTTCGTGGCGCTGGCCCGAGGGGCACGACGCACTGATGCCGTCGCAGCTCAGCGACTTGCTCTACCCGATCAGCAAAACCGACCTCTCGCCGGTGCGCCTGCTGCATTTCCTGGCCCTGGCTTACGTCACCGCCAAGCTGTTGCCCGGTGCCGGCTGGACGCAAAACTGGCTCGGGCAGCAAACCTGCCGCATGGGCCGTTATTCCCTGGAAGTGTTCTGCCTGGGGGTGCTGCTGGCGCCGCTGGCAGACATGATCAACGCCATGGCCGAAGACGCACTGGCCATGCAATTGCTCACGGCAATCGTCGGTGCAGGGTTGATGGCCGGGTTGGCGGCGTGGCTGGAATTCACTAAACGGCTGGACTTGGCCCAGTCTGCCCGCCGCGCGGCAAAACCGACTTAAATAGTTAGCCCCGCGGCCGCGCGGCGCGGTGTTCTCATCGACCTTCCACTCCTAGTGAAAGGTCGCAACGCATGTCGACTCACCCCTTGCTCAACGGATTGTCGGGGAACCTTCAGTCCAGCACTGCCTGGTATCAAGAACAAACCCTCGAACTGATCCAGCGCAACGTCACCCAGGCCATGAGTAGCCTCACGGCGCAACAGCGGATCCTTTACATCACGCTGCGACGCCAGGCCATGGCGACCCTCAAAGCGGTCGAAGCAGAACAGGAGCGCCTCAGCCAGGCGTTTAAAACCAGCGGGCTGGAACAACTGCGCAGCAAGCTTGGCGGGCGCGATCCGGAACGGTATTACCTGCAGACCACCTACCTGGAAAAACGCGAACACCCCTTGCCCTGGGAACCGCGCACCACCGAGCCCGGCAACCGAGTGCGTCGGGCCCTCGACGAATCGAACTACAAGGAGCACACCCGGCGCATGTCGCTCTGGGAAGCCGCGTGCTTGAACTTCGGCTTCACCCACTCGGTACGCCAGGATTCAGGCTTCAGCCTGGTAGAGGCCAGCGAAGTGGTGGGCCCCGACGATGATAAAAGCCTCCAGGTAAAAACCTTTATTGACGCAGCCAGAGCGCTGGACCTGGGTAGCCAACTGCAAAAGCGCACCGACGATTCGCTGGCCACTGACGGCCCCCTGCGCAAACTGATTGAAGCGGCGACCCTGGCGTGTTTTCGGTTCGACGCGCTGGAGGCCTATCGCAATCGTGCCAGCAGTGGTGTCACCCAGTTGGTGTACGATCAGCTCAGCGCTGCGCTCGTCGAAGACGGCCCCCAACCAGGCTTCGAAACCCTGAGCCTGACCTCCGGCAAGACGCCCATTGGCGCGGTGCTGGTGGTGCCCTGGGAAACCCATATTCCGTTACCCTTGATGCTGATAAAGGTTGCCAGCCTGGGCGTGCTTTCCTACTTTCCCTACCGCCCCAAGGGCGCACTGCAATACCACGCGGACACCGGTGCCGCCGAGTTGGCATTCCATCAGGAGCTGCGTGAGAGCCATGAGCAAAAGGCGCTGGGCTGGTTTTCGCGGCAACTGCCCTTATCCGGCTTATCGATTTTGCGCGCCTTGGTAGACAAGCAGCCCCGCCCCGAAGGCATGAGCTGGCTCGCGGGCCAGTTGTACGATGGGTTTCACAAAGCGTTTCCGAAACCCACGCTGGACAACATCAGGTTCCATACCGAGACCAAGGCCGGGCGCACGGAAACCCTGGTGCAAGCCATGACCTACCGGCATATCCAGCGCTACCAGGCCAACCTGCAGATGCTCGCGAGTACCCGCTCTGCCGTCGACTGGCAGTCGCTCAAGGACGGCATCGTTGCGATTGCCGAGGAGATCCTCTCCCTGTTGTTGATACCGCTGCCGGGCGGCGTCACCGGGATGAATCGAATCATGCTGAGCGCCGTCATGGGCTCTCTCACCTATAGCTTCACCCTGGCGGTTAACGATGCGTTCAAGGGCGACCCCAGTGGGTTCGCTGCCTCCCTGGCAGACATCGCCGACCTGGCGGTCAGTGGCCGCTTGATGGTTGCCGCAGGCCGGGCCCATCAACTGCGCATGCAGAAAAACCTGCACGCGATCGGTAACCTGCGCAAGATCACCACCGCCGACGGCATCGACACACTATGGAGCGCCGACGCTCGTCCCTACGCTGTCGACAATCAGCGCCTGCTCGAGGGCAAGAGCCCTGACGCCCTGGGTATCTACACCGTCAATGGCCAGCAGTACGCAAAGATTCGACAGGACTCGCATACCCTGGTCGTGGAGGTCGCGTTGGACGCACAGCTCAAGCGCTATGGGCTCAAACCCCATAACGGCGACCGCCATAACCCGCCCATCATCTTTGACCCCACCCTCCAGGCCTGGGTGTTCGACCTGCACAATGCCCACACCCTCAGCGACCTGCAATTAATGCAACGCATGCTGCCCAATGGGTCGACTGCCACCCCCGACGCCGACCTCGAAAAAATGCTGCGCAGCACCGCCACCACCCGGACCACCCTGGACAGTGTCTGGAGCGCCACAACGCCGGCCCCGCTGAACCTGATCGAGGGCGTGCGGCGCCTGCAGGTGGACCGGGTGATCCAACAGATCATCGATAACTTTCACCAGCGCGGCAGCCTGCCGAAACACGCTGACAGCGCGGTGTTCTGCCTGCTGACCCAATTACCAAACTGGCCGACGGATACATTGCTGAATATTCATGACCCTCAGGGCCTGTTGATCGAGAGTTATGCTTCCACCACCGCTTCGTCGCTGACCGCCAACACCCTCGACCTCAAGCGCCGGGAGGACGGCAGCTACGTCGCCCTGAACGATTCGAGCGTGGCGCCCCAAGGCGAGGAACACCTGCTGCAACTGATCATCGCCGGTCAGCCTGCGTCCTCCAACCTGGGCAAGGACGACCTGCCGAACCGCTCGCAAACCGGGCGTATCGCCTTGGTGCGTGAGCAGGTGGCAGCCTTGGCCAAGGCCGAACGCCCAACCCTGTTCCAGGCGCTGTTTAACTACGCAGGCCGTGAGCAGGGCGAACTGATCGTACCTGCCGAGATTCGGCGTTTCCTGCCACGCAAGGCTCCGCCGCCGCTGGTCAGCGTGACCCCGCTGCTGAAAAAACTGCGGGATTTGAACCCCCCGCTGTCCCCCGCGAACCTGCAACAGATCATGCTCACGCACCCGTTGAGCCCTCGGCAACAGAAGGCTTTTCTAGCGGCTGGCACCTTGCCCAAGGCCTTTGCCGAACAGCTTGACCATCACCGCACGGCACTGCGCATCGACGCCGCCATCGACGGGCTGTACCACCCTCGCGCCTTCAACCAGGACATTGATCTATGGGCTCGGGAGTTCGCTTCGACCCTGGTGCGCAAGAACCTGGGCCGCCACTTCGTTGTCACTGAAGTGGTCGATGGGGTCATCAGTAAACCATACGTTTCCAGCGGCCCCAAGGACCTCACAGTGGAACTGCGCCACTACGGCAACGGCCACTACGAAGCCTATGACCTGCATAACGCGTCAACCATTGCCGTCACCCCGTTGATCGACAGTTTCTACCTGGCGATCGGTTCGGTACTGCAACCTCACGAGCGGCAACAATTGGGCATGCACAGCGCCACGGACGCCGCCGGCCTGCGCAAAACCCTGGCAGACTTGATGAGCAAGCAGCGCAGCCCGGAGGGTTTCGTCAGTCTGGTCGATGGCTCCCTTGCACAATATGAGCAAAGCCTGGTCCTCAAGCCCCATACCCGCCCGGCTTCGAACGGCATCGTGCATCAGGAAGGCAAGCGGTACCTGCCGTTGTTTGGCTCGCTGTACCGGATCATTTTCGACAAGGTCCACCTGAAATGGCGGCTCAGGCACCCGGAAAAAATCGGCGTCGACACCCCGATGCTGGAGCACAACGGCGACGGTGCCTGGCGCCTGGCCAGTGAAAACCCGATGCACTGGGACGACCAACGCCTGTTCAACCGCCTGGGGCACAGCCAATACGATTTCCCCAAGGCCACGGCAGACCATATCCTTGCGCTCACCAACACCTCGGCCCAGGCCCTGCGCCAGGTGCACCGTAGCGGCCAGCCGGCACCGCCGTTGCTGGCCGACACGTGCAAACGCTTCAAGCTTGAGCAGCAATTGCAGCACCTGATCCAGGCCATGCGCACCGACCCCACCTCCCGGACCACACTGCCCGCCGCACAATTGCTGATCCTGTTGGCGCTGCCTGGCTGGCCCGATAGCCATAGCCTGCAAATTACCGACAGCGAGGGCAAGGTAGTCAAGCAATACCCCTCGGCAAAACCCAGGGCCAACAGCATTCAGATCAGTGAAGCGCTCTATCTGGACGGCAAACTGCTGTCGACGCTGGTCATGAATGACCCGGTAACCCAGGGCCTGCTGGGTGAACTGCCGGTGTCGATGGATGAGCGACGGTCCATGCTGGTGGAAAAAATCCTCGCGTTTGCCGAACAAAACATGCCGGCGTTGCTCAACTCTTACTATGCCGCCAGCGAGATCGACCTGGGCGTACCGCAGAAACGCCTCAAGCAAAAGCACCCCGAGCTGCCCAACAGCCTGATCAATGCGATGCTCGACCACGCCACACCACGCGAACTCAAGCAACTGCACGAGCACGACAAGGTGAGCCTTCGGTTGGGGGAACAGGCGCGTTTGTCGGCGGCGGAGGTGCGCTTGAATCGGGCCTACGAAGGCTTGTTCCGCGACGCCATGAGCACCCCGGACAGTGAAAAAATCACGTTGCACTTGATCAAGTCCGTACCGGGCTGGCCAGCGGCGGTGCGCGTGGATATTTATCAAGACAACCTGCAGGGCGCAGTGATCGCCAGTGCCGGCGACTTGAACGGCGCGCGGCGAAAAAAACTGCTGAAAACCGCACAGGGCTACCAGGCCGAGGGCAGCAGCAACCCACCGGGTTCCCTGTTTGACGCGCTGGCAAGTACGCTGACGGCCACTGAGCGAACCGCGCTGGGAATCACCGATGAATTGGACAGCGAGCCTTTGCGCCAGCAAATCGCTCAATTGGCATTGGGCATGCGCGTGCAGATGAAAAGCCTGCTGGGGCTGCCACACCTGCAACCCTGGCTGTTGCCGCCGATGCAGGTTGATAGCAGCTTCATCGCCTACCCGCTGTGGACGTGGTTGTGGCCGTTTGGCGGCAACCGGCCGCCGGACTTGACCGCCAAGGTCAAAGAGCTATACCCCAGTTTCAGCAACAACCAGGCGCGGGATTTCATCCGCACGCTAAACCTCAGCGCACCTGCCGCCCTGCTCGAGCTGGAGCGCCGCCAAGCTGAATACGCAGCGTTTGAAACCGGGCTGCGCCGCTGGGCCGGCGGGCTGGAGACCGACGGGGATGGCCCGCCTCCGGTGCTGGCCCATCAGGACCGCCTGACACGTAGGAACGTCATGCGCAAACTGCTGGCCACGTGGCGTCGAGAAAACCCGACAACCCTGTACCTGCACGGTCAGTTCAATATCGTCGCGCTGGTGTTGAATTTCGGCGATCAGCCAATGCCGCCTGCCAGCGTGCTCACCAGCCCCAGCGCTTTCGAACACGTCGACCATCTGGAGCTCACCGGCGATGGGTTCCCGGCCGCGGGCGATGGCTTCTTGAGGCGATTCTCCAGACTGAACAGCCTGACGGTGGACTATGAGATGACACAACTACCACCCGGCATCACCGAGATGACCCAGCTCAATCGACTGGACCTGAGTTACAACCTTATCCGGCTGGACCCGCCCGCCGTTGAGCGCCTGGCGGGGATGGTCAACTTGCAAGCGTTGCTCCTGAACAGCAACCCCTTGGGCCTGGCGCCCGACGTTACCCGCATGACTCGCCTTGTCAATTTGGAACTGCGAGCGACGGGAATCAGCGAATGGCCTGCGGGTTTCTCGAACCTGCCGGCGCTGGAACACCTCGCTGTGCAGGACAATCAGCTCACCAGCGTGCCCGAGGAGGTGTTCACCCGCACGCGCCCGCTCAGCCTGAACAACCATCTGTACCTGCATGGCAATCCGTTTCCCGAAGCCGTCCAGCAACGGATTAACCAACACCGCATTGACCATGGTGCGAACATCGGCCCGCTGCCTGGCCCGGCCCACGTTGCGCCGCCGGCAGGCGATATCGAGAGCTGGTTGGCCGGCATTCCGGCGGCTGAACAGGACGCGCGCAGAACCCTGTGGCAACAACTGCTCGACAGCGAAGAAGCCCGCCCGGACGACGCCTTCCGTGTGCTCGCAGACTTGACCTCAACCTATGCCTATAAGCATTCACAGCAGACCCGCGAAGCGCTCACTGCCCGGGTATGGGTGCTGCTGGATGCCATGGGCCAATCAGCACAACTGCGTAACAACGTGTTCCTCAACACTTACGGCGCCGGTGATTGTGGCGACAGCGCGTTGCTGGTGTTCACCAATATGGAACTGCAGCATCGCATCCATCAGGCCAGGTCACTGCCGAGCAGCCGCGAGGCGGACAAAGCGTTGCTGAAGTTGGCCAAGAGCGTGTTTTACCTGCGTCAACTGGATCAGTTCAGCTACGACTTCAACCGCAGTCGCGAGCAAGCCGGGCACGTGGTCGATCATGCCGAAGTGACCATCTATCTGCGGTACAAATTGGCGGTGGAATTCGAGTTGCCCCTGCACCCCCTGGAGCTTCTATACACAGTCGAACACTATGTGACCGAGGAGGTCATTGAGCGTGCACGCAACACCCTGAGGCAAGCGGCCACAACCGATGCGTTGCAGGAGATGTTGCTCAGCGAAGGGTTCTGGATCGACTACCTGATCCAGTGCACGCCTGACCCCTTCAAGACTATCAGTGACGTCGCCCGCTATAAGACCAATACGCTCAATACGGAGGTGCCCGACCGGCAATCGGAGGCATATCTGGACCGACGCCAGTTGATCGTCGATCACGAAGTGGCTGAGCGCCAACGCCTGGTCAGGCAATTAACCCAGGCCACGCAAATAGCCATCGCACACAACTAAGGCAAGCCGGTACTGGCTCCGGCCAGTACCGGCTCGGTATCAGGCCGAGCGCGTGGCGCCCTGAGGGGCCGCGGTAGGTTGCAGCTTGAACACAAAGAACAACACGGTCAGCACCACCAGGAATGCCGGGCCGACGTAGAGCGCCACACGGGTGTCCGGGAAGTACGCCATCAGGCCTACCACCAGCACCAGGAATGCCAGCGCCAGGTAGGAGCTGACCGGGTACAGCCACATGCGGTACTGCAAGCCGTCACGTTCGGCCGGGCTCAGGCCACGGCGGAATTTGAGCTGGGCCAGCAGGATCATCAGCCAGGTCCAGATCGCGCCGAAGGTGGCGATGGAGGTCACCCAGACAAAGACTTTTTCCGGGACCATGTAGTTGAGCAGCACACCCAGCAACAGCACGAAGATTGACAACAGCAGCGCCTTGCGCGGCACGCCGTTGCTGGAGGTGGTGCCGAATGTGGCCGGGGCCTGGCCGTTCTGCGCCAGGCTGTAGAGCATGCGCCCGGTGCTGAAAATGCCGCCGTTGCAAGACGACAGCGCGGCAGTGATCACCACAAAGTTGATGATGCCGGCAGCGGTCTTGATGCCAAGACGCTCGAAGGTCATCACGAACGGGCTGCCCTGGGTGCCAATCTCATTCCACGGGTAAATCGACAGGATCACAAACAACGCGCCCACGTAGAACAACAGGATGCGCCAGAACACCGAGCCAATCGCGCTGGGGATGGTCTTCTGCGGGTTCTTCGCTTCACCGGCGGTAAGGCCGATCATTTCCACGCCCAGGTAAGCGAACATCACCATTTGCAGGGACATCAGCACGCCCTGCACGCCATTGGGCATGAAGCCGCCATGGGCCCACAGGTTGGAAATCCCCAGGGCCACGCCGTCGTTGCCAAACCCGAACGCGATGATGCCGACGCCGCCGATGACCATGGCAATGATGGTGACGATCTTGATCAGCGCAAACCAGAATTCGAATTCACCGAAGGCCTTGACCGCGATCAGGTTGATGGTGCCCATGCTGATCAGGGCCGCCAGGGCCCAGATCCAGCGCGGCGTATCGGGGAACCACACGCCCATGTACACCGCCACGGCGGTGATCTCCGCAACGCAGGTTACCAGCCACAGGAACCAATAATTCCAGCCGGTAAGAAAGCCCGCCAACGGCCCGAGATAGTCCTGGGCATAACGGCTGAAGGAGCCGGCCACCGGGTTGTGTACGGCCATCTCGCCAAGGGCGCGCATGATCACCAGGATCGCCAGGCCACCGATGATGTAAGACAGCATGATTGCCGGGCCGGCCATTTCAATGGCCTTGGCCGAGCCGAGGAACAGGCCGACACCGATACAGGCGCCGAGGGCCATCAGGCGAATATGCCGCTCACCCAATTCACGTTTCAGCGGGCCGCCCGAAGCGGTCTCGCCATGGGGCAGGTGGTTGCCAACTGGCATAGGGATACAACCTCGTCTTGTTATTGGATATGAACCACCGAGTCCGGGACGCTATGGCAGGTAGGCCAGGCGTGCCGTTTACGTTTGGCCTTTTGGGCCAGGTCGGCGGGGGTGCAGTATAAAAAGCTGAACCTAGTGATTTTCACTCTATAAAGCGCAAGATTCAGGGGTAACTCGGGGTAAAAGGCCGTTTAGCGGCGACGATTATTGCACGACATTGGTGCATCGTCATGCCTCGGCCTCGCTCGACGTCCCTCTGCAAGCCCCTGTACGTGTGGCTTGGCAGGCAGTGGCCCGTAAGAAATCTCCGACAGATGTGATCAGCGACTACGCTTCAAGCAAGTCCGATCAATCTGCGTGCAGGGGATCAATCGACTATGGGTGCTTTATGGCAAAACGCGTCGACCAAGGCTGCGGTATCCACCGACAGCCCGGATGAACAGCCGTTGCCACGAAGCTCCCGTCCCCGCCGCAGGCCAGGGTGGCGACTGTTCTGGCTGGTGCTGTTGCTCGCCCTGCTGGCCCTGGGATTTGCCGCGCTGCGCGAGATGCACAGTTCAAGACTGCAAGCGCGCACCTTCGCCGGGCTGGCGGCGTCCCTCACCTACCAACTGCAACCCGGCCCCAGCGATGCGATCGTTTACCCCGGCGACGGGCCGTTCGACAAACGCCTGGGCTACAGCGCACTTGATGACTTCCTGCCGCGCCTGCTCAAGCGCAATTACCTGATCCAGGCCCAGGCGCGTTTCTCGCCCGACCTGATGGCCTACGCCCAACGCGGCCTGTTTGTGCCCTACCCGGAAAAAATCCAGGCCGGGCTGACCATCACCGATTGCCGCGCCGCGCCGTTGTATCAGTTCAGCTACCCGCAGCAGTTTTACCCAAGCTTTGCGGCGATCCCGCCGGTGGTGGTCAACAGCCTGCTGTTTATCGAAGACCGCGACTTGCTCGACCCCCAGCAGCCGCAACTCAACCCGGCCGTGGACTGGCCACGGTTCGCCAAGGCCGCCTGGTCGCAAGTGGCGAAGCTGTTGCACCTGCCCGGGCAGTCGGCGGGCGGCAGCACCCTGGCCACGCAACTGGAGAAATACCGCCACTCACCCGACGGCCTGACGCTGTCGGGCGGCGAGAAAATCCGCCAGATGGTTTCCGCCAGCGTGCGCGCCTATCAGGACGGCCCGCACACCCTCGGCGCGCGCCAGGACATCGTGCGCGACTACCTCAACAGCGTGCCTTTGTCAGCGGTGCCGGGCCATGGCGAAGTGCACGGCATGGCCGAAGGTTTGCGCGTGTGGTACGGCGCTGACTTCAACCAGACCAATGCACTGCTCGCGGGTAACGACCCCCGGCAGTTGCCGCAGAAAGGCCTGGCCCTGCGTGAGGTGCTGTCGCTGATGATTGCCCAGCGCCGCCCTTCGCACTACTTGTCCAAGGGCCACCAGGAACTGGCCGAGCTCACCGACAGCCATATCCGCCTGCTCGCACAGAACACTGTGATCGACCCGGCATTGGCCAGGGCCGCGCTGGCCAGCAGCGTCACCTACCGCGATTGGCAGCAGCAACCGACCCTCCAGCCGATCGAAACCAACAAGGGCATCAGTGTGGCCCGCAGCCGCCTGGCCGCGCTGCTCGACCGGCCGCTGTATGACCTCGACCGCCTCGACCTGGCCGCCACCAGCACCTTGCAGTCGGACCTGCAGGCCCAGGCCTCAGCCTACCTCAAGCAACTCGCCGACCCGGCCTTCGCCGGGCAAATCGGCCTGCTCGGGCAAAGCCTGCTGACCCCGGCCAGCACGGCCCAGGTGCGCTACAGCTTCACGCTGTACGAAATGACCGCCGACGGCGCCCGCGTACGCGTGCAAACCGACAGCACCGACCAGCCCTTCGATATCAACGAAAGCAGCAAGTTGGAACTGGGGTCGACCGCCAAACTGCGAGTGATGACCACCTACCTGCAAATTGTCAGCGAATTGCATGACCTGTATGGCGCACAACCGGCCGGCGAACTGCGCAAGGTCCAGGTCGACGACCAGGACCGCATCACCCGTTGGGCCCTCGACTACCTGATCCAGAACAGCGACTGCAGCCTGCCAAAAATGCTCGACGCGGCGCTGAACCGCCAGTACTCGGCCAACACCAGCGAGGGCTTTTTTACCGGGGGCGGCATGCACCACTTCCACAATTTCCGCAGCCAGGACAACGGCCGCAACCCCACCTTGATCGAAGCCCTGCGCGAGTCGATCAACCTGCCCTTTATCCGCTTGATGCGCGACCTGGTGCGCTACAGCACTTACCACGCAGCGAACAACAGCGCCGAGTTGCTCAAGGATGACAACGACCCGCGCCGCCAGGAATACCTGGCCAAATTCGCCGACCGTGAGGGCACCACGTTTCTGCTGCGCTTCTGGAAGAAGTACCGCAACAAGGACACCCAGGCGCGCCTCGAAACCTTCCTCGACAGCATGCACCCCACCGCCATCCGCCTGGCGGCCGTGCACCGTTACCTGCTGCCGAATGCCAGCCAGGCGAGTTTCAACAGTTTTGTGCGGTCACACCTGAGCAACGTGAAAAACCCGCAAAAACTCACCGATGAACGCCTCGACACGCTCTATCAAAACTATGGCCCCGGCGCCTACGACCTGCCCGACCAAGGCTATATCGCCAAGGTCCACCCACTGGACCTGTGGCTGATGGGCTACCTGCTGCAGCATCCCGACGCGACCTTCACCCAGGCCACCGCCGCCAGCGAGCACGAGCGCCAGGAGGTTTACAGCTGGCTGTTCAAGAGCCGGCACAAGAGCGCGCGCGACAGCCGTATCCGCACCATGCTCGAGATCGAGGCGTTCCTGGATATTCACCAGCGCTGGCAGAAAGTCGGCTACCCCTTCGACCACCTGGTGCCGTCGCTGGCCACCGCCATCGGCAGCTCCGGCGACCGCCCGGCGGCCCTGGCCGAACTGGTGGGGATCATCCTTAACGACGGCGTGCGCCAACCGACCCTGCGCATCGACAGCCTGCGCTTTGCCGCCGACACACCGTATGAAACGCGGCTGATCAACGACCCGAATCGCGGCAAGCGGGTGATGCCTTCCGAAGTCGCCGCGGCGCTCAGGGGCGCCCTGTCTCAGGTGGTGGATGCGGGCACGGCGCGGCGCGTGTCCGGCAGTTTCACGCTGGCCGACGGCACCCCGCTGGCCATGGGCGGCAAGACCGGCACCGGCGACAACCGCATCGAGGCGATAGGCGCCGGCGGGCGCATCCTCAGCTCCAAGGCGATCAACCGCACGGCGACGTTTGTGTTCTATATCGGCGAGCATCACTTCGGCACACTGACCGCCTTCGTGCCCGGCGCCTCGGCCCAGGGGTTCAAGTTCACCTCGGCGTTGCCGGTGCAAGTGCTCAAGGGCATGGCGCCGCTTCTGACCCCCTACTTGCAGCCCACCCGCCACACGCTGTGCATAGCGGATTAAAAACGGCGGTACACCTAACATTCAACCGTCAGCACCGATGCAAGCCTGCCTAGACTCGCGGTTTTCTTGAGTCTTTTGCAGGTTGCTCCATGCCCGAATCCAATACCTTGTCCGGCCACGCCAGGCTGATGAACGACGCCCTGCCCGCGTGGATAACCGCGACCACACCGGCGCGTATCGCCACGCTCAAAAGCGTCGGCCTACCCGACCCCGCGCCCTACCCCACCGCCGGCGCCCACCAGCACAGCCAACTCAAGGCCGCCATCGCCGATCAGTGGCGCACTCAGAACACGCTGGACACACACTTCCAGGGCCTCACCGATGTTTACGCGTTCACTGAGCCCCTGCTGAAACAGGCCCTGGCGGCCTATGGCGAGCTGGACGTGCGCCAGGTGTTCCTGCGCACCTACGCCAATGCGGCCAATGCCTGGTGGGTGATTGAGTCGGTCGCGGGCGAGACCAGTCGCACGTGCTCACTGCTGGAAGCAGCGCTGTACAACTTTGCCGACGACGACCGCTTTGTCGACTTCGCCTTTCTCGGCCCCGAGGACGCGCGAGGCCAGCGCGACGTACTGAATTTTCGCCACAGCGGCAGCGGCGAACACCTGACGGCGCAGGCTTTCAAGGCGCTGTGCCGCGAGCTGGACCTCGGTGCGCAGTACCAAGCCAGACTGAGTACCACTGTCGGCGTCCATAACGCCAGGATCGCGCGGGAAATGCGCCTGGCCGTGATCGCCAACCTCAAGGCCGCCTTGACGGCCGCCACCCATATGGCCCTGCTGCGCCAAGACCTGCAGCAGGGCACCCACGACCACATGCTGAACGTGATCGCAGGCCGATCGCCGCACTTCGCCGGCCGTCACAGCCTGAGCCTGATGGACTGCCGCCTGACCGGCGTGATGCTCTTCACCGAGCACCTTCAACCCGCGGGCCGAGTGGTTGCCTGGGTGCCTGAAGACCCGCAGCACCCGGTCAAGGAATACCCCTCGCCCCTGGCGTTTGTCGAGGAACTGACCCGTCAACTGCGCGAGCCTGCCTATCGCCAGTTCTTCATCCAGTTCATCGACCATGACCGGCGCGGTGCTTTTGTGGATGGCCTGGCCACGCGCCTGAGCCGGGTCAAGTGGCACCAAAAAAACCATACCGAGGCAGGCCCGAGCTGGAAAGACACACCTTTGGATCAACCCAACCTGCAGTTCCGCCTGCTGGAAATAACCCAGGATTATCAAAACCGCTCCGCCCTCGCCGCCGAAAACGACCTGTGGCATTACCTGTATCGGCTCAAGCTCAACAAGCTGCTCAACGACGCCCGACAGGTGGCCGTCTCTACCGCCCAGGTCGACCGCCTGGCACGCTGGGCCTGGTGGGATAACCTGGAAAAAATACTCTCGGATGTGCTCAACGTGGCGTTGCTGGTGGTCACGCCGTTCGTGCCGGTGTTGGGTCAACTGATGCTGGCCTACACCGCCTATCAGCTGGCCGATGACGTATTTGAAGGCATCATTGATTGGGCTGAGGGACGAGGCGCCGAGGCGACGCAACAACTGATCGGCATCGCCGAAAGCGTGGTGCAGTTTGGTTTGTTCGCGGGCGCCGGGGCCTTGGGGGAGATCGCCAGCACCAGGCTGTCAGCGTTCGTCGAAGGGCTGAAGCCAGTCCACATGGACGACGGCACAACCCGCCTGTGGCACCCCGACCTGACCCCCTATGCTCAGCCAAAAAACCCGGAAAGCCTGGCGTTTGAAGGCCGCCACTATGCCCTGCGCGAAGACCCGCAAACCGGCCATCACCGGGTGCTTCACCCCACCCGCCCGCAGGCCTACCAACCGCACATCAAGAGCAACGGCCATGGCGCCTGGGTGCATGAGGGCGAGCAACCGCGCCATTGGGACAGTGCCACACTGATGCGCAGGCTGGGGCCGCTGGTGGACGGTTTCAACCCGCAACAACAAGACCAGATCCGCCGTATCAGTGGCAGCGACGACGGCCTGTTACAGCGGGTCTACGTGCACCAGCAACCGCCGCCCCCGCTGCTGCGCGACACCCTGCAGCGCTTTGAAGCCTACGAATACCCGCGCCGCGCGAGCGCGAAAATCCGTGCCGGCGAACCGCTGGCGCCGGACCCGTCCTCGGACTGGTTCGAACAGATGGTCACCGAGCTGCCCGGCTGGCCACAGGACAAGGCCATCGAGGTGTTCCTGCACTCGGACCTCAGCGGCGACTCCCATACCTACGGCGCTGCCAACGCCGCCCCCGCCGACACCTTGCGCCTGAGCCTGGCCCAGGTCATGTCGGGCCAGTTGCCGGAGTATGTATTGGGCTTTCTCGACCCGCAGCAGATCACCACCTTGCTGGGTAATGACTGGGCGCCTGGGCAACAGGTACAGGCGTTGCGCAACCAGCTCGCCGACTATGTGCTGACTCAAACCAGGCTGCCTGCCCACCAACTGCATGTGGCTCGACAGATCGCGGCCCCGCCCCAACTGCGGCTGCTGCCGGAGCTGGGGACGCACACCGCGCGAACGCTTTTAGCCAGCGCCAGCGACGCCGAACATCAGGTCATGGACGAACAGCATCGACTGCCCCTGCGGTTGCAGGAGCAGGCCCGCGAACTGGCATTGGCCGAGCGCTCGGTGCGCGCCTACGAAGGGTTTTATGACTCGGCCCAGCTGAGCGCCGACACCGAACAGCTGCTGCTCAACACCCTCAAGCTGCACAGCGACAGCTTCGCCGACCTGCACCTGCAAATACGCGAGCTGCAAGCGGACGGTGCGCTGCGCAGCCAAGCCGGGCCGCTCGGCGCCAAGACGCGGCGCGTCCTGGTGCGGCTGGCAGCCCAGCGTTATGAAGTCGTGGATGGCACCGGGCAAAAACTCCACGCGCAGGCCTCCTTTTATGAATCGATCCTGCACGCACTGCCGCCCGCTCAGCGCGACGCGTTGGGCTTCCATCCAGGCCAGGGCAGCATGCTCAAACAGTGGCTGATCGAAACACTCGAACCCCTGGCCGAACGGCGCAAGGCCCTGGCCGAGCCACCGGCACGCAAGGTCGCGGGCCGCGAAACCCTGACACTGCTGGGCGGCCCGGCACTCTCCCGGCTACGTGGGGCACGTCGCACCGGCGCAGCCGTGCACGCCCGGGCAGCCTTGCAAGAACTGTTTCCGGGACTAAGTGAGGAACCCCTTGAACGGTTTATCGAGAACCTGAGCCCGCAACACCTGCGTACTACCCTCAACCAGCTGACGCTGGAAAAACAACAGTTTGAGGCTGATCTGGACGCCTGGACCAAAGCCCCGACTCGCCATCCCAAAGGCAGCCTGCTGGCACAACAGGAACGCCAGCGCCGCACACACCTCGGCGCCCAGTTAAGCCTGTGCTGGTCCGACCGCTTCACCCGGCACACCAATGACTGGGGCCAGCTGCAAGATGGCGCGCGACTCGACCTCAGCGGGCGCCAGTTGCCCGAGTCATTGCCCAACCTGAGCGCCAACTTTGAGCACGTGACTTACCTGTCACTGGCCAACACCCAACTGCGCCAGGTCGACACGGACTTTCTCAACCGGTTCCCGATGCTGCGCTCACTTAACCTGAATGGTAACGGGGTGACACGCCTGCCCCCGAGCATCGGTCAAATGCGCTTCCTTAATTCCCTGGGGCTAGCCGATAACCAATTGGTGCTTGACCCCGAGGCGGTCAGCCGCTTGGCCAAACTTCGGCGCTTGCAGGTGATCAACCTGAACAACAACCCGCTGGAGCTGGCGCCGGACATCAGCTTAATGCCCAACCTGCGCACGCTGGACCTGAGCCGCAGCCAGGTCAATGCCTGGCCGGCCGGCCTGTTCTCGCACCCACGGCCCGGTGGCCTGAACCTCAACCTGAGCAACACGCTGATCGACCACATACCGGTGGTCACCGCCGGGACTGCAGACGCCGAACGGGTTGCGCGCACCCGCCTTGACCGCAACCGCCTCAGCGATGAACACCGTGCGCTGTATGAACGCTATCGCCAGGCTGCAGGCCTTGATCCCAACCGTACGTATGAACCCAGGGGCCAGAGCGGGCCATGGCTGGAAGGCACAGCGGAGTCGGTCCGATTGCCACGTCAGCGGCTGTGGGATGCCGTGGAGAAGGAGATCGGCTCACAGGGATTCTTTGAGGTCATCCAGTCCTTGCAGCCGTCGTATTTTGAAAACGAGGACGATGAAATTCGCTACGCGCTCAACCGCGACGCACTGCGCGTCAATGTCTGGCGCATGATGGAAGCCGTCTGGGCCGACAGCGAACTGCGCGAGCGGCTGTTCATGATGAGCAGCTTTCCCGGCCTGTGCGCCGATGGCGGCGCGCAGATCTTTAACGAGATGGGCATTGAGGTACTCGTCAGCGAAGCCAACCGCTACAGCGCCGACTTCGATGAACGCGAGGCCAGCCTGGTGACCCTGGCACGCGGCAGCGCACGCATCAAGCACCTGGGCCAGGTGATCCGCAGCGACATCCGCCACCGCCTCAACCCGCAGGCCGAGGGCGGCCTGGGCCTGCGCCTGCGCTCCCAGGTGGTGGACGGCCTGCCCGGCGCGGTGGACGAAGTGGATATCTACCTCGCCTACCAGACCAGGCTGGCGGGCAGCCTGGACTTGCCGTGGCTGGCCGATCACATGCTCTACCGCGACACCGCCAATGTCCGCGAAGCGCAGGTCGAGCAAGCGCTCGCCAGTGTGCAGGCGCTGGGCGAAGGTGACGGCCTGGTCAACCAGATGTTGCTGGAGCCGTATTGGGAGCAGTTTTTACGCGACAGCCACGACGCCGAGTGCCGGGCCAACGACGCGCTGTTCGCCCAGCGTTTTGTTGAACTGGACGAACAGCAGGACAGCCTCGACGAGGATGACTACAACCGCAGGCTCAATGCACTGGGCGACCAGGAAAAACAGTGGTTACGCGACCTGACCCGCCAAGCCATGGCGCGCCACAGCCAACAACGCAACCGCGCCCCGCGCTAGGTTCAGGGCACCCCCATCACCAGCACGCCGCTGCCGTTGATTGGGCCGGCGGCGGGCAAGGAGTTCGCCCGCCGGACCAGAGAAAACGTCACATCGTCGCTGCCAGCACTGTTGTTGATGCGGGTTCGGAACCACTCGTTTACCGGGACTGCAACCCCGCCACGTACGAGCGCCGTCCCCACGTCCGCATTGCTCATCGTCAGCAAATTACGGTTGAACGACGAAGGGGTGCCTTTGTAAGTAATGGTGATGTCCGTATTAATCCCTCCATCCGGGCAGGAATAGGTAAGTCGTTGATTGCGGGTGACAGTCGTGGTCAGCGGATCGGTGCCGATTGCCCGCTGGTGCACGTTGCCGAAGTCGATATTGATCGGATTGTTATGGTTGATCGTGCACGACGATGGGGAAATGGAGAAGTTGTTGGCCGCGGTGTAGGTAATAATCAAACCCCTCCTCCGGGTGTCATAGTTGTTGGTTTGATTGAGACGTAACGATCCGAGTGAGTCGCCCACCCGGACGTCGATAGGGTTGGTTGGGTTGTTGCGTATCAAAATATAGGGGGTCACATCCAGTGGGTAACCCCTGCCGTTATTAGGCAAGGTCGACACCCGAATGTTGTAGGGGACAGGGGTGTTGTAATACGTCCCGTTTATTCGTAAACCTGTGCCTTGGCTTGTGAATTTCGGGCCGGGCGTCCAGGGAACGCCAACTTGCGTTGAGGTTGCCCAATAGTCCTCACGCCCAGGTTGAACCTGACCCGCACTGAACCGGCACTCCAACCTCACCCCTTCAAGAATAATGCGGCTTGTGTCCGAACCTAACCGGACAGTGACAGGGACTTGCAGGGGCATATTCCCCTCTACCAATACCCACGGTCCGCCGTTGACACGGCAGTCAGCGGCTTTCGCGGCGGTTGTAACGCCAGTCAGGACGAGAAGCACAATGGCTCCGTATAGTCGTTTCATGTTGGTCTCGTTCAGTCTAAGTAATGACGGTTAACCACTACGGATAATCCAACGTAAAAGTAGAGGTCACCCTGTAAGTACCGTGCCCGATGGTCTTGTCCCGGAGCGCATCCGGCTCGCCTTGCACATAGGCCTTGAGGTCAATGACGTTGTTGCCGGGGGTCAAGGTCTGTTCGTCGCCGACCTTGTTCACCGGCACGGGCTTGTCACTCAGGGTTTCCAGCCCCAGCCCGATACCCGAGGCGCCACTGCCACCGTCGAGCGCGAACAAGCCGGGCAATGCGCGGTTTTCCACGCCGCCAAACAGGATGGTCACCGAGTCGCTGATCGTGGTGTTGCAGTCATCCAGGTGCAGCGTGAAACGTTTGCCCACCGAACGCGTGTTGATATAGAGATGCTTGCTGGTCAGGTCCCAAAGCTCCAGGGTGATTGCCTCGTCGCCAGGGCGAATGATGCAGGCCTGTTCCACCAGGTTGCCCTTGAACCGCAGGTTATCCACCGCCTGCGCATCGGGGGCCAGGCCCAGGGTCAGCAGCACTGCCAGCCCGGCACACGACCAGCGCTTGAGCACAATTTCATGTCGCATAGACTCGACTCCTACTGGTATTCGGCCAACAGCGTGGCCACCGCCGTAAAGCTGGCGGGCGCCAGGATCGAGCCTGGCCGTTTGACGGGTACGACTTCCAATGTCGGCGGTGACGACAGGCTTATGTCCAGCGGCGTGTTGAGTTGAAACGGCAGGTTGTTCTGATACAGCCGAATGCCCAGGTCGGGCGCCGTGGTTTGCACAGCGGCGTTATCAAACGTGGTTTCTGCGCCTTTGACGCTCAACTTCAGCAGCCACGGCAGCGTGGAGGTGCCGCAGCGGATGGTGTAGCCGACGGCCTTGCGGTACTTCACGCCATCGACGCGCCGGGTGCCGACATCGCCGAAATCGACTTCAATCGTGCTGCCCGAATCAATCGTGCAGGGCGGTGGCTCGTTCAGCGTGCCGTTGAACGTCAGGTTGGCCGACGCAGCACTGCACAGGCCCATGCAACACAAACCGAGCAAGGCTCGCCCTGGCCAACAGATCATTGATCGTTTCTTCATTATTGGTACTCGATCACGAGGGTGGCAGCGGTCGCAAAGGCCCCGCCTGTCAGCGTGCTGCCTGCGCGCTTGACGGGCACCGCCTGCACGGCTGGAAAGGTGGGGTGGGTAAACCTCAGCGGCGTATTCAGGGGCCAGTCCGCCCCATTGGCGAACAGTTTTATCCCCAGGTCCGTCTTGGGCGTCGAGAGCACATTGTTGTCAAACGCAGCGGCTGTGCCCTTGAGTTCCAGGGTCATGGCGTTGCTGAAGACGGGCGGGTCGCACCTGACGGTATACGGCACTTCCCGCCGATAATTGACGCCATCGATGCGTGACGTCAGCAGGTCGTTGCCGAACGGCACATTCAGCGTGCTCCCGCTGTTGATCACGCACGGCGGAGGCGCAATGATCACCGCGCGGATCGTCAGGTTGGTGTCGGCTTGCACACTCTGGCTGACAGCCAACAGCATGCCTGCGCCGACAAAAATGGCCCATGGGCCGGTTAACCTGGTCATTGTTCTGCCCTTACTCATAATTGAGCCTGAAATCCACCACGGCCCGAAACGCCCCGCTGGTCAATGGCGCGGAGGTGCGCGTGGGTAGAACATTCCAGGTTTGTGTGCTGGCGCCCAAGGACAGGAACAGCGGCTCGCCCCGTGAGCCCAGCCGTACATCCCGCCCCTGGGCATCGGTCAATTGCAGGCCCATGCCCGTGATGCCCTGTACCTTGACCAGCCGTGGGTCATCGGCATCGGCGGGTGCGACAAACGTCACCGACAGCACCGGTTGGTAAGCACTCCATGCCAGGTTGCCCGTGCGCTCGTTGCGGATGCTGCCCGCGGTGCGCTGGCAATCCTTGAAATGCAGTTGAAACGGCATGGATGTGGCGTGATCGCCGGGCTTGGCCAATTGGCTTGCCGACACAGCGCCCAGATCGACGGTTTGATGCAGGGACCTCATCTCCAGGCTGCAGGGCATTTCATGCATGCTTCCGCGAATATTCAGCATCCCGACCATGCCCTCGACATCCTCATCATCTGCGGCCTGTGCGCTCCCCATCGAGACCAGTAGCAGGCAGCCCAAGGCCTTTATTGTGTGCAGCTTCATGACGTTCTCCGGCAGCAGGCACTACTGATTGGGTGCTGATGCTTGCACATTCACTTTGCAAGTCTCGCCACTGCACGTGAAGGCGAGCAGAGGGCGGCCGCCGTAGTCGTTCACGTAGGACAAATAGGGCGTCGTGCCAAGCTCCTTGGCAGTCGGGCCCAGGGCCTGCATGCTTTTCGGCGCGATCATCACCGGCTCGAAGCTCGCGATGGTTTTGCCGTCTTTGCTGCTGCGCGCGTCCACCAGCGTCACGTAGTAAGGCGTCGGGTTGTTCACCTGATAACGCTCGCCCTGGCGGGTAAGGGTCAGCTTTTCCTGCCAGGGATTGGACAGGTCCTGCTGGGTCGGCGTGATGGCTTGCGGTCGGTAAAACAACTTGATCCGTGTTTGCAGCGCAATTTGCAGGGTGTTGGCCTTGTCACTGCGCGGCGGAATCTCCCGCAGGTTGAAGTAGTAGACCGTCTCACGGTCTTGCGGCAGCGATTTGGCCGCAGGCAGTGCCTGCACTTTCACCTGGCTTTGTTTGCCGGGCTCCAACCGTTGAACCGGCGGCAGCACGATCAAGGGCGAGGTGACTTTCTTGCCTTGCTCATCCTCGATCCAGCCCTGGGCCAAATACGGCAACTGGGTGTTGTTATTGGTGATGTTCACGCTGGTGGCCTCTTTGCCACCGTCGAAAATCACCCGGGTACGGTCCAGGCCGACCGCGGCGTTGGCGCTTTGGCTCAAGCCCAGCGCCAGCAGCGCGAAGGCCTTGCAGGTGAGGCGAATGTTAGTGTTCATGAGGATGTACTCTCCTTATCGTTACGCTTGCCGGTCAGCGATGCCGGCTCGGGCGAAGATTGATCGGTGGCTACCATCTGGCAGCGCAGTTGCAGGGCGTCGGTCAAGCCATCAGCCGGCAAAACCACAGGCAGTGTGAGGACGCAACGCTGGGTCCCGCCCCAACTGACGATCATCTGTTCACCGGCCTGAATGCCGCTGAGGTAGACGTCGCCGCCATCGTTCACAACGCCGGTGTCCTGCTGTTTCAGGTTTTGCACCGTGGCGCCGAAAGGCGGTGCGGTGCCATCCGGCAGGCGCAGAACGGCCATGGCTTTCTTGCCGGAAATCACTTCCAGTGATCGATAGCCAATGGCCCCTTCGGTGAGTGTCAGTTGCGTGACGGACTGGGTGGCTTCGATATCGCTGGGCAAACTTTCCAGATCAACACTGGCCGCCGTGCGCTGATAACTGCTGATATCGGAGATAACCGCCTTGCCAAAAGCGTTACTGCGGGTCGGTGTGCCATAGCCGCGCACAGGCACATCGGCCACCCCTGCGGTGTCGATCATCAGCCGGGTTCCGCCGGTGCTATTGGTACGGTGCATAGCCGCCCCATAAGCCGTGAGCGTGCCACCGCCGCGAACCGACGCGCCGAGCGTGCGACTGTCACTTTGTTGCTGGCTGGCACTGAGATCGACGTCGACCGTGTCACCGATATGGCTGAGGTAGCCACTGGCGGAGTTGTCGCTGGCGCTCAGCTGGTAGCTATTGCGCTCATCGATACGGTCGGCATAGCGCGTTGCAAACATGTTCTTGCCGGCGGCTCTGTTGGCGTCCATCGACAGTGTGCCGGTGGGCCCCAACGGCAAGCTGACGGTCAGCGACATTCCGTTGTCTTTGTATTGGTATTCGTGCGTGCGGTAGACATTCAGGGACAGGTTCATGTTTTTGACTGTCCCTACATTGAAGTAACGCGCCGCTGACAGGTTCCAGCGCTGGGTGTCCGGCCGATTCCAATACGTTTGTTTGTTGTAACTGGCGTAGACGGTGGCGCCCAGATCACGGAACTGTTTATTCACCGTTACCGTATACAGTGCCTTGTTGCCGCCAATCGGCCTCCAGTGCTCAACGTACTCACCGTTTCCGTCAAAAACCCCACGCCCGCCGAGTTCGCCGTTCAACCCGAAATGTTTGGCATCCAGGTATTGGCTCATACTCAAGAAGTTCTTCTCGGAAAACCGGTAACCGGCGAAGGTGACCTGGCTGTCGTACTGCTCAAAATTCTTGGAGTATTGAAGCCGGTAGGATTTACCCGAGAGTGACTCGTTCCACAGGCTTGCGTGGGATTGGGTGACGTCCACCGACAGCGCCCCGAACGCCAACAAATCACGCCCCACCCCGACCGACAGGGCACGGTAGTTGTTATCGGCAATGCCGCCGCCCAACAGCGACCAGCCATTACTGATGCCCCAGGAAAACTCGCCGGTACCAAAAAAGGCACCGTCGTCGTGGTACTGAAGGTTGGACGGTCGCCCAGTCGACAGTTTGTAGCGCAGTTGCCCAGGTCGCGTCAGGTAGGGAACACCTGCGGTATCGATCTCGAACCTGTGCACCGAACCGTCCTGCTCTTCGACCCGCACGTCCAGCCGGCCGGACACGGCATCGTTAAGGTCCTGGATACGAAATGGACCTGCCGCAACCAGGGTTTCATAGAGCACACGGCCCTGTTGGCTGATGACGATTTTTGCATTGGTTTTCGCGACCCCGACTACTTCCGGTGCGTAACCACGCAAGTTGGGCGGCAACTGGCTTTCATCTGATTTGAGCGCCGCACCGGTAAACCGAAAACTGTCGAACAGGTCGGAATACAGGTAGTCCTCGCCCACCACAAGCCGCGCCTTCAACGCAGGAATTGCGCGATAAGCGTAGTAACGACTCCACTCCAGTTTTTGCCGGTTGGACGACGATTCGCGGTCTTCCTCCAAACGCCCTTGCCAGTCTGCCCGCAGGCGCCACGCCCCGGCATTGGCCCCCAGTGTTCCATTGCCGCTGAGCTCATTGCGGGTGCCGTCAGCCTTTCTGTAGCTGGACTGCGCCGTCATGTTGTAGTCGATCAGCAGCCCGGGTACTCCCTCATCCCAACGCGAGGGCGGGTCCCAGTTGATGGCGCTGTATTCAAGATAGGCCTGGGGCAGGTTGATGTTCAGTGAGGAACTGGCCAGATCGGCACTGACTTCCATGCCGGGCAAGCTCTTTATATCCAGGCATTGCCCGCCTTTCCACCACTTGAGCGCGTCTGCGCCGGACGCCTTCAGGCCCAACTGGTCTACCAGTTCGCGCGATAAACACGGATCACTTCCCTTGGGATCATTATCGGGGTGGTAAAACGCGACTGACGCTTCAGCGATCGGCTGAGTGTTCAGCTGGATCACCATTGTGTAGTTGCCCGGCAGAATAAACCCACTGCGCGCAAACCGAGACAAGTCAATATTGGAGCGATCAATCAAGTCCAGAACATCGGTATTAAACTCAATATCCCCGGCGCCCATTGCGGTGCCTGCCAACGTTATCAAACCGCCAAAAAGGCTTGGACGCAGCGTATTCATGACTTTCGACGTATTCAACATGCCAGCAACTCAATATTCAGAAGTATTCCAACTTGAACCGCACTGCAGCCCGGTGAGCTCCCGCCAATAGCGGCACTCCGTTGCCGACCAAGCGAAGCCTGTAGTGAAGTGTCATGTCACCATCAACCAACGGGTACAACGCCATCGGCTGCCCCGGCACACTCACTTGACCGGTGATGTCCTCGATAAAAAAGGCAACCCCTTGCGAGTTACCAAAGGCCGCAAACATGCGCCCGCCCATATCGGTCGGTCCGTCGAACGTCACGCGCAGGTGCTCCCAATCGGGCAGCGTTTGGCCGGGACGCGAGGGGTCGGGGCGTGTCACCGAGCAATTGACCAGGCGCAACTCGAAGGGCTGCAGTCGCCCGGCGCCTTCTCGCAAGAGCCGGCCGATGGGCTCGGGGTTCATATCGATGGTTTGATCAACGGTGGCCGCTTCCAGGCCGCAGGCGGAGTCGATGACTTCACCTCCCATTGTCACGACCCCATCGCCCTGCGCCTGAGCGGCGGCGCACGTGTTGATGAACATCGTCAATGAAGAGGCGATAGCGAGACTTATGAATGTTTTCACCTATACCTCCCACCAGTTCCCCCCCGCCACCTGAAGTGGCGGGGGAAACACTTACTGATAAGCCAAGGTGAAGTTGGTGACCGCGCTGAACTCACCAGGGACGATGTCGCCCGTGGTCTGGCCTTGTACAAAGGCACCGAACTCCAGCGTGTTATTACCGGTGGCAATAACTTGCGGTGTGGTCGGGGTGCCCAGCACAACAGGTCGGCCGCCGTGGGTCATCATGATGCCGATGCCGCCGGCGCCGCCCACAGTGCCGATACCGCCCGGGACAACGGTCGACGGTGCGCCGGTGAAGGTCGTGGTGACGGTGTTATCAGTGAGGCCGGACAGGTCGCAGCCTTCAAGTTCGATCAGCACACGTCGGGCTTCGGACTTGCCACCCGATTGCAGTTGATGCTTGGCAATCGCGCCAAGGCGAACGGTCTGATCTACGGAGTCAGGTTTGATAGAGCAAGCACCCGAATGGACCGACCCCAAAAACGTAACCGTTCCGTCCGCTGCCTGGGCAACAGACATCGAACCGGCCAACAGGCCGATAGTTAACAGCGCAGTTTTTACTTTAGATTTCATTTGCAGACGCTCACGTATATTTAATGTCGCAACGGGATCCTGTCGCAGTTTTGCGCAGGATTTATTAAGTGCCTGAGCGATTTCCCGAGAGCAGTGGATTGTTTGTTTTTCCAACTACTTGCATTGCTTTTCAGGAAGTCGTTCAACGCCAGGCAATTATCCATTGCGATATCGAATACGAAAGCCGTCCGATTCGCTTAGTTACGTAGCCCTGTTACACCAAGATACATGGGAAAATTATGGCACTTTGCCAAAACTTTAAAAGTTGCTGTAAGAAGTGGACTACACGGCAATTAATGAGAATGATTTCTCGACTACCGCGTCCGTCAGAATAGGATTACACCCCATAAAAAACAACCGTAATTACTTGGGCAAACCCACTAACAAGTTGAAGAATATGTCGCCGATGGCCGCATGGGCAGAGACCTGGGTTGGTGCTCGAAGCGTAGGCAACCGTTCGTCCGGTCAGATTGCTCGCACTTAAGATATATCTTACGTTGTATCTAAACCAGACGAGAGAGAACCTAAATGAGAGACCATCATTCCCACCGTGACCACGGTGACGACCGCGACGGCTTCGAAAAACGCCCCGGCCCAGGGCGCGGCGGGCGTGGCCCACGCGTCTTTGCCCCGGGTGACCTGAAGCTGCTGTTACCGGCCCTGATCGCCGAACAGCCCTGCCACGGCTATGACCTGATCCGCCAAATCGAAACCCTGTTCGACGGCGCCTATAGCCCAAGCCCCGGTGTGATCTACCCCACGCTGACCTTCCTGGAAGAAAGCGAACTGATCACCGGCGACGCCGAGGGCGGAAAAAAACGCTACACAATCACCGACGCCGGTCGTCTCTTCCTGAGCGAACAGACGGTGGCCCTCGAGGGCATTCGCCTGCGCATCGATGTGAGCAAACGCTCGCTGCGCGGCCATGACCGCCCACCGGAAATCCACGAGGCGGTGCATAACCTGCGCCACGCGTTGCATTCGCACCACGGGCGTTGGAGCCCGGAAGAAATTACGCGCGTCGCCGCGCTGCTCAACAGCACCGCCCAAGCCATTGCCGACGGGAAAGCCCAATGAATACGCAAGCCATCCATCGCGTTACCCACGAAATCAAACGCCGCCGCCTGGATGTTCTGCGCGTGGTCGACATCACCCCACGCATGCGCCGCATCACCTTGGGCGGGCCGGAACTGGCGGGGTTTATCAGCCTGGGCAGTGACGATCACATCAAGCTGTTGTTCCCGCAGAACGCCGCCGAACAAGCCGCGCTGGAAAGCCCGACGTTCAGCATCAAGGGCGACGGCCCGCAACCGGCGATGCGCGACTACACGCCACGCCGCTACGACCTGGACATCGGCGAGCTGGACATCGACTTCGTGCTGCACGGCGATGGCCCGGCTTCCACGTGGGCGGACCAGGCCAAGGTCGGCCAGCACCTCTACATCGGCGGCCCACGTGGCTCAATGATCGTGCCGGATATATTCGACAGCTACCTGCTGATCGGCGACGAAACCGCCCTGCCCGCCATCGGCCGGCGCCTGGAAGAATTGCCTGCCGGGCGCAAGGTATTGGCGGTGATCGAGATCGCGAATGCGGCGGAACAGCAGACCCTGCAGAGTGCAGCCGAGGTCGAGGTGATCTGGGTGGTTCGCGGCCAGGACGACCTGCTCGAAACGGTGCGCAACCTGACGCTGCCGGCCGGCAAGCTGTACAGCTTTGTCGCGACCGAAACCAAACTGTCACGCCAGGTGCGGCGCGTGCTGCTCGACACGCATAAGGTCAATGAGGAGTTCCTCAAGGCCGTCGGTTACTGGCGTGCCGAAGGCAGCGAAGAAGAGTAAATCAGGCGCGGGGCTTGATGATTTTATCCAGCCCCAGCACCGCCAGCGCGATCAACACAAACCCCGCCAGAATCCCCCCGGCATTCACAAACACCTGTGGATAACCCAGGGTGCCGACATCGATAAACGGGTACTGATACTGCCCCAGCAAATCCCCACGCAGCAGCGCGTAGGCGAAGTACACCAGCGGGTAAATTACCCACAATCCGATGTGTTTGAAGCGTAAATGGCCCTTGGGCACATACCACCACCAGTACAGGGCGAACAGCACCGGCATCACGTCGTGCAGCAATTCGTCGGCGATAAACTGAAAACCCTCCGGCTGCCACAAATGCCGCAGCAGCAGGTTATAGGCCAGGCCGACCACCACGATGCTCACCGCGATACCACTGCTGACACTCGGTGCCAGGAAAACCCGTTTGGCCGGCGAGTCGCGATTCACCCACGCGTAGCTCAAGACCACCACCGCCAGGGTGTTGGTCAGCACCGTGAAGAAGCTGAAAAAGTTGATCAAGCCGCCCAGCAGGCTCGCGCCGGCTTCCCAGCGCGAATAGAAAATCAGGTATTGCTGAATCACCAACCCCACCCAACCGGCCAGCGCCGCTGCCGCTGCATACCGCTTCATGGGTTCAATCCAGCGGGCGTTTGGTGCGCATCAACTTCACGTACAAGCCTTCGACCTTCTCCCGCGCCCATGGGGTCTTACGCAGGAAAGTGAGGCTCGACTTGATACTCGGGTCACTCTTGAAGCAGCGGATATCAATGCGCTCGCCAAGGCCTTCCCATTCGTAATGTTCCACCAGGGTGGTGAGGACGTGCTGCAGGGTCACGCCGTGCAGTGGGTCGTTACTTGTCGCGGTCATGCCGGGCCTTTTGCAGTAAGAGGAATTCAGCCGCGCACCTTAGCCGACGGGGCTTAACGGTGGAAGCACTGCATTGAATATAGCCCCGTGGAGAAAGTTCCCCTTCTCGGCAAAAAAAGAGATGTTATATTATAACTATAACAACCCAGATAACCTGATCCAGCCTTCTCTCTTTGCCGTTTTTCCAAGGAATGTCCGATGTCCCTGTCCTCTCTGTGGCGCTTGACCCCGCTCGCCGCTGCCCTGCTGATCTGCGCCGAAGCCCACGCCCTCGAACTGCAACCCCAAGTCATCACCGGCAACCCGCTGGGCAGCGAGCAACTCGCCTCGCCCACCACCGTGCTGGAAGGCGATGAGCTGACCCTGCAACAAAAAGGCGGCCTCGGTGAAACCCTGAACAAGCAGCCGGGCGTGTCGTCTTCGTACTTCGGCCCAGGCGCCAGCCGGCCAATCATTCGCGGCCAGGACGGCGACCGCATTCGCATCCTGCGCAATGGCGTGGGCGCGCTGGATGCGTCGTCGCTGTCCTACGACCACGCGGTGCCGTTGGACCCGGTCAACGTCGAGCGCATCGAGATCGTACGCGGCCCCGCCGCCCTGCTGTACGGCGGCAGCGCGATTGGCGGGGTGGTCAACACCTTCGACAACCGCATCCCCACCGAAGCCATCGAAGGCATCCACGGTGCCGGAGAACTGCGCTACGGCGGCGCCGACACCACGCGCAGCAGCGCCGGCAAACTGGAAGCCGGCAACGGCTCCTTTGCCTTGCACCTGGACGCGAATGCGCGGGCGTTCAACGACCTGAAAATCCCCGGCCAGGCACGCAGCCGCCACGCCCCGGAAACCGACGACGCACCGGGCAAGAATGGCCGCCTGGGCAACAGCGACGGGCGCCAGGACGGCGGCGCGGTGGGCGGTTCCTACACTTGGGACGACGGTTACGCCGGGCTTTCCTACAGCAACTACGACGCCAACTACGGCTCCCCCGCCGAGCAGGACGTGCGCCTGCGCATGCAGCAGGACCACTACGCGTTCGCGTCCGAGGTCCGCAACCTGCAAGGCGCGTTTACTTCGGTAAAGGTCGACGCGGGCTACACCGACTACGAACACCGCGAAATCGAAGGCGGCGAAACCGGCACCGTGTTCAAGAACAAGGGCTACGAGGCGCGGGTTGAAGCGCGCCACCAGCCGATCGGCCCGTTCGCCGGCGTGGTCGGCGCCCAGGTGACTCGCAACGAGTTCTCGGCCTTGGGCGAAGAAGCCTTTGTGCCGCAGACCGACACCAACGCCGGCGCACTGTTTATCCTTGAAGAGATGCAGGCCACCGGGCGCTTGAAACTCAGCCTCGGCGGGCGCCTCGAACACACCAGCGTCGACCCGGACGCCAAGGGCAACGCACGGTTTGCCGGGGCTGACAAAAGCAATGACTTCACCGCCGGCAGCCTGTCGTCGGGCGCCGTGTATACGCTCACGCCAATCTGGTCGCTGGCCGCAACCCTGGGTTATACCGAGCGCGCACCGACCTTCTACGAGCTGTATGCCAATGGCGCCCACGTCGCCACCGGCACCTTTGAATTGGGTGACGCCAACCTGAAGAAAGAAAAAGCCGTGTCCAGCGACCTGGCCCTGCGCTTTGACAATGGCACCCACAAGGGCAGCTTCGGCGTGTTCTACAGCCACTTCTCCAATTACATCGGCCTGCTGGGTACCGGTCGTACTTTGAATGACGAAGGCGAAGAGGATGCGGCTGGCATTCCTGAGTACGAATATTCCGGCGTACGCGCACGTTTCGCTGGCTTTGAAGCCCAGGATCACTGGAAGCTGGGCGAAGGTGCCTACGGCAAGTTCGCGCTGGAGCTGTCGGGCGATTACACCCGCGCCACTAACCTGGACACCGGCGAAGCCTTGCCGCGTATTGCGCCGCTGCGCTTGAACAGCGGCTTGCTGTGGGAATTCGACCGCTGGCAAGCGCGCATCGACGTGGAGCACGCCGCTGGCCAGGGACGCGTACCGGATAACGAGAGTGGCACCGATGGCTACACCACCCTGGGCGCGAGCGCCGGCTACCACTTCAACGTGGCCGGCAGTCAATGGCTGGCGTTTGTGAACGGTGAAAACCTCACCAACCAGACCGTGCGTTACGCCAGCTCAATCCTGCGCGATATCGCCCCGGCACCCGGCAGAAGCGTGCAATTCGGCGTGCGCACGACTTTCTAGCCTGTGGCCGATGGCCTCCTGTGGCGAGCAGGCTTGCGCTGCTCGCCACAAAAAATCCACTTTTCACCGCCATCGGTGCAGCGACGTTCTGTCACTGTTACCGGATCTGAAAAGATGCATCTCGCGATTTAGTCTTTCTCAAAACGAGCAGGCGCATTATCCTTGCCGCAACAAACTGAAACGTTTCACGCTCGCGGTCGACCCCTTCTTTGCTGAATTTCCCCTTTTTTCAAGACAGCGCTGTCTTACTCCGACCTGCGCCTGAAGGTAAATCGCCCGCCTGTGGATAACCCCCTTATCCCCGGAAAAACCCAAATAACGCTGAACCAAGCCCGCGCTGAATCGTCATCTACAGTGAAGCACGGGGTTACATAATTCCAACGTCACGGAGAAACACACTATGAGCACTGATGGGGCTTCAAGCCCAAGCCGCCTGCTGCCCAGGCTGCTGGGGATCTTGCTGCTGATCATGGGCCTGGCCTTGCTGGCCGGTGGCATCAAGCTGAGCATGCTCGGCGGGTCGCTGTACTACCTGCTGGCCGGTATCGGCATCACCCTGACCGGCATCTTGCTGCTGGCCACCCGCCGCGCTGCGCTGGGCCTGTACGCACTGGTGCTGTTCGCCAGTACCGTTTGGGCTCTGTGGGAAGTCGGCCTGGACTGGTGGCAGTTGGTGCCGCGCCTGGCACTGCTGTTCGCCTTGGGCATCGTCATGCTGCTCCCGTGGTTTCGCCGTCCGTTGCTGCGCGGCCAACCCGCCCCGCTGGGCACTGGCGCGCTGAGCGTAGCCGTGGTGCTGGCCGGTGCTGCTGCCATTGCCAGCCAATTCACCAATCCGGGTGAGATCAAAGGCCAACTGGACCGCGACGCGGTACCGGGCATGGCCAGCGCTGCGCCTGCACAGGCCGATGGCGACTGGAATTCCTACGGCCGCTCGGCCCATGGTGATCGTTACTCGCCACTGGCGCAGATCACTCCGGAAAACGCCCACAAACTGGTGCCGGCGTGGACCTTCCGTACCGGCGACATTCCTGGCGCAGGCGACCCGGGTGAAACCACCGCGGAAAACACCCCGCTGAAAGTCAACGGCATGCTCTACGTGTGCACGCCGCACAGCCAAGTGATCGCGCTGGACCCGGACACCGGCAAGGAAATCTGGCGTTTCGACCCGAAGATCACCACCCAGGGTGCTGAAAGCTTCAAGGGTTGGGCACACATGACCTGCCGTGGCGTGTCGTATCACGATGACGCCGCCTACGCTTCCGAGCAGAGCCCTACCGGCAGCGCCAGCCCGGCTGCCGCGCCAACGGCCTGCCCGAAACGTATTTTCGTACCGACCGCCGACACTCGCCTGATCGCCCTGAATGCCGACACCGGCAAGATGTGTGAAGACTTCGGCGACAAAGGCCAGATCGACCTGCGTGCCAACATCGGCACCTTCGCCCCAGGCGGTTACTACTCCACTTCGCCACCGGCCGTGACCAAAAACCTGGTCGTGATCGGCGGCCACGTGACCGACAACGTCTCCACCGACGAGCCTAGCGGCGTGATCCGCGCGTTCGACGTGCACACCGGCAAGCTGGTGTGGAACTGGGACAGCGGCAACCCGGACGACACCACCCCGTTGGCCGAAGGCAAGACCTACACCCGCAACTCGCCGAACATGTGGTCCATGTTCGCCGTGGATGAAAAACTCGGCATGCTTTACCTGCCGATGGGCAACCAGATGCCCGACCAATACGGCGGCGACCGTACCGAAGATTCGGAAAAATACAGCGCCGGCCTGACTGCCCTGGACATCGACAGCGGCCACGTGAAGTGGACCTTCCAGTTCACTCACCATGACCTGTGGGACATGGACGTGGGCGGCCAGCCTTCGCTGATCGACATCAAGACCGCTGAAGGCGTGAAGCAAGCGGTGATGGCGTCGACCAAACAAGGCAGCATCTACGTGCTGGACCGCGCCACCGGCCAACCGGTGGTGCCGATCCACGAAGTCGCGGTGCCGCAAGGTGCAGTTGCTGGCGACCACACATCGCCAACCCAGCCGAAGTCGGACCTGAACTTCATGCCACCGCCGCTCAAAGAGCGTGACATGTGGGGCGTGACGCCATTCGACCAGATGCTCTGCCGTATCGATTTCAAATCGATGCGCTACGACGGCCCGTTCACTCCGCCATCGCTGCAAGGTTCGATCGTCTACCCAGGTAACTTCGGCGTGTTCGACTGGGGTGGCATTTCCGTCGACCCGGTACGCCAGATCGCCTTCGTGAACCCGAGCTACATGGCGTTCAAGTCCAAGCTGATCCCGGCTGCCGACATCGCCAAGCAAGGCCCGCGCGTCAGCGAAACCGAAGGCGTGCAGCCCAACAAAGGCGCGCCGTACGGTGTGATCCTCGAAGCCATGTTGTCGCCAATGGGCCTGCCGTGCCAGGCACCGGCGTGGGGTTATGTGGCCGCGGTCGACCTGACCAACCACAAGACCATCTGGATGCACAAAAACGGCACCGTGCGCGACAGCTCACCGGTTCCGATCCCGCTGACCATGGGCGTTCCCAGCCTGGGCGGCACGTTCACCACCGCCGGTGGCGTGTCCTTCCTCAGCGGTACGCTCGACCAGTACCTGCGTGCCTATGACGTGAAAAACGGCAAGCAGTTGTGGGAAGGCCGCCTGCCTGCAGGCGCTCAGACCACACCGATGACCTACACCGGCAAGGACGGCAAGCAATACGTGCTGGTCATGGCTGGCGGTCATGGTTCGCTGGGCACCAAGCAGGGTGACTATGTGATGGCGTTCAAACTGCCGGATTAAGCGTTACCGGCAGCAAAAAAAGGCGGCTACCCTCAACAGGTAGCCGCCTTTTTCATGCCCGATACCCATCAAAACGTGGGAGCGCGAGACGAGTGTTCGATCACCTCGCCGCGCATCAAAAGCTGTAGTCGACAGGCAGAGGCTTCTAAATCGGAATGCGCTCGCGGCGCATCCACATTTCAAACGCCATGGCGCTCAACGGCTGGCTGATGAGATAGCCCTGAGCGGTGTCGCAATTCCATTGCTTGAGCAACGTGAGACTGGGCTCGAACTCGACCCCTTCAGCCACCACCTTGAGCCCCAGGTTGTGGCTCATCTCGATGGTCGAGCGCACGATCACCGCATCGCCGCTGGTGCTGTTGAGGTTGCGCACAAAGGACTGGTCGATCTTCAATTCCTGCACCGGCAGGCGCTGCAATTGCGCGAGCGAGGAATAGCCGGTGCCGAAGTCATCCACCGACAGGCTGATGCCGCAACCACGCAGCTGCTCCAGCACGCTGAGGGCTTGCTTGGGGTCATGCATGATTGCGCTTTCGGTAATCTCGAAAATCAGCTGCTGCGCCTGCACGCCGTAGTGCATCAGCAAGGTCGTCACGCGAATCGCCAGGTCATCGTCGGCCAGGTCGTCCACCGAGATATTCACCGACAACTGTATGTGCATGCCGCGCTGCGCCCATTCGCCGACTTGGCGGATGGCCTCCTCGATCACCCACTGCGTCAAGCCACCCATGCTCCCCGTGCGCTCGGCCAGGGGGATGAATTCGGCGGGCGACACCAGCCCCAGGCTCGGGTGCTGCCAGCGCAGCAAGGCTTCGGCCTGGCGCACATAGCCGTGCTTGAGGTCGAGTTTGGGCTGGTAGCACAGGTACAACTCGCCTTCGACGGCGGCCCGGCGCAGGTCGCGGATCAGCGTGATCTGACGCTGGTGAGCGAGGTCGCGGTCCTGCTGGTAGATCTGTAAATGCCCCGGCAGCGTGGCCGCATCGTGCCGCGCGATGGCGGCGCGGCTGATCAGTTCTTCAACTTGCTGGCCGTCGGTGGGGTACGCGGCGATGCCAATGCTGACTTCGTGGCGCAGCTCGTCATTGCCGATGCGCTGGGGTTCGGTGAGCAACGCATAGAGGCGGTCGGCGCGCGCCACGGCGCGGTCGATCTCGGTGTTTTCCAGCAATAACAGAAACTCGCTGCCGGTGATGCGCGCCGCCGTGTCACTCGCCAGCAGGCTCATCGACAGACAGCGGCTGGCCTCGCGGAGCATTTCCTCGACGCCCTGGGGGCCGAAACCTTCGTTGATCGCGCGGTAGTTTTCGATCCCCAGGTACAGCAACACCACCGGCCGCCGCGCACTGATCGCACTGCCCAGGCGCTCCATGGCCAAGGCGCGATTGGGCAGGCCGGTGAGCGGATCATGCAGGGCGTTATGCGCCAGTTGCCGCTCGCGCACCGCAATCCCGCTTTGCATCGCGTTAAAGGCACGTGCCAGCAAGCCGAATTCATCGTGACTGCGCACCCGTACCGGCGTGCGGTAATCGCCGGCACCAATGCGCCCGGCCGCCTCGACCAATGCATTGAGCGGGCGCGACACCCGCCGCGCCAAAAACAACGCACCGGCCAATGACACCAGCAGCACCGCCAGGGCAATCCCGAGGAACTGCCGGTCCAGTGGCGCGAAGGATTCCAGGGCGTGGTCCAGCGGGCTTTGCAGCAATACCCGCACTTCATCGCCATCGCCGGTGTTGGCCAGCGGCACTACCTGGCTGAGTACGCGTTGGCCATAGAACGGGTGGATTTGCGGTTCAGGGTTGAGGTGCCCCTCGCGCAGCAGGCTGAGGGTCGCGGCCTGGTAAGCGTCAGGCTGGGTGCTGAACAACGGGCCGGGGTTACCGTTCTGCACGCTGAGGAACGACACCTCCAGACTGCTCATGGAGCGCAGTTCATTGGCGAACAGCTTGTCCATGGGAAAACCCATGACCACCCGCGCGATGGGCAGCGGGTCACGCACTTCGTCCTGCACCAGCAAATACGGCCTGCCGTCCATGGCCACGATCAGCATCTGCAGCCCGCTGCGCCGCGCATGGCGCAGCGCCTCGGCATACGGAAAGGGCTGGCCGCGCGTCAGGGTAGGCAAGGTGCTGACCATGACCTTGCCATCCAGGGCGAGCACGAACACTTCACTGGAGCGAATGCCGGTGCCGTGGCGACGCAGGGCGGCGAGGATCGGCACGGTCTGCCCCCCGGCCACGGCGTGTTTGAACGGGCCATCGACGATGAGCCAGCCAAGGCCGTATTGCAGGCGACGGCCGCGCAGGTCCAGCAGGCGTTCGAACACCTGCCTGCCGGTTTTGAGTTGGACTTGCGCCTGGTTTTCCACGGCGCGGGAGGTGGCGGCCTTGACGGCGAAGTAGGTGGCGGCGACCACCACCAACAGCAATAGCGCCAGCACGCCGGCGATGCGGGTTTGGAACGTGTGGCGCCACCTCATTGCAGTGCCCTCTGGCAGCGTTCGCCGTTCTCTGCCGTTGCGTTCCCTGGTCATGAGCTGTCCCTGGCGACTGCTGACTTGGCGTCAAAAAAATATCTATGTGGGTTGGATATTTGGTTTTAGGAGATTAGCTGGGACTGGGGGTGATCGCACCTAATAAATACGGGGATTTAGGTGTCATCTTATTGGCGGCGTAGGGTTGGCTTGGGGATAGGTGTGGGTGGGCATATCCGTTGCTGCGGTAACGGCGGCTTAGGGTTTCGCCCTTACGGCGAGTCACTTTGGAAAAGAGCCCCAAAGTAACCAAAGGGCTCTTGCCCCACCACTCGGCACCTCGCCTCCGGCTCGGTGTGCCCGAAAACG
>NZ_UTBG01000153.1 GCF_900580675.1 Pseudomonas viridiflava
GTTGTCGCCCATGTCGATCTGTGTCGGCAGGTCCTGTCTGATCCGATCCAGCTGTTGGGTCAGTTCCCGCATCCCAGCCTTGGCCTGCATCAGTTTTTCTTCGAGTTGCACGATGGCCCAATCGGCATAGGGATCGTCCTGGGCCGCGGTTTGTTTGATCAGGTTGGTGACACTGATGTAGCCGGCCATGCCCATGATCGAGTGGACGCCTTCGCGTGCAGTTCGACCTTGCCAGATACGGGCGGCATGGTGGGTGTGCAGGGTCAGGGTGATGCTGCTGCGCAATGAACCCAGGTTGAGTTGATAGTGATCGGCCACGGTGGTGTCCTCGCATCGGCTTGGATGGGAACGTTGCGACAGATGAGGGTCAAGGACAGCCAAAAAGCTGAACGCGGTCTGTTCGGTTTGGTTTAAGAGGGCTAACTATGGAGACGTCAGTGGATTTGATGCCAGTGGCATCAAATCCATTGACGTCTACGTTCATGGGAAGCATGTCTCTGCTTTTCCCTAAAAGTTTCATAGTTTGGTCCGATGTGTTCGTAGAGTGGAACTCCATGGATTTGATTCTACTGGCATCAAATCTACTGACGTCCACCGCGTTTGCCGCGCAGTTGGCGCAGCTCATTCAGGCACGCTTGGGCAAGAGCAGAAGCGGGTTCGCCCTGTTGTCGAGATGGCCGCGAAAGGGCGGGTGGGGGCGGTTCTGCAATGGGTGATGGTTCGGCCTGACCTGCCCAAGGGCGAAAGTCGCCTTTCAGTGCACGCTGGATCAGGCCCATCAGATACGCCGCTGGCTTGCGGATTCCACCGGCCGCACAACGTGCCCCCGCTTCGTTGAGCACCGCCTGCCGATCCACTGGTTTGAGCTTGTTCAGCGCCACAGCGACGGCCTGACGCTCGTTTGGACTCAGATGCAGCGCAGCGGGCCAGCGCAGGTTATCCACCGCTGGGGTCGCGCGCGGTACTGTACAAATACTTTCTTTTAATACAGTACAGGCGGCGTTCGGATTCCGAACGGTGCCGGAAACACTGGCGTTCAGACTTGGTTCGGAGTCCGAACGAGGGCCTGCACGATTCCGAACGCGGTGATCTTCCCCCCGTTCGGAATCGTGCAGAGCGGCATCGGTTGCCTGATCCAATTCTTGCTGCGTCCAGTGTTCGCCCCAGCTGTCAAGCCGCGTCGGTAACCGATCCCGATCAATATTCGTGTCTTGGCGGACTTCCTCCCCAACGTGCTGCGCGACAATACGCACCGCCTTGGTGGCATGACCGAGGGCATGTCCGACCAGCGCCAGGTAATCCTGATCCAGTTCCATGGCTTCGGCGGGGGTTAACGGCTCATCGTGCAGAACGTACAGCGAACCTTGAAGACGTCCGCTGAGCTGATCGCGTCCGCGACTCACCAAACTGAGCCAGCGTGTCAACCTGAGCATCGTCAACACGCGAGCTATGGTTTCACGGGAGGCTGACGCACCGTAGGGCACGCTTGACAGGTAAGGTTGCAAATCCTCATAGCGCGGGGTGACCACGCCCTGACCGTGCAGCATGAGTCGAAACACCTGCCAGGCATTGCGTTCCAATGGCGTCAGTCGATTATCCAACAGCAGCCGACGTGGCACGACTTCGTGAGATTGGCCACTGAACAAAAAGCCCGCCTGCAGGGCCGGGTTGGAGGGATGTTCAGTGGTGGGGCGTGCGGGCCAACGTTCACTCAGCTGCTGGGTACATTGCTGCAGGACACGTTGCCAGCGACTGGAAGGAATAGCATTCATGTTTAGTTGCTGTAC
>NZ_UTBG01000154.1 GCF_900580675.1 Pseudomonas viridiflava
GAAGGAATAAACAATCGAATAAAGGTGATCAAGCGGATGGCGTACGGTTACCGGGATAGCGAGTTCTTTTTCATGAAGATCAAGAGCGTCTTTCCCGGTAATCCGTGAAGAACCTAAAAAAAGGGGTGCATTGGCGCCCCTTTTCTATGTGTATACGCCTGCGCAGTATTACTCCACCGTCACCGATTTCGCCAGGTTGCGCGGCTGGTCGACGTCAGTGCCCTTGAGCACGGCGACGTAGTACGACAGCAGCTGCAGCGGGATGGTATAGAGGATCGGCGACAGGGTGTCGTGGATGTGCGGCATGTTGATGACGTGGGTGCCTTCGCCATTGGTCATGCCGGCTTTTTCGTCGGCGAACACGATGAGTTGGCCGCCACGGGCGCGGACTTCCTGCAGGTTGGACTTGAGCTTCTCCAGCAGTTCGTTGTTCGGCGCCACGGTGACCACTGGCATGTCGTCATCCACCAGGGCCAACGGGCCGTGCTTCAACTCGCCGGCAGGGTAGGCTTCGGCGTGGATGTAGGAGATTTCCTTGAGCTTCAAGGAGCCTTCCATTGCTACCGGGTATTGCGCGCCACGGCCGAGGAACAGGGTGTGGTTTTTGTCTGCGAACAGCTCGGCGACTTTTTCCACGGTGCTGTCCATGGCCAGGGCTTCGCCCAGGCGGGTTGGCAGGCGGCGCAGTTCTTCCACCAGGCGCGCTTCGACGCCTTCGGCGAGGGTGCCGCGAACCTGGCCCAGGGACAGGGTGAGCAGCAATAGGCCGACCAGCTGGGTGGTGAAGGCTTTGGTCGACGCTACGCCGATTTCGCGACCGGCCTGGGTCAGCAGCGTCAGGTCGGACTCACGCACCAGCGAGCTGATGCTGACGTTGCAGATCGCCAGGCTGGCGAGGAAGCCCAGCTCTTTGGCGTTGCGCAGGGCGGCCAGGGTGTCAGCGGTTTCGCCGGACTGGGAGATGGTCACGAACAGGGTGTCAGGCTGCACCACCACTTTGCGGTAGCGGAATTCGCTGGCAACTTCGACCTGGCACGGGATGCCGGCCAGCTCTTCGAGCCAGTAACGCGCGACCATGCCCGCGTGGTAGCTGGTGCCGCAGGCGACGATTTGCACATTGCGCACTTTGGCGAACAGCTCGGCGGCCTGTGGGCCGAAGGCGTTGACCAGCACTTGCTTGTCACCCAGGCGACCTTCCAGGGTGCGCTGCACCACGGCCGGTTGCTCGTGGATTTCCTTGAGCATGAAGTGGCGGTACTCGCCCTTGTCGGCCGCTTCGGCGCCGTCCCGGTATTGCACGGCTTCGCGCTCGACGGAGTTGCCGTCCACGTCCCAGATCGCCACGCTTTCACGGCGAATGTCAGCGATATCGCCTTCTTCCAGGTACATGAAGCGGTCGGTGACCTGGCGCAGGGCCAGTTGGTCGGAGGCGAGGAAGTTCTCGCCCAGGCCCAGGCCGATCACCAGCGGGCTGCCACTGCGGGCTGCGACCACGCGGTCGGGTTGGCTGGCGCTGATCACCGCCAGGCCGTAGGCGCCATGCAGTTCCTTGACCGTGGCCTTGAGGGCGGTGGTCAGGTCGCTGTGGTCCTTGAGCTTGTGGTTGAGCAGGTGGGCGATGACTTCGGTGTCGGTGTCCGAGGTGAATACGTAGCCCAGGCCTTTGAGCTGTTCGCGCAGCACTTCGTGGTTTTCGATGATGCCGTTGTGCACCACGGCCAGGTCACCGGAGAAGTGCGGGTGGGCGTTGCGTTCGCACGGGGCGCCGTGGGTGGCCCAGCGGGTGTGGGCGATGCCCAGGCGACCGACCAGCGGCTCGCCGGCCAGCGCCTGTTCCAACTCGCTGACTTTGCCCGGGCGACGCATGCGCTCGAGCTTGCCGGCGTTGGTGAAAACGGCCACACCGGCGCTGTCGTAGCCGCGGTATTCCAGGCGTTTGAGGCCTTCAAGCAGGATAGCGGTGACGTTGCGTTCAGCGACTGCGCCTACAATTCCACACATGGTGTTTCTCCTAGATGACTGCCGCGCATATCAGCGTAATGCCGCGGGCTTGGATCTGGTCGCGGGCCTCAAGCGGCAGGCGATCATCAGTAATAAGGGTATGGACGCTGCTCCAGGGCAGTTCCAGGTTGGGGATCTTGCGGCCGATCTTGTCGGATTCGACCATCACCACTACTTCGCGAGCGACCTCGGCCATTACGCGGCTCAGGCCCAGCAATTCGTTGAAGGTGGTGGTACCGCGCTGCAGATCGATGCCGTCGGCGCCGATGAACAGTTGATCAAAGTCGTAGGAACGCAGCACCTGTTCGGCGACCTGGCCCTGGAACGAGTCCGAATGCGGGTCCCAGGTGCCGCCGGTCATCAGCAATACCGGCTCATGTTCCAGTTCGCTCAGGGCGCTGGCCACGTGCAGGGAGTTGGTCATGACCACCAGGCCAGGCTGATGGCCCAGCTCGGGGATCATCGCCGCGGTGGTGCTGCCGCTGTCGATAATGATGCGCGCGTGTTCGCGCAAACGTGTCACGGCTGCACGCGCGATGGCGCGCTTGTAGGCCGAGATCGGCTGGGCGGCGTCGCCGACCAGTTCCTGCGGCATGGTGATCGCGCCACCGTAGCGACGCAGCAGCAGGCCGTTGCTTTCGAGGGCGGCGAGGTCCTTGCGAATGGTCACTTCCGAGGTTTCGAAACGCTTGGCCAATTCGTCCACACTGACTTCGCCCTGCTCGTTGAGCAAGGCGAGGATGTTGTGGCGACGTTGGGGGGTATTTCGTTTCGACATGGTGATGATAAGTTTCGTTTCGAAAGATAACGAAGGCAATCAAAACCTATTAGCGAAAGATCGTCAAGCAGGCAATCAAAATTCTTAAACCAATACAAATCAAATGTGGGAGCGGGCTTGCTCGCGAATGCGGTGTGTCAGCCCCAGATGATGTGACTGAACGTTCGCATTCGCGAGCAAGCCCGCTCCCACATTGATTTTTTATTGCTGCTGAGACTGTGGATAACTCAGGTCTTTTTGATTTTGACCGGGCGTTTCCAGCCGTCGATGTTGCGCTGGCGTGCACGTGCCACGGCCAGCTGGGACTTATCCACATCCTGGTTGATGGTCGAGCCCGCCGCCGTGTTCGAGCCATCCCCGATGGTGACTGGCGCAATGAGCGAATTGTTGGAGCCGATGAACACGTCTTCGCCAATCGTCGTCTGGTACTTGTTGGCGCCATCGTAGTTACAGGTGATTGCGCCGGCGCCAATGTTGCTGCGCGCCCCGATTGTGGCGTCACCGAGGTAGGCCAAGTGGCCAGCCTTCGCCTCGTCGCCCATCACCGCGTTCTTCAGCTCGACGAAATTACCCACGTGCGCCCTGGCGCCCATCACTGTGCCCGGACGCAGACGCGCAAACGGGCCGGCGTCACTGCCCTCGCCCATCACGGCGCCGTCGATATGGCTGTTCGCTTTCACCACCACACCTTTGCGCAAGGTGCTGTCCTTGATCACGCAGTTCGGGCCGATCACTACGTCGTCTTCGATGATCACGCGGCCTTCGAGGATCACGTTGATATCGATCAGCACATCGCGGCCCACGCTGACTTCACCGCGCACATCAAAACGCGCCGGGTCACGCAAGGTGACGCCCTGGGCCATCAGGCGGCGGCCTTCGCGCAGTTGGTAGTGACGCTCAAGCTCTGCCAGCTGTTTGCGGTCGTTGGCGCCCTGCACTTCCATCGGGTCGTGAGGCTGCTCGGTGGCGACCAGCAGGCCATCACTCACGGCCATCTCGATCACGTCGGTGAGGTAGTACTCGCCTTGGGCATTGTTGTTGGACAGGCGGCTCATCCAGTCGGCGAGCTTGTTGGCAGGCACAGCAAGAATGCCAGTGTTGCCTTCGGTGATGGCGCGCTGGGCCTCGCCGGCATCCTTATGCTCGACGATGGCCGCGACCTTGCCGTCGGCGTTACGCACGATGCGGCCATAACCGGTGGGGTCGTCCAGCTCGACAGTGAGCAGGCCCATCTGGCCAGGTACCACGTGTTTAAGCAGGCGTTGCAGGGTTTCCACTTCAATCAGCGGTACATCGCCGTAGAGGATCAGCACTGTGTCGGCCGTGATGAACGGCACGGCCTGGGCGGTGGCGTGGCCGGTGCCCAGTTGCTTGTCTTGCAGCACGAAATTCAGGTCATCCGCAGCCAGGCGCTCACGCACCACATCGGCACCGTGGCCGATGACGACGTGGATGCGTTGTGGGTCCAGCTGCCGGGCGCTGTGGATAACGTGGCCAAGCATGGAGTTGCCCGCAACCGGGTGCAGCACCTTGGGCAGGGCCGAACGCATGCGGGTGCCCTGGCCTGCGGCGAGAATGACGATTTCAAGAGACATGAATGGCTACCAATCCTGGGCGGTCCGGCTTCAGACCTGAGAAGTGTTTTGCTAAAAAAGAAAAAGGGTAGCCGAGGCTACCCTTTTTAATCAATCGCGCATGAAGCATCACGGCGTGGCCGCTTACTTCTTGCGGATCTGCTGGAGCGTGCGCAGCTGAGCTGCAGCCTCGGCCAGACGTACAGCAGCAGCGCTGTAGTCGAAGTCCGCACCCTTTTCGTTCAGGGCCTTCTCGGCAGCCTTGACGGCTTCCTGAGCAGAAGCTTCATCCAGGTCGCCAGCACGTTGCACGGTGTCGGCAAGTACCTTGACCATGTTCGGCTGAACCTCGAGGAAACCACCGGAGATGTAAAACACCTCACGTTCCCCGCCTTGCTTGGTCAGAGTGATCGGACCTGGCTTCAAGCTGGTGATCAATGGCGCGTGGCCCATGGCAATACCCAGGTCACCGAGTTCGCCGTGTGCAATCACCATTTCTACCAGACCGGAGAAGATTTCCCCTTCCGCGCTGACGATATCGCAATGGACTGTCATAGCCATCTGATTGCCTCAACCTGATGAGCGCCCGTTGCCGGGCGCCGGGATTACAGTTTCTTGGCTTTCTCGATCGCTTCTTCGATGCCGCCGACCATGTAGAACGCTTGTTCTGGCAGGTGGTCGTAGTCACCGTTGAGGATGCCTTTGAAGCCAGCAATGGTGTCTTTCAGGGAAACGTATTTACCCGAAGCACCGGTGAAGACTTCAGCCACGAAGAACGGCTGCGACAAGAAGCGCTGGATCTTACGAGCACGGTTTACCAACTGCTTGTCGGCTTCCGACAGCTCGTCCATACCCAGGATCGCAATGATGTCCTTCAGCTCTTTGTAACGCTGCAGCACGTACTGAACGCCGCGAGCGGTGTCGTAGTGCTCCTGGCCGATCACGTTCGGGTCCAGCTGGCGCGAAGTCGAGTCGAGTGGATCGACCGCCGGGTAGATACCCAGGGAAGCGATGTCACGGGACAGAACGACGGTGGCGTCCAAGTGGGCGAAGGTGGTCGCTGGCGACGGGTCGGTCAAGTCATCCGCAGGTACGTATACCGCTTGGATCGAAGTGATCGAACCTTCCTTGGTCGAAGTGATACGTTCTTGCAGAACGCCCATCTCTTCAGCCAGGGTCGGCTGGTAACCTACTGCGGAAGGCATACGGCCCAGCAGTGCGGATACTTCAGTACCGGCCAGGGTGTAACGGTAGATGTTGTCGACGAACAACAGAACGTCGTTACCTTCGTCACGGAACTTCTCGGCCATGGTCAGGCCGGTCAGTGCTACGCGCAGACGGTTACCCGGCGGCTCGTTCATCTGACCGTAAACCAGTGCCACTTTGTCCAGAACGTTGGAGTCCTTCATCTCGTGGTAGAAGTCGTTACCCTCACGAGTACGCTCACCCACACCGGCGAACACGGAATAACCGCTGTGCTCGATGGCGATGTTACGGATCAGTTCCATCATGTTTACGGTTTTGCCTACACCGGCACCACCGAACAGACCGACTTTACCGCCTTTGGCGAACGGGCAAACCAGGTCGATAACCTTGATGCCGGTTTCCAGCAGATCGTTGCCGCCAGCTTGCTCGGCGAACGAAGGTGCTGGACGGTGAATGCCCCAGCGCTCTTCGGTGTCGATCGGGCCAGCTTCGTCAATCGGGTTGCCCAGTACGTCCATGATCCGGCCCAGGGTCGCTTTACCGACCGGTACGGAGATGGCTGCGCCAGTGTCGACAACGTCCAGACCGCGCTTCAAGCCTTCGGTGGAACCCATCGCAATGGTACGAACTACGCCGTCGCCCAGCTGCTGCTGAACTTCCAGAGTAGTTTCCGCGCCTTGTACTTTCAGCGCGTTGTAGATGCTCGGTACGCTGTCGCGTGGAAATTCCACGTCGATAACGGCGCCGATGATTTGAACGATACGTCCGCTACTCATAGCTGGATCCTCTGAATATTTGAACCGTTAAACCGCGGCAGCGCCGCCGACGATTTCCGAGATCTCTTGGGTGATCGCAGCCTGACGCGCCTTGTTGTAGATCAGCTGCAAATCGCTGATCAGATCACCGGCGTTATCGGTAGCGTTTTTCATCGCGATCATCCGCGCGGCTTGTTCAGCTGCGTTGTTCTCGACCACCGCCTGGTACACCTGCGACTCCACGTAGCGCACCATCAAGCCGTCAAGCAGCTCTTTGGCGTCTGGTTCGTAGAGGTAGTCCCAGTGGTGCTTGAGTTCCTGATCCGGAGTCGCCACCAGTGGAATCAATTGCTCCACGGTTGGCTGCTGGGTCATGGTGTTGATGAACTTGTTGGATACCACGGAGAGGCGGTCAATCCGGCCTTCCAGGTACGCATCCAGCATCACCTTCACACTGCCGATCAAATCATTGATCGACGGCTCTTCACCCAGGTGGCTGATAGCTGCAACGACGTTACCGCCGAAGTTGCGGAAAAAGGCCGCACCCTTGCTACCAACAACACACAGATCGATCTCGACGCCTTTTTCGCGGTTTACCGCCATGTCCTTGACCAGGGCCTTGAACAGGTTGGTATTCAAACCACCGCACAAACCACGGTCACTGCTCACGACCACATAACCCACACGCTTAACTTCGCGCTCGATCATGAAGGGATGGCGGTATTCCGGGTTGGCGTTGGCCAGATGCCCAATTACCTGGCGGATACGCTCCGCATAAGGACGGCTAGCAGCCATGCGCATTTGTGCCTTGCGCATTTTGCTGACCGCCACTTTTTCCATGGCGCTGGTAATCTTTTGCGTGCTTTTGATGCTCGCAATCTTACTGCGAATCTCTTTTGCGCCTGCCATGTAACACCTATCAGGTTAGCAAGCGGGAGCCTTGCGGCTCCCGCTGCGGCTTACCAGGTTTGGGTGGCCTTGAACTTCTCGATACCGGCTTTCAGGCCAGCGTCGATCTCGTCATTGAAGTCACCCTTCACGTTGATCTTGGCCAACAAGTCGGCGTGATCGCGGTTGAAGTAAGCAATCAGCGCTTGTTCAAAGCTGCCGACCTTGGTGATTTCGACGTCAGTCAGGAACCCACGCTCAGCGGCATACAGCGACAACGCCATGTCAGCGATCGACATTGGGGCGTATTGCTTCTGCTTCATCAGCTCGGTAACGCGCTGACCATGCTCAAGTTGCTTACGGGTCGCTTCGTCCAGGTCAGAAGCGAACTGGGCGAATGCCGCCAGTTCACGGTACTGAGCCAGAGCGGTACGGATACCACCGGAGAGCTTCTTGATGATCTTGGTCTGAGCGGCACCACCCACACGGGATACCGAAACACCAGCGTTCACAGCAGGACGGATCCCGGAGTTGAACATGGCCGATTCCAGGAAGATCTGACCGTCGGTGATGGAAATCACGTTGGTCGGAACGAACGCGGAAACGTCGCCAGCCTGGGTTTCGATGATCGGCAGTGCGGTCAGGGAACCGGTTTTGCCGGTCACTGCGCCGTTGGTGAACTTCTCTACGTACTCTTCCGAAACGCGGGATGCGCGCTCCAGCAGACGGGAGTGGAGATAGAACACGTCGCCTGGGTAAGCTTCACGGCCTGGTGGACGGCGCAGTAGCAGGGAAATCTGGCGGTAAGCCACTGCTTGCTTGGACAGATCGTCATAAACGATCAGCGCGTCTTCACCGCGGTCGCGGAAGAATTCGCCCATGGTGCAACCGGAGTACGGTGCCAGGAATTGCAGCGCAGGAGATTCCGAAGCACTGGCAGCCACGATGATCGTGTTGGCCAGGGCGCCGTTCTCTTCCAGCTTGCGAACCACGTTGGCGATGGTCGATTGCTTCTGACCGATTGCTACGTAGACGCAGAAAATGCCGCTGTCTTTCTGGTTGATGATCGCGTCGATGGCCAGAGCGGTTTTACCGATCTGACGGTCACCGATGATCAGCTCACGCTGGCCACGGCCGACTGGGATCATGGCATCGACAGCTTTGTAGCCAGTCTGTACAGGCTGGTCTACCGACTTACGCCAGATCACGCCTGGAGCAACTTTCTCGACCGCATCGGTCTCGGTGTTGCCCAGTGGACCTTTGCCGTCAACAGGGTTACCCAGTGCGTCGACTACGCGACCCAGCAGTTCCTTACCAACCGGAACTTCCAGGATGCGGCCTGTGCACTTGGCGCTCATGCCTTCAGCCAGACTGGTGTACGCGCCCAATACAACGGCACCTACGGAGTCTTGCTCCAGGTTGAGGGCCATACCGTAGACGCCGCCCGGAAACTCGATCATCTCGCCGTACATTACGTCGGCCAGACCGTGAATCCGCACGATGCCATCAGATACGCTGACGACAGTGCCTTCGTTACGGGCTTGGGAGGTCACATCGAGCTTGTCGATGCGGCCCTTGATAATTTCACTTATTTCGGAAGGATTGAGTTGCTGCATTGCTCTGCTGCCCCTTCAAACTCAAGATTTCAATGCTTCGGCAAGATTCGCGAGTTTGCCGCGAATCGAGCCATCGATAACCAGGTCGCCGGCGCGAATGACAACACCCCCAATGAGGGACTTGTCTTCCGCAACTTGCAGGCGCACTTCCCGGTCGAGTCGTGCACTGAGAACCTTGGCGAGTTTGTCTTGCTGTTCTTGGTTCAATGCGAAAGCACTGGTGACTTCAACGTCTACCGACTTCTCTTGCTCGGCCTTGTACAGGTCGAACAGAGCGGCGATCTCCGGCAAAAGCGGGAGACGGTCGTTTTCGGCAACGACGTGGATGAAGTTCTGCACTTTCACATCAAACTTGTCGCCGCACACTTCAATAAAAGTGGCGGCCTTGTCTGCGCTCGTCAGTCGCGGGGCCTTGAGCACGCGCTGCATCGTGTCGTCTTGCGACACTGCTGCAGCCAGGCCGAGCATGGCTGACCAAGAGGCCAGCTGCTGGTGGGCCTGGGCGTGCTCGAAGGCTGCCTTAGCGTAAGGTCGGGCCAACGTGGTCAATTCTGCCATGATCGCCCTCGCTTAAATTTCAGCAGCCAGTTTGTTTACCAGCTCCGCGTGCGCGTTTTGATCGATTGTGGCACCCAGGATCTTCTCTGCACCGCCGACGGCCAGAGCACCCAATTGGGCACGCAGCGCGTCTTTGACACTGTTCAGTTCCTGTTCGATCTCGGCCTGAGCCTGAACCTTCACACGGTCAGCGTCGATACGGGCTTTTTCAACAGCCTCTTCAACAATCTGATTACCGCGTTTCTTGGCTTGCTCAATGATTTCAGCTGCCTGTGCCTTAGCATCGCGCAGTTGGAGGCCCGCTTTCTCTTGGGCCAACTCCAGGTCGCGAGCTGCACGGGAGGCAGCGTCCAGCCCATCTGCGATCTTCTTCTGACGTTCGTGCAAAGCGGCGATGACCGGAGGCCATACGAACTTCATGCAGAAAACGACAAAAATCAAGAACGCTAAGGACTGACCAATAATGGTTGCATTAATGTTCACGCCAATACCTCGCTCATTCGTTGCACAACACACCAATCACTCGAAAAGACGAGTGATTAACCGGCGAGTTGACCAACGAAGGGGTTCGCGAAGGTGAAGAACAGAGCGATACCAACACCGATCATGGTCACGGCGTCGAGCAGGCCGGCGACGATGAACATTTTAACTTGCAGCATTGGAACCATTTCTGGCTGACGCGCTGCGCCTTCCAGGAACTTGCCGCCCAGCAGGCCGAAACCAATGGCAGTACCCAGGGCGCCCAGGCCGATCAACAGTGCAACAGCGATAGCGGTTAGACCAACTACAGTTTCCATCTTTCCTCCCGACTTTTACGTCGTATGGTTTAGGTTTTTTAGATTTTAAAGCGGTAAAACAAATCGTTTCATAGCCCTGGTGGGCCACCTTCCCGTTTTACCGGGAAGGACATCAGACTAGTCGAGACTGGTCTTAATGGTTTTCTTCGTGCGCCATCGACAGGTAGACGATGGTCAGCATCATGAAGATAAACGCCTGCAGGGTAATGATCAGGATGTGGAACACAGCCCACGCCCACTGCAGAACAATGCCCAGGCCGCTAAGCCAGAGCAGGCCGCTGCCGAACATCACAGCGATCAGGATGAACACCAGCTCGCCGGCATACATGTTGCCGAACAGTCGCAGTGCCAGGGAAATCGGCTTGGCGATCAGGGTGACGAATTCCAGCAGGAAGTTCACCGGGATCAGCAGGGCTTGAACGAAGATGTTCTTGCTGCCGAACGGGTGCAGGGTCAATTCGCCGATGAAGCCGCCGATACCCTTGATCTTGATGCTGTAGAAAATGATCAACGCGAACACCGACAGGGCCATGCCCAGGGTAGCGTTCGGGTCAGTGGTCGATACGGCACGGAATGGGATATGCGGATCGCCGCTGATCGCCATGGCGAGCTGAGGAATCCAGTCGACCGGGATCAGGTCGACGGCGTTCATCAGGAACACCCAGACGAAGATGGTCAGTGCCAGCGGTGCAATCACCGGGCTACGGCCATGGAAGCTGTCTTTGACGCTGCCATCGACGAATTCGACCAATACTTCAACGAAGTTCTGCAGGGCACCTGGCTGACCGGAAGTCGCCTTTTTTGCCGCCATGCGGAAAATCAGGACGAAGATCAGACCCAGTGCGACCGACCAGCCCAGAGTATCCAGGTGGAAAGCCCAGAAACCCATTTCTTTGGCTTCTGCTGCGGAGTGGGCAAAGCCCCAGCCGCCGTTGGGAAGCTGACCGAAGGTCAGGTTCTGCAAGTGGTGCTGGATATAGCCCGAAGCGGTTGTTTCTGCCATGGTTGCCTCAAACGCCCTAAGGTTTCGAAAGTCTTGTTTTCATTAGCAGGGGAGCGAACCAGCTGACCAGTTGGGTCAACACGAAGACGCCGAATACAGCCAGCGGCGCCAATGGCTTCACACCTGCAAAGGTCAGTGCAAACAGCACTGCCGTCAAAATCAGTTTTCCTGCTTCACCGGCATAAAAGGACCGGACGATAGCCTGGGCTGCTCGGGCGCCGGAAAACCGAAAGGCCCTGTGAGCAAAATACATATTGGGCAGCAAGGCTATCAGGCCTCCGCAGAGTCCTGAATATCCGGCTACGACTCCATGCCAATACCAAAGCGCCAATGCGGCGATCAGCAAAATGACAAACTGAGCCAATAAAACCGGGAAAACGGCCAAGCGATGGAACGGCAACGTGTTTGGCGTGCGGGTTTCCATCACTCTTGCTCCTCAATGGTCGGCTGCCGGAAATCAATAACTTGGCATAATTTGTGCCGACAAAATGCGCGCAGAGTATAGGGGCGGTTCTGCCCCTATTCAACTGTCGGGTAGTGATTTCCGATCACACGCTACATAAGCAAATGTTTCAGCGGATGTGGGCAAGGACACCCTGGAGCTCATCAAGGGAGTTATATCCGATGACTAACTGCCCTTTGCCTTTCTTGCCGTGGCGAATTTGCACCGCAGAGCCCAGGCGCTCGGCCAGGCGCTGCTCGAGGCGCGCGATATCCGGATCAGTTTTGGCCGTTTCGACGGGTGCAGGTTTGCCGCTCAGCCATTGGCGAACCAGCGCCTCGGTCTGACGAACGGTGAGCCCTCGTGCGACAACGTGTCGCGCCCCTTCAACCTGTTGATTTTCCGGCAAACCGAGCAAAGCACGGGCGTGGCCCATCTCCAGGTCGCCATGGGACAACATGGTCTTGATCACTTCCGGCAGCGCAATCAGACGCAGCAAGTTGGAAACGGTGACACGGGACTTGCCCACCGCATCGGCCACTTGTTGCTGGGTCAGCTGGAATTCATGCTGCAGACGCTGCAACGCGATCGCTTCTTCGATCGGGTTGAGGTCTTCACGCTGGATGTTCTCGATCAACGCCATGGCGATGGCGGTTTCATCCGGCACATCGCGCACCATCGCCGGGATGGTCTCTTTGCCGGCCTGCTGGCTGGCGCGCCAGCGGCGTTCACCGGCGATGATTTCAAAACGGCCGCCGCCAATCGGGCGCACCACGATCGGCTGCATCACGCCCTGGGCCTTGATTGAATTGGCCAGTTCTTCCAGCGCCTGGGGGTCCATGTCCCGGCGTGGCTGGTATTTGCCACGCTGGATCAGGTCCAGCGGCAGGTGCTGCAACTCGCGCTCGTCGGCCTGCACCGCTTGTTCTTCAAGCGATGTGACGGTCGGACCACTCAGCAGTGCATCCAGTCCACGTCCGAGACCTCGTTTCTTGACGGCCATGGGGTTTCCTTAAGTTGGCTGGGCGGCAGCGGTGCGTGAGTTGCGGCGTTGACGGCGAACCATCTCGCCGGCCAATGCCAAGTAGGCAATGGCGCCACGCGATGATTTGTCATACGCCAGCGCGGGCATCCCGTAGCTTGGCGCTTCGGCCAAACGGATGTTGCGCGGGATTACGGTGTCGTACAGCTGATCGCCGAAGTGTTCCTTGAGCTGCGCCGACACATCGTTCATCAGGCTCAGGCGCGGGTCATACATGGTCCGCAACAGGCCTTCGATCTGCAGGTTCGGGTTGAGCAATTCGGCGATGCGCTTGATGTTATCCACAAGGTCGCTCAAGCCTTCCAGCGCAAAGTACTCGCACTGCATGGGGATGATCACCCCATCGGCAGCCACCAACGCGTTGAGCGTGAGCATCGACAGCGACGGTGGGCAGTCGATCAAAATGTAGTCGTAATTCTCGCGGATCGGCGCCAGGGCGCTGCGCAGACGGCTTTCTTTCATCTGCATTTCCAGCAGCACCACTTCCGCCGCGGTCAAATCGCGGTTGGCCGGCAGCAGTTGATAACCGCCATGCTCGGAGTAATGCATGGCCTGGGTAAGGTCGCACTCGCCGATCAGCAAGTCGTAGACCGAGTTTTCCAGGCCGTGTTTATCCACACCGCTACCCATGGTGGCGTTGCCCTGTGGATCGAGATCGATCAACAGCACCCGGCGCTTGGTCGCGACCAGGGATGCTGCGAGGTTGATGCAGGTGGTGGTTTTACCCACGCCACCTTTCTGGTTCGCTATCGCGAATACCTTAGCCATTCTTGCTTGTGTTCCCAATCATGCCGTGCGGCGCAGTATCAGCAGATGGCGTTGGCCTTGGCAACCGGGTACGGCCAAGGCGTGTTCGCTATCGAGGTGGAAGTCTGCCGGCAATGCTAACAGCTCGTCGCTTGGATGAACGCCCTTCATTGCCAGCCAGCGCGTATCACGGTCGCCGAGGTGGCGGGTCCAGTTGCTGAAATTCTCCATGCTGCTGAACGCCCGGGAAACAATTCCGTTGAAAGGCAGTTCTGGCGTGAAGTCTTCGACGCGGCTGTGGATAACTTGCAGATTATCCAGCTTGAGTTCGAGTTTGACCTGGGTCAGGAAGCGGGTTTTCTTGCCGTTGCTGTCCAGGCAGGTCACGTGCGACTCGGGAAACAGGATGGCCAACGGAATGCCGGGCATGCCGCCGCCACTGCCCACGTCGAGCCAACGGCCGTTTTCGATAAACGGCATCACGCTCAAGCTGTCGAGCAAATGCCGCGAGACCATTTCATCCGGGTTGCGTACTGCCGTGAGGTTGTAAGCCTTGTTCCATTTGATCAACAGGGCCAGATAACCCAGCAGCAACGCGTGCTGGGTTTCGGTCAAGTGCACACCCAACTGGCGTGCACCTGTGGATAACTCTTCGGCGTGTTGCGAGGTGACCAACGAACTCAAGCGCTTTGCTCCAACTGACGGCCCGCGCCGCGTTTTTTCAAATGAATCATCAACAGCGAAATGGCTGCCGGGGTGACGCCAGGGATACGTGAGGCCTGGCCGAGGGTTTCCGGCCGAGTTATCCCCAGCTTGCCTTGGATTTCTTTCGACAGCCCGGAAATACCGGTGTAGTCGATGTCCGCAGGCAGCTTGGTGTTTTCACTGGCGCGCAGTCGGGCAATTTCGTCCTGCTGGCGGTCAATGTAACCGGCGTACTTGGTCTTGATTTCGACCTGCTCGGCGACCTGTGGGTCTTCTGCGCCCTGGCCTGTCACTTCGACCAGGCCAGCGTAGTCGATTTCCGGACGCGACAGCAGGTTCAGCAAGTTGTATTCGTGGGTCAGCGGCGTGCCGAATTTCTCGGCAATCGCGTCGCCCTGCTGAGTGCCGGGGCGCACCCAGGTACTTTTCAGGCGTTGCTCTTCGAGCGTGATGCTTTCGCGTTTTTTGCAGAAGGCTTCCCAGCGCGCGTCATCGACCAGGCCCAGCTCGCGGCCTTTTTCGGTCAGGCGCAGGTCGGCGTTGTCTTCGCGCAGGATCAGGCGATATTCCGCCCGGGAGGTGAACATCCGGTACGGTTCCTGGGTGCCGAGGGTAATCAGGTCATCAACCAGCACGCCGATATATGCCTCGTCGCGACGCGGGCACCAGCTGTCTTTGCCCTGCGCGCGCAGTGCAGCGTTGGTGCCGGCCAGCAAACCCTGGGCGCCGGCTTCTTCGTAACCGGTGGTGCCGTTGATTTGCCCAGCGAAGAACAGCCCGCCGATCACTTTGGTTTCCAGGCTGTACTTCAGGTCACGCGGGTCGAAGTAGTCGTACTCGATGGCATAGCCCGGCCGCACGATGTGCGCGTTTTCCATGCCACGGATCGATTGCACGATCTGGATTTGCACGTCGAACGGCAGGGAAGTGGAAATCCCGTTCGGGTACAGCTCGTGGGTGGTCAAGCCTTCGGGCTCGATGAAGACCTGGTGGCTTTCCTTGTCGGCAAAGCGGTGGATCTTGTCTTCGATCGACGGGCAATAACGCGGGCCAATCCCTTCGATTACCCCGGAATACATCGGCGAACGGTCGAGGTTCGCGGCAATGATTTCGTGGGTACGGGCGTTCGTGTGGGTAATCCAGCAGCTCACCTGTTTCGGGTGCTGCTCCTTGGAGCCCATGAACGACATCACTGGGATTGGCGTGTCACCGGCCTGTTCGGTCATCACCGAAAAATCCACAGAACGCCCATCGATACGTGGCGGGGTCCCGGTTTTCAGGCGGCCGACGCGCAGCGGCAATTCACGCAGGCGATGAGCCAGGGCAATCGACGGCGGATCACCGGCGCGGCCTCCGGAATAATTTTGCATGCCGATGTGGATAAGTCCGCCAAGGAACGTACCGGTGGTCAACACCACGGATTCTGCGAAGAAACGCAGGCCCATTTGGGTGACGACACCGCGTACCTGGTCCTGTTCGACGATCAAGTCATCGGCGGCTTGTTGAAATATCCACAGGTTCGGCTGGTTTTCCAGGGTTTCACGTACCGCAGCCTTGTACAGAATGCGGTCGGCTTGTGCCCTGGTAGCACGCACGGCCGGGCCTTTACGGCTGTTGAGCACGCGAAATTGAATACCACCCTTGTCGGTGGCCATCGCCATCACGCCGCCAAGGGCGTCGATTTCCTTGACCAAGTGGCTTTTGCCGATCCCACCGATGGCGGGGTTGCAACTCATGGCACCGAGGGTTTCCACGTTATGCGTGAGCAACAGGGTTTTTACGCCCATGCGTGCTGACGCCAGTGCTGCCTCGGTACCGGCATGACCGCCGCCGATGACGATCACTTCAAAACGGGAAGGGAAATCCACCACGCACCTCGTGCCTGCTTATGTAGGTAATCAGGAATTGTTTGTTGAAAGAGTTTTAGAGCTTTGGCGGCAAGTATAGGGACTTAGCCCTGCCTAAAGAACCCTTTGCACAAAATTTAACCAGCTGTGGATGAATCACTGACAATAGAAATTAAAAGAGAGAAATTTATAAGATCTTTGTTTTTATGTTTATTTCTACTGAGCCTACTTTCTGTGGATAGATCCCTACAGGCCTTTATTTACTTTGTGTACAGCGATTCAAAAGTCTGTGGTCATGTGCCAATGAGGCCGTTGGATAAGTGCGCTAAGCCTGTGGATTAAACCGGTGGTTATCCACAGAGGGGTTTTTGCTCAGGTTTCAAGCCCTGTTATCAACTGGGCACAGGGGCGGTTATTCACAGGGCTTAATCCACAGAAATCGTGAATTTCGCCCAAGGCAAAGCCTCCGAAATCCTGGAAGCCGTTGATGAACACCTGAAAAAGAGAGCTATTGTGAGAAATCGACAGGGCAGTTAATAATAGCGATTATCATTAACCTACTTTGTCGCGCCCTATGTCCCCTCATTCACACACGGCTGCAGTCCAGCACATCTATGAGCAGCACCATTCGTGGTTGCACGGGTGGCTCAAAGGCAAGTTGCACAACGCCTGCGATGCAGCCGACGTGGCGCACGATACGTTCGTGCGCATTCTGGGTGCGCGCAATGCAGCGCAGATCCTCGAACCCAGGGACTATTTGGCGACTATCGCCAGGGGCCTGGTGATCGACCGGTACCGGCGACACGCGATCGAGCAGGCTTACAAACAAACCTTGGCCGAGCGCCCTGAAGCCACCGCCATCAGTGAAGAGGACAAGGCGATCATCATCGAAACCCTGGTGGCAGTGGATAGAGCCCTGGCCAGCCTGGGTGAACGCGCGCGGCGGATCTTTATGATGTCGCAGATCGATGGTCTGACTTATCAACAGATCGCCGACCAATTGCAGGTTTCACTGACCACGGTGAAGAAGCACATGATCCGCGCCCTGACCGAATGCTCGCTGATCATGGCCAGCCTGTAATGGCGGCGCCGGATCGCAAGACCTTCGAAGCTGCCGCCAGCTGGTATGTGCAGTTTCAATCCCAGCCCCCTACAGCTGCCGAGCGACATGCCTGGCAACAATGGCTCAATGGCGACCCGTCCCATCAGGCGGCGTGGAACCAGATGGAGCAATTGCAGCGCAGCCTTGGAGCGCTGCCGCAAGACTTCACCCGCCGCGCCTTGTCGACCACACAACAACGTCGGCAGGTACTGAAATGGATGTTGGTACTCGGCAGCACGGGTTACCTGGGGTGGAATGTTCAGCAACACACTTTCTTGAGTAATGTCTGGGCTGACTACCGAACGCCTGTGGGTAAAAGACGGCGCGTCGAGCTGGCCGACGGCACGCGGATTCATCTGAACACCAACACGGCGATTGATGTGGTGTTCGACGGGCACCAACGTTTGATTCGCCTGCGCGAAGGTGAAGTACTTATCCACACCGGTAAGTCGGGTGGGCAAACGCCGTTTTATGTCGAAACCGGTCAGGGCCGAATCCAGGCGTTGGGCACGCGATTCAGCGTACGCCAGCTGTCGGATTCCACTCGGGTAGGTGTGTTGGAAGATCGGGTAAGCGTGTCCCCTGCAGATCAGCCTGGCCACAGCAGGCTGCTGGGTGCAGGCGAAAGCGCTGATTTTGACCGGTTGGACGTAGGTCCCAACCACGCCTATGGCGGCACTCAGGCGGCCTGGGTCGATGGCCAATTGATCGTGCTGGATGCAAGGCTTGGGGATGTGATTGACGATCTTGCTCGTTATCGGCCCGGCGTACTGCAGTGCGATGCGGCCTCGGCCGGCTTGCGTGTGTCCGGGACTTTCCGCCTGGACTCCACCGACGCGGTGCTGGCAAACCTGCAGGCGACCCTGCCGATCCAGGTCAAATACTTCACGCGTTATTGGGTCTCGGTGAAGCACATCGGCTGATGCGCAAAAATAATCCACACGGGGGTTATCTTTTTTTTACCTGGCGCGGCCCTAGAGGTAATCACGACGCTACCTTCAGGGCTTACCCATCTATGCGCCTCCCTACCAAGCTTCGCCTGCGACTCTCCTGCCACGGGATGACTTACGGTCTGCTGCTCACCTCGGCGGCCGCAACCAGTGTGCTGCTCTCGACCGGCGCCATTGCGGCCAGTGCGGTGCAGCATTACGCCATTGGGGCCGGGCCACTGGACCGCGCCTTGAACCAGTTTTCGGCTAAGGCCAATGTCATTCTGTCCTTCTCGCCGCAGCAAACTGCACGTTTGAGCACCCCAGGGCTGGAGGGCGACTATTCGGTCGAACAAGGCTTCGCGCTGCTGCTGCAAAACTCGGGGTTGCAGGCCGTCGTCCAGGCGCCCGGCAGCTATGTTTTGCAGGAGGCGCCCACCGGCGAACTGACTCTTGCGCCCACCACCGTGAGTACTTATCAACAGGCCGGTTTCAATCAGGAGATCGCTGGGGACGTAGGCTACAAGGCGCAAAACAGCCGTATCGGCACCAAAACCAGCACCCCCCTGTCGGAAACTCCGCGTTCGGTTTCGGTTGTCACCGGCCAGCGCATCAAGGACCAGAAGTCCCAGACACTGACCGAAGTGTTGGGTTATGTGCCGGGTATTTTCGCGCCACCTTTCGCCGCCGGCGATGGCTTGGCCGGGGACCTGTTCTTCATCCGCGGTTTTAACGCTACAGATTATGGCTACGGGCTGCTGCGTGACGGCCTGCGCGTGCAGGGCAACCGGTATGACACCACCAGCGAGCCTTATGGACTGGAGCGGGTCGAGATTTTCCGTGGGCCGTCTTCCCTGCTCTACGGTGAAAACGCCCCGGGCGGGCTGGTGAACCTGGTCAGCAAACACCCAACCGCCAACCCACAAGGTGAGGTGCAGTTGGGGTACGGCTCGAATAACCGGCGCCAGGTGGGTGTGGATATCTCTGGCCCATTGAATGACAACGACAACATTCTCGGCCGCGTAGTGATGCTGGGACGCAAGTCTGACACCCAGACCGACCATGTCCCGGATGATCGGCTCTACATCGCGCCCTCACTGACCCTGAATTTTGACGACTACAACACCCTGACCTTGTTGGCCAACTACCAGAAAGACCACACCAACCTGGAACTTGGCCTACCGGCTGCCGGCACTTTGCTCACAAACCCGAATGGCAAACTGTCCAAACACACCATGCTTGGCGACCCGGACTGGAACACCTTCGAAAGGGAAGCCTGGAGCACCGGTTATGAATTCAGCCACAGCTTCAATGACGATTGGCAGTTCCGTCAGAACTCGCGCTACATGCAATCGCGCATCAACCGCCACGAAACCTGGCCAAGCGCGCTGAATAATGGCGGCTTCGGCACCCAACTGAACATGACTGCCTACGATCGCTACAACAAGTCGATGGTCTATTCCCTGGATAACCAGCTGGAAGGCAAGTTCCAGGTAGGCGGTCTGGAAAACACCGTGTTGTTCGGCGCCAGCTACGATCGAACCTCGTTCAATCAGGACTGGGATGCCGGTTTCGCGGGCACCATCAATGTGTATAACCCGGTGTACCTGCGCGAACCCACTACACCGATCGCGGTGCAAAACACCCTGCTTGAACAGCAGATGAAAGGTGTTTATGCACAGATCCAGAGCAAATATGACCACTGGTTGTTCCTGCTCGGCGGCCGCCAGGACTGGGTCGACAGCGACTACCGCGACAAAGTTAAACCGGCCAGCGATATAGGCTCCGAGGACCGCAAGTTCACTTACCAGGGCGGGGTGATGTACCAGTTCGACAACGGCCTGACGCCGTATGTCAGCTATTCCACCGCGTTCGTGCCGGTGCAGCAGATTTCCAACGCCGGCGCGCCGTTGAAGCCGATCACCAGCAGCCAATACGAAGTGGGCCTGAAGTACGAACCGATCGGCTGGGACACGGCAATGACGCTGTCGGTGTATGACCTGCGCAAACAGGACGACACGTACCTCGATAGCACCACCAATTCTTATCGGCAGGTCGGTGAGAGCCGCGCCAAGGGTGTAGAGGTCGAGGTCAACAGCAACCTCACGCCAAACCTGAACGTGACCGCCGCTTATACCTACACCGACGCACGCATCACCAAGGACTCCGCCACGTCGCTGGTCGAGGGGCATCAGATGACGGGCGTTCCGCGCAACCAGGCGTCGGTGTGGGGCAAATACCGCTTTCTCGATGGCCAGCTCAAGGGATTATCCCTGGGCGGCGGTGTGCGGTATTTCGACAGCACCTTTTCCTACACCGCGCCGTCGCTATACGGCAAGTTGGACGCAGGCAGCGTCACGTTGGTGGATGCGGCCGTTGGCTATCAAATCGACAAACACTGGTCAGTGGATGTAAACGCCAAGAACCTGTTCGACAAGGAATATGTATCCGGTTGCAACGATGCAGGCCGCTGCTACTGGGGTGACAGCCGTACCTTGCTCGGTACGGTGTCCTACAACTGGTAAGGCCGCTGTAGATAACGTGGTTATTTACCGATACAAAAGCTGGAAAAGATCCGCCCCAGCAAATCATCGGAGCTGAATGCACCGGTGATTTCCCCCAGCAGATGCTGCGCCTGACGTAAATCCTCGGCCAGCAGCTCCCCAGCCCCCGCCAAGGTCAGCTGCGCCCGACCGTGCTCCAATGCCGCGCTCGCATGGCGCAGCGCCTCCAGGTGCCTGCGGCGCGCACTGAAGCTGCTTTCCGAGGTCTGCTCGTAGCCCATACAGGCCTTGAGGTGCTCGCGCAGCAATTCCAGACCGTCCCCTGCCGATTTTGCGCTCAGGCTGATGGTGACATGGCCATCTTCACTGGTTTGCAGGGCGATGGCTTCGCCCGTCAGGTCGGCCTTGTTGCGAACCAAGGTCACTTTGGCCGGGTCCGGCCGTTGCTCGAGGAATTCCGGCCACAGCGCAAAAGGATCCACCGCCTCCGGCGCGGTGGCATCCACCACCAGCAATACCCGGTCCGCTTCGCCGATCGCCTTGAGCGCACGCTCTACGCCAATTTTTTCCACCTGGTCATCGGTGTCGCGCAAGCCGGCAGTGTCGACCACGTGCAGTGGCATGCCGTCGATGTGGATATGTTCGCGCAGGATGTCCCGCGTAGTGCCGGCAATCTCGGTGACGATTGCCGCTTCGCGACCCGCCAGGGCATTGAGCAGGCTGGATTTACCCGCATTCGGCCGCCCGGCGATCACAACCGTCATGCCATCACGGAGCAACGCGCCCTGCCCGGCTTCGCGCAGCACTGTGGATAACTCATCGCGGACTTTATCGAGCATCGCCAGGACGTGGCCATCGGCAAGAAAGTCGATTTCCTCTTCCGGGAAATCAATCGCCGCCTCCACGTAGATGCGCAGGCTGATCAATTGCTCAGTCAAGTTATGCACACGCAGGGAAAACGCCCCTTGCAGTGAGCGCAATGCGTTACGTGCAGCCTGTGCAGAACTGGCTTCGATCAAGTCCGCGATGGCTTCGGCCTGGGCCAGGTCGAGCTTGTCATTGAGAAACGCGCGTTCGCTGAACTCACCTGGCCGGGCGAGACGGCAGCCCAATTGCAGACAGCGCTGCAGGAGCATGTCCAACACTACCGGGCCACCGTGGCCCTGCAATTCCAGCACGTCTTCCCCGGTGAACGAGTTCGGCCCCGGGAAATACAAGGCCAGACCCTCGTCCAGCACGCTGTTGTCAGCATCCAGGAAAGGACCGTAATGCGCGTAACGCGGCTTCAATTCGCGGCCACTGATCGCCTGCGCGGCCTTGCCGGCAAGCGGCCCGGAAATACGAACGATACCGACGCCGCCGCGACCTTGAGCGGTAGCGACAGCAGCGATGGTTTCACGAGGAGCGCTCATCAGCAGGTTCCAGAACAAAAGTGACGGAAAGCAAAACGCCCCACTAGGGGGCGTCTTGAGTGGTTATCCACAGAGTAAATTACGCCTCGGCTTTTTTGGTAGCCGCTTCGATTTTACGTGTGATGTACCACTGTTGAGAGATCGACAACACGTTGTTGACCACCCAGTACAGCACCAGACCAGCCGGGAACCACAGGAAGAAGAAGGTGAAGATGATTGGCATCATTTTCATCACCTTGGCCTGCATCGGATCCGGCGGAGTCGGGTTCAAGCGCTGCTGGATAAACATGGTTGCGCCCATGATGATCGGCAGGATAAAGAACGGGTCCTTGATCGACAGGTCAGTTATCCACAGCATGAACGGTGCCTGGCGCATTTCCACGCTTTCCAGGAGTACCCAGTACAGCGACAGGAATACCGGCATCTGTACCAGAATCGGCAAGCATCCACCCAGCGGGTTGATCTTCTCTTTCTTGTACAGCTCCATCATGGCCTGCGACATTTTCTGCCGGTCGTCACCATGTTGCTCTTTCAGAGCGGCCAGTTTCGGTGCAACGGCACGCATACGCGCCATCGACTTGTAGCTGGCGGCCGACAGAGGGAAGAAGATCCCTTTGATCAGCATGGTCAGGAAGATGATCGAGAAGCCCCAGTTACCCACAATGCTGTGGATATTTTGCAGCAGCCAGAAAATGGGCTGGGCAATGAACCACAGAATCCCGTAATCCACAGTCAGTTCCAGACCTGGGGACAACTCTTTCAGCACAGCCTGGCTTTTCGGGCCGGCGTACAGGGTGGCGCTGGTTTCAGCCTTGGCACCTGGAGCGACGGTCAACGCCGGGCCAGTGAAGCCAATAATGTAGTTGCCCTGGCTGTCCTTGCGGGTTTGAACCAGGTTGGCATCACCCTTGTTCGGGATCCACGCAGTTACAAAGTAGTGTTGCAGCCAGGCTACCCAACCACCTTGAACCGTTTCTTTCAGTGCGCCCTTGTCGATGTCTTTCATCGACACTTTTTTGTACGGCTCGCCACTTGTCCACAGGGCTGCGCCCAGGTAAGTCGCGGTGCCGGTGGCGGTGCTGGAAGACGGATCGGAGCTGCCATCACGCTTGAGCTGGGCAAACAGGTTGCCGCTCCACGGTTTTTCGCTGGTGTTGTCGATCAGGTAAGTGACCTTCAGGTCGTACAAACCGCGCGTGAAACTGAAACGCTTGATGTAGTTGACGCCGTCTAGGCTGAATTTCAGGTCGACGTTCAACTGGTTCTGGCCGTCAGCCAGTTGATAAGTCTTCTGTTCGGTCGAATAAACCGGACGACCGGTAGCACGCGCATCCGGACCATTGGTGCCGGTCAGGCCGCTTTGCGCCAGATAAGTACGTTCACCACCGTTATCGAACAGTTGGAACGGAACATCCGGATGGTCTTGGCGACGAGGATACAGCGGCAGTTTCAACTGCGCGATATCACCACCTTGTGGGTCGATAGCCAGGTCGAGCACATCCGTTTTCACGTGGATGAGGTCTTTGTTGGTGACCACTGGCGTTTCTAGAGGGGCGCTTGTCTCGCCATTCGCGCTGGGAACATCGGCACTCGCGGACGCATTGTTACCCAGCGGGGTGTCCGGAATAGCCGGCGCAGCCTGATTGGTAGCAACATTCTGAGTCGGCAGGGCAGCCTGGCCGTAGTCCTGGTTCCACTTAAGAACCATGACGTAGGACACGATTGCCAGGGCGACGATCAGGATCGTGCGTTTAATATCCATGATTACTCGGCCATCGAAGAAGAACGGGAGGTAGGGATAGGTGGAACCGGGTCATAACCACCGGGATTCCACGGATGACAGCGACCTAAACGACGAAAGGTCAGCCAGCCACCGCGCAGAAGGCCATGATTTTCTATGGCCTCTAACGCGTAGCAGGAACAACTGGGGTAGAAACGACAGTGGCTGGCCATCAGAGGACTAATGGCATAGCGATAAAACTGGATCGGAACGAGTGCCAGTTTACGCATCGGTGCTGTCTACCCCTACAGTTTCGGTGCTGACTGCTGGTGCTGGCTTGTTGGTACGCGCCAGACGTTTCCAGAGCTTGCCGAAATGCTGAATCAATTCGGGGTTTTCTACATCCCCCAAGCCTTTGCGCGCGACGATAACAATATCCCAACCAACCAGAGTGTCCTGGTGGAGGCGAAACGATTCGCGCATCAGACGCTTGAGGCGATTGCGCTCAACGGAGAGCTTTACGCTCTTCTTGCCGATCACCAACCCGAGACGGGGGTGATCCAGATCGTTGTTACGCGCAAGGAGCAGGAGATTTTTCCCCGGAACCTTGCCGGTGGGGGAGTCAAAGACTGCCTTGAAGTGCCGGGGGGTAAGCAGACGCTTTTCCCGACTGAAGTCCTGACTCACCACCAGTACCGGATTATCAAACTGCCAGACGCGCACGACCTTTGGCGCGGCGACGCGACAGGACAGCACGGCCGTTCTTGGTAGCCATGCGAGCACGGAAGCCGTGAGTACGGGCGCGTTTGATGGTGCTTGGTTGGAAAGTACGTTTCATGGCGTTGTTACCTGGTTCGTCCACAACGGGCCGGAATGGCCCCCGTTTTAAGAGACCGGCGATTCTAGAGAAAGCAAGCCTCTAGGTCAATTTCCAACCAGCTTTTCCTTTAATTAGATCTTTACGGGTAATCCGCCCCTTTCTGTCCGCCGGGCTTTCATGGGCAGTGCCATAGATATAAAAATAAAGAAGGAAGTTATTTAAAGCTTTTCTGTAATGCTTATAAAAGCTAGGCACGCCTTCTTCTGTGGATAAGTGCCACAAGGCCTTGTTCCACGTGCTGTACAGAGAATGACAACTACAGGGGAAAACGGTGCTCTGCCTGTGCTGCACTGTCGGATAAGCTGTGGGTGGAATGGGTTGTTATCCACAGGCCAGTTACCCACAGACTTTAACCCCCACTTGTACAACGAGCTTAGGTACGCTTATCCACAGAGCTTATGCACAGACCACTGGTCGCCTTTTTTGCGGATAAGGCGTTGATTTTGGGTGGCCTGTGCGCAACCTACATGTGGATAAGTGGGCGGCTGGCCGCTACAATGGCGGCTGTTTTTGCCTCACCGGCTTTCAACTTAGGGGATATCCGTGTCAGTGGAACTTTGGCAGCAGTGCGTGGAGCTTTTGCGCGAAGAGCTGCCTGCCCAGCAATTCAACACCTGGATCCGTCCACTACAGGTCGAAGCCGAAGGCGACGAGTTGCGTGTCTATGCGCCCAATCGTTTTGTACTCGACTGGGTCAACGAGAAGTACCTGAGCCGCGTTCTCGAATTGCTCGATGAACACGGCAACGGCCTCGCACCTGTGCTTTCCTTATTAATAGGCAGCAAACGCAGCTCTGCGCCACGCGCCGCGCCGAATGCGCCGTTGGCAGCGAGTGCCTCGCAGGCTCAGGCTGCTGCGGCACCTGTTAATAACTCGCCGGCACCGGTCGCCCAGGCGCCTTCGAAATCCTCGTCGCAGAAAAACGCGCCTATTAATGAAGAGCCGTCCCGCGACAGCTTCGACCCGATGGCCGGTGCCAGCTCCCAACAGGCTCCGGTTCGCGCCGAACAGCGCACCGTGCAAGTCGAAGGCGCGCTCAAGCACACCAGTTACCTAAATCGTACGTTTACCTTCGAGAACTTCGTCGAAGGTAAATCCAACCAGCTGGCCCGCGCGGCCGCCTGGCAAGTAGCCGATAACCCCAAGCACGGCTACAACCCGCTCTTCCTTTATGGTGGCGTGGGTTTGGGTAAGACACACTTGATGCACGCAGTGGGTAACCACCTGTTAAAGAAGAACCCGAATGCGAAGGTCGTGTACCTGCACTCGGAGCGCTTCGTGGCTGACATGGTCAAGGCCTTGCAGCTTAATGCCATCAACGAGTTCAAGCGTTTCTACCGATCGGTGGATGCCTTGCTGATCGATGACATTCAATTCTTCGCTCGCAAGGAACGTTCCCAGGAAGAGTTCTTCCACACCTTCAACGCCCTGCTCGAAGGCGGCCAACAGGTCATCTTGACCAGTGACCGTTATCCGAAGGAAATCGAAGGCCTGGAAGAACGCTTGAAGTCGCGCTTCGGCTGGGGCCTGACCGTTGCGGTAGAGCCGCCGGAACTGGAAACCCGCGTCGCGATCCTGATGAAAAAGGCCGACCAGGCCAAAGTCGACCTGCCCCACGACGCTGCGTTCTTCATCGCCCAACGCATTCGCTCCAACGTGCGTGAGCTCGAAGGCGCGCTCAAGCGGGTCATCGCGCATTCGCACTTCATGGGTCGCGACATCACCATCGAGCTGATTCGCGAATCCCTGAAAGACTTGCTGGCCCTGCAAGACAAGCTGGTGAGTGTGGATAACATCCAGCGCACCGTGGCCGAGTACTACAAGATCAAGATTTCCGACCTGCTGTCCAAGCGCCGTTCGCGCTCGGTAGCTCGTCCGCGTCAGGTAGCGATGGCCCTCTCCAAGGAGTTGACCAACCATAGCCTGCCGGAAATCGGCGATGTGTTTGGCGGCCGCGACCACACTACGGTCTTGCACGCGTGCCGCAAGATCAACGAACTTAAGGAATCCGACGCGGATATTCGCGAGGACTACAAGAACCTGCTGCGTACACTGACTACTTGATGACACCAGCGCAGCTTATTAAGGCAAGGGACTAGACCATGCATTTCACCATTCAACGCGAAGCCCTGTTGAAACCCCTGCAACTGGTCGCAGGCGTCGTCGAGCGCCGACAGACCTTGCCGGTGCTCTCCAACGTATTGCTGGTGGTCGAAGGCCAGCAATTGTCTTTGACCGGTACCGACCTGGAAGTCGAGCTGGTCGGTCGTGTACAGCTGGAAGAGCCTGCTGAGCCGGGCGAGATCACTGTGCCGGCGCGCAAGCTGATGGATATCTGCAAGAGCTTGCCGAACGACGCGCTGATCGACATCAAGGTTGATGAGCAGAAGCTGGTAGTCAAGGCCGGCCGTAGCCGTTTCACCCTGTCTACATTGCCAGCCAATGACTTCCCGACTGTGGAAGAAGGCCCAGGCTCGCTGACCTGCAGCCTGGAGCAGAGCAAGCTGCGCCGTTTGATCGAGCGCACCAGCTTCGCCATGGCTCAACAGGACGTGCGTTACTACCTCAACGGTATGTTGCTGGAAGTATCCGAAGGGATCATCCGCGCTGTAGCCACCGACGGTCACCGTCTGGCCATGTGCTCGATGAAGGCCGATATCGGCCAGCCGGATCGCCACCAGGTGATCGTGCCGCGTAAAGGTATCCTTGAGCTGGCGCGCCTGCTCACCGAGCCGGATGGCAATGTCAGCATCGTATTGGGTCAGCACCACATCCGTGCCACCACTGGCGAATTCACCTTCACCTCCAAGCTGGTTGACGGCAAATTCCCGGATTACGAGCGCGTACTGCCTAAAGGCGGCGACAAACTGGTAATCGGCGATCGCCAGGCCCTGCGTGAAGCTTTCAGCCGTACCGCGATTTTGTCCAACGAGAAGTACCGTGGTATCCGTCTGCAACTGGCCAACGGTCAGCTGAAAATCCAGGCCAATAACCCGGAGCAGGAAGAAGCGGAAGAGGAAGTGGGCGTCGACTACAACGGTGGCTCCCTGGAAATCGGCTTCAACGTGAGCTACCTGCTGGACGTGCTGGGTGTGATGACGACCGAACAGGTTCGCCTGATTCTGTCTGACTCCAACAGCAGCGCCCTGGTACAGGAATCCGACAACGACGACTCGGCTTACGTTGTTATGCCGATGCGCCTGTAATCATGCTCAGCAGAAGCTAGATGTCCCTTAGTCGCGTCTCGGTCACCGCGGTGCGCAATCTGCACCCGGTGACCTTCTCCCCCTCCCCCCGCATCAATATCCTATACGGCGCCAATGGCAGTGGCAAAACCAGCGTGCTGGAAGCCATTCATCTGTTGGGGCTCGCCCGTTCCTTTCGCAGTGCTCGCCTGTTGCCGGTTATTCAGTACGAACAATTGGCGTGCACGGTGTTTGGTCAAGTCGAACTGGCTGAAGGTGGGCACAGCAGCCTGGGGATTTCACGTGATCGCGGTGGCGAGTTTCAAATTCGCATCGACGGGCAAAATGCTCGCAGCGCCGCGCAGCTGGCAGAAATCCTGCCGTTGCAGTTGATTAACCCCGACAGCTTCCGCTTGCTGGAGGGGGCACCGAAAATCCGCAGGCAATTCCTCGATTGGGGTGTGTTCCACGTGGAACCTCGGTTCATGGCCACTTGGCAGCGCCTGCAGAAGGCCTTGCGGCAGCGGAACTCATGGCTGCGGCATGGTACACTTGACGCCGCTTCGCAAGCGGCCTGGGACCGGGAACTGTGCCTGGCCAGCGACGAAATAGATGAATACCGCCGCGCCTATATCAAAGCCTTGAAGCCAGTCTTTGAACAGACCTTGAGTGAGTTGTTGGACCTCGAGGGCCTGACGCTGAGTTACTACCGTGGTTGGGACAAAGACCGTGAGTTGAGTGCTGTACTCGCCACGTCCTTGCAGCGGGATCAGCAAATTGGTCACACCCAGGCCGGACCCCAGCGAGCAGATTTGCGTCTTAGATTGGGCGCACACAATGCCGCGGACATCTTGTCCCGGGGTCAGCAGAAGTTGGTGGTGTGTGCACTGCGTATTGCCCAGGGGCATTTGGTCAGCCAAGCCCGGCGTGGTCAGTGTATTTATCTGGTGGATGACTTGCCGTCCGAACTCGACGAGCAGCACCGCCGCGCGTTATGCCGCTTGTTGGAAGAATTACGCTGCCAGGTGTTTATCACCTGTGTAGACCACGAATTATTGAGGGAAGGCTGGCAGACGGAAACGCCAGTTGCTTTGTTCCACGTGGAACAAGGCCGTATCACCCAGACCCACGACCATCGGGAGTGAAGGCATGAGCGAAGAAAACACGTACGACTCGACCAGCATTAAAGTGCTGAAAGGTTTGGATGCCGTACGCAAACGTCCCGGTATGTACATTGGCGACACTGATGACGGTAGCGGTCTGCACCACATGGTGTTCGAGGTGGTCGACAACTCCATCGACGAAGCCCTGGCCGGTCACTGCGACGACATCAGCATCATCATCCACCCGGATGAATCGATTACCGTACGCGACAACGGTCGCGGCATTCCGGTAGACGTGCACAAAGAAGAAGGCGTTTCGGCAGCAGAGGTCATCATGACCGTGCTCCACGCCGGCGGTAAATTCGACGACAACTCCTATAAAGTCTCCGGCGGTTTGCACGGTGTAGGTGTGTCGGTAGTGAACGCTCTGTCCGAAGAGCTGATCCTGACTGTTCGCCGTAGCGGCAAGATCTGGGAACAGACCTACGTGCACGGTGTTCCACAAGAACCGATGAAAATCGTTGGTGAAAGTGAAACCACCGGTACGCAGATTCACTTCAAGCCGTCTGACGAAACCTTCAAGAATATCCACTTCAGCTGGGACATCCTGGCCAAGCGTATTCGTGAACTGTCCTTCCTCAACTCCGGTGTCGGTATCGTCCTCAAGGATGAACGCAGCGGCAAGGAAGAGCTGTTCAAGTACGAAGGCGGCCTGCGTGCATTCGTTGAATACCTGAACACCAACAAGACTGCGGTCAACCAGGTGTTCCACTTCAACATTCAGCGTGAAGACGGCATCGGCGTAGAAATCGCCTTGCAGTGGAACGACAGCTTCAACGAGAACCTGTTGTGCTTCACCAACAACATTCCACAGCGCGATGGCGGCACTCACTTGGTGGGTTTCCGTTCCGCACTGACGCGTAACCTGAACAACTACATCGAAGCCGAAGGCCTCGCCAAAAAGCATAAAGTTGCCACCACCGGTGACGATGCGCGTGAAGGCCTGACTGCGATTATTTCGGTGAAAGTGCCGGACCCGAAATTCAGCTCCCAGACCAAAGACAAGCTGGTTTCTTCCGAAGTGAAGACCGCTGTCGAACAGGAAATGGGCAAGTACTTCTCCGACTTCCTGCTGGAAAACCCGAACGAAGCCAAGCTGGTTGTCGGCAAGATGATCGACGCGGCACGTGCGCGTGAAGCAGCGCGTAAAGCCCGTGAGATGACCCGTCGTAAAGGCGCGCTGGATATCGCCGGCTTGCCAGGCAAACTGGCTGACTGCCAGGAGAAGGACCCTGCCCTCTCCGAACTTTACCTGGTGGAAGGTGACTCTGCTGGCGGTTCCGCCAAGCAGGGTCGTAACCGTCGCACCCAGGCCATCCTGCCGTTGAAGGGTAAGATCCTGAACGTCGAGAAGGCCCGCTTCGACAAGATGATTTCCTCGCAGGAAGTCGGCACCTTGATCACGGCGTTGGGCTGCGGTATCGGCCGTGACGAGTACAACATCGACAAGTTGCGTTACCACAACATCATCATCATGACCGATGCTGACGTCGACGGTTCGCACATCCGCACCCTGCTGCTGACCTTCTTCTTCCGTCAGTTGCCGGAGCTGATCGAGCGCGGCTACATCTACATCGCGCAACCGCCGTTGTACAAAGTCAAAAAGGGCAAGCAAGAGCAATACATCAAAGACGACGACGCCATGGAAGAGTACATGACGCAGTCGGCCCTGGAAGATGCCAGCCTGCACTTGAACGACGAAGCCCCGGGCATTTCCGGTGAAGCGTTGGAGCGTCTGGTTAACGACTTCCGCATGGTAATGAAGACGCTCAAACGTCTGTCGCGCCTGTATCCACAGGAGTTGACCGAGCACTTCATCTATCTGCCGTCCGTAAGCCTGGAGCAGTTGGGCGACCACGCTCACATGCAGAATTGGCTGGCTCAATACGAAGCTCGCCTGCGTACTTCCGAGAAGTCCGGACTGGTCTACAAAGCCAGCCTGCGCGAGGACCGTGAACGTAACGTGTGGCTGCCAGAGGTTGAGCTGATCTCCCACGGCCTGTCGAATTACGTCACCTTTAACCGCGACTTCTTCGGTAGCAATGACTACAAGACCGTGGTCACCCTGGGTGCGCAATTGAGCACCCTGCTGGACGACGGTGCTTATATCCAGCGTGGCGAACGCAAGAAGCAGGTCAAGGAATTCAAGGAAGCCCTTGATTGGCTGATGGCAGAAAGCACCAAGCGTCATACCATTCAGCGATACAAAGGTCTGGGCGAAATGAACCCGGATCAGCTGTGGGAAACCACCATGGACCCAGCGCAACGTCGCATGCTGCGTGTGACCATCGAAGACGCCATTGGCGCAGACCAGATCTTCAACACCCTGATGGGTGATGCAGTCGAGCCTCGCCGTGACTTCATCGAAAGCAACGCATTGGCGGTGTCTAACCTGGACTTCTGATCAGGTACCCCTGCTAAACCAAAAAGGCCAACGCTTAGCGTTGGCCTTTTTTATTGGTTAACTTTTAAGAATGCTCCACGTGGAACATCACAGTTTTAGCCCTGTGCCGCTGCAACACTCTCCAACCGATACCCATACCCGTAGATCGTCAACAGCTGCCACCCTCGATCAGCCGTCAGCCCCAGCTTGTTGCGCAACCGGTAGATATGCGTATCCAGTGGGCGTGACGAAACCATTTCCTCATGGGTCCAGAAACGTTCATAGAGATATTCGCGGGAAAGGGGCCGCGCCAGGTTGGCGAACAAACAACTGGCGAGGCGGTACTCGCGCTCGGTAAGGTTGATTGGTTTGCCTGCACGGGTGACAGTCAGCTCGGCATCGTCGAAGGTCAAGTCATTGAAGCTTTGCACTTCCTGCGTCGCCGACTTTTGCAGGCCATGGCGCCGCAATACCGCCGTAACTCTCGCCTTGAGTTCATTCGGGCGAAAGGGTTTGCTGACGTAGTCGTCGGCGCCGCTATTGAGCGCCGTGACGATATCGCTCTCGGCATCGCGGCTGGTGAGCATGATTACGGCGGGGGGCGATTCCATGTGTTCGCGGGTCCAGCGCAGCAACGCGATACCGGTGATGTCGGGCAGTTGCCAGTCGAGTATCAGCAGGTCAAACGTTTCCCGGCGCAGTTGGCGCAGCAGGTCTTCTCCGCGTTCGAAGCAATGCACGGACCACGGCTGTTCCGCAGTACTGGGGATCTGTCGCAGTGTCTGTTCCACCCGCCGCAATTCAGCAGGTTCGTCATCCAGTATTGCGACACGCATGTCGGGGGTCCTTTCTACTAAAAATATGGCAGCCGACGGCCTGAGAAGAAACGGCACATACTGCGCAGTTGCCGGCCCTTGAATCTGAAGAATTGTGGTCAGATCCAACGACCCCTTGGAACTCTCGGTACGCTGATATCAAAGAACCCTGGCCGATTGAAAGACCTCGATATCCTTAGGGGAAAGATACCGGCTCCCGGCAGTAAGTAAAAGGATCAGCCGACACGTGCGCTGCCGTAAACGCCTGCGTGATGATGTCAGATGCACTCTGGAACCTTGACTTGATGAGCACCATGATCCTTTCCTCCCATTCCATGCGCCGCGCCCTGCCCTCACTGTTGACCTTGATGGTGGGCACGACGAGTGCGTCGGCTCAGGTACGCGCGCCTTATCTTGATGATCACGCGCTGTGCCGTGCACAACCATTGCCTGCGGTTGTCCAGCACCTGAACGGCGAAGCCTGGAAGCTCGACTCGAAAGGCAAGGCCACCCCACTGCAGGAAGGCATGACCATTGATGAGCAGGAAGGCGTGAAAACTTCGGCGTCGGCGTTTGTAAGTCTGTTGCTGGGCGATGGTTCTCGGGTGGTGCTGCCTTCCAGTTCTCAAGTGCGTTTACACCTGGATGAGAAGCAATCGATACCCCAGGTGATACTTGAGCAGGGCCAGGCCGAAGCCTACGTGATCAAGCAGGCTACCGATTATGACCGTTTCCAGATCGTCACCCCGGTGGGTGTCCTTGGCGTGCGAGGCACACATTTTCGAGTGCGTGATGACGGTGAGCAATCGGTGCTGGAAGTACTCGATGGCCAAGTGGCGGTCAACCGTGAAATGAAAATGCGCCCTGTCGCAAGCGAAGTAAAAGTCGACGCTCGGCAGGGTTTGCTGTTCAAGAAACAAGGCGATCTCAAACCGGTCGAGTTGCTGGCCGCCCCCAAGCTGATCGGCCAGGATGGGCAAAAAGGAGATTCACCGGTTTGGCGTTTGTACCTGCGCCCGGTAACCGGTGCCCAACGGTATAGGGCTCAAGTGGCCAGTGATAAAACATTCATGGACATCAAGCAGGAAAACTTTTCCAGTGAACCAGAAATGAGCTTCACTGGGCTCAAGGCGTCGTTCTATCACGTGCGAGTGTCGGCGTACGATGCACATGGCCTGGAAGGAGAAACGGGGGTCTATGATATTTTCTATTACCCGCCCGCCACACAGGCGCAGGCTTCCGGTGGCTGACCGATGATGCTCTGGGGCAAGCCCGAAAAACGCCAACCCACGCATGCCCAACGCCTGTTCCATGGCTTGGTGCGCGAGTGGCTGTGGATTGGTTTGTTGTTACTGCCGGTCACGGCTTACCTGTCGCTGAGCCCTGGCCTTGCCCTGAACAACCCGTTATATGACAGCCTGCGTCGCTTGACAGCTTTGCCGGTCGACCCGCGCATCTTACTGGTGACGATTGATGATCCCAGCCTGAAGAAACTCGGCCAATGGCCCTGGCCGCGTAGTTTGCACGCCGACCTGATCGATCGCCTGAGTGCCGCACAACCGGCAGGTATCCTGTTTGATGTGATCTTCAGCGAGCCCGGGAATCCGGCTGATGACAAGCGCCTGGCTGAGGCTGTTTGTAACGCCGGCAATGTATTGTTGCCGCTTGTGCGGGAGGGCAATGCCAGCTACAGCCAGCCAGGGCAGCAAATATTGGCGCTGCTTAAATGCGCCAAGGGTGTTGGCCATATCAACGTGGAAGCTGACAGCGACGGCGTTGTGCGCAGCCTGTATATGCGCGAAGGCCCGCCCAATGACACCGCAGCGCAGCTGGCGTGGCTGGCCTTTCAGTTGAGTGGTGAACAGGCGTCCATGCCGGGCGAGCCGCAGGAAGCGATCGAGTCGCACTGGCACAGGGAGCACGCAATTCGCATCCCTTTCATCGCCGCTCATACGCATTTCCCGAGTGTTTCCTACGCCAGCGTACTACGCGGTGAGGTGCCCCCTGAACGGCTGCGCGGCCGTTTGATCCTCGTGGGTGCCACCGCCTCTGGAATGGGTGATCGTTTTGTCACGCCACTCTCTTCCAATGTTGGCACCACTGCGGGGGTGGAGATTCAAGCGAATGTGCTTAACGGTTTGCTGCTGGGGCGAAGCATCGTCGACCTGCCCGGCTGGCTGGCGGCGGCCCTGGCGACGTCGCTGGTTGCCTTGTTATTGGGTTTGCTGCTGTATCGTCCACGCTACGCGCTCTGGATGACACTGGGCTGCATGGTCGCTGCGTTGCTCGGCTCATGGGCTCTGTTGCGCCTTGGCCACTGGTGGTCGCCTGCTGCCTGCCTGATCGGGCTGCTACTCAGCTACCTGATCTGGAATTGGCGACGCCTGAGCGTGATCCTTGCCTACTTCGGCTGGGAATTGGCGCGCCTGGACAACGAACCCAAAGTGCTGCCCGAACGGCGCCGAGCCCCCGCCAGCAAAGGCGACGTGCTGCAGGCGCGGATCTTTGCCCTGGAGCAAGCCGTCAGTCGCACACGTGACACCCGGCGCTTTATGGCGGATGGGTTGGAGTGCCTCCCGGTGGCCACGCTGATTACCGATCCCAGGGGCAATATCCTGCTGGCCAACCGCATTGCCCGCGAAGTATTCGGCAATGTCCTGGTCAACGAAAACCTTCTCGAACAACTCGCCGACCTTGGTTACCCCCCGCTGCATAACGGCGTGCGCCCTGCCCTTTCTGCGCTGGAGCTCGTGGAGTTCCGCGACATTCACCAGCGCAGCCTGCGCATGGAGCTGGCGCCCTTGCTGCCGGCTGAAGGTGATGTCGCACTTGGCTGGTTGTTGAGCCTCACGGACCTGAGCAAGGAGCGCGATGCGCAGCAGCACCGCGAGACCATGCTGCGTTTCCTTTCCCACGACCTGCGCGCGCCCCACTCGGCGATCCTCGCGCTGCTGGATGTGCACGATGGCGAGTCACCGGTTTTCGCCCAGATCGAGCAGCAGGTTCGACGCGCCTTGAGCCTCACCGAGTCGTTCGTACAACTGGCGAAGGCAGAAGCTGACGGCTATCAATTCCAGCCGACCCTGTTCGCGATGCTGGTGATGGATGCCTTTGACCAGGTGGCGGTGATCGCCCAGCTCAAGGGCATTCACTTGGTAAATGACCTGGAGGAGGAAGATGAGAGCATGGTCTCGGCCGATCAGTCGTTACTCACGCGTGCATTGTTCAACGTGTTGGAGAACGCGATCAAATACTCGACGTCGGGTACTACTGTCAGGTTGAGCCACAGCAGTGCGCAAGGCTGGTTGGAATGCCGAATCAGCGACCAGGGCCCGGGAATAGCCCCCGAAGACTTGCCGGAGTTGTTCAGCCAATATCGCCGCTTCGATTCTGCCCAAGGCAGTGAGGGACTCGGATTGGGGTTGACCATGGTCAAGGCCGTCATCGAGCGTCATGGTGGGCGTATCGGTTGCGAAAGCGTGGTGGGAAAAGGCACAACGTTCAGCCTTCAACTGCCGCTGCTGGAGGACTGAAAATACCCACTTTTACGTTGTGCATAAAAAACCGGTCTCAAGGACCGGTTTTTTAATTCCGAAAAAACTTATGCACCTTTTTCGGGATTTTATGAGCTTCAGAAATATGTAAGTAAATCAGATTGTTAGGACTGAAAAACATCAATTCGCCAACAAAGCGTACACAGGTTATCCACAGAAGCTCAGATCACCGGCGTATCGACCACAATCGGTTCCGGCGGCAGCGAGCCCATGGCCCGTTGCTGAGCTTCATTCCATGCTGCGGCACGGTCATTCAGCGCCGCGATGGCACGCGGGCCCTCGCCCTCGGCATACATCGGTTCGCCGATCACCACAGTGATGGTGCCTGCGCGTTTTGCCCAGCCGGTTTTAGGCCAGAACTTGCCGGCGTTATGGGCAATCGGCAGCACAGGCAGGTTGGCATTAACCGCCAATGCCGTACCTCCGCGTGAGAACTTGCCTACGGTGCCGAACGGTACACGCGTGCCTTCAGGGAAGATCAGCACCCAAACGCCATCCTTGAGCAGCTCGTCGCCCTTCTTGGCTACGTGCTTGAGCGCGGCCTTGGGGTTGTCACGGTCAATCGCGATAGGACGCAACATGGCCATGGCCCAGCCGAAGAACGGCACGTACAGCAGTTCACGCTTGAGCACCTGGCTCAGGGGTGAGAAGTACGCCGAGAGGAAGAATGTTTCCCACGTGCTCTGGTGGTTCGACAGAATCACGCAAGGCTGCTCCGGGACGTTTTCGGCGCCTTTGATTTCGAAACGAATGCCCAAAAACACTTTGGACAGCCACAACGCGCAGCGGCACCAATACACATTGATAAAGCGGTAGCGCGCCTTGAATGGCAGGAATGGCGCAATAAAAAAGCTCAGGGTGCACCAGAGGAAGGAACTGGTGCCCAGCAGCAGGTAAAAGAAAAAGGTTCTGATGGCCTGCAAAATCGACATGGCGGCATTTACCGTTGCGGGACAACGCCCGCCTGTTAAAAGCGCACTCCCGATCAATCCTTGGTCAGGAAGTCGAGGGCGGCTAGTTGTTGATAAGTTCTGCGGCAACCGCCGCCAGATCGTCAAAAATCAAGGTGCCTACCGGCAGGTTTTTCGCCTGGGTCTTTTCGCCTTTCCCGGTCTTAACCAAAACTGGCTGAGAGTCGACGGCTTTGGCCGCCTCCAGGTCACCGAGGCTGTCGCCGACGAACCATATCCCAGCCAAGGGCACCTTGTAATGTTCTGCAATGATTTTCAACATGCCGGGCTTGGGTTTGCGGCAATCGCAGCCCTCGTCCGGCCCATGCGGGCAATACACCACCAGCCCGACCTCACCGCCCTGCTCGGCCACCAACGTGCGCAAGCGCGCGTGCATGGCGTCCAGGGTGGCGATGTCGTAATAGCCGCGGGCGATGCCGGACTGGTTGGTGGCGATGGCCACGGTCCAGCCGGCTTTGCTCAACTGCGCGATGGCCTCGATCGAACCGGGCAATGGAATCCATTCCGCCACCGACTTGATGTAAGCGTCGGAGTCGTAATTGATCACTCCGTCCCGATCGAGAATCAGCAGTTTCAACATGGTCAGCTCAGTGTCGAAATGTCAGCAATATTGACGAACAAACCACGCAGGCGCGCCAGCATGGCATAGCGGTTTTTACGTACACCCGCGTCTTCGGCATTGATCATCACCGCTTCGAAGAACGCATCCACCGGCTCGCGCAAGGTGGCCAGGCGCGCCAGTGCTTCGGCGTAATTGCGCTCGGCGATCAGCGGCTTGACTGCGTTTTCTGCCTTGGCGATGGCCGAGTTCAGCGAGAACTCCTTGGCATCGGCGAACAGCCCAGGGTCGACATCGGCATTGCCCAGGCCTTCGGCCTTGCTCAGCAGGTTCGACACACGCTTGTTCACCGCGGCCAATGCATCGGCCTCCGGCAATTTGCGGAAGGCCTGCACGGCTTGTACGCGCTGGTCGAAGTCCAACGCCGAACCCGGCTGCAGGGCACGGACCGACAGGTAGACGGAAACGTCCACGCCTTCGTCTTCGTAACGCGCACGCAGGCGGTCGAACACGAACTCCAGCACCTGCTCGGCCAGGCCGGCTTGCTTGACCTTGCCACCAAACTGGCCGACGGCGAACACCACGGCCTGGGTCAGGTCGAGGTCGAGCTTCTTGTCGATCAGGATACGCAGCACGCCCAGGGCTGCACGGCGCAGGGCATAGGGGTCTTTGCTGCCGGTAGGCAACATGCCGATACCGAAGATACCGACGAGGGTGTCCAGCTTGTCGGCAATGGCCACGGCCGCACCGGTCAGGGTGGTCGGCAATTCAGCGCCGGCACCGCGCGGCATGTACTGCTCGTTCAGCGCCAGGGCCACATCGTCCGGCTCGCCGTCGTTGAGGGCGTAGTAGTAACCGGCAACACCTTGCATCTCCGGGAACTCGCCGACCATCTCAGTGGCCAGGTCGCACTTGGACAGCAGGCCTGCACGCGCAGCCCACGCAGCATCACCGCCAATGCGCGGCGCAATGTAGGCGGCCAGCTTGGAAACACGCACGGCCTTGTCGTAGACGCTGCCGAGTTTTTCCTGGAACACCACGTTCTGCAGGCGCAGGTTGAAGTCTTCGAGTTTCTGCTTCTTGTCTTGCTTGAAGAAGAACTCGGCGTCAGTCAGGCGCGGGCGAACGACTTTCTCGTTACCGGCGATGATCTGTTGCGGGTCCTTGCTCTCGATGTTGGCCACGGTGATAAAGCGCGGCAGCAACTTGCCATCCACATCCAGCAGGCAGAAATACTTCTGGTTGTCCTGCATGGTGGTGATCAGGGCTTCTTGCGGCACGTCGAGGAAACGTTCTTCGAACGAGCAGACCAGCGGCACCGGCCATTCAACCAGCGCGGTCACTTCGTCGAGCAGGCTTGGCGGCACGATGGCGGTGCCTTCCTGCAGGCGGGCCAGCTCTTCGGTGCGCTTGCTGATCAGCTCGCGACGCTCATTGGCATCGGCCAGCACGTAAGCGGCACGCAGGTCGGCGGCGTAGTTGGCCGGCGAAGTGATGCGCACAGCTTGCGGGTGGTGGAAGCGGTGACCACGGGAGTCACGACCGGCCTTCTGGGCGAGGATCGTGCAGTCGATGACCTGGTCACCGAGCAGCATCACCAGCCATTGGGTCGGGCGTACGAACTCTTCCTTGCGCGCACCCCAGCGCATGCGCTTGGGGATCGGCAGGTCGTTAAGGGAATCTTCAACAATGGTCGGCAACAGGCTGGCGGTCGGCTTGCCGGTGATCACCTGGCTGAAGCGCAGTTTCGGGCCGCTCTGGTCGATCTCGCTCAGCTCGACGCCACACTTCTTGGCGAAACCAAGGGCGGCCTGGGTCGGGTTACCTTCTGCATCGAAAGCAGCCTGACGCGGCGGACCGTCGAGGTTGATGCTGCGGTCCGGCTGCTGGGTTTCCAGCGCGGTCAGCAACACGGCCAGGCGACGTGGCGCGGCGTAGACTTTTTTCGCTTCAAACTTCAGGCCGGCGCTGTGCAGGCCCTTTTCGATACCGGCCAGGAATGCATCGGCCAGGGTATTGAGTGCCTTGGGTGGCAGCTCTTCGGTGCCCAGTTCAACCAGGAAATCTTGAGCACTCATTGTGCAGCCTCCAGCTTAGCCAACACTTCATCACGCAGGTCCGGGGTTGCCATCGGGAAGCCCAGCTTGGCGCGAGCCAGCAGGTAGGCTTGGGCGACGGAACGCGCCAGGGTGCGTACACGCAGAATGTATTGCTGGCGCGCGGTCACCGAAATGGCACGGCGGGCGTCCAGCAGGTTGAAGGTATGGGACGCCTTCAACACCATTTCATAGCTCGGCAGCGGCAGCGGCTGGTCGAGTTCGATCAGGCGCTTGGCTTCGCTTTCATAGAAGTCGAACAGTTCGAACAGCTTCTCGACGTTGGCGTGTTCGAAGTTGTAAGTGGACTGCTCCACTTCGTTCTGGTGGAACACGTCGCCGTAGGTCACTTTGCCGAACGGGCCGTCAGCCCACACCAGGTCGTATACCGAGTCCACGCCCTGCAGGTACATGGCCAGGCGCTCAAGGCCGTAGGTGATTTCGCCGGTGACCGGGTAGCACTCGATGCCACCGGCTTGCTGGAAGTAAGTGAACTGCGTCACTTCCATGCCGTTCAGCCAGACTTCCCAGCCCAGGCCCCATGCACCCAGGGTCGGCGATTCCCAGTTGTCTTCGACGAAACGGATGTCGTGGACCAGCGGGTCCAGGCCGACGTGTTTCAGCGAGCCCAGGTACAGCTCCTGGAAGTTGTCCGGGTTCGGCTTCAATACCACCTGGAACTGGTAGTAGTGCTGCAGGCGGTTCGGGTTTTCGCCGTAGCGGCCGTCAGTCGGGCGACGACTGGGCTGCACATAAGCGGCGTTCCAGGTTTCCGGGCCGATGGCCCGCAGGAAGGTAGCGGTGTGGAAAGTGCCGGCGCCTACTTCCATATCGTAGGGCTGAAGTACCACACAACCTTGCTCGGCCCAGTATTGCTGGAGGGCGAGGATCAAGTCTTGGAAGGTACGCACGGCTGGCGTAGGCTGGCTCACGAAATTCACCTGTTACTTGGGCTGCGATTTAAAGAGCGGGAGTATACCCGATTCGGCCGCGCCACCATCCCCTGGAGCCTTATGCCACGCTGCTTTTGGTGTTCTGAAGATCCGCTGTACATGGCTTATCACGATCAGGAGTGGGGAACGCCGCTGCGCGATGCGCAGGGTCTGTTCGAGTTGCTTTTGCTCGAAGGGTTCCAGGCGGGCCTGTCCTGGATCACCGTTTTACGCAAACGCGAGCATTATCGAAAGGTCTTGTTCGGGTTTGATGCGCAACGCCTGGCGCAACTGAGCGATGCGGAGATCGAAGCACTGATGCTCGACCCAGGCATTGTGCGCAACCGCCTGAAGCTCAATGCTACCCGCCGCAACGCCGCGGCCTGGCTGGCGCTGGAGGAGCCGGTCGGGTTGCTCTGGTCGTTTGTCGGCGGCGTGCCCAAGGTCAATCACTTCAAGGATCGCAGCGAGGTCCCGGCGATTACACCCGAGGCCGAGGCCATGAGCAAAGCCTTGAAAAAAGCCGGCTTCACCTTCGTCGGCCCGACCATCTGTTACGCGTTCATGCAGGCCTCGGGGATGGTCATGGACCACACTCAAGACTGCGACCGTTACGCGGACTTGGCCAACGCCGGTTAGAATGCCCGCTTTGCGCACCACACACACGATCAGGAGTGACCTGTGGAAAAGTTTAAAGGCGCCTTGCTGGTAGGCGCTCTTCGGTTGTTTGCCCTATTGCCCTGGCGCGCGGTTCAAGCGGTCGGCACGGCGATTGGCTGGATCATGTGGAAAACCCCCAACCGCTCTCGCGAGACGGTGCGGATCAACCTCTCCAAATGCTTCCCGGACATGGACCCGGCCGCGCGCGAGCGTCTGGTCGGCCAGAGCCTCAAGGACATCGGCAAGTCGCTGACCGAAAGCGCCTGCGCCTGGATCTGGCCCGCCCAGCGGTCCATCGACCTGGTGCGTGAAGTCGAAGGCCTGGAAGTGCTGCACGAAGCCCTGGCCTCGGGCAAAGGCGTGGTGGGTATCACCAGCCACCTGGGCAACTGGGAGGTGTTGAACCACTTCTATTGCAGCCAGTGCAAACCGATCATTTTCTATCGGCCGCCGAAGCTCAAGGCTGTGGACGATTTGCTGCGCAAACAGCGCGTGCAACTGGGTAACCGCGTGGCGGCGTCGACCAAGGAGGGCATTCTCAGTGTGATCAAGGAAGTGCGCAAAGGTGGCCAGGTAGGCATCCCTGCCGACCCGGAGCCCGCGGAATCGGCCGGGATTTTCGTACCGTTTTTCGCGACCCAGGCGCTGACCAGCAAGTTCGTGCCGAACATGCTCGCGGGCCACAAGGCCGTCGGCGTGTTCCTGCATGCCCTGCGGCTGCCGGACGGCTCGGGTTACAAAGTGATCCTGGAAGCCGCGCCCGAAGAGATGTACAGCACCGACACCGCCACGTCCTGCGCGGCCATGAGCAAGGTGGTGGAACGCTATGTTGGCGCCTATCCGAGCCAGTACATGTGGAGCATGAAGCGCTTCAAGAAACGCCCGCCTGGCGAGGCGCGGTGGTACTGAGCCACCCCTGACCTCCCGACTAATGGAGATCAAATGTGGGAGCTGGCTTGCCTGCGATGGCATCACCTCGGTGTAACTGATTAACCGAGTTGTCTGCATCGCAGGCAAGCCAGCTCCCACAGGGATTAGTTCACCCCTGGCGGTCGAGTTTCTTCAGGAACACCGCCATCTCTTTCTCGACCTGCTTGTCGCCATGGGCCTGGGCCGCCTCAATGCCTTTTTCCCACGCCTGCCGCGCGGCAGCACTGTCACCGTGCGCCTGATGCGCCTTGCCCAACAGCTTCCACGCCGCCGAATATTTCGGGTCGAACTCGACACACTTCTGCAAATGCTCCGCCGCCTTGGCGTTGTCCTTCAGGTCCAGATAACCCTTGCCCAAGCCAAAGCGCAGCAGCGAATTATCCACACCCTTGGCGAGCATTTTTTCCAGGGATTCGAGCATGCAGGCGTACTCCTGTTAATCAGAAAAAGCTCAGCCCCACGTGGAACAATTTCTCCACATCGCGGATATGTTTTTTATCCACCAGGAACAGGATCACATGGTCACCCGTGGCGATCACCGTGTCGTCGTGGGCAATGATCACCTCTTCATCGCGGATGATCGCGCCGATGGTGGTGCCCGGCGGCAGGCCGATATCGCGGATGGCCTTGCCGATGACCTTGCTCGACTTTGAATCACCGTGGGCAATCGCCTCAATGGCTTCCGCCGCGCCGCGTCGCAACGAATGCACGCTGACGATATCGCCACGCCGCACGTGGGCCAGCAAGGTGCCGATGGTCGCCAGCTGCGGGCTGATGGCGATGTCGATATCGCCGCCCTGGATCAGGTCGACATACGCCGGGTTGTTGATGATGGTCATCACCTTCTTGGCCCCCAACCGCTTGGCCAACAGCGAGGACATGATGTTGGCCTCGTCATCGTTGGTCAGGGCCAGGAAGATATCGGCGTCGGCGATGTTCTCTTCCATCAGCAAGTCGCGGTCCGACGCGCTGCCTTGCAGTACGACGGTGCTGTCGAGGGTGTCGGACAAGTGCCGGCAACGCGCCGGGCTCATCTCGATGATCTTCACCTGGTAGCGGCTTTCGATAGCCTCGGCCAACCGCTCGCCGATCTGCCCACCGCCGGCAATGACGATACGTTTGTAGGTTTCATCCAGCCGGCGCATTTCGCTCATGACGGCGCGAATATTCGCCTTGGCGGCGATGAAAAATACTTCGTCGTCGGCCTCGATCACCGTATCGCCTTGCGGCAGGATCGGCCGGTCGCGGCGGAAAATCGCGGCGACGCGGGTTTCCACGTTCGGCATGTGCTCGCGCAGTTGGCGCAGTTGCTGGCCCACCAGCGGCCCGCCGTAATACGCCTTCACCGCCACCAGTTGCGCCTTGCCGCCGGCGAAGTCGATCACCTGCAGGGCACCCGGAATCTCGATCAGGCGCTTGATGTAATGCGTGACCACCTGTTCGGGGCTGATCAGCACGTCCACCGGGATCGCGTCATTGTCGAAAAGTCCTGCACGCGTCAGGTAAGCCGCCTCACGCACGCGGGCGATTTTGGTCGGGGTGTGGAACAGGGTGTGGGCGACTTGGCAGGCGACCATGTTGGTTTCGTCACTGTTGGTCACGGCGACCAGCATGTCGGCGTCGTCGGCACCGGCCTGGCGCAGCACTGTCGGGAACGACGCGCGGCCTTGCACGGTGCGGATGTCCAAACGGTCGCCAAGGTTACGCAGGCGCTCGGCGTCGGTGTCGACCACGGTGATGTCGTTGGCTTCGCTGGCCAAATGTTCAGCCAGCGAGCCACCGACCTGCCCTGCCCCAAGGATGATGATTTTCATCCGGTCACTCCCTTAAACCCATTCAGCCGCGCGCGGCGGCAATCTTGATCAGTTTGGCGTAGTAGAAGCCATCGTGTCCGCCTTCTTGCGCGAGCAACTGGCGACCGTGGGGCTGCTTGATGCCGGCTGCCGTGGCCAGGTCCAGCTCGCGCGCGCCGCTGGTGCGGGCGAGGAAGGCTGCGATCACCTCGGTGTTTTCCGTCGGCAACGTCGAGCAGGTGGCGTAGAGCAGAATGCCGCCGACTTCCAGGGTCGGCCACAAGGCATCGAGCAATTCGCCTTGCAGCACGGCCAGGGCGGCGATGTCGTCGGGTTGGCGGGTCAGCTTGATATCCGGGTGGCGGCGGATCACGCCGGTGGCCGAGCACGGCGCGTCGAGCAGGATGCGCTGGAACGGTTTGCCGTCCCACCAGGTGGCAGTGTCGCGGCCGTCGGCGGCGATCAGCTCGGCGCTCAGGCCCAGACGGGCGAGGTTTTCGCGCACGCGCACCAGGCGCTTGGCTTCCAGGTCGACGGCGACTACACCGGCGAGGTCTTTTTCGACTTCCAGGATGTGACAGGTCTTACCGCCCGGCGCGCAGCAGGCGTCGAGCACGCGTTGGCCCGGAGCCAGGTCGAGCAGGTCGGCGGCCAGTTGCGCGGCCTCGTCCTGCACGCTGATCCAGCCTTCGGCAAAGCCCGGCAGGCTGCGCACATCGGCGGCGGCTTCGAGCACGATGCCGTCGGTGCTGTACACGCATGGCGTGGCGTTGATCCCCGCCTCGGCCAGCAATTGCAGGTAGGCGTCACGGCTGTGGTGGCGACGGTTGACCCGCAGGATCATCGGCGGGTGCGCATTGTTGGCCGCGCAAATCGCTTCCCACTGCTCAGGCCAGAACGCCTTCAAGGATTTTTGCAGCCAGCGCGGGTGGGCGGTGCGTACCACCGGGTCGTGCTCCAGTTCGGCCAGCAGCGTTTCGCTTTCACGCTGGGCACGGCGCAGCACGGCGTTGAGCAGGGCCTTGGCCCAAGGCTTTTTCAGCTTGTCGGCGCAACCGACGGTTTCACCGATAGCGGCGTGAGCGGGCACGCGGGTGTAAAGCAACTGGTAAAGGCCGACCAGCAGCAGTGCTTCCACATCGGCATCGGCTGCCTTGAACGGCTTTTGCAGCAGTTTGGCCGCCAGCGCCGACAAACGCGGCTGCCAGCGGGCAGTGCCGAAGGCCAGGTCTTGGGTGAAACCGCGATCGCGGTCTTCGACTTTATCCATCTGCGTAGGCAGCGAACTGTTCAGCGAAGCCTTGCCGTTGAGGACAGCGGCGAGAGCCTTGGCGGCGGCCAGACGCGGGTTCATTGAGCTACCACCCCGAGGACGGTGCCCAAGGCAAATTTCTCACGACGGCTGTTGAACAAATCGCTGAAATTAAGCGCTTTACCGCCGGGCAATTGCAGACGCGTCAGACACAGCGCCAGTTCGCCGCACGCGACCAACAGGCCATCCTTGCTGGCGCCGATGATTTCACCAGGCGCGCCTTTGCCTTCGGCCAAGGTGGCGGCCAACACTTTCAACGCCTCGCCATCGAGCGTGCTGTGGCAAATCGGCCACGGGTTAAAGGCGCGTACCAGGCGCTCCAGCTCCACGGCCGGGCGGCTCCAGTCGATGCGGGCTTCGTCCTTGTTCAGCTTGTGGGCGTAGGTGGCCAGGCTGTCATCCTGTATTTCGCCTTCCAGGGTGCCGGCAGCGAGGCCGGCGATGGCCTGGATCACAGCCGGTGGGCCCAGCTCGGCCAAGCGGTCGTGCAGGCTGCCACCGGTGTCTTCGGCGGTGATCGGCGTGGTGACTTTCAGCAGCATCGGGCCGGTGTCCAGGCCCGCCTCCATGCGCATCACGGTCACGCCGCTTTCGCTGTCGCCGGCTTCCACGGCGCGCTGGATCGGCGCCGCACCGCGCCAGCGTGGCAGCAGCGAGGCATGGCTATTGATGCAACCGAGGCGCGGGATATCCAGCACCACCTGGGGCAGGATCAGGCCATAGGCCACGACCACCAACAGGTCCGGCTTCAGCGCGGCCAATTCCGCCTGGGCCTCGGCGTTGCGCAGGGTCGGCGGTTGCAGCACAGGAATGTTGTGCTCAAGCGCCAGCTGCTTGACCGGGCTCGGCATCAGTTTTTGCCCGCGACCGGCCGGGCGATCCGGCTGGGTGTACACCGCGACAATGTCATAAGGGCTGGCAAGCAGCGCCTTTAGGTGTTCGGCAGCGAATTCGGGAGTGCCGGCAAAAACAATGCGCAGGGGCTCGGTCATGGGAGGTCTCGGTTAAAAACAGTCACAAAAGAAAAAGGCTTGCCGCAGCAAGCCTTTGGAAGGTGGGCATCAAGCTTGCTGGCGATGCTTTTTTTCCAGCTTCTTCTTGATCCGATCGCGTTTAAGCGTGGACAGGTAATCGACAAACAGCTTGCCGTTGAGGTGGTCGCACTCGTGCTGGATACACACCGCCAGCAGGCCATCGGCGATCAGCTCGTACGGCTTGCCGTCACGGTCAAGGGCCTTGATCTTCACGCGCAGCGGGCGTTCGACGTTCTCGTAGAACTCCGGCACCGAGAGGCAACCTTCCTGGTATTCGCCCATCTCGTCGGTCAGCGGTTCGAACTCGGGGTTGATAAACACCCGTGGTTCGCTGCGGTCTTCCGACAGGTCCATGACCACGACGCGCTGATGCACGTTGACCTGGGTAGCGGCGAGGCCGATGCCCGGGGCTTCATACATTGTTTCAAACATGTCATCGACCAACTGACGAACCTTGTCGTCCACTACGGCCACCGGTTTGGCGATCGTGCGCAGGCGCGAGTCGGGGAATTCGAGGATGTTCAAAATAGCCATAAGCGTAATTGCTGCACATGTGAGGTAGAGGCAAATCGGCGTTGGGATGGACCCAGACAGCCGGTGTGAAAGGTTCGAAAGCCGCGAAGGCCATGGCATTTCACGCGAACGTACATAATAAAGGAGATTCACCCCATGAGGAAATCGCTACTCGTCTTGCTGTTGTGGGCCCCGGTTGCCGTGGCCTTGCTTCCCAAACCCGTGCAACGCCTGGATCTACCCACACAACAGGCTATCCAGCGCTTTTTACTGCATAACCGCATTCTTGATTCTCCGGAGGACTTGGACAACGCGCCCTACATCGTCGCGGCCGAGGCCGGGCGGGTGTTGGGCGCCAATGGCGATCTGGTGCATGCCCGGGGCAACCTGGACCCTGCCCAACCGGGGTATGGCATCGTGCGCCGCGGCAAGCTGTACACCGACCCTCAAACCCAGGAGTTGCTGGGCGTCAACGCCGACGATATCGGCACCGCACGTTTTGTAACCGCCGGTGACCTCACCACCCTCGCCGTGCAGCGAGTGACCCAGGAGGTACGCCCCGGTGACCGTTTGCTGCGTGTGCAGGCCCCGGTTGATCCTGCCCGCCTCGAGTCCTCTGCTTCCGCGCCCTTCATTCAAGGGCACATTATTGATATCCCCAAAGGCGTGACCCAGATCGGCGTGCTGGACGCTGTGACGCTGAATAAAGGTCGCCGTGACGGCCTGGTTGAAGGGCAACTGCTGACCATCATCAAAACCGGAGCGACGGTCCGCGACGCGCTCAGCGGCGCGCCGGTAAAACTCGCGGACGAACGCGCCGGCACCCTGCTGGTGTTTCGTACCTATGAAAAGCTCAGTTATGGCCTGGTCCTCGGTGCCTCACGGCCACTGTCGGTAATGGACCGTTTCGAGACTGCCCAACAAACACAATAAATAGCCTGCTAAATAAGTTACCAACAGAGTTATCCACAGCTTGTTCCGGTCAAGGACGATCAAATGTTTCCGATAAACAGCAGTGAAATTTCCCCGTCAGAACTGGAAGCCCGACTACGCTTGCACAGGCTGCCGGAACTGGGTTCCAAGCGCTTTCGCGTATTGATCGACGCCTTTGGTTGCGCATCAAAAGCCATCAGCGCTCCCGCGAGTGCCTGGCGATCCCTTGGGTTGCCTGCCATCAGTGCCGATGCCAGGCGTAGCCCTGAAGTGCGTGATGGCGCGAGCGCGGCATTGGCGTGGTTGGAGCACCCCGCCCAGCATTTGCTGATGTGGGACAGACCTGAGTACCCCGCGCTGCTCGCCGAGATCGACGATGCGCCGGCGCTTCTATTCGTTGCCGGCGACCCCGCCATCCTGGAAAAACCGCAACTGGCGATGGTCGGTAGCCGCCGTGCTTCCCGCCCGGGAATGGACACCGCCGCGGCGTTTTCCCGCAGTCTGGCGAGCGCGGGTTTCGTGATCACCAGCGGCCTGGCGCTGGGCATCGACGGCGCTGCGCATCAGGCGGCATTGGACGTGGGTGGCCAGACAATCGGCGTGCTCGGCACCGGCCTGGAAAAACTTTATCCACAGCGGCATCGGCGACTCGCAGCGGCCATGATTGAACAAGGCAGCGCCGTGGTTTCCGAGTTTCCGCTGGATGCTCCGCCCCAGGCCACTAACTTTCCACGGCGTAACCGAATCATCAGCGGCCTGTCCCTGGGCGTGTTGGTGGTAGAAGCCAGCCGGGCCAGCGGTTCGTTGATCACAGCGAAACTGGCGGCTGAGCAGGGGCGTGAGGTGTATGCGATCCCTGGCTCCATCCACCACCCTGGCGCCAAAGGCTGTCACCAATTGATCCGTGAAGGGGCGACGCTGGTGGAATCCATCGAGGACATTCTGCAAGGGCTGCGCGGCTGGCAGGCGTTGTCCCGCCCGACGCCGATGCCGGTTATCCACCCGCTGGTTGCGCTGCTGCACGCGGCGCCGCACACCAGTGAAGCCTTGGCGATTGCCAGCGGCCGAACATTGTCCCACGTGCTGGCGACCCTGACCGAGCTGGAACTGGAAGGCCAGGTAGTGTGCGAAAGCGGGCGCTGGCTCGCGCGGTGCCGGCTTTTGTAGCTGGGTTTTGTAAAGAACATCGGTAAACTGCGCAGAGCTTTAGTCCGGAGAGTAAGCAATGGTCAACAGGTGGCGTGTGCTGGAAACCGCACGGGAAATTCGCGCAGGCGCGGTGATTGCCTATCCTACCGAAGCCGTGTGGGGCCTGGGTTGCGACCCGTGGAATGAAGAGGCAGTGGACCGTTTGCTGGCGATCAAGAATCGCTCGGTGGATAAGGGACTGATCCTGGTAGCAGACAATATTCGCCAGTTCGACTTTCTCTTTGAAGACTTCCCCCAGGACTGGATTGACCGCATGGCCAGCACCTGGCCAGGGCCGAATACCTGGCTGGTTCCCCACCAGGACTTGCTCCCGGAATGGGTCACCGGGATGCACGACACGGTCGCGCTGCGGGTGACCGACCACCCACTGGTGCGGGACCTGTGCTCATTGGTCGGGCCGTTGATTTCCACCTCGGCCAACCCCCAGGGCCGCCCGGCTGCCCGCTCGCGAATTCGCGTGGAGCAGTATTTCCGTGGCCAGGTGGACCTGGTACTGGGTGGCGCCCTGGGCGGGCGCAAGAACCCGAGCCTGATTCGCAACCTGGCGACGGGTGAGGTGGTGCGGCCTTCCTGAGACCGAGGCGCAGCCTTCGCGGGCAAGCCCGCTCCCACATGCGACCGCATTCCTCCCGTTGGAATCCGATCAAAATGTGGGAGCGGGCTTGCTCGCGAAGAGGCCCTTCAAACCACCCAATGCCTTAAGCCTTAGGGCAGAAGGATGGTCGACCCGGTAGTCCGTCGTCCCGACAACTCCGTCTGCGCCTTGGCCGCATCCTTCAGCGCAAACCGCTGGTTGATATCAATGCGCACTTTGCCGCTCTTGATCATCGAGAACAGGTCGTCAGCCATTGCCTGCAGGTCTTTCGGGTTGCTGGCGTAGGTCGCCAGGGTTGGCCGGGTCACATACAGCGAGCCCTTCGCCGACAGAATCCCCAGGTTCACGCCATCCACCGCGCCCGACGCATTACCAAAACTGACCACCAGGCCCCGTGGTGCCACGCTGTCCAGCGAGGTCAGCCAGGTGTCCTTGCCGACGCCGTCGTACACCACCGGGACTTTTTTGCCGTCAGTCAATTCCAGCACGCGCTGTGCGACATTTTCCTTGCTGTAGTCGATGGTTTCCCAGGCACCGAGGGACTTGGTCAGGGCGGCTTTTTCCGGCGAACTGACCGTGCCGATCAGCTTCACGCCCAGGGCCTTTGCCCATTGGCAGGCCAGGGAGCCCACGCCACCGGCAGCGGCGTGGAACAAAATGGTTTCGCCGCCCTTCAATTCATAGGTCTGGCGCAGCAGGTACTGCACGGTGAGGCCCTTGAGCATGGCGCCGGCGGCTTGTTCGAAGCTGATGCCCTCCGGCAGGTGCACCAGGTTGGCCGCGGGCAACACGTGGAATTCGCTGTAGGCGCCGAGCGGACCGCTGCCGTAGGCCACGCGGTCGCCAACCTTGAATTGAGTGACCTCGCTGCCCACCGCGTCCACTACGCCAGCACCCTCGGCGCCCAGGCCCGACGGCAATGCCGGTGGCGCGTACAGGCCGCTGCGGTAGTAGGTGTCGATGAAGTTCAAGCCAATGGCCTCGTTACGCACCCGAACCTGTTGTGGGCCAGGCTCCGCCGGCGTGTAGTCCACATACTCAAGCACTTCGGGGCCGCCATGGGCGCTGAACTGGATACGTTTGGCCATCTGCACTTCTCCTTGGGTCGAAATCGCGTAGCCCCCTACTGAACGCCTTAGCTTGATCTTCGTCAACTGCGGCGGTGCTATATGCAGTGCTATCCTGTGCGCCCATTTGCCGCCGACGCCCAATGGCCTCGCGTAGCTTTGCCCGATTCAAGGTGATGCCATGACTACCCGCACCGAGGCTGTAAAGGCCTACCTGCTTGACCTGCAAGACCGCATTTGCAGCGCCCTGGAAACCTTCGAGACGGACACTCGCTTTATCGAAGACGCCTGGACCCGGCCTGCCGGCGGCGGCGGTCGCACCCGTGTGATCGAAAACGGTTCGGTAATCGAAAAAGGCGGCGTTAACTTTTCCCACGTATTTGGCAGCGGCCTCCCACCGTCCGCCAGCGCGCATCGCCCCGAGCTGGCCGGTCGCGGCTTTGAAGCCCTGGGTGTGTCGCTGGTGATCCACCCGCACAACCCGCATGTACCGACTTCCCACGCCAACGTGCGCTTTTTCATCGCCGAAAAAGAAGGCGAAGAGCCGGTGTGGTGGTTCGGTGGCGGCTTCGACCTCACGCCCTACTACGGCAACGAAGAAGACTGCATCCACTGGCATCGCGTGGCCGAGCAGGCCTGTGCGCGGTTCGGCCCGGACGTGTACTCGCGTTACAAGGCCTGGTGTGACACCTATTTCCACATCAAACACCGCAACGAACCCCGCGGCATCGGCGGCCTGTTCTTCGATGACTTGAACGAGTGGGACTTCGACACCTGCTTCGCTTTCATCCGCGCCATCGGCGACGCGTATATCGACGCCTACCTGCCGATCGTGCAGCGCCGCAAGGCCATGGCCTATACCGAGCAGCAGCGCCAGTTCCAGGAATTCCGTCGCGGGCGCTACGTGGAATTCAACCTGGTGTATGACCGTGGCACCCTGTTCGGGCTGCAATCGGGTGGGCGTACCGAGTCGATCCTGATGTCACTGCCGCCGCAGGTGCGCTGGAGCTACGACTGGAAAGCCGAGGCCGGCAGCGAAGAAGCCCGCCTCACCGACTACTTCCTGCAGGACCGCGACTGGCTCGGCATTGCCGCGCCCAAGGCGGCCGTCTGATGGATCGGTATGTGGTATTCGGCAACCCCATCGCCCACAGCAAGTCGCCGTTGATTCATCGCCTGTTTGCCGAGCAGACCGGCGAGCAACTGGACTACAGCACCTCTCTGGCGCCACTGGAGGATTTCACCGGCTGCGCCCGTGAGTTTTTCACGCAGGGGCGTGGCGCCAACGTCACCGTGCCGTTCAAGGAAGACGCCTACCGCCTGGCTAACACCTTGACCGAGCGCGCGCGCCGCGCCGGGGCGGTGAACACCCTGAGCAAGTTGGCCGACGGCACCTTGCTTGGCGACAACACCGACGGCGCCGGCCTGGTGCGCGACCTTACCGTGAACGCCGGGCTGAGCCTCAAGGGCAAACGCATCCTGCTGCTCGGCGCGGGTGGCGCGGTGCGTGGCGCATTGGAGCCGTTACTGGCCGAGCAACCTGCATCGCTGATCATCGCCAACCGCACCGTGGAAAAAGCCGAATTGCTCGCCGAGCTGTTCGACGACCTCGGCCCGGTGTCCGCCAGTGGTTTCGACTGGCTGCGTGAGCCGGTGGACGTGATCATCAATGCCACGTCGGCCAGCCTGTCAGGCGATGTACCGCCGATCGCCGGCAGCCTGGTCGAACCGGGTAAGACGATCTGCTACGACATGATGTACGCCAAGGAGCCGACCGCGTTCTGCCGTTGGGCCACCGAGCAAGGTGCAGCCGTAGCGATGGATGGCCTGGGCATGCTGGTGGAACAGGCGGCGGAAGCGTTCTTCCTGTGGCGCGGCGTGCGCCCGGATTCGGCGCCGGTGCTGGCTGAGTTGCGTCGCCAGTTGGCCTGACACGAATCCAAAGGTGGGAGCTGGCTTGCCTGCGATAGCGGTGTATCAGCGAACGAATCGGGTGCAGGCATACCGCCATCGCAGGCAAGCCAGCTCCCACAGTTTTGACCGCGTTCAGTCTTCGAAGTGGATGGGGCAGTTGTCGGGCCCTTCCAGCTTCTTCAATTCTTCAACGACTTGTGGTCGCGCCCGGCGCAAGGTCAGGCTACGCCCTAACCCCCGCAACCGCCGCGCCTCCTGGTGCAGCATCTCCACACCCGAATAGTCGATAAAATTGATCTGCTGCGCTTCGATCACCACCCGCTCGCCCGCGAGGCTTTGCAGGCGCACTTGCAGGTAATGGCTGGCGCCGAAAAAGATCGACCCGCCTACTCGCAACACATCTTCATCGCCGTCGCGCCATTGCTGCACCCGTGGCTGCGAGGTGCGCTTGAGGTAGAAAAACAGCGACGCCAGTACACCCGCATAAATCGCCGTTTGCAGTTCCAGCAGCAAGGTGGCGATGCAGGTCAGGCTCATCACCACAAACTCGGCGCGGCTGACGCGGAACAACGCGCGAATACCGCGATGGTCGACCAGGCCCCAGCAGATCAGCAGGATGCTGGCGGCCATGCTCGGGATCGGAATGTGCGCGATCAACGCCGCGCCAAACAGTGCGAACAGTGCCACCCAGAGTGCGGAAAATACCCCCGCCAAGGGTGAACGGGCGCCCGCTTCATAGCTCAGACCGGAGCGGGTGAAGGAACCGGCTGACAAGTAGCCGGAAAAGAATCCGCCGACAATATTGGATAAACCCTGCGCGCGAACTTCCTGGTTCGCATCGAGCAACTGTTGCGAACGCGCCGACAGCGAGCGGGCAATCGACAGGCTAGTCACCAGCCCGAGCATGCCCACCGCCACGGCGCTGGGCAGCAGGCGCAGCACCGTATCCAAGTCCATCGGCAACGGGCTGAACGGCGGCAATTTACCAATGAATGAACTGACCAGCGCCACATGCCCGAACATGGCTGGCCACAGCCACGCGGCCAGGCTGCCCAGGACCAGGGCGATCAGCAACGTCGGCCAGCGCGGCACCAGGTACTTGAGCACGGCACCCACCAGCAAAGTACCCAAGCCCAGGGCGAGCGAGGCATGGTCCCACTCGCCGCCATGATGGATCAGCGCCAGCAGGCTATTGATCGCCGTGGCTTGGCTTGGCAACTCCAGCCCCAGCAGGTTGGGCAACTGGCCCAGGGCAATCACCACGGCAGCGCCGAGGGTGAAACCCAGCACCACCGAATGCGACACGAAATTCACCAGCGCGCCAAAGCGCAGCATGCCGAGCAACCACTGGAAAACGCCCGCGAGGAATGTCAGCAGCAGGATCAGCGTGATGTAGTCCTGTGACCCCGGCACCGCCAGCGGGCTGACGCTGGCATAGAGCACGATGGAGATCGCCGCCGTGGGGCCGCAGATCAGGTGCCAGGACGAGCCCCAGAGGCAGGCGATCAGCACCGGGATAATCGCGGCGTACAAGCCATATTCGGGCGGGAGACCGGCGATCAGCGCGTAGGCAATCGACTGCGGCAGGGCGAGCACCGCGCCACTGAGGCCGACCATCGCATCCCGCCCGACGCTGGCGCGGGTTTGGCGCGGGAGCCAGGCGAGGAAGGGGAAGAGTGTGTGGCGGTTGGGCCGGGGCATCGAAAACTCGGGTTGAAAGGTTTGGCTCAGAGTATCAGTACACACCGGCACCTGTGGGAGCTGGCTCCCACAGGGATAAGCGGCGGGCTTTAGAGTTTGGCTTTCACAGCCGCCAACGCATCCTGCCCATCCAGGGTTTTTACCCCCTCCAGCCACTTATCCAGCACCGCCGGGTTGGCCTTGATCCACGCCTTCGCCGCATCGGCATTGCTGACCTTGTTGTTGGCCACCTCGGCCATGATGCTGTTCTCCATCTCCTGGGTAAAACTCAGGTTGGTCAGCAGCTTCCCGACGTTCGGGCAGGCCTGGGCATAGCCCTTGCGGGTCAAGGTGTAGACGCTGCCGGTGTCACCAAAGTACTTCTCGCCGCCCTTGAGGTAGTGCATTTTCAGCTGCACGTTCATCGGGTGCGGGGTCCAGCCGAGGAAGGTCACGAATTTCTGCTTCTTAACCGCCCGCGACACTTCGGCGAGCATCGCCTGCTCGCTGGACTCGATCAGCTTCCACTTGCCGAGCTCGAAGTCATTTTTCTTGATGATGTCCTGCAACGAGATATTCGCCGGCGCGCCGGAGCCGATGCCGTAGATCTTCTTGTCGAATTTGTCGGCAAACTTGTTCAAGTCGGCAAAGTCATGCACCCCGGCTTCCCACACGTAATCCGGTACGGCGAGGGTGAACTCGGTGCCGTCGAGGTTTTTCGCCAGTTGCACCACATCGCCATTGGCCACGAACTTGTCGTAGAAGCCCTGCTGCGCCGGCATCCAGTTGCCCAGGAACACATCCACCTGGCCGTCCTTGAGCCCGCCAAAGGTGATCGGCACCGCCAGCGTGTCGACCTTGGCCTTGTAGCCCATGCCGTTCAGCAGAAAACCGGTGATGGCATTGGTGGCGGCAATGTCGCTCCAGCCTGGATCGGCCATCTTCACCGTGTCACAACTGGCGTCCGCGTATACGTTGGCACTGCTGAGCGCCAACATCCCCAGCATCACAGTTAACTTTTGCATGGCCTTCCCTCAGTGTTATTGGTTTTGGCAGGGTTGTGGATAACGTGCCTTGCGCTCCAGGTCGTCGAGGTCGATATGGTTGCGCATGTATTGCTGACTGGCGTCCACCAGTGGCTGGTGATCCCAGCTCTTCAGCTTGCCTTGGGTCAGCGCCTCAAACACCAGGCGACGACGGCGTTGGCTGGCGAGCACCTGCTGGTGGATCGCCGGGATGTCCCATTTGGCCCGCGCTTCATTCAAAAACGCCTCGAACAGTGCTCGGTGTTCCGCTGACTGGCTGAGGTTCTCCCGCTCGTGCGGGTCGTTGTGTACATCGAACAGTAGACAAGGGTCGTCTTCGCTGTAGATAAATTTGTACGCGCCGCGGCGAATCATCATCAGGGGGCTGATGGTGCCTTCGGCCATGTACTCGCCAAACACTTCGTCGTGCCCGCCCTGCCCCTGCAAGTGCGGGACCAGTGAACGACCGTCCAGCGGCAGCAGCGGGTCCAGCTCGCCACCGGCCAATTGCACCAGGGTGGGCAGCAGGTCAGCGGTGGACACGGCTTGGCTCACGCGGCCCGCCGCGAACTGCCCCGGCGCACTGACCAGCAGCGGCACGCGGGCGGCCATTTCAAACCAGTGCATTTTGTACCAGAGGCCGCGCTCGCCGAGCATGTCGCCGTGGTCGCCGGAGAAAATAATGATGGTGTCGTCGGCCAAACCTGTGTCTTCGAGGGTTTGCAGGAGTTTGCCGACATTGCTGTCGATGTAGCTGCACGCGCCGAAATAGGCACGCCGCGCATCGCGGATCTTATCCACAGGCAGCGGTTTGTCCCACAGGTCGTAGACCTTGAGCAGGCGCTGGGAATGTGGGTCGAGCTCTGCCTGGGGCGGCGTTGCAGGCAATGGGATGTCGCTGTCGTCGTACAGGTCCCAGAACGGCTTGGGAATGGTGTACGGGTCGTGTGGGTGAGTCATCGACACGGTGAGGCAGAACGGCTGGTCGCCGTCTTCGCGGATATGGTCGAACAGGTATTGCTGGGCCTTGAACACCACCTCTTCGTCGAAATCCAGCTGATTGGTGCGCACGCACGGGCCGGCTTGCAGTACCGAGGACATGTTGTGGAACCAGGTGGGGCGTACGTCCGGCTCATCCCAGTTCACCGCCCAGCCATAGTCGGCGGGGTAGATGTCGCTGGTCAGGCGTTCCTCGAAGCCGTGCAGCTGGTCTGGGCCGCAGAAATGCATCTTGCCCGACAGCGCGGTGCGGTAGCCGAGGCGGCGCAGGTAGTGGGCATAGGTCGGTACATCGGCGGGGAAATCCGCCGCGTTGTCGTAGGCGCCGATCTTGCTCGGCAGCTGGCCGCTGACCAGGGTGAAACGCGACGGGGCGCACAGCGGGCTGTTGCAGTACGCGGCGTCGAACACTACGCCCTGTGCGGCGAGGCGGCTCAGGTTGGGCAGCTTGATCGGGGAAGGTCCGTAGAACGGAAGCATCGGCGCGGCCATTTGATCGGCCATGATAAAAAGAATGTTCTTGCGCTTCATGAGTCTTCGGCATTCCATAGGCGGTGTTTATGCGAATGAGCATGCGGCCCATGGAAAATGGGGTAAAGCCCATGAAAAGCAATGTCTAGGATAAGCACAGCTTATGTATGAAGCCCTTGGTGACCTGTCCCTCGACCTGCTGCGCGCGTTCGAAGCCGCAGCGCGCCACCGCAGCTTTACCGCCGCCGCAATGGAGCTGGGCACCACCCAGCCGGCCATCAGCCAACAGATCAAGCGCCTCGAAGAACGGCTGGCGATCCGCCTGTTTGATCGCATCTACCGTGGCATCGAGCTGACCGACGCAGGCGCCCTGCTGTTCGAACACGTGCAAGGCGGCCTGCAGACCATCAACCAGGGCCTGAGCGAAATCACCCAGCAGGACCAGCACGAAGTGCTGCAAGTGGCCACTGACTTCGCCTTCGCCGCCTACTGGCTGATGCCGCGTTTGCACCGCTTCCACGCCGCCAACCCCCAAGTGGATGTGAGCCTGGTGACCAGCGAGCGCAACCACGCCACGTTGCGCAGCGATATCGACGTGGCGGTGTTGTTCGGCGATGGCCGCTTCAAACAGGGCGACAGCCTGTGGCTGTTCAACGAGGAGGTGTTCCCGGTGTGCAGCCCGCAATGGCTCAAGGGCCAGGCCACACCGCTGAGCCTGCAGAACTTGCAGGATGTGCCGCTGCTGCACCTGCGCCAGGAAAACAACAGCCAATGGTTCGACTGGAGTGGCGTGTTTCGCGAACTCGGTATCAGCGCCACGCCCACGCCCGGCCAACTGCGTTTCGACAACTACACCCTGCTGATCCAGGCCGCGATTGCCGGCCAGGGCGTGGCCATCGGCTGGCGCCATCTGGTGGATAACCTGCTGGAACAGAACTGGCTGTGCCGGCCAATTAACCACACGGTGGTCTCGCGTTTCGGCTATTACGTGGTGCAGCCGCAGCGCAAGCGCCGGGGGCAGTTGGTCGAGCGCTTTGTTGATTGGCTGCTGGCCGAACAGGCGAGCAGCGCGCAGTCATTGACCGGGCTGGCCCTGCCGTCGATTGCGGTCTAGGATTTGGCGCACAGTGGAACCGGAGTCCGTCATGCAACGTATCAAGGGCTACCACGCCCACATCTACTTCGACGCCAGTACCCTCGACCAGGCGCGCGCCTTGTGCGAGGACGGCGCAAAACTCTTCCCGCTGCGCATGGGCCGTGTGCATGAACGGCCCGTGGGCCCGCACCCCGACTGGAGCTGCCAGCTGGCGTTCGACGCCGAGTACATCGGCGTGGTGCTGCCGTGGCTGGCGCTCAATCGCAATGGTTTGGTGGTGTTCCTGCACCCCGACACCGGCGATGACCTGAAGGATCACACCGACTACGCAATCTGGATGGGCGCGATGCGCGAGCTGGATTTATCTATTTTTTAACCAATATTTGAAGCGAAAGCCCACCCCCTTGACAGGGTGGTGGGCTTTTTATTGATTGCTCCCACTATATGGGACTGTTATTTATATATTGAGATATATTCCCTCATGGGTTTATATTCGCCCATCTGCTTTTTTCAGCACCCACTCATTTCAGGTGAAGCGATGCAGGCGCAATTGATCGCGCTCGATTGGGGGACCAGCTCCCTTCGTGCTTACAAACTCGGCCCGGCCGGCGTGGTGCTGGAACAGCGCACGCTGGCGTCGGGCATCATGCACCTGCCCAGCGAGCCGCGGGAAATCGCCGGCGTTCTCTGCAGCGATGGCTTCGAGTTGGCGTTCGATGCGGCATGCGGCGATTGGCTCGACGCCGCGCCGAACCTGCCGGTGATCGCCTGCGGCATGGTCGGCAGCGCCCAGGGCTGGAGCGAAGCGGCGTATCGCAACACCCCGGTCGACGTCGCCAGCCTGGGCAAGGCGCTGCACGCCGTGCGCAGCCTGCGTGGGGTGGACGTGCACATCGTGCCCGGCGTGATCGAACAGGTCGGCTTGCCCAATGTGATGCGTGGCGAAGAAACCCAGGTGCTGGGCGTGCTGCAAAGCCTGCCCGCCAGCGCTGACGTGTTGATCGGCCTGCCGGGCAGCCATTCCAAATGGGTCGAAGTGGCTGAAGGCCGCATCACCCATTTCGATACGTTCATGACAGGTGAAGTGTTCGCGGTGTTGAGCAAGCACAGCATCCTCGGGCGTACTCAAAAGACTACTGAGCAGTTCCAGGCCGAGGCCTTTGATCGCGGCGTGCAGGTGGCCCTGTCAAACGACGGCCGGCGCGGCGTGCTGTCGACACTGTTCAGCGCGCGCACCCTGGGGCTCACCGCCGAACTGGCGCCCGAGCAACAGCCCGACTACCTGTCCGGCCTGCTGATTGGCCATGAACTCGCCGGCCTGGACCACGCAAAACACCAGCCGATCATCCTGGTCGGCGCCGCCGCCCTCTGCGCCCGCTATCAACGCGCCCTCGCCCTGTGCGGTTTTGCCCAGGTCAGCCTGGCGCAGGAAGCCACCGAGCGCGGCCTGTGGCAATTGGCGCTGGCGGCTGGGCTCACTCAACGTGCAACGGAGGCCTGACATGCTCAAGCAAGCACTCGCACAAAACGGTTTGATCGCGATCCTGCGTGGCGTAACGCCAGATGAAGCCAAGGCGGTCGGCCAGGTGCTGTATCAGGCCGGCTTTCGCGTGATCGAAGTCCCGCTGAACTCACCCGACCCCTACACCAGCATCCGCACCCTGCGCGATACCTTGCCCGCCGATTGCCTGATCGGTGCCGGTACGGTGTTGACGCCGGAGCAGGTCGAGCAGGTGAAGGCGGCCGGTGGCCAAGTGATCGTCATGCCGCACAGCGATGCCAAGGTTCTGCGCGCCGCGAAAGCGGCGGGTTTGTACCTGTCGCCGGGTGTGGCCACACCTACTGAAGCCTTCGCAGCATTGGCCGAAGGCGCCGACGTGTTGAAGCTGTTCCCGGCCGAGCAAATGGGCCCGGCGGTGATCAAGGCGTGGCTCGCCGTGTTGCCGGCTGGCACGCTGCTGCTGCCGGTGGGCGGCGTGACGCCCACCAACATGCAAATGTATTTCGACGCGGGCGCCAAGGGTTTCGGCCTGGGTTCCGGGTTGTTCAAACCGGGCATGTCTGTGGACCAGGTGGCGAACAGTGCCCAGGCCTACGTCGCGGCCTGGAACGCGCTGAACTGATGCGCTGAAAAGAACGCAAGCTGTGCGCCCTGGGCGCTGCATCGATAAGAGAGATAAGAAGATGAAAATCACCAAACTGACGACCTTCATCGTTCCGCCGCGCTGGTGCTTCCTCAAGGTCGAGACCGACCAGGGCGTGACCGGCTGGGGCGAGCCCGTGGTCGAGGGCCGCGCCCACACCGTGGCGGCTGCCGTCGAGGAACTGTCCGACTACCTGATCGGCAAAGACCCACGCAACATCGAAGACATCTGGACCGTGCTCTATCGCGGCGGCTTCTACCGTGGCGGCGCCGTGCACATGAGCGCCCTCGCCGGCATCGACCAGGCGCTGTGGGACATCAAGGGCAAGGCCCTCGGTGTGTCGGTCAGCGACCTGCTGGGTGGCCAGGTGCGTGACAAGATCCGCGTGTATTCGTGGATCGGCGGCGACCGCCCTGCCGACACTGCCCGTGCCGCCAAAGAGGCCGTGGCCCGTGGCTTTACTGCGGTGAAAATGAACGGCACCGAAGAACTGCAATTCGTCGACAGCTTCGAAAAAGTCGACCTGGCCCTGGCCAATGTCGCGGCCGTGCGCGATGCGGTCGGCCCGAACGTCGGCATCGGCGTCGATTTCCATGGCCGGGTGCACAAGCCCATGGCCAAGGTGCTGATGAAAGAGCTGGACCCTTACAAACTGATGTTTATCGAAGAGCCGGTGCTCAGCGAGAACTACGAAGCGCTGAAAGAGCTGGCGCCGCTGACCAGCACCCCGATTGCGTTGGGCGAGCGCCTGTTCTCGCGCTGGGACTTCAAGCGCGTGCTCAGCGAAGGCTACGTCGACATCATCCAGCCGGACGCCTCCCATGCCGGCGGCATCACCGAAACCCGCAAAATCGCGAACATGGCCGAAGCCTACGACGTGGCCCTGGCCCTGCACTGCCCGCTGGGCCCGATTGCCTTGGCGGCCTGCCTGCAATTGGACGCGGTTTGCTACAACGCGTTTATCCAGGAGCAAAGCCTGGGCATTCACTACAACGAGAGCAACGACCTGCTCGACTACGTGCGTGACCCGGGCGTGTTCGACTATGACCAGGGCTTTGTGAAGATCCCCAACGGGCCGGGCCTGGGCATCGAGATCAACGAGGAATACGTGATCGAGCGCGCGGCCATCGGCCACCGCTGGCGCAACCCGATCTGGCGGCATGCCGACGGCAGCTTTGCCGAGTGGTGATCACCGCGAACCCAAGGTGAAAACCCTATCAATGTGGGAGCGGGCTTGCTCGCGAAAGCGGTCTAACAGCCGCAGATGTGTCGACTGACACTCCGCCTTCGCGAGCAAGCCCGCTCCCACAGTTTGATTCGGTTTCGTCAGTAAAACCTGTCCTCAATAAACATAACAAGAGGCTCCGCCATGCACCCTGAATCCTTCACCGGGCAGGCTTCTCTCGTCACGCCCAGCAGAAAGCGTTTCTTCATCATGGTGCTGCTGTTTATCACCGTGGTGATCAACTACCTCGACCGCAGCAACCTGTCGATTGCCGCCCCGGCGCTGACCAGCGAACTGGGGATCGACCCGGTGCACGTCGGGCTGATCTTCTCCGCCTTCGGCTGGACCTACGCCGCCATGCAGATCCCCGGCGGCTGGCTGGTCGACCGTGTGCCGCCGCGCATTCTTTACACCGTGGCCCTGCTGCTGTGGTCGATTGCCACCGTGATGCTCGGCTTCGCCGCCAGTTTCATCGCGCTGTTTGTGCTGCGCATGGCCGTCGGTGCCCTTGAGGCGCCGGCCTACCCGATCAACAGCCGCGTGGTCACCACCTGGTTTCCCGAGCGCGAGCGCGCCACGGCGATTGGCGTCTACACCTCGGGGCAATTTGTCGGGTTGGCGTTTCTGACGCCGGTACTGGCCTGGCTGCAGCACGCGTTTGGCTGGCACATGGTGTTCGTGGCCACCGGTGGCGTGGGCATTCTGTGGGCGTTGGTGTGGTACGCGGTCTATCGCGAGCCGAAGGATTTCAAAGGCGCCAACGCGGCTGAAATCCAGCTGATCCGCGACGGTGGCGGGCTCGTGGATATGCAGGCACAGGCGACCAAGGCGCCGTTCAGTTGGGTCGACCTGGGCATTGTGCTGAGCAAGCGCAAACTCTGGGGCATCTACCTGGGGCAGTTCTGCCTGAACTCCACGCTGTGGTTTTTCCTGACGTGGTTTCCGACCTACCTGGTGAAATACCGCGGGATGGACTTCATCAAATCCGGCTTGCTGGCGTCGCTGCCCTTCCTGGCGGCGTTTGTCGGCGTGCTGTGTTCGGGGATGTTTTCCGACTGGCTGATTCGCCGGGGCGCCACGGTGGGCTTTGCGCGCAAGTTGCCGATCATTGGTGGGTTGCTGATTTCCACCGCGATTATCGGCGCCAACTACGTGGACTCGACGGCGTGGGTGATTGCGTTCCTGGCGCTGGCGTTTTTCGGCAACGGCCTGGCTTCGATCACTTGGTCGCTGGTCTCGACCCTGGCACCTGCCCGCCTGTTGGGGCTGACCGGAGGGGTGTTCAACTTCATCGGCAACCTGTCGGCGATCGCCACGCCGATCGTGATTGGCTTTTTGGCCAGCGGCGATTCGTTCGCCCCGGCGATTACCTACATCGCGGTACTGGCGTTGCTTGGAGCACTTTCCTACGTATTGCTGGTGGGCAAGGTCGAACGCATCGAACTTCCAGATGGACGCTAAACCCCTGTGGCAAGCCCGCTCGCCACAACAGCCCGCTTTCCACAGTAAGCGGGCTTGTCCCATCGTTAGGAGGTGTTAGTTGAGAACGCCGTCCAGAATTTCATAGACGATCCCGGTACCGACTGCGATCAGCACCACATCCGGGCCCGAACGGCGCCATTCGTAACCTGGGTACACCGGCAGGCGCGACAGGGCGCGGTTGTCCAAGCGTTCGCCGTAGTAACCACGGGGCAGCGGCTGGCCGCGCACCAGGCGCACATTCGGCGGTGGCGGTGCGCCGCGCGAGAACTGGCCGTGGTTGTCGTGGATGATCTGCCGCACCGGGCCAAAATCCTGCGGCGGGCCGCCGCGACGGTTGTCCTGCGGGCCTGGGCCGCGATGGTCATCGCCACGTTGCTCGTGCTGGCCTTGCGGGCCGCCACGGTCAGGGCCGCCCTGGTCGTTAGGCGCGGCCTGCGCCAGGGCACTGGCGCCGAGCATCAGCACGCCGAGACCGGCAATCAAGCGTTTGGGCATTTTCATGGGGTGTTTCCTCAGGACTGCACGAACAAAAAAGGGATCTCGAACGAGGTTCGAAATCCCTTGGTCTTGCTGGTTAGGCTGTACTTGCGCGGGTTGATTCCTCTGTATCAGGAACTTTACCTCTTGCTACACGCCGTTTACTTACGGGCGTTGCGTACGCCTTCCGACAGCGCTGCGCACAGGGTCAACACACCATCAATTGCTTGCTGATCGTTGCTGGCGTTGGCGATGTGATCGATCAATGCCGAACCCACCACCACGCCATCCGCCAGGCGCGCGATGGCTGCCGCTTGCTCCGGCGTGCGAATACCAAAACCGATGCTGATCGGCAGGTCGGTATGGCGACGCAGGCGCGCCACCGCTTCTTCGACGTGTTCCAGCGTGGCGGCGCCCGCACCGGTCACGCCGGCCACCGACACGTAGTACACAAAACCGGAGCTGCCGTTAAGCACGGTCGGCAGGCGCACGTCATCGGTGGTCGGCGTGGTAAGGCGGATAAAGTCGATACCGGCCGCCTGGGCCGGGTCGCACAGCTCGCCGTTATGTTCAGGCGGCATGTCGACCACGATCAGGCCGTCTACGCCGGCTTCTTTCGCATCAGCAATAAAAGTCGGCACGCCGTATTTGTGAATCGGGTTGAAGTAACCCATCAGCACCAGCGGGGTGTCATTGTTGTCTTTGCGGAACTCGCGCACCATCTGCAGGGTTTTCGCCAGGTTCTGCTTGGCTTCCAGCGCGCGGATGTTGGCCAGTTGGATCGCCGGGCCGTCAGCCATCGGGTCGGTGAAGGGCATGCCCAACTCGATCACATCGGCGCCGGCGGCCGGCAAGCCCTTGAGGATCGCCAGCGAGGTGTCATAACCCGGGTCGCCGGCGGTGACGAAGGTCACCAGGGCGGCGCGGTTTTGTTCTTTCAGTTGCGCAAAGCGGGCGTGCAGGCGGCTCATTTAGTGTTTCTCCTGCTGGGCTGGCACTTGTGGAGAGTTTTCCATGTGGTGCATAACGGTCTGCATGTCTTTGTCGCCACGGCCGGACAGGTTGACCACCATCAGGTGATCTTTCGGCAAGTTCGGTGCGCGCTTGAACACTTCAGCCAGGGCGTGAGCGGTTTCCAGTGCGGGAATGATGCCTTCCAGGCGGCAGCATTTGTGGAACGCTTCCAGGGCTTCGTCGTCAGTCACCGACGTGTATTCGGCGCGGCCGATGTCATGCAACCAGGCGTGTTCCGGGCCGATGCCGGGGTAGTCGAGGCCTGCGGAGATCGAGTGGGCGTCGATGATCTGGCCGTCGTCGTCCTGCAACAGGAAAGTCCGGTTGCCGTGCAGCACACCCGGTACCCCGCCGTTGAGGCTGGCGGCATGCTTGCCGGTTTCGATGCCATAGCCTGCCGCTTCTACGCCGATGATTTCGACGCTGGCGTCATTCAGGAACGGGTGGAACAGGCCCATGGCGTTCGAGCCACCGCCGATACACGCCACCAGGCTGTCCGGCAGGCGACCTTCCTGTGCTTGCATCTGGTCACGGGTTTCCTTGCCGATCACGGCCTGGAAGTCACGGACCATCGCCGGGTAAGGGTGCGGGCCGGCGACGGTGCCGATCAGGTAAAAGGTGTCTTCGACGTTGGTGACCCAGTCGCGCAGGGCTTCGTTCATCGCATCTTTGAGGGTGCCGGTGCCGGAGACCACCGGGATCACTTCAGCGCCCAGCAGCTTCATGCGGAACACGTTGGCCTGCTGGCGCTCGATGTCGGTGGTGCCCATGTAGATCACGCAGTCGAGGCCGAAGCGCGCAGCCACGGTGGCGGTGGCCACCCCGTGCATGCCGGCGCCGGTCTCGGCGATGATGCGTTTTTTGCCCATGCGCCGCGCCAGCAGGATCTGACCGATGCAGTTGTTGATCTTGTGCGCGCCGGTGTGGTTCAGCTCTTCGCGCTTGAGGTAGATCTTGGCGCCGCCGCAGAACTCAGTCAGGCGCTCGGCGAAATACAGCGGGCTTGGGCGGCCGACGTAGTCACGCTGGAAGTAGGCCAATTCCTTATTGAACGCCGGATCGATCTTGGCCGCTTCGTATTCGCGGGCTAGGTCGAGGATCAACGGCATCAGGGTTTCAGCGACGTAGCGGCCGCCGAACGCGCCGAACAGGCCGCTGGCGTCTGGGCCGTTGCGAAGATCGGTCTGGGACTGAGTCATGGGACGCTCCAGGAAAAGAATGTGTGTAAACAACAATGACGACCACTCTACCCCTGACGCTCTACGCTGAAAACCGATAAGATCGCCGCAACCTGTCAGGAAAACTCACAGATGAGCCGAGACCTTCCGCCCCTCAATGCCCTGCGTGCGTTCGAAGCCACTGCGCGGTTGAACAGCGTCAGCCAGGCTGCAGAGCAACTTCACGTGACCCACGGCGCGGTCAGTCGCCAGTTGAAGGTGCTGGAAGAGCACCTGGGTGTCACCTTGTTCGTCAAGGATGGGCGTGGCCTTAAACTCACAGATGCCGGCGTTCGGCTACGGGATGCCAGTTCGGATGCGTTCGAACGTTTACGGGATGTGTGCGCCGAGTTGTCCCAGGCCAGCGCCGATGCGCCGTTCGTGCTCGGCTGCTCAGGAAGTCTGCTGGCGCGCTGGCTGATTCCCCGATTAGGTCGTTTGAATGCCGACCTGCCGGATTTGCGCCTGCACTTGTCGGCGGGTGACGGCGACCTCGACCCACGGCGCCCTGGTCTCGACGCTTTGCTGGTATTTGCAGAGCCGCCATGGCCGGCGGATATGCAGGTGTATGAGCTGGCCAGCGAGCGCATCGGGCCGGTGATGAGCCCGCGATTTGCCGGTTACGAGCGCTTGCGCCAGGCACCCGCCTCGGCTTTGTGCGAGGAAGCCTTGTTGCACACCACTTCGCGCCCGCAAGCCTGGCCGAGTTGGGCGCAGCAATACGGCATCGAGTCCGGCGCGTTGAAACATGGCCAAGGCTTTGAGCATTTGTATTATTTGCTGGAGGCGGCAGTTGCGGGGTTGGGCGTGGCGATTGCGCCAGAACCGCTTGTGGCAGAGGACCTGCGCGCGGGTCGCCTAGTGGCGCCGTGGGGCTTCAGTAAAACCCCGGCGCACCTGGCGTTGTGGCTACCCAAGCGCGCCGCAGATGGGCGCGCGGGTCAACTGGCGCAGTGGCTCAAGGCAGAGCTTTTGCGCCAGCCGGTTTAGCCGGTCAATCAGTCACCGCGTTTGCACAGCAGGTACGCAGCCAGCAGGCCCAGTGCACCTACAGCGACGCCGGCTGTAGTCCATGGGTGCTCTTGTGCGTAGTCCCGGGTAGCAACACCGGTTTCGCGGATTTTGACTTTGCTTTCTTCGTAGGCATCGCTGATCAGATGACGGGAGTGCTTGAGGGCATTCTCGGCATTGCTTTTCAGGGCCTTCAGCGTTTTGCGCGACTCATCGGATGCATCGTCCTTGAGGCTCTCAAGGGACTTGAGCAGGCTCGAAATCTCGGCTTCCATGCTTTCCAGCGACGCTTTGCGTAAAGAAGTGTTGGCCATGTGGGCTCTCCTGAAGTGATTGAGTGGCATGTGTAGATACCGACTGCGGCGCTTTCAGAAAGTGCAGTAAATCTGAACTTTCAGGTAGGAATGGTCGACAGAAGCAGTACGAACATTGACTGCTACGCTCACTAGAGACCTCAGGAGAAACGCTATGTCTGATCATCACACGTACAAGAAAGTCGAACTGGTCGGCTCGTCGGCCACCAGCATCGAAGACGCGATCAACAACGCCCTCGCCGAAGCCCACAAGAGCATCAAGCACTTGGAGTGGTTTGAAGTGACCGAGACCCGTGGCCATATCGAGAACGGCAAGGCTGCGCACTTCCAGGTCACCCTCAAGGTGGGGTTCCGAATTGCCAGTAGTTGATCGGGCGGGTTGAACTTTGCCCACTGGCCGATTGCCATAACCTGCGCTACAACCAATGGGTGCCGATGCGAAAGCGTCGGCACGCTCTTTTCGATCAGCGCAAAGGAAAGTAACGGATGAAGAAGTTCCTGTTAGCGGTAGGTTTGTTGAGCATTGCGGGCACAGCCCTGGCGGCGGGCAAGCCTTGTGAAGAGCTGAAAAGCGAGATTGCGGCGAAAATCGACGCCAAAGGCGCTTCGGGTTATTCGCTGGAAGTGGTGGATAAAGGCGCTGCTCCCAGTGACCACGAAGTAGTTGGCAGCTGCGAAGGCGGCACCAAGGAAATCGTCTACAAGCGCGGTTAATCCCGTGTTGCAGGTATGAGACGACGCACCTGTGGCGAGGGAACAAGCTCCCTCACCACAGGTGCGTCGTTTTTTTTCGTCCGGGTTTTTAACCCTTCATCGCCTGCGCCAACAGCTCGTAGGAGCGGATCCGGTCGGCGTGTTCGTACAGGTCACTGGTAAAGATCAGCTCATCGGCGCCGGTTTGCTCAATCAGCACTTCCAGTTTGGCGCGAATTTTCGCCGGGCTGCCGACCATCGCCAGGCCGAGGAAGCTGCCTACGGCATCCTTCTCATGGGGCAGCCACAGGCCATCCATGGTTTTCACCGGCGCGCGTTGCACCAGGCTTTGGCCACGCATCAGCGCCAGGATGCGCTGGTACATGGAGGTCGCCAGGTATTCGGCTTGCTCATCGGTGTCGGCCGCTACCAGCGGAACGCCGAGCATCACGTAGGGTTTGTCCAGTACGGCCGAAGGCTTGAAGTGATTGCGGTAGACGCGAATCGCCTCATGCATCAAACGCGGTGCGAAGTGTGAAGCAAAGGCGTAGGGCAAACCGCGCTCCCCTGCCAGCTGCGCGCTGAACAGGCTGGAACCGAGCAGCCACACCGGTACGTTGGTGCCGGTGCCGGGCACGGCGATGATGCGTTGGTCCGGGGTGCGTGGGCCCAGGTAAGCCATCAGCTCGGCCACGTCTTCCGGAAACTCATCCGCGCTGCCGGAACGCTCACGGCGCAGGGCGCGGGCGGTCATCTGGTCGGAACCGGGCGCGCGGCCCAGGCCCAGATCGATACGGCCGGGGTAGAGGCTTTCCAGGGTGCCGAACTGCTCGGCGATCACCAGGGGCGCATGGTTAGGCAGCATCACGCCACCCGAACCGACGCGAATGGTCGAGGTGCCACCGGCCAGGTAACCCAGCAACACCGAGGTCGCCGAGCTGGCGATGCCATCCATGTTGTGGTGCTCAGCCACCCAGAACCGGTTGTAGCCGAACTTTTCCACGTGCTGCGCCAGGTCCAGGGAATTACGCAGCGACTGCGCCACGCTGCCGTTGGCCCGCACGGGCACCAGGTCCAGGGTCGAGAATTTTACGTCGGACAGCGATTTCATAAGCCTGCTTCTCCAATAGGGGCGCAGGCTTCTTAGACGAACCAAAACCTGCCGCTTCATGTGCATGCTTTATGAAATGAGGGCATATACCCGAGATTCAATAGCAAGCATGGAAATTTCCTACTGTTTCGCTAGGTTTCTCCGACAAGATGAACTTTGCCGGGGCGTCTATCCTCAGAACCCTTACTGACGCAAAACCACCGTTCGAGGAGAAAGCTATGAGTATTGTTAAAAAGGCATCCGCGCATTGGGAAGGTGATCTGAAGACTGGCCTGGGTTCCATTTCCACTGAAACCGGCGTGCTGCGCGAAGCACCCTACGGCTTCAAGGCCCGTTTCGAAGGCCGCAAGGGCACCAACCCTGAAGAGTTGATCGGCGCGGCTCACGCCGGCTGTTTCTCCATGGCGTTTTCGATGATTCTGGGTGATGCCGGCCTTAAGGCTGACAGCATCGACACCCAGGCTGAAGTGACTCTGGACCAGGTCGAAGGCGGCTTCGCGATCACTGCCGTGCACCTGGTGTTGAAGGCCAAGATTCCAGGCGCAAGCCAGGCGCAGTTCGATGAACTGAGCAAAAAGGCCAAGGAAGGTTGCCCGGTGTCCAAAGTGCTGAATGCGACAATCAGCCTGGATGCCACGCTGGTCAGCTAACGCGACCTTCAACGCAAAGCAGGTCCGATGTGGGAGGGGGCTTGCTCCCGATAGCGTTTGGTCAGTCAACACCAGAATGACTGACACACCGCTACCGGGAGCAAGCCCCCTCCCGCAATTGTTATGCGTTAAATCAGAACTCGTGTTTCACCGTTGTGGTCCTATAGCGTATGCAGCCTTAGACGCACACCCGTGCGCAATGCATTTAGGGAGCTTCACTGATGAAACGTATTGCCTTGGCGGTTATCTGCGGTGCACTGGCAACGTCGGCCCTGGCCGCGCCAAAAGACTGCGAAGAGCTCAGGAAAGAGATCGAGGTCAAAATCCAGGCGAACGCCGTTCCGTCCTACACCCTGGAGATCGTCAGCAAGGAAGAAGCTGACAAGCACGACAGTGCCATGGTCGTCGGCAGCTGTGAGAACGGCACCAAAGCCATCGTCTACCAGAAGAACAACGACTGATCAGAGGCAGTTGACGCTGCGTTCCTCGGCCAGCAATTGGCGAGCGGCGTTATACAGACGGATATTGGGCGTGTAGCCCAACGAGCGTCCTTCCAGCCGATAGCGTTGGCCAGCCTCGAAATGGTCGTACTGCAAGGTGATGAAACAGGTACGGTCGCTCGTTTGTCCAAACCCACTTAAGCTGCCGCCCGTAGGCACCTCAAAATCAAACCGCACCATCAATTCGTGACTGCCCGGTGGGACCTGAAAATAGCGCCCGTCCGGGAGGTTCTTGCCGTCCAGGCGCTGGGCCATGACCAGCTTGGCACCCGGAGTCGGGGTGGCGAAATCGACCCAGGCTTGTTTTGGGTCGACCGGCGGGATGGGCGTCGAAGCACAGGCGCTGAGGAACAAGGCGGTGACGGGTAGCAAGAGCTGGCGCATGGCGGGCACTCGGCGGAGGGGAAGGAATAGAACCTGGCGCCGACGGCAGCAGACTCCCTATGAGTATAAACACGCTGTGCCATGGAAAAATTCCGTGCCGGCAGGATAGTCTGGCGAATAAATAACCCAGGAGTGGTTGGGGCATGGTCAGGCGGTTTCTTCCAGGGTTAATGGTGCTGCTGCTCAGCGGCTGTTCAAGTGTCAGTTATTACAGCCAGTTAGCCGGCGGCCAGTGGCAGTTGCTGCGGGCCCGGGAGCCGGTGTCCAAGGTTATCGCCGACCCCTCTCGCCCACAGGCGTTGCGTGATCACTTGGCGCAATCGCAAAAAGCGCGGACGTTCGCCACTGAGCACCTGCACCTTCCCGACAACCAGAGTTACAGGTTGTATGCCGACATTGGCCGTTCCTACGTGGTCTGGAACGTGTTTGCTACGCGGGAATTTTCCCTGTCACCCGACACGCATTGCTTCCCCATCGCGGGTTGTGTGGCCTATCGCGGCTATTACCGGCAGGGCGCGGCACGCGGTGAGGCGGCGCTGTTGAAGCAACGGGGCATGGATGTCTCGATCGGTGGCGTCGAGGCGTATTCCACTCTGGGGTGGTTCAACGACCCGATCATGAATTCGATGATGAATTGGGGTGACGAGCGCCTGGCCACGTTGATTTTTCATGAGCTGGCGCACCAGCGGTTCTATGTGAAAGACGACACCGAATTCAACGAGTCATTTGCCAACTTCGTCGAGCAGGAAGGCACGCGCCAATGGCGTGCGGCTCGGGGCTTGCCGCCACTCAGCGACGCGCTGGCGCAGCAGCGTGACGAATTTATCCGCTTGATCCTCGATACCCGTAAACGCCTGGAAGTGCTGTACGCGCAGCCATTGGCGGCTGACGTGATGCGCCAAGCCAAGGCGGCGCAATTTGAGCGCTTGCGCCGTGACTATCGCCAGCTGCGGGATAGCCAGTGGGGCGGGGACAAGCGTTACGACGCTTGGATCAACCAGCCGATGAACAACGCGCGGTTGTTACCGTTCGGGCTGTATGACCAATGGGTGCCGGCGTTTGCGGCGCTGTTTGCGCAGGAAGGTGGGGATTGGGTGAGGTTTTACGCGGCGGTGGAGAAGATGGGTGGGTTGCCGGTGGCGCAGCGTAAAGCGGCGTTGAGGCAGTTGGAGGGGGTTGGCCATTAGGGACCCATCGGGGCAAGCCCCCTCCCACACTGACCTGTGTACACGGTCAAAATGTGGGAGGGGGCTTGCCCCCGATAGCGATTTCAGCCGCGCTGCAAAAACGCCTGATGCATCTCAGCCAACGTCTCGAAATGCCAGGTCGGCGCCTCGGCATTCAGCTCTTCAAAACTGCCAAACCCATACCCCACCGCCGCCGCATCCACGCCATTGCTGCGGGCGCCGATCAGGTCATGCTTGCGGTCACCAATCATCAGCGTAGTGGCCGGGTCCAGGCCTTCTTCGCTGATCAGGTGCGCGATCAGCTCGACCTTGTTGGTGCGCGTGCCATCCAGCTCGCTGCCGTAGATCACCTTGAAGTGCCTGGCAAAATCGAAATGCCGCGCAATCTCGCGGGCAAACACCCACGGCTTGGACGTCGCGACATACAGCTGGCGGTCCTGGCTGCTCAAGTCTTCGAGCAATGGCATCACGCCGTCGAACACGCGGTTTTCATACAGCCCGGTGACCTTGAAGCGCTCGCGATAGAAATTCACCGCCTCCCAGGCCTTGGCTTCATCGAAGTCGTAAAACTGCATGAAGGCTTGCAGCAACGGCGGACCGATGAAGTGCTCGAGCCTGGTCAGGTCCGGCTCGTCGATACCCAGCTTGCCGAGGGCGTACTGGATCGAACGGGTGATGCCCTCCCGCGGGTCGGTGAGGGTGCCATCCAGATCGAACAGGACAGTTTGGTAGTTCAGGGTCATCGGTCGAATCCTTCAGCCAGGTGCAGGTCTTTGAGCTTCACGTAGTTCGCCGCGCTGTAGGTGAAAAAGGCGCGTTCCTTGTCAGTCAGCGCGCGGACTTGTTTGACCGGGCTGCCGACATACAGGAAGCCGCTCTCGAGTTTCTTGCCTGGCGGCACCAGGCTGCCGGCGCCGATGATCACGTCGTCTTCCACCACGGCGCCGTCCATCACGATGCTGCCCATGCCGATCAGGATGCGGTTGCCCACCGTGCAGCCATGCAGCATGACCTTGTGGGCGATGGTCACGTCGTCGCCGATCAGCAGCGGGAAACCGTCAGGATTGAAGGGGCCGGCGTGGGTGATGTGCAGTACGCAACCGTCCTGCACGCTGGTGCGGGCGCCGATGCGGATGCGGTGCATGTCGCCGCGGATCACGGTCAGCGGCCAGACCGAGCTGTCGGTGCCGATTTCGACATCGCCGATCACCACCGCCGAAATATCGACAAAAGCCCCGGCGCCCAGGGTTGGCGTGTGGTTCTGATAGGTGCGAAGGGTCACGATAGCCTCTCTCTCTTCTGCTGATAGCTGCGGTGGGAGTTGATTGTAATTAAGATGGCCCCATCTTTGTTCTTACATGTTTCTTCAGCCAAGGTGCCCACCGTGAGCGCGAACAACCCTCTTCTGCAGTCCTACGACCTGCCGCCGTTCTCGGCGATCCGTGCCGAACACGTGCAACCGGCCATCGAACAGATCCTCGCCGACAACCGCGTGGCCATCGAAGGCATCCTGCAAAGCCAGGGTAAAAATCCGACATGGGCCGGCCTGGTGTTGGCCATGGACGAGCTGAATGACCGCCTGGGCGCCGCCTGGAGCCCGGTCAGCCACCTCAACGCCGTGTGCAACAGCGCCGAATTGCGCGAAGCCTATGAGGCTTGCCTGCCCGCGTTGAGCGCCTATTCCACCGAGATGGGCCAGAACCGCGCGCTGTTCCAGGCCTTCGAAGCCCTGGCCAACAGCCCGGAAGCCGCCGATTTCGACGTGGCGCAAAAAACCATTCTGGAACACTCGCTGCGCGACTTCCGCCTGTCGGGCATCGACTTGCCGCCCGAGCAGCAAAAACGCTACGCCGAAGTGCAAAGCAAGCTGTCCGAGCTGGGCAGCAAATTCTCCAACCAGCTGCTGGACGCCACCCAGGCCTGGACCAAACACGTCACCGATGAAACCATCCTCGCCGGCCTGACCGATTCGGCCAAGGCGCAAATGGCTGCCGCCGCGCAAGCCAAAGGCCTCGATGGCTGGCTGATCACCCTCGAATTCCCCAGCTACTACGCGGTGATGACCTACGCCCAGGACCGCGCCCTGCGTGAGGAAATTTACGCGGCCTACTGCACCCGTGCGTCGGACCAGGGCCCGAATGCCGGTCAGAACGATAACGGCCCGGTGATGGAACAGATCCTCGACCTGCGTCAGGAACTCGCCCAACTGCTTGGTTTCGCCTCGTTCTCAGAGTTGAGCCTGGCCACCAAGATGGCTGAGTCCAGCGACCAGGTGTTGAGCTTCCTGCGCGACCTGGCCAAGCGCAGCAAGCCGTTCGCCACCCAGGACCTGCAACAGCTCAAGGCCTACGCCGCCGAACAAGGCTGCGCCGACCTGCAAAGCTGGGACAGCGGTTTCTACGGCGAAAAACTGCGCGAGCAACGTTACAGCGTGTCTCAGGAAGCCCTGCGCGCCTACTTCCCGATCGACAAAGTGCTCGGCGGACTGTTTGCCATCGTGCAACGCCTGTATGGCATCGAGATCGCCGAGCAGAAAGGCTTCGACACCTGGCACCCGGACGTTCGCCTGTTTGAAATCAAGGAAAACGGCCAGCACGTCGGGCGCTTCTTCTTTGACCTGTACGCCCGCGCCAACAAGCGCGGCGGTGCCTGGATGGACGGCGCACGCGACCGTCGCCGCACCGTCGACGGCGTACTGCAAAGCCCGGTGGCCAACCTGGTGTGCAACTTCACCCCGGCTGACAGCGGCAAGCCTGCGCTGCTGACCCACGATGAAGTGACGACGCTGTTCCACGAATTCGGCCACGGCCTGCATCACTTGCTCACCCGCGTTGAACACGCGGGTGTGTCCGGCATCAACGGCGTGGCCTGGGACGCGGTGGAGTTGCCGAGCCAGTTCATGGAGAACTGGTGCTGGGAGCCGGAAGGCCTGGCGCTGATCTCCGGCCATTACGAAACCGGCGAGCCGCTGCCCCAGGACCTGTTGGAAAAAATGCTCGCCGCGAAAAACTTCCAGTCCGGCCTGATGATGGTGCGCCAGTTGGAATTCTCGCTGTTCGACTTCGATATGCATGCCACCCATGGCGACGGCCGCAGCGTGGCGCAGGTGCTCGAAGGCGTGCGCGATGAAGTCTCGGTGATGCGCCCACCGGCGTACAACCGCTTCCCCAACAGCTTCGCGCATATCTTCGCCGGCGGTTACGCGGCGGGTTATTACAGCTACAAGTGGGCGGAAGTGCTGTCGGCGGATGCCTTCTCCAAGTTTGAAGAAGACGGCGTGCTTAACGCCGAAACCGGTCGCGCGTTCCGCGAAGCCATCCTGGCGCGCGGCGGCTCGCAGGCGCCGATGGTGCTGTTCGTCGACTTCCGCGGACGTGCGCCGTCGATTGACGCACTCTTACGCCACAGCGGCCTGAGTGAGGACGCGGCAGCATGAGTGAAGGGCCTGTGATCACCAAAAAGCAATTTATCGCCGGGGCGGTTTGCCCGGCATGCAGCGAGCCGGACAAGTTGAAAATGTGGACCGAAGACAACGTGCCGCACCGCGAGTGCGTAGCCTGCGGTTATACCGACACGCTGAATGACCAGGGGTTGTCAGTGCCCAAGGAATTGGGCACACGGGTGAATACCTCGGCCTTGAAAGCGCCTGCAGATCCCAAGGTGCAGGCCGTGCAGTTCTTCCCGAATCCCAAGTTGAAAAAAGACTAATCGTCTTACACCGTCAAAATGTGGGAGGGGGCTTGCCCCCGATAGCGCAGTGTCAGTCAGCCTATGTGTTGGCTGACTCACCGCCATCGGGAGCAAGCCCCCTCCCACATTTTTTTGCCTGCGTTTATTAGACTTAGGTCGCTGAATCCATCCTCGACATCCTTAGCCTGCTATCATTTGTAACCATTGATTGCCAAAAATACACGAGCTGCTCCCCAGAAGCGGCCGAACAAACCCGTGACCACATGATGAGGTGCCACCATGTCTGATCAAGATCAAGACAACCCCCGGCGTGACTTTTTACGCAAATCCTTGACCTTGATCCCGGTGGTCACGGTTGCCAGCACCGGCCTAGGCGGCTCGATGCTGATGGCCACGCCGGAGCCGGCCCAGGCCGCCCCGGCCAAGCCAGCTGTCAGTGACAAAGCCTATGAACCGACGTATTTCACTGCTGAAGAGTGGGCGTTTATCAACGCCGCCGTCGCGCGCCTGATTCCCGCCGATGCCCAAGGCCCTGGGGCCCTGGAGGCCGGCGCGCCGGAATACATTGACCGTCAGATGAATACGCCGTACGCCAGCGGCGCGCTTTGGTTTATGCAGGGCCCGTTCAATGCTGACGCGGCGCCGGAGATGGGCTGGCAGAGCAAATTGGTGCCCAAGGAGATCTATCGCCTGGGTATTGCCGCCACGGATGCTTGGTCGAAGGCGTTCAACGGTAAGGCTTTTTCTGCGCAAGACAGCGCTACCCAGGAAGACATGCTGCACCGTCTGGAGGCTGGCGGCAGTGAAGTGAGCGCGCATTTTGCCTCGGTGCCACCGAAGGTGTTTTTCAACCTGCTGCTGCAAAACACCAAGGAAGGGTTCTTCTGCGACCCGATCCACGGCGGCAACAAAGGCATGGTCGGCTGGACCATGATCGGCTTCCCCGGCGCCCGCGCCGATTTCATGGACTGGGTTGAACGCAACGAGCAATACCCCTTTCCGGCTGTTTCCATTCGCGGCGAGAGGGCATAAACGTGGCGACCATCATGAAGAAAGTGGACGCGGTGATCGTAGGCTTCGGCTGGACCGGCGCGATCATGGCCAAGGAGCTGACGGAAGCTGGCCTGAACGTGGTAGCGCTGGAGCGCGGCCCGATGCAGGACACTTTCCCGGACGGCAACTATCCCCAGGTCATCGACGAACTGACCTACAGCGTGCGTAAGAAACTCTTTCAGGACATCTCCAAAGAGACCGTGACGATTCGCCATAGCGTGAATGACGTCGCCCTGCCCAACCGTCAGTTGGGTGCGTTCCTGCCGGGCAATGGCGTGGGCGGCGCGGGCCTGCACTGGTCGGGCGTGCACTTTCGTGTCGACCCTATCGAGCTGCGCATGCGCAGCCACTATGAAGAACGCTACGGCAAAAACTTCATCCCCAAAGACATGACCATCCAGGACTTCGGCGTGAGTTACGAAGAGCTGGAGCCGTTTTTCGACTACGCGGAAAAAGTCTTCGGCACCTCCGGCCAGGCCTGGACCGTGAAGGGTCAGCGGGTGGGCGAAGGCCGTGGCGGCAACCCTTATGCGCCGGATCGCTCGAATCCGTTCCCGTTGGAGTCGCAGAAAAACACCGTCTCCGCACAGCTGTTTCAGAAAGCAGCCACGGACGTGGGCTACAAACCCTACAACTTGCCGTCAGCGAATACCTCGGGGCCGTACACCAACCCCTACGGCGCACAGATGGGCCCGTGCAATTTCTGTGGTTTTTGCAGCGGTTACGTGTGCTACATGTATTCCAAGGCCTCGCCGAACGTGAACATTTTGCCGGCACTGCGCCAGGTGCCGAATTTTGAGCTGCGGCCCAATTCCCATGTGCTCAAGGTCAACCTCGACAGCACCAAGAGCAAGGCCACCGGCGTGACTTATATCGACGCTCAGGGCCGCGAATGCGAGCAGCCGGCGGACCTGGTGATCATCGGTTCCTTCCAGTTCAACAACGTACGGCTGATGCTGTTGTCAGGCATCGGCAAGCCTTACGACCCGATCACCAATGAGGGCGTGGTGGGCAGGAACTTTGCCTACCAGAACATGGGCACCATCAAGGCGTTCTTCGACAAGGACACCCACACCAACAACTTTATCGGTGCGGGCGGCAATGGCGTGGCCATCGATGACTTCAACGCGGACAACTTCGACCACGGGCCGCACGGCTTCGTGGGCGGCTCGCCGATGTGGGTCAACCAGGCCGGCAGTCGGCCGATTGCCGGTACGTCCAACCCGCCAGGCACGCCAGCCTGGGGCAGCGCCTGGAAGCGCGCCACGGCCGATTACTACACGCATCAGGTGTCGATGGACTCCCACGGGGCGCATCAATCCTACCGGGGCAACTACCTGGATCTGGACCCGGTTTACCGCGATGCCTACGGCTTGCCGCTGCTGCGTATGACGTTCGACTGGCAGGAAAACGACATCAAGATGAACCGCTTCATGATGGAAAAGATGGGCAAGGTCGCCGAAGCGATGAACCCCAAGGCCATTGCTGTGCTCGGCAAAAAAGTCGGTGAACATTTCAACACGGCGTCCTACCAGACCACCCACCTCAATGGTGGCGCGATCATGGGTACCGACCCGAAAACCAGTGCGTTGAACCGCTACCTGCAGAGCTGGGATGTACACAACGTGTTTGTCCCAGGCGCGTCCGCTTTCCCACAGGGCCTGGGCTACAACCCTACCGGCCTGGTGGCGGCGTTGACCTATTGGTCGGCCCGTGCGATTCGCGAACAGTACCTGAAAAACCCCGGCCCACTGGTTCAGGCATAAGGAGCGATGACCATGAAAGCACTTGTTATCGCGACCTTCGCCCTGTTCAGCAGTTGCTCGGTAAGCGCCGCCGAAACCGATCAGGTCAAGCAGGGCGAATACCTGGCCCGCGCCGGTGACTGCGTGGCCTGCCACACCGCCAAGGACGGTAAGCCGTTCGCCGGCGGCCTGCCGATGGAAACCCCGATCGGCGTGATCTACTCCACCAACATCACCCCGGACAAGAACACCGGCCTGGGTAACTACAGTTTCGAGGACTTCGACAAGGCTGTGCGCCATGGCGTCGCCAAGAACGGTAGTACGCTTTACCCGGCGATGCCGTACCCGTCCTACGCGCGTGTCAGCGACAACGACATGCAGGCGCTGTATGCGTATTTCATGAAGGGTGTCGAGCCGGTCGCGCAAGAGAACAAGGACAGCGATATTCCCTGGCCCTTGAGCATGCGCTGGCCGCTGGCGGCGTGGCGCTGGATGTTTGCGCCGGCGGTTGGCGAGCCTCCGGTGCAAGCGGCCGCCGACCCGGTGATCAGCCGTGGCGCCTACCTGGTTGAAGGCCTCGGGCACTGTGGCGCGTGCCACACACCACGCGCCCTGACCATGCAGGAAAAAGCCCTCAGCGCGACTGACGGCAATGCGTTCCTGTCCGGCAGCGCGCCGCTGGAAGGCTGGATCGCGAAAAGCCTGCGTGGCGACCACAAGGACGGCCTTGGCAATTGGAGCGAAGAGCAACTGGTGCAATTCCTCAAGACCGGTCGCAGTGATCGCAGCGCGGTGTTTGGTGGCATGAGCTATGTGATCGTCCACAGCATGCAGTACATGTCGCAGGACGACTTGACCGCCATCGCCCGCTACCTCAAAAGCCTGCCGGCGGTCGATCCCAAGAACCCGCCGCACCAGTACGACCAACAGGTGGCCCAGGCGTTGTGGAAAGGCGACGACAGCAAGCCGGGTGCGTCGGTTTACATCGATAACTGCGCGGCGTGCCACCGTACCGACGGCCACGGTTACACCCGCGTGTTCCCTGCGCTGGCGGGCAACCCGGTGTTGCAGACGGCGGATGCCACGTCGTTGATCAACATTGTGTTGAACGGCGGTACCTTGCCGGCCACCCACGCGGCGCCGTCGACCTTCACCATGCCGGCGTTCGCCTGGCGTCTGTCGGACCAGGAAGTGGCGGATGTCGTCAGTTTCGTTCGCGGCAGTTGGGGGAATAAAGGTGCGCCGGTCAAAGCCAGTGAAGTGGCGGATCTGCGCAAGAATGATATGCGCACCACCTCCGGCGATGACTTGGGTCAGGTCACGCAAAAACACTGACCGCCAGACGGCACTGGTCAGAACCTTCGCGCCTCGATACTGTATATAAAAACAGTATCGAGGCGTTTTCATGTCTGCTCCGCTGCCGCCCCGTGGCCGGGGCACGGCCACCAACCTGCACAACCGCTTTGCGCCCACCGTCAGCGTGGCCGAGGACGACGGCTGGTTCCAGGAAGTGCCGCCGACCCAAGGCACCGAAGTGCGCATTGAAACGGCGAAGTCCATTATCACCCGCAATAACTCGCCGGACCTGCCATTCGATCGCTCGATCAATCCCTATCGAGGCTGTGAGCATGGCTGCATCTACTGCTACGCGCGGCCCAGCCATGCCTATTGGGACATGTCGCCAGGGCTGGATTTCGAAACCAAGCTGATCGCCAAGACCAATGCCGCCGACGTGCTGGAGCAACAGCTGTCGAAGCCGGGCTATGTGTGTGCGCCGATCAATCTGGGCTCCAATACCGACCCGTATCAGCCCATCGAACGCGAATACAAAATCACCCGGCAAACCCTTGAAGTGCTGCTGCGTTATCGGCACCCGGTGACCATTATCACCAAGGGCTCGCTGATTCTGCGCGACCTCGACCTGTTGGCCGAGCTGGCCCGGCAGCGGTTGGTGGCGGTGATGATCAGCCTCACCAGCCTGGACGACGAGCTCAAGCGCATCCTGGAACCGCGCACGGCGGCGCCCAAGGCGCGCTTGCGCGCGATTCGGGTGATGCGCGAGGCGGGCATCCCGGTGGGCGTGCTGTGCTCGCCGATGATCAACGACAGCGAGTTGGAAAGCCTGCTCGCCGAAGCCCATGCCGCTGGTGCGCAGAGTGCGGCCTACATGATGCTGCGTCTGCCGCTGGAGGTGGCACCGTTGTTCGAGGAATGGCTGGCGGCGCATTATCCGCAGCGCGCGGCGCATGTGATGAGCCTGGTGCGCCAGGTGCGGGGTGGAGAGTTGTACGACAGCCGGTTCGGCGTGCGCATGCGCGGCGAAGGGCCGTTTGCCGATTTGTTGGCGCAGCGCTTCAGCAAGGCGATCAAGCGGCTGGGGCTTGATCGGCGGGAGGGATTCAATCTGGACTGCACGGCATTTTGTCCACCGGGCAGGCAGATGGCATTGTTGTAAACTGAAGAGGAATAGACTGTCAAAACCGTAGGAATGGTCGCACATTGACATCAGCCAAACCCGCGAGCTAGAGCGGTTCATTCAGTTTGAGTTAAGTTTCGGTGGTTACCTTGTTCGCCAGTGACCAGTCAGTCTGCAATTGGCTTGGTGGTGTCTCCAACTATTCCGATAGCTTGGGATCAGACTTACCTGAAAACTCCCCTGCATTAACCAAGAGGATGAATCATGAGTGATAAGGATAAACAGCCGTTGGCTGCGTCGGCTTCAGCCCCTCAAGTGGCGGAAACCGCCGATGCAGCGCTAAAGCATATCGTTGACGGCTTTTTGCATTTCCATCACGACGTCTTCCCCCAGCAGGAAGAACTGTTCAAGAAACTCGCCACGGCTCAGAGCCCACGGGCGATGTTCATCACCTGCGCCGACTCGCGCATCGTGCCCGAGCTGATCACCCAAAGCTCCCCGGGCGATCTGTTTGTGACGCGTAACGTCGGCAACGTTGTGCCGCCCTACGGTCAGATGAACGGCGGTGTTTCCACGGCCATCGAATACGCGGTACTCGCCCTGGGCGTGCAGCACATCATCGTGTGCGGGCATTCTGATTGCGGCGCCATGCGCGCAGTGCTCAACCCCTCCAGCCTGGAGAAAATGCCGACGGTCAGGGCCTGGCTGCGTCATGCCGAGGTTGCCAAGTCGATGGTTGAGGACAACTGCGACTGTGCCAACGAAGGCGAGAGCATGAAAGTGCTGACTGAAGAAAACGTCATCGCCCAATTGCAGCACCTGCGCACCCACCCATCGGTGGCTTCGCGCATGGCTAACGGGCAGTTGTTTATCCATGGCTGGATCTACAACATCGAGACCAGCGAAATCCGCGCCTACGATGCGGATCAGTCGGCTTTCCGACCGTTGGGTGGCGACGGGCCGATTCCTTCCGCGACGCCTAAAGCGCGCTTCTAACACACTTCCCTGCCGGGTAAAGCGGTGGCTGCAATGGATGCAGCCAGGCTTTGCCGCGCCCGGCGAATGCCTCGGGAGAGTCATCATGCGTGCTGCTCAATTGAAAGCTGTATTGCCGCGGGAGCTGCTGGCCTCCGTGGTTGTGTTCCTGGTTGCCCTGCCCCTGTGCATGGGTATCGCAATTGCTTCCGGGATGCCGCCGGCCAAGGGCTTGATCACCGGGATTATCGGTGGGCTGGTGGTGGGCTGGCTCGCAGGGTCGCCGCTGCAGGTCAGTGGCCCGGCAGCGGGTTTGGCGGTTTTGGTGTTCGAGCTGGTGCGCCAGCACGGCATGATGATGCTCGGGCCTATTCTTTTATTGGCGGGCTTCCTGCAGCTGGTCGCCGGGCGGCTGCGCCTCGGTTGCTGGTTCCGCGTGACGGCGCCGGCGGTGGTGTACGGGATGCTGGCGGGGATCGGCGTATTGATTGTGCTGTCCCAGGTGCATGTGATGCTCGACGGCGCGCCCAAGCCGTCGGGGCTGGATAACCTGGCAGGCTTCCCGGCTGCGTTGGTCGAGGCGATTCCGACCCTCGGCGGCGGCCTTGGCTGGCAAGCGGGATTGATCGGTCTGTCGACGATGCTGGTGATGTACCTGTGGGATAAATTCCGTCCGCAAACATTGCGTTTTGTGCCCGGCGCCTTGCTGGGCGTGGGCCTGGCTACCGTCACCAGCCTGGTCCTGGCATTGCAGGTCAAGCGCGTGGAAGTCCCGGAAAACCTCTCCGATGCCATCGACTGGCTGCGCCCCAGCGACCTGCTTAACCTGGCTGATCCGCAACTGCTGATCGCCGCCTTCGCCGTGGCGTTTATCGCGAGTGCCGAAACCCTGCTGTCCGCGGCTGCGGTCGACCGCATGCACAGCGGCCAGCGTTCGGATTTTGACAAGGAATTGTCTGCCCAAGGTGTGGGCAACATGCTTTGTGGCCTGGTCGGCGCCTTGCCGATGACCGGCGTGATCGTGCGCAGCTCGGCCAATGTGCAGGCCGGCGCCACCACGCGCTTGTCGGCGATGTTCCATGGCCTGTGGCTGCTGGGCTTTGTGTTGTTGCTGTCGAGCGTGCTGCAAAGCATTCCGGTGGCGAGCCTGGCGGGTGTGCTGGTGTATACCGGGATCAAGCTGGTGGACATCAAGGCCTTCAAGGCGCTGGGCCGATATGGGCGGATGCCGATGTTTACGTATGCCGCGACGGCGCTGGCGATCATCTTTACCGACCTGTTGACCGGTGTGCTGGTGGGCTTCGGGCTGACGTTGGTGAAGCTGGCGTTCAAGGCTTCGCGGCTCAAGGTCAGCCTGATCGACCTGCCCCAGGACGGTGAGATGGAGTTGCGCCTGACCGGTGCGGCGACCTTTCTGAAAGTGCCGGCGCTGACCCAGGTGCTGTCAACGGTGCCTGCAGGCACGACCCTGCATGTACCGCTCAGTAACTTGAGTTACATCGACCATTCCTGCCTGGAGTTGCTGGAGGAATGGGGCCGGGCGAATGCCGCCAAGGGCTCGAAGCTGGTGATCGAAGCCCGCGGGTTGAAGCGCCGGCTGGAAGGCCGGGTGCGGATGACTACCGGGATAGGTTCTGCGGCTTCAACCGGTTGACGAAACCGGATCAAAAAATGTGGGAGCGGGCTTGCCACATCAAGCCTGCTCCCACATTGATCTCTAACCGCCTGGAAAATCAGGCAGGCTGATCCAGCGCCAACTCAACCCCCAATTGCCGCGACAGGCACGGCCAGCGCTTCCACGCGGCTTCTGTGTTCGGGCTCTTGAGCGTCTCGCGGTAGGCCTCGACCGATTCCAGCGCAAAGCTTTCTTCGTTGAGCATTTCATCCACCGCCAGGTGCACGGCCTCATCCAGTTGGTTGGCGAATTCCTCGCCGATCAGTTGATGGGCAATCAGGTTGGCCACGGTGGTATCCGCTGGAATCAGCGGCTGGCCAAAGTGTTTGATATACAGATCGTTTACTTCTTCCACCAGGCGATGGGCCAGGTAGGCCTCGTCCAGCAGGCCGTCCAGCCCTTCATGGCCGGCCAGGATGGCAGGCGGTTGCAGGAAGAAATGCTCGGCAATCTTCAGCACCGGCTTGATCTGACTTTCGATCCCGGCCTCGCGGGCCACGTCATTGGCGGCGTCCAGCAAATCCGGGACGAGGTCGATGTACGCGGTTACAAAGCGGGTCATGACAATGTTGCTATCACCGTCAGCCAGGGAAATGGCCGAATGCAGGTGCGGCAATTGTTTTTCCAGTTGCAGGGCAAGCTGGCCAGTGCTGGCTTCGTGTTGATGGGCACGGGAAATCTGCTCGCGCAATGCGGCGGTGTTCATGAAAGCTCCAGTGAAGCAGGCGTAGGAAAAGGGAAAGGACAAGGTAGCTCGTTTATACGAGGGCCTAAGACGCATTTGTCATAATTATTTCATGGTTATGCAACGGCGTTATATCGAATTGCAGTTCTTGGTCGGATAAACGATTCCGCACCCGGTTTTATTAGCTTAAACCGATCATTTCTACTCATTTGCCCCTACACATTGCGGGGTTGCAGAGCCTGTCTATACTCGGGTTTGTAGGCGATTAGCTGATGACGCCAGACTGCATAAGCAGGCAAGGCTAAGCGGTTGTAAGCAGTATGGAAGCCGCTCCCTTCGACGCAGGTGCAAACCGGCGGGATAACAAGAACGATAAGGGGAACCCGCAATGATGCGACATCCACACGTTTGGATGGGCCTCCTGTTGTGGTCGGTATTCGGCCAGGCACATGCAGCCTGGACAACGAATATGGCGCCAGGGGCGACTGAAGTCAGTCACGCTGTGTTCGACCTGCACATGACCATTTTCTGGATCTGTGTGGTGATCGGCATCATCGTGTTTGGCGCGATGTTCTGGTCGATGATCCTTCACCGCCGCTCCACGGGCCAGGTCGCGGCCAAATTCCACGAGAGCACCACCGTGGAGATCCTCTGGACCGTAGTCCCCTTGCTGATCCTGGTCGCGATGGCCATACCGGCGACCAAGACCCTGATCAATATCTACGACAGCAGTGAATCGGATATCGATATCCAGGTCACCGGCTACCAGTGGAAGTGGCATTACAAATACCTGGGCCAGGACGTGGAATTCTTCAGCAACCTGGCCACGCCCGCCGAGCAGATCCATAACCAGGCGACCAAGGGCGAACATTACCTGCTGGAAGTTGATCAGCCGCTGGTACTGCCGGTCGGCGCGAAAGTGCGGTTCCTGGTGACTGCAGCCGACGTGATCCACTCCTGGTGGGTGCCGGCATTTGCGGTCAAGCGTGATGCCATCCCCGGCTTCGTCAACGAGGCCTGGACGCGTGTGGAGAAACCCGGCATCTACCGCGGCCAGTGCGCCGAACTGTGCGGCAAAGACCATGGGTTCATGCCCATCGTGGTCGAGGTCAAGTCCAAGGCCGACTACGACACCTGGCTCGGCGAGCGTAAGGCAGAGGCTGCCAAGCTCAAGGAGCTGACTTCCAAGGAATGGACGCTGGAAGAGCTGGTGGCGCGTGGCGACAAGGTCTACCACACCACCTGCGTGGCCTGTCACCAGGCTGAAGGTCAGGGCCTGCCGCCGATGTTCCCGGCACTCAAGGGTTCAAAAATCGCCACCGGGCCGAAAGAAGGCCATTTGAGCATCGTTTATCACGGCAAGCCTGGCACCGCGATGGCGGCGTTCGGCAAACAGCTGTCGGAAGTGGATATCGCCGCCGTGGTGACCTACGAACGCAACGCCTGGGGCAATAACAAAGGCGACATGGTCACGCCTAAAGACGTGCTGGCCATCAAGCAGGCGGAAAGCAAATGACCGCCCTCAACCGCACAGCCCATTCCTTTGCAGGAGAACGGCCATGAGCACTGTGATCGACGACCATGGCCACGCTGGTGACCATGCCCACGGCCCCGCCAAAGGCCTGATGCGCTGGGTGCTGACCACCAACCACAAAGACATCGGCACCATGTACCTGTGGTTCGCCTTCACCATGTTCCTGCTGGGTGGCTCGTTCGCCATGGTGATCCGCGCCGAGCTGTTCCAGCCCGGCCTGCAGATCGTGGAGCCGGCGTTCTTCAACCAGATGACCACCATGCACGGCCTGATCATGGTGTTCGGCGCGGTGATGCCGGCGTTTGTCGGCCTGGCCAACTGGATGATCCCGCTGATGATCGGCGCGCCGGACATGGCCCTGCCGCGCATGAACAACTTCAGCTTCTGGCTGCTGCCGGCGGCGTTCCTGCTGCTGGTATCGACGCTGTTCAGCCCCGGCGGCGGGCCGAATTTCGGCTGGACCTTCTACGCCCCGCTCTCCACCACCTACGCCCCGGAAAGCGTGACGTTCTTCATCTTTGCCATTCACCTGATGGGCATCAGCTCGATCATGGGCGCGATCAACGTGGTCGCGACCATCCTCAACCTGCGCGCACCGGGCATGACCCTGATGAAGATGCCGCTGTTCGTCTGGACCTGGCTGATCACCGCGTTCCTCTTGATCGCGGTGATGCCGGTGCTGGCCGGTTGCGTGACCATGATGCTGATGGACATCCACTTCGGCACCAGCTTCTTCAGCGCTGCCGGCGGCGGTGACCCGGTGCTGTTCCAGCATGTGTTCTGGTTTTTCGGGCACCCCGAGGTGTACATCATGATCCTGCCGGCGTTCGGTGCCGTCAGCTCGATCATCCCGACCTTTTCGCGCAAGCCGCTGTTCGGCTATACCTCGATGGTCTACGCCACGGCGAGCATCGCGTTCCTGTCGTTCATCGTGTGGGCGCACCACATGTTTGTGGTGGGGATCCCGTTGGTGGGCGAACTGTTCTTCATGTACGCCACGCTGCTGATCGCGGTGCCGACCGGGGTGAAAGTGTTCAACTGGGTCAGCACCATGTGGCAAGGCTCGCTGACCTTTGAGACGCCGATGCTGTTTGCCGTGGCCTTCGTGATTCTGTTCACCATCGGTGGCTTCTCCGGCCTGATGCTGGCGATTGCGCCGGCTGACTTTCAGTACCACGACACCTACTTTGTGGTGGCGCACTTCCATTACGTACTGGTGCCCGGCGCGATCTTCGGCATCTTCGCCTCGGCCTATTACTGGCTGCCGAAATGGACCGGCCACATGTACGACGAAACCCTGGGCAAGCTGCATTTCTGGCTGTCTTTCGTGGGCATGAACATGGCGTTCTTCCCGATGCATTTTGTGGGGCTGGCCGGCATGCCGCGCCGGGTGCCGGACTACAACCTGCAGTTCGCCGACTTCAATATGGTTTCCTCGATTGGCGCGTTCATGTTCGGTGCCACGCAAATTTTCTTCCTGTTCATCGTGATCAAGTGCATCCGTGGCGGCCCGCCCGCGCCGGCCAAGCCGTGGGATGGCGCCGAAGGCCTGGAGTGGAGCATCCCTTCGCCTGCGCCGTACCACACCTTCACCACGCCGCCGGAGGTCAAGTGAATACCCGTTTCGCTGTGCCTGCACACATTTACTGTGGGAGCGGGCTTGCTCGCGAAAGCGGTGCGTCAGTCGCTGCAAAGGGTGCCTGGCCTACCGCATTCGCGAGCAAGCCCCCTCCCACATTGACCGAATTCGGCTTGGGTGAGCGCCATGGCTGATTCCATCCCCCTCAAACGTCTGGTCACTCGCCTCCTGATCCTGGTGTTGGCGATGTTCGCCTTCGGCTTCGCGCTGGTGCCGATCTACGACGTGATGTGCAAGGCGTTCGGCATCAACGGCAAGACCGCGGGGCAGTACGAGGGGTCGCAAGTGGTCGACCCCACGCGCCAGGTGCGGGTGCAGTTCCTGTCCACCAATGCCATCGACATGGTCTGGGAGTTTCATTCCAAGGCCGACGAGGTGGTGGTCAACCCAGGCGCGGTCACCGAGATGCTCTTCGTGGCCTACAACCCCACCGACAAGCCGATGACCGCCCAGGCAGTACCGAGTATTTCCCCGGCTGAGGCGGCGATGTACTTCCACAAGACCGAGTGCTTTTGCTTCACCCAGCAAGTGCTGCAGCCGGGTCAGCGCATTGAAATGCCGGTGCGCTTCATTGTCGATCGTGACATGCCCAAGGATGTGAAGCATTTGACCCTGGCGTACACGCTGTTTGATATCACGGCGAGGCAACCGCCTGTAGCTGTCCGCAGCGGCGGCTAGCTACTGTTTGCCCCCTCAATCAGGAGAGCGAATACATGTCGACTCATGATACGTACTACGTACCAACGCAAAGCAAATGGCCGATAATTGCCACGATTGGCATGTTGGTGACGGTGTATGGCTTGGCGGTGTGGTTCAACGATCTGAAAGCAGCCCGCCCGGAATCCCACGGCCCGTGGATCTTTTTCGTCGGTGGCCTGCTGGTGGCCTACATGCTGTTTGGCTGGTTCGGCGCGGTGATCAAGGAAAGCCGCGCCGGTTTGTACAGCGCGCAGATGGACCGCTCGTTTCGCTGGGGCATGAGCTGGTTCATCTTTTCCGAAGTGATGTTCTTTATCGCGTTCTTCGGCGCGCTGTTCTATGTGCGGCACCTGTCCGGCCCCTGGCTGGGCGGCGAAGGCCATAAGGGCGTCGCGCACATGCTGTGGCCGAACTTCGAATTTGCCTGGCCGCTGCTGAATAACCCTGACCCCAAACTCTATCCCGCGCCGGAAGGCACCATCAGCCCGTGGGGCCTGCCGCTGGTCAACACCATCTTGCTGGTGAGTTCCAGCGTGACCATCACCATCGCCCACCACGCCCTGCGCAAGGGGCATCGCGGCGCGCTGAAGATCTGGCTGGCGCTGACGGTGCTGTTGGGCCTGGCGTTTCTGGGGTTCCAGGCCGAGGAATATATCCACGCCTACAAGGAGCTGGGCCTGACCCTCGGCTCGGGCGTGTACGGCGCAACGTTCTTCATGCTCACCGGCTTTCACGGTGCTCACGTGACCATCGGCACCATCATTCTGTTTGTGATGTTGATGCGCATCCTGCGCGGGCATTTTGATGCCGAGCACCAGTTCGGCTTCGAGGCGGCCAGTTGGTACTGGCACTTTGTGGATGTGGTGTGGATCGGGCTGTTCTTCTTCGTTTATGTGTTGTGAGGCGCCCTACCACGGCGCATGAGACACCAGTTGGCCGCTGAAAAAGCCCCAGGCGATCAGGCCCACGGTGATCACGGCCAGCACCACGCGCACGGTCAAGGCAGTGACGAGGCGATTGGAGTTGCCCTCGTCCTTGACCAGGAAGAACAAGCCACTGAAAAGACTCACGACAGTCGCGATCAGCATCAGGGCAATGGCTGCTTTGAGCATGGTCGGGTTCCCTTTGGATGGGCGGGCAATGAAAACAAGTATAGCCAGCGCCATAAAAAGCTTTCGCCCAGGCATCGCGCCCACGCTGGTGGTGCTGGTGTTGCTGCCCTTGATGGTGGGCCTGGGGTTCTGGCAGCTCGCGCGCGGGTATGAAAAACAGCTGCTGGTGGACAGCTATGCCGAGCGGCGCGCGGCGGAGCCGGTCAGCAGTGCGCAACTCAACGACATGGCTGACCCGGCATTCCGCCGTGTGCGTCTGCGCGGCCAGTTCGATGCCGAACACAGCGTTTTGCTCGACAACCGCATGCGTGACGGCAAGGCTGGCGTCGAGCTGCTGCAGCCCTTTCACGACCAGGCCAGCGGCCAGTGGCTGTTGCTCAATCGCGGCTGGCTGCCCTGGCCGGACCGGCGCACGCCGCCCGTGTTCAGCACCCCGCAACAACCCCTGAATCTCGACGCCTGGGTCTACGTAGCCCCCGGCGAAACCTTCCAGCTGCACGCCGACCCCACCAGCGCGCAATGGCCGCGTTTGCTCACCGCCCTGCATCCCGCTGCATTGTGGGCTGAATTGGGCCGTACTGGTTTTGCCTACGAGCTGCGCGCCGAAGCCGGCCCTGGCACGTACGACACCACCTGGCCGATCGTCGCCATGGGCCCGGAAAAACACCTGGGCTACGCCGTGCAGTGGTTTGCCATGGCGTTGGCGCTGCTGGCGCTTTACCTCTACCTCGGCTGGCACAACACAAAGGAGAAGCACCATGGGAGCGGCCATGAATCCACTCAACGTGTCTGAGATGCCCGACCGCCGCAAAGGCCGCTGGCAACTGATCCTGATCCTGATGATGGTGATCGGCCCGATGGCGCTGGCCACCTTCATGTACAAACTGCAGTTCTGGGTGCCGGACAGCCGCAGCTACCATGGCGAGATGATCGGCAACGGCCAGACCCGCGCCGACATCGGCGTGCAATCGGACGAAGATCGCTGGCAACTGCTGGTCACCGCCCCCACCGTCTGCGCCGCCGACTGCCAGCAATTGGTCTACCTGGCGCGCCAGCTGCAAATCAGCCTGGGCCGCGATGCATCCCGCGCCAGCCATGCCCTGGCCAGCGCACAGCCGGTGAGCACCGAATACGAGGCCAAGCTCAAGGCGGAGTACCCGCAACTGCAACGCTACCCCCTGGACCTGACGACCTTCACCAAGGACGCCGCCGCGCCGGGCGATGCGCAACTATGGATCGTCGACCCCCACGGCAACCTGGTGTTGCGCTACGACGCCAGGGTCAAGGGCAAGGACCTGCTCAACGACCTGCGCCTGCTGCTGAAACTGTCGAACATCGGATAAGGGCACCGTCATGGCCAAACCTGGATTCCGCCTCGCGTTGTTTGCCACCCTGCTGGCGCTGATCGTCGTGTTGCTCGGCGCCTACACGCGCCTGACCCACGCCGGCCTCGGCTGCCCGGACTGGCCGGGTTGCTACGGCTTTATCAGCGTGCCGCAAAGCGAAGCCCAGTTGGCGCATGCCGAGCTGCATTTCCCCGACACACCGGTGGAGGCCGACAAGGGCTGGGCCGAGATGACCCATCGCTACTTCGCCGGCACCCTGGGTTTACTGATTGTGTTGCTGGCGGCGCGTTCGTGGCGCCATCGACGGGACCCTGGCCAGCCGGTGAAATTGCCGCTGTTTGTGTTGGCGGTGGTGGTTGCCCAAGCGGCATTTGGCATGTGGACGGTGACCTTGAAGCTGTGGCCGCAGGTGGTAACGGGGCACTTGCTGGGCGGCTTTGCGACCTTGAGCCTGTTGTTCCTGCTGACCCTGCGCCTGTCCGGCGTGCTGCCCGCGTTGATCGTGCCCAAGCGTCTGCAGTATTGGGCGACCGCAGGGGTGGTGCTGGTGATCGGGCAGATTGCGCTGGGCGGCTGGGTCAGTTCCAACTACGCCGCCGTGGCGTGTGTCGACTTGCCGACCTGCCATGGCGAGTGGTGGCCGGTCGCGGACTTTGCCAACGGCTTTCACCTGACCCAGCACATCGGCCCCAATTACCTTGGCGGGCAGCTCGACAGCGAGGCGCGCACGGCCATCCACCTGACCCACCGCGTTGGTGCGGTGGCCGTCACCCTGGTGCTGCTGGGCCTGGCCTGGCAACTGCGCGCGGTGGGTATGACGCGGCTCGCAGGCCTGCTGTTGATCGCGCTGGCGGTGCAAATCTGCCTGGGCGTGAGCAATGTGTATTTCGGCCTGCCGCTGCCGATTGCGGTCGGCCACAACGCAGGGGGCGCGGCGCTGCTGCTGACGCTGGTACTGGTCAATTACCACGCGCGCACCAGCCTGGTCCGGGTGCGCAACCAGCTGCCGTTCGGCTGGCGTTTTATCCCGCGCAAACACGTGTCGGGTCTCATCACCCTTAAAGGAGAGATGCCATGGCGACCTTGATCGGCGCGCGTCACGATCAGGCGATCTGGCGCGATTACCTGGAGCTGACCAAGCCGAAAGTAGTGGTGCTGATGCTCATCACCTCGCTGGTCGGCATGTTCCTGGCCACCCGCGCCGGAGTCCCGTGGACGGTGTTGGTTTTCGGTAACCTGGGCATTGCCCTGTGTGCCGGTGGCGCGGCGGCGGTCAACCATGTAGTGGACCGGCGCATCGATGCGCTGATGGCGCGCACGCACAAGCGGCCGATGGCGGAAGGGCGGGTATCGCCGATTGCCGCATTGGCCTTTGCATTGTTTCTGGCTGTATCGGGCTTGACCCTGTTGCTGACGTTCACCAATCCCCTGGCGGCTTGGCTGACCCTGGCGTCGTTGCTCGGTTATGCGGTGATCTACACCGGCTTCCTCAAGCGCGCGACTCCGCAAAATATCGTCATCGGCGGGCTTGCCGGTGCCGCGCCGCCGCTGCTGGGGTGGGTGGCGGTCACCGGGCATGTCAGCGCCGAGCCGCTGCTGCTGGTGCTGATCATCTTCGCCTGGACCCCGCCGCACTTCTGGGCGCTGGCCATTCACCGCAAGGAGGAATACGCCAAGGCCGATATCCCCATGCTGCCGGTCACCCACGGCGAGCACTACACCAAGGTGCATATCCTGCTCTACACCTTCGCCCTGCTGGCGGTGAGCCTGATGCCCTACGTGATCCACATGAGCGGCCTGCTGTACCTGGCCTGCGCGCTGGTATTGGGCGGGCGCTTTCTGCAATGGGCCTGGGTGCTGTACCGTGGCACCCAGCCGCACGCGGCGATAGACACGTTCAAGTACTCTATCTGGTACTTGTTCCTGTTGTTTATCGCCCTGCTCGTAGACCACTACTTACTGTTGAACCTATGACTCGAACTCAAAAGACCGTTTTCATCCTGGTGGCCATCGTCGCGTTGATCATGGGCCTGACCGTCAACAAAGTGCTTTCGGGCAAAGGCCAGGGCGACCCTACCGCGCTGATCGACGCCGGCATCATCCTGTTGCCGCAGAGCCGCCAGCTGCCGCCGGTGACCATGACCGATCAGGAAGGCCGGCCGGTGGTGCTCAATGAGTTGAAAGGCAAGTGGAGCCTGCTGTTCTTCGGCTACACCTTTTGCCCGGACATCTGCCCCACCACCCTCGCCCAACTTCGCCAGATCAAGAGCGAGCTGCCCAAAGAGGCGGTGGACAAGCTGCAGGTGATCCTGGTCAGTGTCGACCCGAACCGCGACACCCCGGCCCAGCTCAAGCAATACCTGGGCTACTTCGACCCACAGTTCGAAGGCCTGACCGGCGCGAATGTGGACGATGTGCAAAAGGTCTCGAATGCGGTGAGCATCCCGTTCATCCCGGCCGACACGACAAAGCCGAACTACACCGTCGACCATAGCGGCAACCTCGCGCTGATCGGCCCGGATGGCACGCAGCGCGGGTTTATCCGTGCGCCGCTGAACAACCAGAAGCTGGTGGCGCAGTTGCCGGGCTTGCTGCAGCGTAAGTAACAGGCAACACATAACGAATGTGGGAGCGGGCTTGCTCGCGAAAGCGGAGTGTCAGTCGACTTATTAAGTGGCTGATCCACCGCCTTCGCGAGCAAGCCCGCTCCCACATTTTTTGATCTTCAGTGTTTTGGAGATCGAGTCAGATCAGAACGCCGGCAGAATTGCGCCTTTGTACTTCTCGAGGATGAACGCTTTCACTTCCGGGGTGTGCAGGGCTGCGACCAGCTTCTTCACCGCGTCCGAATCCTTGTTGTCGTCGCGAGTCACCAGGATGTTCACGTAAGGCGAGTCGTTGCCTTCGATCACCAGGGCGTCCTTGGACGGGTCCAGCTTGGCTTCCAGCGCGTAGTTGGTGTTGATCAGCGCCAGGTCGACCTGGGTCAGCACGCGCGGCAGGGTGGCGGCTTCCAGTTCGCGGAACTTCAGGTTTTTCGGGTTGCCGGTGATGTCCTTGATGGTCGACAGGATGTCTGTCGGGTCCTTCAGGGTGATCAGGTTGTGCTTGGCCAGCAGCAGCAAGGCGCGGCCGCCGTTGGTGGCGTCGTTCGGGATCACCACGTTTGCGCCTTCCGGCAGGTCTTCCAGCTTCTTGAACTTGCTGGAGTAGGCGCCCAGGGGCTCCAGGTGTACACCGCCGACGCTCACCAAGTGAGTGCCCTTGGTTTTGTTGAACTCATCCAGGTACGGCTGGTGCTGGAAGAAGTTCGCGTCCAGGCGCTTTTCAGCCACTTGTACGTTTGGCTGCACGTAGTCGGTGAAGACTTTGACCTGCAGGTCCACGCCTTCTTTGGCGAGGGCAGGTTTCACGAATTCGAGGATTTCCGCATGCGGCACCGGCGAGGCGGCGACCGTGATGGTGTCGGCGTGCGCGGAAAACGCAGCGACGGCGGCGAAAGCAACCAGTAGTTTTTTCATCCAACAAGCTCCATGTTCGGGCATCGCCGGCGGGGGCCGGCCATGGCCGTTATTTTCGAGAATAGTGCGTCACCAGCTTATCGCCGATGGTCTGCAGAATTTGTACCAGCACAATCAACATCACCACGGTGACGACCATGACGTCGTCCTGGAAACGCTGGTAGCCATAACGGATCGCCAGGTCACCCAGCCCACCCGCACCCACCACACCCGCCATGGCGGTGTAGCCCACCAGCGCAATCGCGGTGACAGTGATTGCGGCAATAATGCCCGGTTTTGCTTCGGGCAGAAGCGCCTTGACGATGATCTGCCGAGTGGTGGCGCCCATGGCTTGGGTCGCTTCGATGATGCCGCGATCCACCTCGCGCAGGGCAGTTTCCACCAAGCGTGCAAAGAACGTCGAAGCGCCTACCACCAGCGGTGGAATCGCACCGGCCACGCCAAGCGAAGTGCCGGTGATGAAGATCGTCGTAGGGATCATCACAATCAGCAGGATGATAAACGGCAGAGAGCGTATGGCGTTGACGATGAAAGCCAGGATGCCATAGGTGGCTTTCTGCTCCAGCAACTGACGTGGGCTGAACAGAAACAGCAGTATGCCCAGCGGCAGGCCCACCAGCACGGTGAAAAACAGTGAGGTGCTGAGCATCAGCATGGTGTCGCCCGTGGCAACCCAGATATCAGCCCAGTCAACTTTGTCGAAGTAATGCAGTAAAACGTCCATTAACGCAGGACCTCCATGTGCACATCGGCTGCGGTAAAGCGGGCAAACGCCGCTTCCATGTCGCCGCCAGTGATGGCCAGGGTCAGTTGCCCGTAGGGGGTGTCTTTGATGTGGTCGATTCGACCGGCAAGGATGCTGTAGTCCACCCCCGTTTCACGGGCGACGGTACCCAGCAAAGGCGCGTAGGTCGCTTCGCCCTGGAATGTCAGGCGCACGATGCGGCCCGGCACATGGGCAAACACATCGCGCTGCTCGCCTTCATCGACTTGCTCGGCTTCTTGCACGAAACGCTTGGTGGTCGGGTGCTGGGGGTGCAGGAACACATCGGCCACCGAGCCTTGCTCGACGATTACACCGGCGTCCATCACGGCCACCTGGTCGCACACGCGGCGGATCACATCCATTTCGTGGGTGATCAGCACGATGGTCAGCTTCAACTCGCGGTTGATTTCGGCCAGCAATTTCAGCACCGAGGCGGTGGTCTGCGGGTCAAGGGCGCTGGTGGCTTCGTCGCACAGCAGGATCTTTGGCTTGGTCGCCAGGGCGCGGGCAATGCCGACGCGCTGCTTCTGGCCACCGGACAACTGCGCCGGATATTTCCTGGCGTGATCCGACAGGCCGACACGGGCGAGCAGTTCAGCCACGCGCAGGTCGATGTCCTTGCGCGACAGTTCGCCGGCCAGGGTCAGCGGCAGCGCGACGTTGTCGGCGACGGTCTTGGAGGCCAGCAGGTTGAAGTGTTGGAAAATCATTCCGACCTGCTGGCGGAAACGGCGCAGGCCGTTGGCGTCCAGCGCGGTGACTTCTTCACCGTCAACGTGGATCTGCCCACCGCTGGGTTGCTCCAGGCGGTTGATCAGACGCAGCAGGGTACTTTTTCCCGCACCGGAGTGGCCGATCAGGCCGAACACCTGGCCGTTTTCGACACGCAGGCTGGTGGGGTGCAGCGCGGGGATTTCCTTACCGGCGACGCGGTAGGTTTTATGGACGTTATGAAACTCGATCACGTAGCGAACCTTGTGGGGCGCATGGAAAAGGGATCAGCGGTTAGCCGGGCGCGCATTTTAGCCTGTCCGTATAGCGTTTCTTAGCATTTATTTCGCATTCAACCAGCGATTTGGCAATAACGCGATCAAAGGTCATAAAAAAGGAACGGTGCAAAACTGTGTCAGTCACTACTTAAGCAACTCGATTTCTCAGGTGCCGTGCCTGGGGTTTTGCTCAAACGAGCCGGGGACCGCTCTGGCCACTTTGAATAAGGAGTTTTGACTGATGAGTACCAAGAAGCCAGCTACCCCGCCGAAGAGTGAACTCGCGGGCACCGACACCCTGGACCGTGGCAATACCAACGCCAAGCTGCAGGCTCTGGAGGAATTCCGCTCCGATGCGACCGGCCAGGCGCTGCGCACCAATCAGGGCGTGAAGATTTCCGACAACCAGAACACCTTGAAAGTCGGCTCCCGTGGCCCGTCGCTGCTGGAAGACTTCATCATGCGTGAAAAAATCACGCACTTTGACCATGAGCGCATTCCCGAGCGCATCGTGCATGCCCGTGGCACCGGCGCCCATGGCTATTTCCAGACCTATGAGAACCATTCGGCGCTGACCAAAGCCGGGTTCCTGCGTGATCCGGGGCATAAAACCCCAGTGTTCACACGATTTTCCACCGTGCAGGGCCCGCGCGGCTCCGGCGATACCGTGCGTGACGTGCGCGGCTTTGCTGTGAAGTTTTTCACCGACGAAGGCAACTTCGACTTGGTGGGCAACAACATGCCGGTATTTTTCATTCAGGACGCGATCAAGTTTCCTGACTTTGTGCACGCGGTAAAACCTGAGCCGCACAACGAAATCCCTACCGGCGGCTCGGCTCACGATACGTTCTGGGATTTTGTCTCGTTGCAGCCAGAGTCGGCGCACATGGTGATCTGGGCCATGTCCGACCGCGCAATTCCAAAAAGCCTGCGCAGCATGCAGGGTTTTGGCGTGCACACCTTCCGCCTGGTGAATGCCGAGGGTAAATCCAACTTCGTCAAATTCCACTGGCGCCCTACAGCCGGCACCTGTTCGCTGGTGTGGGACGAAGCGCAAAAGCTCGCCGGTAAAGATACCGACTACCACCGTCGTGATCTGTGGGAGTCCATTGAAATGGGCGACTACCCGGAATGGGAACTGGGCGTGCAGGTGATTCCGGAAGACAAGGAGCATGCGTTCGACTTCGATATCCTCGACCCGACCAAGCTGATTCCTGAAGAGCTCGTGCCGATCACCCCGCTGGGCAAGATGGTGTTGAACCGCAACCCGGATAACTTCTTTGCCGAGGTCGAGCAAGTCGCGTTCTGCCCTGGCCATATCGTGCCGGGTATCGACTTCTCCAATGACCCGCTGCTGCAAGGTCGGTTGTTTTCCTACACCGACACGCAGATCAGCCGACTGGGCGGCCCGAACTTTCACCAGTTGCCGATCAACCAGCCGGTGACGCCGCTGCATAACAATCAGCGCGATGCCATGCACCGCAGCACCATCGACAAGGGGCGTGCGTCGTACGAACCGAACTCGATTGATGGCGGTTGGCCGAAAGAAACGCCACCTGCCGCGCAGGATGGCGGTTTCGAGACGTATCCGGAGCGAATCGAGGCGCACAAAGTGCGTGAGCGCAGCGAGTCGTTCGGTGATCACTTCTCCCAGGCGCGCCTGTTCTTCCGCAGCATGAGCAAGCACGAGCAAGAGCACATCATTGCGGCTTACAGTTTTGAGTTGGGCAAGGTCGAGCGTGAGTATATTCGCGCGCGCCAGGTCAACGAGATCCTCGCCAACATTGACCTGGAACTGGCCAAGCGTGTGGCCCAGAACCTCGGGCTGCCAGCGCCGACCAAGGGCACCGTGCCAGAGCGTCAAACCCAGCCAGAGCGTTCACCTGCACTGAGCCAGGCGAATTTGCTGCCGGGCGATATCAAGACGCGCAAAGTGGCGATCCTCGCGGCCAATGGTGTGGACAGCGCGGCGATTGATGCGTTGAAAAAGGCGCTGGAAGCCGAAGGTGCCCACGCCAAGGTGCTCGGCCCGACGTCGGCGCCGGTCAAGACCGCGGACGGCAAGAGCTTGCCGGTGGACGCATCGATGGAGGGCATGCCTTCCATCGCGTTTGATGCGGTGTTTGTGCCGGGCGGCAAGGAGTCGGTCAAGGCATTGAGTGGTGATGGCGTGGCGTTGCACTTCCTGCTGGAAGCGTACAAGCACTTGAAGGCGATTACGGTTGCCCCGGATGCGAAGCCATTGCTGGACTTGCTCAAGCTGGAAGTTGACGCGGGCTTGATCGTGGGCGCGGATGCCAAGGCGTTCAAGGCGTTCTTTGCCGCGATCGGGCAACACCGGGTTTGGGATCGCGAGCCGAAGGCCAAGGCGATTCCGGCTTAAGCTTGGCTCTGTTAGACCGCTTTTGCGAGCAAGCCCGCTCCCACATTTGGAATGCATTTCAAATGTGGGAGCGGGCTTGCTCGCGAATGGCGTTACTCCGCCTTGCGCGGAATCAGTACAACCTGCGCCGGAATATTCTTCAGAATCTGCCGGTGAATCTTCAGGTCATATTCCGAATCGATGCGTTTTACCCGTTTGGTCAGCAACGTGGCCAGCCATGGGTAATCCTGCGTGCGCGGCGCCTGGATGCTTACATCACACTGGTAATTCACCACGTCGGTAGCAATCGCATCCAATTGATGGCGAAGCTCGTCGATATTGGTGAGGTTCAATGCCACGGTAGTGCTGGGGGCCGTTGGGTCGATGACCTTGGCCGCGGGCTTGGCTTCGGCGGCTTTCAAGGCAGCCTCGGCCTGGTCCAGCTCAGCCTTGCGGGCATGACTGATGGCGCTGTTCACGCCACCGGTCAGCGCCGGGGCCTTGGGCATCAACGCACGGGCGCGGCTCAGGGCCGTGGCGGCGGCATTTACGTCGCCTTTTTGCAGCACGATCTGGCTGCGCTGCAGGTAGGCTTCGGCCAATTGGCGCTGGTAGGGCTCCAGGGCCGGGTCGTTGGGCGACTGGGCCTGCAACGCGGCGAGTTGGTCTTCGGCGGTAGCCAGTTCACTGCTGGCCAGGTTTTGCTCCAGCTGCGCGATGGCCGCAGCGCGTGCGTCCGGGGCCTGGGCGGCGGCGGGCGGTGTGCTTTGACAGGCGCCCAGCAGCAGGGAAAATGCGGCAAGGAGCAGATAACGGGAGTTGAACGGCTTCATTCCTGCGACTCTCTAATTGCGCAAAAAGCGAGCAAGTCTACACCCCTCGACGGGGCAGGACAAAACTCAGCAGAAACAGGGCGGCGGCCGTGACCACAATCGACGGCCCGGCCGGCGTGTCTTTGAACCAGGACAATGCCAGGCCCCCACACACTGCGAGCATCCCCAGCAGGCTGGCGCCGATCGCCATTTGCTCCGGTGAGCGTGCATGGCGCTGGGCGGCGGCGGCCGGAATGATCAGCAGCGACGTGATCAACAATACGCCGACAATCTTCATCGCGACAGCAATCACCACGGCGATCAACAGCATCAGGGCCATGCGCAGGGCCGGCACGGGCAGGCCTTCGACTGTGGCAAGTTCCTCGTGCACGGTGATTGCCAGCAGCGGGCGCCACAGGGCGACCAGCACGAGCAGCACCGCAGCGCTGCCGCCGAGGATCCATGAGAGGTCGGTGGGGCTGATCGCCAGCAGGTCGCCGAACAGGTAGGCCATCAGGTCGATACGCACTTCATGCATGAAGCTCAGCACTACCAGGCCCAGGGACAGCGTGCTCGGCGCCAGGATGCCCAGCAGCGTGTCGGAAGCCAGCGGCTGGCGCTGTTGCAGGGTCACCAGCAGTACCGCCAGCAGCAGGCAGCCGACGGTGACGGCGACGGTCGGGCTTACATCCAGCAAGAAGCCCAAGGCCACGCCGAGCAACGCAGCGTGCGACAACGTGTCGCCAAAATATGCCATGCGCCGCCAGACCACGAACGAGCCCAACGGGCCCGCCACCAGTGCCAAAGCCAAGCCTGCCAGCAGGGCGTAGAGCAGAAAATCAGCCATGCTTGCAGCTATCTCCATGGACGTGGGTATGAGGGGTTGCGGGGTCGTCGACCACCGCGCCATGCAGGTCATGGGCATGGTCGTGATGGTGGTGGTAGACCGCGAGGCTCTGGGCGTTCTTGCCGAACAGCTCGACAAACGCCGGGTCGCCGCTGACTTGCTCCGGATGGCCGGAGCAGCACACGTGGCGGTTGAGGCACACCACCTGGTCGGTGGTGCTCATCACCAGGTGCAGGTCGTGGGAAACCATCAGCACGCCGCAGCCATGGCGGTCACGCAGGCGGGTGATCAGGCTGTACAGCTCGGCCTGGCCGGCCACATCGACGCCCTGCACGGGTTCATCCAGCACCAGCAGTTCGGGCTCGCGCAACAAGGCGCGAGCCAGCAGCACGCGCTGCATTTCGCCGCCGGAGATGCTTTGCACGGGGCTATCGATCACCTGTTCGGCGCCGACTTCCTTGAGCGCAGACTGCGCGCGGGCGCGATCCACGCCCGGCACCAGGCGCAAAAAGCGCAGCACCGACAGCGGCAAGGTCGGGTCGACGTGCAGTTTTTGCGGCATGTAGCCGACGCGCAGCTTGGGCTTGCGCCACACGCTGCCGGTGTCGGGCTTGAGCAGGCCGAGCACGGCGCGCACGAGGGTGGTCTTGCCGGCGCCATTGGGGCCGATCAGGGTGACGATCTGCCCGGGCTCGACGCTCAGCGCGATGTTATCCAGCACATGCTGCCCGGCGAACGTGACCCCGACCTGCTCCAGGCGGATTAACGCGTTGCTCATCAAGCCCCCTGGCAGCCCGAGCAGAGCCCGACCACTTCGACCGTTTGCCCTTCGACCTGGAAGCCGACGTCGGCGGCGCTCTTGATGATGGCGTCGCTGATGCTTTTTTGTTCAAGCTCGATGGCGGCGTGGCACTCGCGGCAGATCAGGAACTGGCCCTGGTGCGCGTGCTCCGGGTGGTTGCAGCCAACAAAGGCGTTGAGCGAGGCGATGCGGTGCACCAGGCCGTTTTCCAACAGGAAATCCAGCGCGCGGTACACCGTAGGCGGCGCGGCGCGACGGCCGTCCTGCTCGCTGAGCACGCCGAGAACGTCGTAGGCGCCCAGTGGCTTGTGGCTCTGCCAAACCAGTTCCAGCACCCGGCGACGCAAGGCGGTCAAGCGCAAACCCTTCTGCGAGCAGAGGGTATCGGCCTCCGACAGCGCGGTGTGCACGCAATGAGAGTGGTCATGGGGACGGCTGGCTAGCGGTGTTATAGGCATGAGCGGCGACAGACATTTGATAGAGACGTTATTATGTTACCCGTTCCTACGCCATTGAGTGGTCATCGTGTCCCGACTTTTTCCCGTTTTTGTCGTATTTGTCACCAGTTTGTTCATCGCTGGGGCCGCTCAGGCTGAGGTGAAGGTGCTGACCAGCATCAAGCCATTGCAGTTGATTGCCGCCGCTGTGCAGGACGGCGTGGCCATTCCGGAGGTGTTGTTGCCGCCCGGCGCATCGCCGCACAACTATGCCTTGCGCCCATCCGACGTACGGCGCGTGCAGTCGGTGGACTTGCTGTATTGGATCGGCCCGGACATGGAAACCTTCCTGCCGCGCGTGCTCAAGGGGCGTACCTTGCCGACCGTGGCGGTGCAGGACCTCGCCGGGATGAAACTGCGTCGTTTCGGCGAAGATAGCCACTCGCATGCCGACGATGCCGACGAGCATGATCACGATCACCGCCCAGGCAGCGTGGATGCGCATTTGTGGCTGTCGACGGTCAACGCGCGTGTGATCGCTGCACGCATGGCCGCCGACCTTAGCGCCGCCGACCCGACCCATGCCGCGCGCTACCAGAGCAATGTGAAAGCATTCGATGAGCGCCTGGATGCTCTGGATGCACGGCTGAAGGCGCGCCTGGCGCCGATCGGTAACAAGCCTTACTTCGTGTTCCACGAGGCGTTTGATTACTTCGAAGACGCCTACGGGCTCAAGCACACCGGCGTGTTCAGCGTAGCGGCGGAAGTACAGCCGGGCGCCCAGCATGTAGCGGCGATGCGTACGCGATTGCAGGAAGTGGGTAAGACTTGCGTGTTCAGTGAACCGCCGTTGCGTCCGCGTCTGGCTGAAACCCTGGTGGCTGGCCTGCCGGTGAAGTTGGCCGAGTTGGATGCGCTGGGCGGCTATACCCCGGCCACTGCGAATGGGTACGAGCAAGTGCTTGAGAAGTTGGGGAATGACCTGGCTGGGTGCCTGGACTCGCTCTGACAGCCGCCGCATCACCCATGTGTGGGCTTGCTGTGGCGAGCAAGCTTGCTTGCGCTGGGGTGCGAAGCAGCCCCAAAAAGCCGGCTCCAGCTGCGCTGTCGAACGGGAGCAAGCTCCCTCGCCACAGCAAGCTCGCTCCCACATTTTTTTGACCGAGCGGGTGTCTAAAGCGCGAACGGCAGGTGGACTGTAACCTTCTGACGTTGCGCCAGCCGATGTTCGAACTCCGCCGGGTCATGAATCAACACATCCTGGCCGGCAAACGACTCAGCAGCGATCAGCCGTGACAGCCAGAAGCGCACGCACGCCACGCGCAGCATGGTCGGCCACAGCTCGGCCTCCTTGGCGGTAAACGGTCGCAGGCCCGCGTAGGCGCCCAGCAAAGCGCGGGCACGCTGGCCATCAAGCACGCCGTCTGCGTCCGAACACCAGTCATTCAAGGCAATCGCCACGTCGTACAGCATCGGGCCCGAGCAGGCGTTGTAAAAGTCGATCAGGCCAGTCAGGTGGGTGCCTTCGAACATCGCGTTATCGCGGAACAAGTCGGCGTGAACGTTGGCGCGCGGCAGGGCGAGGATGTGCGCCTTGTGCGCTTCTATCTCGGTCAAGGCCGCTTGCAGCAGGGCTTGCTGTGCGTCGTTCAGGTGTGAAATCAACTGCGCGCCTTCCGTGAGCATCCAATCCAGGCCGCGGTCGGTCTTGCGTTCCAGCACTTTCTCGCCTTGGGTTGCGAGGTGCAAGTGGCCGATCAGGTCGCCGACCTGGGCGCAATGCTGCGCGTTGGCGTCCTTGATGTGCTTGCCGGCCAGGCGCGGTTGCAGCAGCGCCGGCTTGCCCTTCAGTTCGCGCAGGGCCACACCGTCGGTGGTGCGCAGCGCGTAGGGCACCGGCAGGTCGGCGTCGTGGAGCACGTCGAGCAGCTCGATGAAGAATGGCATTTCCGCGACGGGGCCGCGCTCAACCAGGGTCAGGACGAATTCGCCCTGTTCCAGGCTGATAAAGAAATTGGTGTTTTCGCTACCGGCGGCAATCCCCTGGAAATCAAGCAGGCGGCCGAGCCCGTATGGGGCGAGAAAGGTTTCCAGCTCGGGCCGAGCCAGGGGGGTGAACACAGACATGGTTAAAACTGCCAGTACGGGCGCCGCAGTGTGCGGCGCCAATTTAAGTTAAGAAATCATTTCCATTCGAAGATCTTCCATGACGGAATCAGCATATCCGGCTGGTCAGAGCGGATGAAGTTCGCGTCGGTTCCGTCCGCGCGCACCAGGAAATACGGGGGCGCCCCTTTCGGGGTGACCTTGATTGCGTACAGGAAACCGTTCTGGCGGTACTCCTGGATGGTCTTGTCGCCTTCCGTGCGAATGGTCACTTCCGGATCGCCCCCAGGGGCATCGTCTGCCGCCATGGCAGCCATCGGAGCGAGTGCAATCAAACCGGTCAACAGCAGGCGATTGAATGTACGCATGATAACCTTGTCCCTTTGTCGTCATTGGTCCGGCTATTCTAGCGCCTGACCCGCCGAAAAGGTTGATTCTGCTCATGAGCCAAGCACCCCTCGTCCTGGTGGACGGTTCTTCTTATCTGTACCGCGCGTTTCACGCGTTGCCACCGCTGACCACCTCCAAAGGCCTGCCGACCGGTGCGGTCAAGGGCGTGTTGAACATGCTCAAAAGCCTGCGCAAGCAGTACCCGGACAGCCCGTTTGCAGTCGTGTTCGACGCCAAGGGTGGGACCTTTCGCGATGACATGTACGCCGAATACAAGGCCAACCGCCCAAGCATGCCCGATGACATGCGCCTGCAAATCGAGCCATTGCACCAGAGCGTGATCGCCCTCGGCTTCCCGTTGCTTTGCGTCGAAGGCGTCGAGGCCGATGACGTGATCGGCACCCTGGCCCGCAGCAGCGCGGCCGCCGACCGCCCGGTGGTGATTTCCACCGGTGACAAGGACATGGCGCAGCTGGTCGACGGGCACATTACCTTGGTCAATACCATGACCGGTAGCGCGATGGACGTTGAGGGCGTGAAGGAGAAATTCGGCGTCGCTCCGGAGCAGATCATTGACTATCTGGCGCTGATGGGCGATTCGTCCGACAACATCCCAGGCGTTCCGGGCATTGGTCCGAAGACCGCGTCCGGCCTGCTGGTGGGCGTGAATGGTGGTCTCAAAGAGCTTTATGAGCAGCTGGACATTGTGCCGACCCTGCCGATCCGCGGGGCCAAGGCCCTGCCCGCCAAGCTCGAAGAGCATAAAGAGATGGCGTTCCTGTCCTATCAGCTGGCGACGATCAAGATCGACGTGCCGCTGGATGTGGGCCTGGATGATCTGCACTTGATCGAGCCGGACCGCGAAAAGCTGCTGGAGCTGTATTCGCTGCTGGAATTCAAGAGCTGGATTGATGAGATTCAGCGCGATGCCAAGCGCGTTGAGCTGAAGGCGTCGACCGAGTCTGCGCCTGTCGCCGACGAAGTCGTTGAGGCGGCTGTGCCGGCGGAAGTTTCTTACACCACCATCCTCGATCAGGCGACGTTCGAGGCCTGGCTGAAGAAGCTGAACGCTGCAAAACTGTTCGCCTTCGACACAGAAACCACCGGGATCGACGCCCAAAAGGCGCAATTGGTCGGTGTTTCCTTTGCCGTGCAGGCCCATGAAGCGGCCTACATCCCGCTGACGCATTCCTACATCGGCGCGCCGCAGCAGTTGGACCGAGACACCGTGTTGCTGGCCTTGAAGCCTTTGCTGGAAGACCCGAGCAAACTCAAGGTCGGCCAGCACGCCAAGTACGACATGAATATCCTGGCCAATTGCGCCATCGGCGGCGACCCTGCAAACGGCATCACCGTGCGCGGCATCGCGTTCGACACCATGCTTGAATCCTACGTGTTGAACTCCACGGCAACCCGCCATGACATGGACAGCCTGGCGAAGAAGTACCTGGACCACGACACGGTCAGCTTCCAGGACATCGCCGGCAAAGGCGCCAAGCAGCTGACATTCGACCAGATCGCGCTGGAACAGGCCGGGCCTTACGCGGCGGAAGATGCCGACGTGACCTTGCGCCTGCATCAGGCTTTGTTCGCGCAACTGGCGGCCATACCGAGCCTGGCGAGTGTGCTGACCGATATCGAAATACCGCTGGTGCCGGTGCTGGCGCGTATCGAGCGCCAGGGCGCCTTGGTGGATGCGCAGTTGCTTGGCGTCCAGAGCATTGAGCTGGGCAACAAGATGGTCGAGCTGGAACGCCAGGCCTTCGAGATCGCCGGCGAGGAATTCAACCTGGGTTCGCCCAAGCAGCTCGGGGCGATTCTCTACGAGAAACTCGGCTTGCCGGTACTCAAGAAGACCGGCAAAGGCCAGGCGTCGACTGCCGAGGAAGTGCTGGCCAAGCTGGCCGAAGATGACTACCCGCTGCCCAAGGTGCTGATGCAGTATCGCAGCATGAGCAAGCTGAAAAGCACCTACACCGACCGCCTGCCGGAGCAGATCAACCCGCGTACCGGTCGGGTTCACACTTCCTACCATCAGGCGGTGGCGGCGACCGGGCGCTTGTCGTCCAGCGACCCGAACCTGCAGAACATTCCGGTGCGCACCGCCGAAGGGCGGCGGATTCGCCAGGCATTTGTGGCGCCCAAGGGCTACAAACTGCTGGCCGCGGACTATTCGCAGATCGAACTGCGGATCATGGCGCACTTGTCGAAGGACGAGGGGCTTATGAATGCGTTCCGCAACGACCTAGACGTGCACACCGCCACGGCGGCCGAAGTGTTCAAGGTTGAATTGCCTGAGGTCACGTCCAATCAGCGTCGCAGTGCCAAGGCGATCAACTTTGGCCTGATCTACGGCATGGGTGCGCAGAAGCTCGGCAAGGACATCGGCGTCGATACCAAGACCGCCAAGGCTTATATCGATGTGTATTTCGCCCGTTACCCCGGGGTTCGCGAGTACATGGAACGCACCCGCGCCCAGGCCGCCGATCAGGGCTATGTCGAAACGTTCTTCGGTCGTCGGCTGTATTTGCCGGATATCAACTCCAACAAGCCCCAGGAGCGCGCGGCCGCAGAACGCACGGCGATCAACGCGCCGATGCAGGGCACGGCGGCGGATATCATCAAGAAGGCCATGGTGCTGGTGGATAACTGGCTGACCGAGTCCGGCCTGGACGCCAAGGTGATCCTGCAGGTGCACGATGAACTGGTGCTTGAGGTGCGTGAGGACCTGGTCGCGGAGGTCAGCGCGAAGATACGCGAGCACATGAGTGCTGCTGCGCAATTGGATGTGCCGTTGGTGGTGGACGTCGGCGTAGGTGACAACTGGGACGAGGCGCACTGATTTCGAGGCTTTGCCACCCGCTAACGTGGTGGCAGAGTGCTTTAGTCCGGAAACCTCTGGCAGTTATTTCCAAGAGTTTTTTTGGTGTGCCGGAACTTAACCCGTGAACTGCTACTCAGAGTTACTGAATGGGTGGTGAAGCCCTTCAATGCTCCTATGTTGTGTTAAGTGTTGGCAGATATCTGGACCCCGCCCTAGCGGTCCGGAACTTGAACCCCGAACTTCCCCTCCCCATACGAAGTCCGGGGTTTTTTTTGCCTGCGGAAAAGTTATTCCGCGATTTCCGCGCCTTTGTCCGCCAGTTCCATCCAGCCGGCCAGCACGGTGTAAGCATCTTCCAGGCCCATGCGTTTTGGCGCCGAGAACAGCTGGATAGTGATCGCATCACCCCAACCCTTACGGATTTCCGACTGCACTTTGAGCAGGGTGTTCTTGGCTGCGCCGTAGGTCAGCTTGTCGGCCTTGGTCAGCAGAATGTGCATCGGCATGCCGCTGGCGACAGCCCAGTCGAGCATCAGCAGGTCGAAATCGGTCATCGGATGGCGGATGTCCATCATCAGAATCAAACCCTTCAAACTCTCGCGGCCACCCAGGTAAGCCTCCAGGTGACGCTGCCAATGCAGCTTCAACGGGATAGGTACTTTCGCGTAACCGTAGCCCGGCAGGTCGACCAGACGCCGATCATCGTCTAGCTTGAAGAAATTGAGCAGTTGCGTGCGGCCCGGAGTTTTGGAGGTACGCGCCAGGCTGGCATGGGTCAGGGTGTTCAGCGCGCTGGACTTACCGGCGTTGGAGCGGCCGGCGAAGGCGACTTCAAAACCCTCGTCGTCGGGGCATTGGTCAACTTTGGCGGCGCTGAGCATGAACGTGGACTGTTGGCACAGGCCGAGGATGGGATTCTTGAGTTGCATGAGATTTCCGATGTGGGCGATGCCGAGAAAGGGTGCGGCAAGCGGTGTCGTTTCCGTTTCAGTAGCGCCAGTATATAATGCCGCAGATTTTGTGTGTGCTTTGTCCCAGCGAAGGATGAAGTTCACGGGAGCGAAAGACCTTCATTGCGCATTAGAACGCAAAACGCTCTCAAACCCTGAAAAGGTCGATGTATGACCGATGGTTGCTCGCTTTTGGTGTCCTGGTCCCGCTTTACGGCGCTCAGGCTACACAGGATCCGGAAGCGGTGTACAACCGAGTTTGCGTGGGCACGCTGGTGCAACACGTGACCCGGGGTTTCAAGGCAATGCCGACGCGTGGTTTGTGCATGGACTGCAGTACTGAGGATTACCAGGCCATCATTCAGTTGATGGTGAGTAAACCCGGTAGATAACTCTTAAACCCTTAGCCGTAGTTGGATTAGCTGATGAACAAACTGATCGTGAGTCTGCTGTTGACCTTGGGCATCACCGGTGTTGCCCATGCTGCAGGCGACGCTACAGCGGGTCAGGCGAAAGCCGCCGTATGTGGTGCTTGCCATGGACCGGATGGTAACAGCCCGGCACCGAACTTCCCCAAGCTGGCCGGCCAGGGTGAGCGTTACCTGACCAAGCAACTGCACGACATCAAGGATGGCAAGCGCACGGTGCTGGAAATGACCGGCTTGCTGACCAACCTCAGCGATCAGGACCTGGCAGACCTCGCGGCGTATTTTGCCAGCCAGAAAGGCAGTGTGGGAGCTGCTGATCCGAAGTTGGTTGATAAAGGTCAAGCGTTGTTCCAGGGCGGCAAGCTCGCTGAAGACCAGCCTATCGGCGGCATGCCCGCCTGCAAGGCCTGCCACATCGCTGGCGGCAGTGGCCTTGCAGAAGCCGGTTTCCCTCATCTGAGTGGTCAGCACGCCCAATACACGGCCAAACAATTGAAGGACTTCCGCGAGAAGGTCCGTTCTATCGATGGCGATGCCGGCAACAAAATGATGACGGACATTGCGGCAAAGCTATCGGATAAAGATATCGAAGCACTGTCCAGCTACATCCAGGGCCTGCATTAATCGTAACAGCACGTTAACACTCGATTAATCCGCTGATGCAAGCATAAAAAGGGTGGCCCAGGCCGCCCTTTTTTGTGGCCGGTGCCGTTACACTAACGAACTCATGCCCGCGTAGACCTGTCACACCTAAAGGTCGCGTGAGGCGACTTTATTTGTCCAGGAGTAAAGCATGCGTAATCTGATCCTCAGCGCCGCTCTCGTCACTGCCAGCCTTTTCGGCATGACCGCGCAAGCTGCCGATGTGCCGCTTGAAGCCGGTAAAACCTATGTTGAATTGGCCAACCCGGTTCCAGTCTCGGTACCCGGCAAGATCGAAGTGGTGGAGCTGTTCTGGTATGGCTGCCCGCATTGCTACGCCTTTGAGCCGACCATCAATCCCTGGGTCGAAAAACTCCCGTCCGACGTAAACTTCAAGCGCATCCCGGCCATGTTCGGCGGCCCATGGGATGCCCACGGCCAACTGTTCCTGACCCTGGAAGCTATGGGTGTGGAGCACAAGGTCCACAACGCGGTATTCGACGCGATCCAAAAACAAGGCAAGCGCCTGACCAAGCCTGACGAAATGGCTGACTTCGTTGCCACCCAGGGTGTCGACAAGGACAAGTTCCTGGCCACCTTCAACTCGTTCGCTATCCAGGGCCAGATCAAACAGGCTAAGGAACTGGCGCAGAAGTATGGCGTGCAAGGCGTACCGACCATGATCGTCAACGGCAAATACCGTTTCGACCTGGGCACTACCGGTGGTCCTGAAGCGACCCTCAATGTTGCCGACCAGCTGATCGCCAAAGAGCGCGCAGCCAAGTAAGGGGCCTTTATCATGCGCCGCTGGGGTACCGAACGCGTCGTTGGCCTGCACGACCCGCAGGTCAACGAACATCACCTGGAATCCACGGGCCTACCGGCAGACAGCCGCTTGCGCCTGCTCAGCTTTAATATCCAGGTGGGCATCAGTACCGAGAAGTATCGGCACTACCTCACCCGTGGCTGGCAGCATTTGCTGCCGCACAACGGGCGCGCCGTTAACCTGCAGAAGATTGGCAACCTGCTGAACGACTTCGACCTGGTCGCTCTGCAGGAGGCCGACGGCGGCAGCATGCGCTCCGGCTACATCAACCAAGTGGAACACCTGGCTCAACTGGGTTCCTTCCCCTATTGGTATCAACAACTCAATCGTAACCTCGGGCGCCTGGCGCAGCACAGCAATGGCGTGCTCAGCCGCTTGAAACCCACTGTTATCGAAGATCACCCCTTGCCGGGCCCCAAGGGTCGCGGGGCGATCCTTGTGCGGTTTGGCGAAGGTCCGGAAGCACTGGTGGTCGTGATGATGCATCTGGCGCTGGGTGCGCGCACCCGCACCATGCAACTCTCGTACATCCGAGAGCTGATCGGCAATTACAAACACCAGGTGTTGATGGGTGACATGAACACCCATGCCAATGACCTGCTGCAGAATTCCCCGTTGCGCGACCTCGGGCTACTGGCTCCGCAAGTCGAAGCCACATTCCCCAGCTGGCGCCCGCAACGCTGTCTTGACCATATCCTGCTCAGCCCGACCCTCACGCTGGAAAGCGTGCAGGTACTTGCGCAGCCTATCTCCGATCACCTGCCCGTCGCGGTAGAGATTCGTCTGCCGGGTTCGCTCCAGGCTGATGCATTACCCGCGTTGAGCCCCGGCCCTCGCGGACCCCTTGCATGAGCGACGACGCCCAGCGCTGGAAAGAGAAATACCTTAAAAGCATCGAGCAACAAGACAAGCTCGAACGCCGTTGGGCTGCCCGCCTCGACCTGCTGCGCCGAGGGTTGGTGCGCAGTACGCTGGCCGCCGAAGGCACCGACCGTGCTGTCGACCAATGCATGAAGGAAATGCGCGACGTTGTCCGCACCGATGACATGGACGCAGCCCTCGCTGCCCTGTTGCCGCGCCTGGAAAAGGCCGTTCTGGATTCGGAGCAGCGCCGTGAAACCCGGGTCGACCAGATCAGCACCGCGCTCACTTCTCTCGTCGCTCAACTGCAAAAGCTACCGCTACCGCGTGAAGTCGCGCGGCCCCTGAAAACCTTCGCCAAGCAATTGGACGGGCGGGTGGGCCAGGCCCGCGAGATCCCGTTGCTGCTCAGTGAACTGAGCAGCCTGCAGGGGCAGGCGCTGGATAACCTGGAGCCGGACGGCGAAACCCCGCGCCCTGGCCCAGGGCTTTTGCAACGCCTGTTTGGTGGCAAAGACGTGACCAACGAGACGGCGGTCTCCAGCGAACCGCCGCCCAGCCCAGCCGCGCAACCGGTTGCGGCCAAGCCTGCTGCCGAGCCGGCTGAACCTGAGCAATCCCAAGAGCTGACGCAAGCCTTGCGCGCTTTTTCGCCGCAGCCTCAAGCGCCGGTTGCGCCGCGACGTGAACCGGCGGCGCCGGTCAGCGTAGCTGAGGCTGCCAGCGAAACGTTCGTCTACGAAGCCCCGGCGCAAACGGCGCCAGTTGAAGTGCCCCTGGTCGTTATTGAGCCCAAAGAGCCCGAGCCGCAGGTAGAGGAGGCGCCCGAGAGCGCCCTCGCCGCCTTTATCGAAGCGCCGGAGGCTGAGCATGAAGCACCGGCCGAGACGGTTATCGGCAGCCTGTCGCTGCCGCCTGTGCTGGAGGCCGAAGAGCGGGACCCCGACGAGTTGCAACCGGACGGTACCTATTCCTTGCCGGATTCGCCGGAGCCGTCCTACAGCTCCGTAGCCAAACACATTGAAAGCACCCTGCTTGGCTTGCTGGAAGACCTCAGCCTTCCCGAGCGCCACCGGCCCCAGGCTGAAGCCATGCGCGAGCGTCTGGCCTATGGCCTGAACTGGTACGAACTGCTGCCGATCCTTGATGACCTGGCGGTGTTGATGCTGGCGATCACCGACAGTGGTCAGCATGAATTCGAGGCTTACCTCAAGCAACTCAATGAGCGCCTTGAAGCCTTCCAGGGACATTTGCAGGTCGCCAGCGACGGCCATGCCGACAGCCGTTCCGCTGCGCGCGAGCTGGATACACAGATCCGCGAACAGGTCGACGGTCTGCAAAGCAGTGTGCAGGAGGCTGCCGACCTGGACAGCCTCAAGCAGGTGCTGGAGAGCCACCTTGAAGGCCTGCTTGGCACCATGGACGAACACCAGCAGCAACGTGACCAGCGTGAACAAGAAGTGGCAGAACGCCTGAAAGGATTGGCCGAGCGGGTCGCCAATATGGAACAGGAGGCCCAGGGCTATCGTGAGCATCTGGAAGTGCAACGCCAGAAAGCCTTGGTCGATCCGCTCACAGGCCTGCCTAATCGCGCAGCCTGGAGCGAGCGCCTCGACCAGGAGGTCAACCTCTGGCACCAGCGTGGCAACAGCCTCTCGCTGGCGATGCTCGACCTGGACCACTTCAAGCGCATCAACGATGGCTATGGCCACCTGGCCGGCGACAAGGTGCTGAAGATCATCGCCAGCGTGCTGCGCAAGCGCCTGCGGCCGAACGACTTTATTGCGCGCTTTGGCGGCGAAGAGTTTGTGTTAGTGATGCCTGATTCGTCCCTGACGGATGCCCTCGCGGCTGGCGACGCGCTGCGATCGGCGATTGAAGCGTGCCCGTTTCACTTCAAGGGCGAGCCGGTGACGATCACCGTGTCCATGGGCGTGGCGCAGTTCCAGCCGGGCGAGCGCAGTGACTTGGCGCTCAAGCGAGCCGATGCGGCGTTGTATCGGGCCAAGGCGGCGGGACGCAATCAGGTGCAGGCGGCGTAAAAAATGTTCCAATTTGTAATTTGACCGCCAGGCCACAATCGGTACGTTACACTGTTGCATTATCGTCTTCAGTGTAATGTCCTCTGCCATGAAATCCCTGTACTTCGCCTTTGTGTTTCTTCTGCTTGCAGGCTGCGCCAGTGGCCCTCGCGTGGACACCAGCCACCCGTCGGTCAACCACGACAACCGTGTGCAGTTCGTGGTCGTCCACTACACCTCGACCAACCTTGAACGTTCCCTGGCCCTGCTCACCCATGGCCAGGTCAGCAGCCATTACCTGATCGGCGACGACGCCTCCGGCAAAATCTACAAGCTGGTCGACGAGAGCCAAAGGGCGTGGCATGCCGGCGAAAGCGAATGGATGGGCCGTACCTGGCTCAACTCCAGCTCGATTGGTATCGAGATTGTGAATCCCGGCTACACGGACACGCCGACCGGCCGTCTGTGGTATCCGTATTCCGAGGCGCAGGTGCAATCGCTGGTGGTATTGCTCAAGGATATCAGCAAACGCAATGGCATCGACCCCAAAAACATCATTGGCCACAGCGATATCGCGCCACTGCGCAAGCTGGACCCGGGCCCATTATTTCCTTGGAAGCGCCTGGCGGCTGAAGGCTTGGGTGTATGGCCGGACGCGCAGGCGGTGGCGCGGTTCCAGGTGCAATACGCCACTGAGCTGCCGAGCATTACCTGGTTCCAGGAAGAGCTGGCTCACCTGGGCTACCAGACACCGCAGACCGGCGAACTGGATGTGGCCACGCGTCATGTGATTGCGGCGTTCCAGATGCATTTCCGGCCGTCGCGATTTGATGGCACGCCGGATGCTGAAAGTGCCGCGATCCTGCGGGCATTGAATCGGCGTTAAGCCTTAAAGCGGCAACGCCATGTAGAACTGCGTGCCCTGCCCTGGTCGCGAATACACGCCCATGCGGCCGCCGTGCAATTGCACGATCTCCTTGCACAGCGCCAGCCCGAGGCCGGCGCCGCCTTTCTTGCGGCCCACCTGCACGAAGGGCTCGAAGATGCGCCCTTGCTGACCGTAGGCGATGCCTTCGCCATTGTCCTCGACGCTGATAATCACCCGCTCGCCATGGCGACGCGCCTGCAGACGAATCTGCCCGCCTTCGGCTGTATGGCGCAGTGCGTTGCCGAGCAGGTTGTCGAGCACCCGCTCCAGTTGTGCCTGGTCGGCATACAGCCGGGGCAGGTCAGCTTGAGCCTCTACCAGCAATTCGACCTGTTGTACGTTTGCAACCTCGGCGAAACGCGCGCGTGCGTGCTCAAGCAAATCAGTGACATCGCACGGCCCCAGGGTCAGTTTCTGCAGGCCGTTCTGGTAGCGCGAGAAGTTCAGCAAGTCGTTGATCAACTGCATCAGGCGCTGCATTTCCTCATTCACCGTATCCAGCAGGTCCGCTTCACGGGAGTCTGCGGGAAACTTCGCGCGCTCGCGGAACAGACCGAATGCCATGTGCATGCCGGTCACTGGCGTGCGCAACTCATGGGAGGCGCGCAAGACGAACTCGCTGCGCACTCGCTCGAAGGCGCGTTGCTCGGTCACGTCATGCAACACCATCACCGCGCCGAGGATATGCCCCTGGGTATGGCTGACGGGCGTCAGGCTGTAGGTCAGCAGGCGCAGCTCGCCCTCGACTTCCACTTCCAGGTCGTCCGGTGCGCGCTCAAGGTTGCCGCCACGCAATACCAGTTGCAGCTGTTCATCCAATTCCGGGCGCACCAATGCCTCGCCCAGGCCCTGGCCGAGGCGTTCTTCGTCCCAGCCTAATTGGCGTTGTGCGACGGGGTTGAGGTGCTCCAGGCGGCCTTGGCGATCGATCATCAGCAGACCGTCATCGATGCTGTCGAGCACCGCTTGCAGACGCTGTTGGCCAGCCAGTAGCTCATCGACATTGGTGGCCTGATGTTGTCGCAAGGCCTCTGCCATGATCCCGAAGCGGCGGGTCAGCTGGTTCATCTCGGCCGCCGAAGAGATCGGCAGCGTCACTTCGAAGTCGCCCTGCCCGATCTTGTCCGCCGCTTTGGCCAACGCTTCGATAGGCCCGCCAAAGCGTCGGGCGATCCCATGGGCGGTCACAAATCCGATGATCAGCACCGCGAGCCCCACCAGCCCCAACAGACCCGCGATGAGCAAGGCACGCTCGCGGGATTTGTGTTCGCTGTTACTGATGTTTTGCAGCGCCTGCTTGTGCTCCTCGATCAGACCGTTGCGCAACTGATTGAAGGTATCAGTGAGTTTTTCCTTGGTGCCTGGCGGCGGCACCGCTTGTTGAGACTCGTCGAACGCCTCCAATAACGCCTGATACTGGCCTCGCGCCTGGCTGAAACCCGTCCCATGGCTGTCGCTCTGTTCATGGGCGATGCCCTGATCCAGTAGATCAAAGTAGCGCCGCTTCGAGGCCTCTAGCGCCTGCGGGTCCGGGCGTTCCTCGAGCATCATGATCAGTTGGTCGCCCAGGCTTTGGCGCAGCTTGAGCCCGAGGTCCAGGGTGATGAAGTTGCTGCGGATCAGCGATTCCTGGGTCTTGGCCATTTGCATGACGCTGACCAAGCCCAGGATCAAACCCAGCAGGGCGACGGTGATCAGCGCTGAGATACTCAGGAACAATCGAGTGCGCAGTTTCATCGCTAGCTTCATAGGGCACAGCTCACAGGTTGTACTGTTTGCGTTTGCGGTACAGGGTCGACGCATCAATGCCCAGCGTGCGAGCCGCCTGGTCCAGGGTATCGCTGGTGGCCAGAACGGCGCCGATATGCGCTTTTTCCAGTTCGTCGAGACTCAGCGCCGCGCCGATGCGGGGGGCGTTGTTGGTCGGCTGTTCGGCCATACCCAAGTGGCTGATTTCGACTTTTTCCTGCGGGCAGATAATGCTGGCGCGCTCCACCACGTTACGCAGCTCACGGATATTGCCTGGCCAGCGGTAATTCAGCAGTGCTTCGCGGGCGTCGTCGCTGAAACCGCGCGCCGGCCGGGCATATTCCTTGACGAAGCGCGCGAGGAAGCGGTCGGCCAGGGTCAGGATGTCCTCGCTGCGCTCGCGCAGTGGCGGCAGGTGCAAGGTGATCACGTTGAGGCGGTAGAGCAGGTCCTCACGGAAGCGGCCGTCGCGCACCATGTCTTCCAGGTTCAGGTTGGTGGCTGCAAGGATGCGCACGTCGGCGCGGCGAGTGACCGGGTCGCCCACGCGCTCGTATTCCTTGTCTTGGATAAAACGCAGCAACTTTGGCTGCAACGTGAGAGGGAAATCGCCGATTTCGTCGAGAAACAGCGTACCGCCGTCTGCCTGGTTGACGCGCCCCAGCGTGCTTTCACTGGCGCCGGTGAAGGCGCCACGGCTATGGCCGAACAGCTCGCTCTCCATCAATTCAGCGGTCAGCGACGGGCAGTTGATCGTCACGCAGGACTTCTTCGAACGCTTGCTCCAACCGTGAATCGCGCGTGCCAGCTCACCCTTACCGGTACCGGATTCGCCGAGGATCAGAATGTTGGCGTCCGTGTTGGCGACCTGGCGTGCGGTTTCCAGCACCACCATCATCGAAGGGCTGTGGGAATCGAGGCCGTCCTTGGGCTGGCGTACTGCGCCTTCCAATGCCTCGAGGCGCGCGGAAAGTTGGCGCACTTCCAGCTGTTTGGCGGTGGCCAGGCGCAATTGATCCGGGCTGCAGGGCTTCACGAGGTAATCAGCGGCGCCGGCCTGGATGGCATCAACGGCGGTGTCCACAGCCGAATGGGCAGTCACGATCACCACGCGCATCCACGGTGCTTGAATGCGCATCTGGGCCAATACATCCAGGCCATTGTCTTCGCCCAGGCGCAGGTCCAGGAAGCACAGGTCGAACACCTGGCGCTGCATCAGCGCATCGGCCTGGGCGGCGCTGTTGGCAGTGGCGACGGTATAGCCTTCATCTTCCAGGCAATAACGGAAGGTGCGGAGGATCGCGGATTCGTCATCCACTAAAAGAATGCGGCCTTGAAGTTCCTTGGCTGATTCCATCTGTCCCGCGCTCCTTAACTATATGAGTGATGGTGTTTAGTCCCGGAATAATCGGGCAAGTTGCATGGTTTATTCTGATCGAAAAAAGGCGACGTCGTGCAGGTATCTTTAAGGTGTCCTGCAAGGCCCCGCCTGATGGCGTTTTCACACCGTCCTGCCACTTCGGCAACGCGATTCTCGCTTTCTATCCACTGACCCGACCACTGACCATCGTGCATTTCGCACGGCGCACAGAGCGGCATCGTGCAGGATGCTGTGCGATTGCCCTAATCTAATTATTTAACTATTTGATTTTAAAGGGTTTTTTTTTGTAAAAAAGCTGGCATGCGGTCTGCAACAGCTATCCCAACGAATAATCAGAATGCGGGAGACAAGCAGCATGACTCGCCAAAGCCTCAGCCAAATGCGTGTATCGCCACTGCGCTTGCAACAAGGCATGTTTGCCAGCTTGGCTCTTATGGTCACGCTGATTGCAGGCCAGCAGATGCAGCATTGGCAGCAGAGTCCGCAGCAAGTCCCGCAATTCGAACGTCAGGTTATGACTCAAACCCATTTCAGTTCCATTGGCAGCCGTTCCGCCGATGTAACCGCCCCGCAAATGAGAGTAGCTGACCAGGATTCGACTCTGGGCGAGCTGCCGACTCAAGAGCGTTGGGTGTTTTAAGCAAGAACGTCGGCCGCTTGTATCGAGCGTACGTACGGCATCACAGTTGTTACCTCATAAAGAAGCTTAAGGAGAATCACCATGTTGAGTTGGGCAATCACATTTCTGATCATCGCCATTGTGGCTGCAGTCCTGGGCTTCGGTGGTATCGCGGGCACCGCCACGGGTATCGCCAAGATTCTCTTTGTCGTCTTCCTGGTGATGTTCATCGCTTCGTTCTTCTTTGGTCGTCGTGGCCGAGGCTGAACATGACCACTTCCTTTAAAGCCATGGTTGCCGCCCTGCTATTGGGCGGCAGCGGGCTGGCGATGGCCGCCAATGATGGCCAATCGCGGGCCAACGAATTGCTCAGTGCGGACCCGCAGTACCGCGAAACCTGGCAAGGCGTGGTGAAGAAAGAAGAGCGCCTGCCTGAATGGGTGATGAACCTCTCGGGCACGGCCGAGCAAATGAATGCTGTGGAAGAAGATGGCGACAAGTATTTGGTAGGACCACTCTGCGAAACCGCAGACACGTGCCTTAACAAACGCCTGATCGTTGCCTTCAGCCTCGACAAGGATGATGCCTACGCCATGTTGGTGGAAGTCCCAGCCGGCCTGCCGGCAGACAAGTCCCCTACGCGGCACGCCGACTACCGTTTTATCGGTAAACCGGATGAAGGCATGCAGAAGCTCCTGATGGAGCAATTGAAGAAAGATCCGAATTGGTACTAGGTTTTGTCCGGCGCATCTGTCGCCGACAAGGCCAGCGTCCATAGAGAGAAGCCTCTCGCTTCTTTCTGTCTGCACCACTCGCCAAGGGTGGTGCATGACCAAGGGGCCGGGTTGCTCTGATCAATTGGGATCGGCGTGACCTACGGGCACAAGGAGTGCCTGCGCAAGGGCCGGGTCAGGCGAAAAGCTGCGACGCAAGTTCACAAGACCTCAAGCTTGTTGAACTTGCGGCGAGCTTATTCCGGTTATCCCCCGCCTCTCCTATCTGCAGTATTCCTCGCATAGTCGAGAATTCTCTTTCCGCTCATGACCAACCATTACATGGTGTTTCCGAGCGACCATCTATCGAGAAAGTTTTGTCCGCGCCATAGGACATTTCTGACGTTAGCCCCTGAGTTTGCAGTCTTTTTTGCCAACGTCCCGACCTCGGCCTGCAACCCTGCGCGAGCCTGAACTGGCCGGTTCACGGCATATTCACCGGACAATATGTCGCATTTGGACTGACCGTTCGGACAGTTATTATGCAAAATCCCCATGCCGATTCGGCATAGGGTAGGCGTTTACGGCATTAGACGTCGAACTCTTGCATGGGAATAGTTGCGCCTTTTTTCGCCTGCCAGTAAGCCATTTCGGCCATGCGGCGGTGACCTTCCATGGAGGCAGATGCACACACTTTTTCGCTTTCGAGCGTTCCAGCTGGCGCATTTGCCTCAAGTCCACTTGAAGTAAGGGTAATGACATGAAGAAGGCAAAGCTAAGCCTCGCCTGGCAGATCCTCATCGGTTTGGTGTTGGGGATCGCAATCGGTGCAGTGCTCAACCATTTCAGTGCTGAAAAGGCCTGGTGGATCAGCAATGTGTTGCAGCCAGCGGGCGATATCTTTATCCGCCTGATCAAGATGATCGTGATCCCGATTGTAATTTCCTCGCTGATCGTCGGCATTGCCGGGGTCGGCGACGCGAAAAAACTCGGGCGCATCGGCGTCAAAACCATCCTTTACTTCGAAATCGTCACCACCATCGCCATTGTGGTGGGCCTGCTGCTGGCCAACCTGTTCCACCCCGGCGCCGGTATCGACATGAGCACCCTGGGTACGGTCGACATCTCCAAGTACACCGCCACGGCTGCTGAAGTGCAGCATGAGCACGCGTTCATCGAGACCATCCTCAACCTGATCCCGTCGAACATCTTCGCTGCCGTCGCCCGTGGCGAAATGCTGCCGATCATCTTCTTCTCCGTGCTGTTCGGCCTGGGCTTGTCGAGCCTCAAGCCTGAGCTGCGCGAGCCGCTGGTGACCATGTTCCAGGGCGTGTCCGAGAGCATGTTCAAAGTCACCCACATGATCATGAAGTACGCCCCGATCGGTGTATTCGCGCTGATCGCGGTGACGGTCGCCAACTTCGGCTTCGCCTCCCTGCTGCCACTGGCCAAGCTGGTGATCCTGGTTTACGTCGCCATCCTGTTCTTCGCCTTTGTGGTCCTCGGTCTGATCGCCCGCCTGTTCGGCTTCTCGGTGATCAAGTTGATGCGCATCTTCAAGGATGAGCTGGTGCTGGCCTACTCCACCGCCAGTTCAGAAACCGTGCTGCCGCGTGTGATCGAGAAGATGGAAGCCTACGGTGCGCCGAAAGCCATCTGCAGCTTTGTGGTGCCGACCGGTTACTCGTTCAACCTTGACGGTTCGACCCTGTACCAGAGCATCGCCGCGATCTTTATCGCGCAGCTGTATGGCATCGACCTGTCGATCGGCCAGCAATTGATGCTGGTACTGACCCTGATGGTCACCTCCAAAGGCATCGCCGGCGTGCCGGGCGTGTCTTTCGTGGTGCTGCTGGCGACCCTGGGCAGCGTGGGCATTCCGCTGGAAGGCCTGGCGTTTATTGCCGGTGTCGACCGCATCATGGACATGGCGCGTACCGCACTGAACGTGATCGGCAACGCCCTGGCCGTGCTGGTCATCTCCCGTTGGGAAGGCATGTACGACGACGCCAAGGGCGAGCGCTACTGGAACTCCCTGCCACACTGGCGCAGCAAGCAGGTGCTGCCGGTGGGTGAAACAAGTCGCGGCTGATCACATACGTCGTCCTACACAAACCCCGGAAAATCCGGGGTTTGTCGTTTCTGCCAGCCCCGCTATCATTCGCCCCATCTTTCGGGGGATTTAACTGATGCTCAATGGCCTGTGGCTTGGCTTCTTTGTCGTAGCAATGGTGTCAGCACTGGCGCAATGGCTGGTGGGCGGTAACGCCGGGATTTTTGCGGCGATGGTGGAAAGCATTTTCGCCATGGCCAAATTGTCGGTGGAAGTCATGGTGCTGCTGTTCGGCACCCTGACGCTCTGGCTGGGGTTTCTACGCATCGCCGAAAAGGCCGGGATCGTCGATTGGCTGGCCAAGGCGCTCGGCCCCCTGTTTCGGCGGCTGATGCCGGAGGTGCCGGCGGGCCACCCCGCCATCGGCTTGATCACGCTCAACTTCGCCGCCAATGGCCTGGGCCTGGACAACGCTGCAACGCCCATCGGCCTCAAAGCCATGAAGGCGCTGCAGGAACTCAACCCCATCCCCAATACCGCGAGCAACGCACAGATCCTGTTCCTGGTGCTTAACGCGTCGTCGCTCACGTTGTTGCCGGTGACCATCTTCATGTACCGCGCCCAGCAAGGCGCGCCCGACCCGACGCTGGTGTTCCTGCCGATCCTGCTGGCGACCAGTGCGTCGACGCTGGTGGGCCTGCTGTCAGTGGCGGTGATGCAGCGCCTGCGGCTGTGGGACCCGGTGGTGCTGGCCTATCTGGTTCCCGGCGCGCTGGTGCTGGGTGGCTTTATGGCATTGCTGGCGACCTTGTCTGCCACGGCGCTGGCCGGGCTGTCGTCGATCCTGGGTAACCTCACGCTGTTCGGCCTGATCATGTTGTTCCTGGTGATCGGCGCATTGCGCAAGGTCAAGGTGTACGAGGCATTTGTCGAAGGCGCCAAAGAAGGCTTTGATGTCGCCAAGAACCTGCTGCCGTACCTGGTGGCCATGCTATGCGCGGTGGGCGTGTTGCGCGCCTCCGGGGCGTTGGACATGGCCCTCGAAGGCATTCGCCATGTGGTGGCCTGGACCGGTATGGACACGCGTTTTGTGGATGCCTTGCCGACCGCGATGGTCAAGCCGTTCTCCGGCAGCGCCGCGCGGGCGATGCTGATCGAGACCATGCAGACCCAGGGCGTGGACAGCTTCCCGGCGCTGGTGGCGGCGACGATTCAGGGCAGTACCGAAACCACCTTCTATGTGCTGGCGGTGTACTTCGGCTCGGTGGGCATCCAGCGGGCGCGGCATGCGGTGGGGTGTGCATTGCTGGCGGAGTTTGCCGGCGTGGTGGCTGCGATTGCGGTGTGCTACTGGTTCTTTGGTTAAGGCTGACACCGCTATCGCAGGCAAGCCAGCTCCCACATTCGAACGCATTTCGTCAGGATAAACGCGCTCAAATGTGGGAGCGGGCTTGCCCGCGAAGGGGCCGTCAGCGTTTCGCTGCGGTGCTGCCTTGCGCAACTACCCAATCCACCACCTGCTTATTTAACTCATCCCCCGCTTGCCCAAACCCGGCGACTACCGCCGGCACCTTGGTGTCGCTCACGGGTTGGCGAATCTCAAAGCGTCGGCTGGCAACAATCCGCTGATCACTGCCACGTACCAGTCGGGCGTCGAGGCGAATCACCACCTCTACCGCGCTGCCGCGGTACTCACTCTGAAACGCCTGCAACTGCCCACCCAGTTCATAGTCGGACTGCAGGTTGGTTTCATCGGTACTCAGCAGCGTCACCCGGCCATCGCGTTGGAAGCCGTCCATGAACCGATTGCGCAACAACACCGGCGCCGGATCACTCCAGCGCGAGTTGGCGTAACTGCTGATCAGGTCACCATTGGGCACCACGGCAATGCGCGGGCTGTCGAGAAACTCACTGGTCTGCGGCTTGTTCACGCGCAGCGACCACGTCACCGGCGCAGCCTGGCTGGTCGTCTGGGCTGAAGCCAGGCGATACACATCCGAAGGGTCGGCTTTGGGCAGGATCGAGCAGGCGCTGACGAGTGCCAGCGCCACAGGGGCGATCAGTCGATAAGCACGCTTCATGGCGTGAACTCCTTGTTCTTGTCGCTGCCCAGCAAGTAACCGCTGGGGTTGGCTTCCAGGCGACGGGAAATGGCGCGCAGCGAGCCGAGGGTTTCGCGCAGTTCGCGCACGGCTGGCGCCAGTTCGTTGAGGCCCTGCAGGCCGCTGTTCACCGAGTCCTTGTTATTGGTCAGCAAGGTATTGATGGTCGCGGTGCTTCGCTCGAGGGATTTCATCGCCTGCTCGGCGCTGCCGAAGGCCTGTTTGCCCTGGTCGCTGAGCAAGCCGTTGGCGTTGCGCATCAGCGTGGTGGTTTGCTCGAGGGCGGCGCTGGCCTGCTTGCTCACCTGCATCAGTTGCTGCATCACCACCTTGATATCGCCGCGCTGGTCGGCGATGGAGCCGGTGGTCTGCTGCAGGTTGTCCAGGGTTTTGCTCAGGCGCTCGACGTTTTCCGAAGAGAACATGTGGTTGGCGTTGTGCAGCAGCAGGTTGATGCTGGTCATCAGGTCATTGCTGTTATTCAGCAGGCGTGCGATTGGTGATGGCGAGGCGATGATTTCCGGCAGGTTGCCGTCCTTGCCCTTGAGCTCCGGGCTTTGCGGTGTGCCGCCGCTGAGCTGGATGATTGAAGTGCCGGTGATGCCGGTCAGTGCCAGCTTGGCCTGGGTGTCTTCCTTGATCGGCGTCTGGCCGGCCAGGCGGATGCGCGCGAGTACGCGGCGCGGGTCGTTGGGATCCAGGCGCAGGCTGATCACGTCGCCCACTTTGATTCCGCTGTATTGCACCGAACTGCCTTGGGACAGACCACTGACCGCTTCGTTGAAAATCACTTCGTAATCCTGGAAGGCGCTGTCGACGCTCGATTTGGCCAGCCACAGGCCAAACAGCATCGCGCCGACCACTACGATCACGCTGAACAGACCGATCATCACATGATGGGCTCGGGTTTCCATGTCATACCTCGTTGAGCGGTTGAGCGGCATCCAATGCCGCGCGGCCCCGGGGGCCGTGGAAGTATTCGTGAATCCAGGCGTCATCGGTTTCCGAGACGACATCGATGGCACCGGCCACCAGCACTTTCTTCTGCGCCAGCACCGCCACGCGGTCAGTGATGGTGTACAGCGTGTCGAGGTCATGGGTGACCAAAAACACGCTCAGGCCCAGCGCATCGCGCAAGGTCAGGATCAGTTGGTCGAATTGCGCTGCGCCAATCGGGTCAAGACCGGCGGTGGGTTCGTCGAGAAACAGGATGTCCGGGTCCAAAGCCAGCGCACGGGCCAGGGCGGCGCGCTTGATCATGCCGCCGGACAGCGACGCCGGGTACTTGTCGGCCGCCGACAGCGGCAACCCGGCCAGCGCCAGCTTGACCGCCGCCAAGTGCTCGGCATCGCGGCGGCTGAGGCCGGCGTGTTCGATCAGCGGCAGCGCGACGTTCTCGGTCACCGTCAGCGAGGAAAACAGCGCGCCCTTCTGGAAGAGCACGCCGAAGCGCCGTTCCACCAGTGAGCGCTCATGTTCCGACAGATTCGGCAGGTTTTTTCCAAAGACACGCACCTCGCCTGCGCTTGGTCGGCGCAGGCCGACGATGCTGCGTAACAGCACCGACTTGCCGCTGCCGGAGCCGCCGACTACCGCGAGGATCTCACCCTTGTATAAATCCAGGTCGAGGTTTTCGTGCACGCTTTGTGTGCCAAAGCGATTGCACAGGCCACGCACCTCGATCACCGCCTCGGCGGGCGCACGCTGTAGGCGACTCACCAGCCCATCTCCATGAAAAACAGCGCAGCGACCGCGTCCAGCACGATCACCACAAAGATCGATTGCACCACGCTCGAGGTGGTGTGCGCGCCGACCGATTCGGCGCTGCCGCTGACCTTGAAGCCTTCCAGGCAACCAATCGCGGCGATCAGGAAGGCGAAAATCGGTGCTTTCACCATGCCCACCAGAAAATGCTGCACGCCAATGTCCGATTGCAGCAGCGAGAGAAACATCGCCGGCGAAATATCCAGGGCCACGGCGCACACCACGCCGCCCCCGATAATCCCCGAGAGCATCGCGAGGAACGTCAGCATCGGCAAGGCTACCAGCAGCGCCATCACGCGTGGCAATACCAGCAACTCCATCGGGTCCAGGCCCAGCGTGCGGATGGCGTCAATTTCTTCGTTGGCCTTCATCGAACCGATTTGTGCGGTAAAGGCACTGGCGGTGCGGCCGGCGATCAGGATCGCGGTAAGTAGCACGCCGAATTCACGTAGGAAAGAGAACGCCACCAAGTCCACGGTAAAAATGGTCGCGCCAAAGCTTTTCAGCACCGTGGCGCCGAGGAAGGCCACCACGGCGCCCACCAGAAAGGTCAGCAAGGCAACGATGGGCGCCGCGTCGAGCCCCACCTGTTCCAGATGCGCGACCATTGGCGTCAGGCGCCAGCGTTTGGGCCGGAAAATGCCACGGGCGAAGGTTTCGAGGATCAGGCCGATAAAGCCCAGCAGTTTTTTGCTGTCCTGCCAGACCGTGTCCACCGCGCGGCCAATGCGCGCGAGCAACTGGATGCCGGTGGCTTCTTCGGGGGCTTTATCGGGTACGCAAAAATCGTTGAGGGAGCGGTAGACGGTCTTGAGCAGCGCGCGGTCGGCGCCGGACAGGCTGCAATCGGTTTGCTCGGCGGATTGCTCGATACGCTCAGGGCCCAGCAGTTCGACCAGCAGCGAGGCGCCGGCAGTGTCCAGCGCGCCGAGGCCGTTGAGGTCGATGCGGGCACCGGCGTCGTACTGGCCGTCGAGCTTGTCCGACAGCTTTTTCAGACCCGCGTAGTGGGCAAGCGTCCAGTCCCCCGTAATCCTGAGCAACGGAGGAACGGTAGACGTATCGAGATGGGCTGCGCCGGCTGTGGTACTACTGGTCATAAGCTCCGAGCTTGTCTGGCTATCCACAATTCCTACGTAATAGCACGATCCCGCCTACTTTGGGTTGTCCGTTTGTGCTGCATCCACCACTTTGAAGCGCAGTACGCCGATCACTTGCCCGTCTTCGGTCAGCACCCGCACTTGCCAGCGGCCTGCCGCGTCCGGCGGAAAGTTCTGCTTGTGGGTCCAGGCGCGATAGCCTTCCTTGCGCCCGCCGTGGATGTCCAGGGCAATGCGGTCGACCTCTTTGCCGTTGAATTTCCACACATGGTAGATCCGCTCGTCCAGCCCACGCGGGGCGTTGATCGCGGTGTAGGCGTACAGCCCGCCGCTGCGCAGTTGGGCGGAGGTGACTTCCTGGAGGTCATCACCCGGCGTGCGGTCTTGCAGCTGGGTGCTGATCGCCACTTCGGTCATCCACAGCGTGGCCGGCGGCACCCAACTGCGCAGGAACCAACCGGCGCACCCGATGGCGGCGGTGACCCCCAGCAGCATCGCCCAGCCTTTGAGGCTGCGCAGCGGCAAGCTCACCGCCAGGCTCGGAATCGACAACGCCATGGCCACGCCGAGGGCGAGTTTGTAACTTTCGGCGGTGGTCAGGTGCAGAATGATCGGCAGCGCAGTGAGCAATGCGGCGAATAAAGTCAGGGTGTGCAGCGCGAGGAACAGCGAGCGTTTGGGCGCCAGCCACTTGTAGTACAGCGGGTCGATGATCGACACCAGCGCGGCGGCGCCGAGCAGGCCGGTAAACACCGATTGGCCGCTGTTCCAGGCGGTGGTGACGAAAAAGAATGGCAGCACAAAAAACAGACTTTCCTGGTGGATCATCTGGGTCGCATAGCGCAGTAACGGTTCGGGAATTTCGCGCTTGAAGACTTTGGTGAACAGCTGGGTAAAGCTGTTTTCGAGCATCAGCCACAGCCAGCTCACCAGCATGATCACAGCGATCCAGCTGGCCATACCCTGCTGGCGATCCACCAGGATGAAGCTGCACACACCGGAGATAAAACCGCCGAGTGCAATGACGCCTGGGTAGCGCTTCATCAGTTCGAGGATGCGCTGGATAACGCGGGTCAGGTTTGGCATTCGGCAGTTCGCAGTCTTTGTAGGAAAAATCCCGGACAGAATAGCGTCTTAGCCCAGGGTCCGGTGCCTCATTACGCGACCCGTTTGCGATAAACCCGCACGCCGATCAATACAATGGCGATCAGCCCGAGCACGGCACCGCCGATCCAGTTCAGGCTGTCGTAACTCAGCAGCGGTTTTTCGACACGCCAGTAACCCGGCTGCTTGAAAGCCTGGCGCATGGCCTGGTCTGTCTGGGCCAGTGTGACGGCCTTGATGCGTTTGACCGGGTCGCTGAAGTGACCCTTGTTGTAGTCGCCCGAAGCGCTCCAATAATAGTCGGCCAGTGCGCTGTTGCCCTGCACGGCCCAGGCCTGACGGGCGATGGCGGCTTGCTGCAGGCGGGCGAATACGCTGGGGTCGAGACCGTTCTTGAGCAGCTGCGCCTTGAGGTCTTGCAACACCTGTTCGGCTTCGGGGAGGTTTTCCCGCTCAAGGTCGGCATTCAGGCTGAGGAAACCGACGCCGCCGAGCACTTCGCGTTCGCTCCACGGGCCGTAGGACAAGCCGTGCTTGAGGCGCAGTTGGCGGTACAGCGCCCAGTCGAGGTAGTCCTTGAGCAGGTCATAGGTTTCATCATGCTGGTCGTCCAGTACCGGCTCGGGGAACAGCCAGTGCAGCTTGGCGCTGTCGCCGACCCAGCCATGGATCAGTTCGCGATGGCTGGCGGCGGTACGCTGGATGTCCGGCAACGCCGGGTGCTCACTGGGCTCGACCGGTTCGAGTTGGCCATAGGTGCGCTCCAGATAGGCCGGGAGCAGTTTGTCGAGTTCGCCGACGATGATCAGGGTCATGTTGTTGGGCGCGTACCAGTTTTTGCGCAGCTTCTCCAACTGGTCGCGGGTCAGCTGACCCACCTCGGCGCGTTCGGCGCATTTGAGCCCCAGTTCGACGGCCAGCTGGTTGCTGGCGGTGTGGCCCAGGTCCTGGCGGTCGAGCAGGCGTTGCAGATGCGAGTAATGACCGCCGTCTTCGCGCTCGACCACTTGTTTGGCCGCGTTGATATTGGCGTCGGTGAGCTCGGTGCGGGTGATGATCGCCAGCAACAGGTCGAGCACCTTGCGCTGGTTTTGCGCAGGCGCTTCGATCACAAAGGTGGTATCGGCATTGCTGGTGTAGGCGTTCCACTCGCCGCCCAGGGCTTGCATGCGGTCCTCCAGCTCGCCCTCACCGCCGCCGTCGATGCCGCTGAACAGCAGGTGTTCGAGCAGGTGCGGCAGCTCCTTGTCTTCGCAACTGAAGTCATCCAGGCCTACGCCCACCACCAGGCGGATCGCCACGTGCCCGCGCTCGGTGCCCGGTTTGAGCAGCAATTGCAGGCCGTTGGGCAAGGTGTAGCCCTCGACTTGCAAGCGGTCAAAGGCGAAGGCATGGGCAGATCCCATGAGCAGGCAAGCGAATAACAGGCGACGCATAACAAGCTTCCTGGCGAGTGAGGTCAGCTTTAACTGACTTCACGGGCCATCATCCGTTCAGGGCGAATGCGTGATGTCGGCAATATCTTCGGCGGAGAGCGCGCCGGTGTCGGACGTTTCCAACACTACATAAGCACTGCTGCAAAACAACGAGTTCAGGCGTTTCATGTCGGCAATCAGCTCCAGATGCAGGGAACTGGTTTCCAGACTCTGTACGATTTTGCGCTGCAGACGGCTGACGTGTGCGTGGGCCAAACGCCGTTCCTGGGCGCGGAAGCGGCGCTTCTCGCGCAGCAATTGGCGGGCGCTTTCCGGGTCGGCACTGAGGAATACCGACAGGCCCAGGCGCAGGTTGGCGATCAGCTGGGTATGCAGGCCCGCCAGCTCTTCCAGGCCGACTTCCGAGAACTGGCGGCGCTGGGAGGTTTTCTGCTGCTGGACTTTGCGCAGCATGCGTTCGATCAGGTCGCCGGCCAGCTTCAGGTTGATCGACAGCTCGATGATCTCGGCCCAGCGGCGGCTGTCTTGTTCACTGAGATCCTCGCGGGGCATTTGCGCCAGGTAGAGCTTGATCGCGCTGTAGAGCGATTCGACATCGTCGCTGAGGCTGCGCATTTCCTGGGTCATTGCGGTTTGCTTGCCGCGCAGCACTTCGAGCATGGCCGTGAGCATATTGTCGATCAGGTCGCCCAGGCGCAGGGTTTCCCGCGCGGCGTTGGCCAGTGCCAGGCTCGGTGTAGCCAGGGCGGCGAGGTCGAGGTGACGGGGCTTGGCTTTGCCGTTGGTCTCTGCTTGTTCCGGCAGCAGCCAGGCGCACAGGCGTGACATCGGCCCGATGGTGGGCAGCAGGATCAGACAGCGGCTGACGTTGTAGAGCAAGTGGAAGGTAATGACCATGCCCTGGGTGCTGTAGTCCAGGCCGTCCATCCAGCCGACGAGCGGATCGAGTACGGGAATGATCAAGAGCAAGCCAATCAGTTTGTACAGCAAGCTGCCGAGCGCCACTTGCCGACCGGCCGCGTTCTGCATGCTGGTGCTGAGGAAGGCCAGCACGCCGCTGCCGATGTTGGCGCCGATCACCAGGCCGATGGCCACGTGCAGGCCGATCACGCCGGCGCCGGCCAGGGTGGCGGTCAACAGTACGGCGGCCAGGCTGGAGTAGGAAATCATCGCGAACAAGGCGCCGGCCAGGGCGTCGAGCAGGATGTCGCCGGTCAGTGAGCCAAACAGTACTTTGACGCCTTGGGCATGCGTGATCGGCCCGGCGGCTTCAACGATCAGTTGCAGCGCGAGAATGATCAGCCCGAGGCCGATGCCCACACGGCCCAACTGCCCTGCCCGCGTCTGTTTGCGTGACAGGAAGAAGATCACCCCGAGGAAGATCAGCAGCGGCGACAGCCAGGATAGGTCAAACGTCAGCACCCGGGCCATCAGCGCGGTACCGACATCGGCGCCAAGCATGGTCGCGAGGGCGGGCATCAGGCCCATCAGGCCCTGGCCGACAAAGGATGTCACCAGCATCGCCGTGGCGTTGCTGCTCTGCACCATGGCGGTCACCAGGATACCGGCGAGGAACGCCAGCCAACGCTTGGACATGTTCTGCCCGATGACTTGGCGCAAGTTGGAGCCGTAGACCCGCAAGATGCCGGTACGGACGATGTGCGTGCCCCAGATAAGCAGGGTCACGGCGGAAAGCAGATTGAGCAAGGTCAGCATGCTCGGCCCCCCGTGTGGGTGTGCTCCAGAGAGAGCAAATGAGAATTGCCGCGTGCCGTTCTACGTCTTGTACTTAAGCTGTAGTTGGCGAATGGGCTGCGCGCCAGCATCGCATAGCTAAAGTCGGTATTGAAACAAAACTGTCATGAAGTCAGTTTTTTGCAGATGAAAAAATGGGGCGCGAACGCCCCATTTCAGCAGCGGGCCAAGGTTATTGACCCGGAATGTCCTTGCGCAGTTTCACAGGGTCCTGCTGTTTCTTCTTTTTCGCGATGGCGGTGCGCATCTTGATGTTCACCGCTTCGACCGCCAGCGAGAACGCCATGGCGAAGTAAACGTAGCCTTTTGGCACGTGTACATCGAAGGATTCGGCGATCAGCACGGTACCCACCACCAGCAGGAACGACAGCGCCAACATCTTCAGCGACGGGTGCTTGTCGATGAATTCGCTGATGGTGCCGGCCGCCAGCATCATCACCAGTACCGCGACCACGATGGCCGCGACCATCACCGGTACATGGGAGACCATGCCGACGGCGGTGATCACCGAGTCCAGGGAGAACACGATGTCGATGATCGCGATCTGGATGATGGTGTAGATGAACTTGCCACCTTTGCCGCCCGGCTCGTCGTGGGTTTCGTCTTCACCTTCCAGGGCGTGGTACATCTCCTGGGAGCTTTTCCACAGCAGGAACAGGCCGCCGAAGAACAGGATCAGGTCACGGCCGGAAATGCCCTGGCCAAAGACCACGAACAGATCGGCGGTCAGTTGCATGACCCAGGTGATCGACAACAGCAACAGGATGCGCGTGACCATGGCCAGGGCCAGGCCGAAGATCCGGGTGCGGGCCTGCATATGCTTGGGCATGCGGCTGACCAGGATCGAAATCATGATGATGTTATCGATGCCCAGGACGATCTCGAGGGCCGTCAGGGTGAAGAAGGCAATCCAGATTTCCGGATTGGTCAGCCATTCCATGTGTATTCCTTTGAGCAAGTGTTAAACCGCGCAAGCTGCAGCGCCGCGCGGTTGGGTTGGTACGATTATAGAGTGCTGAACAGCGGAAAAATCCCCATCAGCAATGCGGCGAACATTATGCACAGGCATACCAGCACTGCCCACTTCAGGGTGAAGCGCTGGTGATCGCCAAATTCGATACCGGCCAGGGCTACCAGCAAGTAGGTCGAGGGTACCAGTGGGCTGAGCAAATGCACGGGTTGGCCGACGATGGACGCGCGGGCCATTTCCACAGCAGTGATGCCGTAGTGGCTGGCGGCTTCGGCGAGTACTGGCAGTACGCCGTAGTAGAACGCGTCGTTGGACATGAAGAAGGTAAACGGCATGCTCACCAGTGCGGTGATCACGGCCAGGTACGGGCCCAGCGCGTCAGGGATTACCGCCAGCAGGCTCTTGGACATGGCATCGACCATGCCGGTGCCCGACAGGATGCCGGTGAAGATACCGGCGGCGAAGATCAACCCGACCACTGCCAGTACGCTGCCTGCGTGGGCGGCGACGCGATCTTTCTGCATTTGCAGGCATGGGTAGTTGACGATCATCGCGATACTGAACGCCACCATGAACAGCACGGGCAGCGGCAACAGGCCGGCGATCAGGGTGCACATCAGCGCCAGGGTCAGCGCGCCGTTGAACCAGATCAGCTTCGGACGACGGGCATCCGGAAATTGCGAGACGCTGATTTCACTGTGGTCGATCTCGTCGCCTTGCAGGTGCAATTCACCCAGGCGAGCCCGCTCGCGCTTGCCGTACATGTAGGCAATCACCAGGATCGCCACTACACCGGCCGCCATGGCCGGGATCATCGGCACGAAAATGTCCGACGGGTCCACATGCAGCGCACTGGCGGCGCGCGCGGTCGGGCCACCCCATGGGGTCATGTTCATCACGCCACCGGCGAGAATGATCAGGCCGGCCATGATCCGCGGGCTCATGCCGATGCGTTTGTACAGCGGCAGCATGGCGGCTACGCAGATCATGTAGGTGGTGGCGCCGTCACCGTCGAGGGAGACGACCAGGGCCAGCACGGCCGTACCGACCGAAACTTTCAGCGGGTCGCCCTTGACCATCTTGAGGATCTTGCGCACGGCCGGGTCGAACAGGCCGGAGTCGATCATCAGGGCAAAGTAGAGAATGGCGAACATCAGCATCACGCCGGTCGGCGCGAGCTTGGTGATGCCTTCGAGCATCATCGGGCCGATCTTCGGCGCGAAACCGCCGAACAGCGCGAACAGGATCGGCACGATGATCAGGGCGATCAGCGCGGACAGGCGCTTGGTCATGATCAGGAACATGAACGTGATGACCATGGCAAAGCCAAGGAAAGTCAGCATAGGAATACTCCAGGCGTAGCGCGGCTAGGGAATGGCAGACCGGTTGGGGTCAGCGCAGTACGAAAGGCACGGTGCGTACGGGGGGAGTTGGGGCATGCAGGCGGGTAGTAGCGGACATCAGGATCACCATTGTTGTTGTAAACAGCCGGTCTATTGCCGGCAGTGGGGGCGATCCTAGACGGGGAAGCTTTCAGCCAGCTTTCGCTGGCCAATCAGGTGATGAGAGGTTTTTCCGCTTTTCTGTCAGAAAAATCAGGGCAGTTCCAGGCCACCGGCGGCTTTGTGCAGTTTGCGCAGATGTTCGCCCACCTGTTTCAGGTTGGCTTCGCAGGCGGCAATTTCGGCGGCGCGGGAAGGTTCAAGCAGCGCCCTCACCTCTTTATCCAACTCGCCGGTGAGCGATTGCAGCTGCTTCTGGCGTTCGGCGCTTTCCGACTCCAGACGCTTGGCCTCCGACGGTTGGGGCAGGCCGTAGCCGCCGCTGCCGAGCAATTCCGCCGGGCGGCTGAGGAAGCCGCTGTTGGCGAGAATTTGCTGCAGCGTGGCGTTGGCCTTCTCCATGCCGCCGTTTTTCAGCTCGCGGGCGCCGAGGTAGCGTTGTTTGACTTCATCCTGGGCCAGCATCAGCTGTTTGCGAAAGCTTGCCTGCTCCAACAGCAACAACGCGGCGCTGGTGCGCAAATCGGCCTGGCCAAACCACTGGCGGCGCTCTTCGGCGCTGAGGGACAGCCAGTCTTCGACCTGGGTCTGTTTGATCGGCAGGTGCTTGCGCAACACATCGAACATCGCCTGGTAGCGTTCGCGGAAGGAGTCGAAGTGATACCCCAGGCGCAGCGCCTCGCGTTTGTCTTTCAGCACGCTGGTATCCGCCAGGCCACGGGCTTGCAGAACTTCCAACAGGCCATTGGGGGTGATGTTGTCCAGCCCCGTCAGTTGCGGATTGGCGCTGCCGCTGCGCAACAACTTCAGGCTTTCGACGGCACAGTTGTTGGAAATGAAGAAGTAGTTGCCGTCATAGCTCCAGTGCATTTCGGCAGCGTGCTCGACGGTGTCGTTGATCTCCTGGCGCGTCAGCTTCAGCGGCACTGAAGCCAGGCCGCGCAGTTCGGTCTTGGTGTATTCGTCGATGACCTGGGCCAGCGGCAGCACGAACAGCCTTGACGGGTATTTGCCGACCAGGCCGTCCCAGCTCGACAGCTGCACGTCGCCGACAAAGGCGCGGTACGACAGCACCAGATGTTGGTCCAGATCCAGCCGGCAATCCGGACCTCGCGGGCGGCCGGGCGCGCAGATGACCAGGCGCAGCATGCTGTGGCCCCAACGGCTCACCAGGTTCTGGTTGGCTTCGGCGAGCAGGTAGTCGATTTCGTAGACCCGCTCCGGGTCGACGTGGCCCAACGGGGTCTTGGCGAAATCATTGCCGGCATTGAGGAACGCGTAGTTCTTTTCGCAGGCGTCCTGTTTGGGCGGGGCCCAGCCGAAGTGTTCCTTGTAATAGCGAAACAGCGAGGGACGACGGCAGGCGTAGCTCGGGTCAAGGAGGAAGTACTCCATGTTGACTGCCACGAACTCCAGCGGGCTGGTGGTTTCGTAGATGTCCGGGCTGCGCACGACCTGGCGATTGTGCTGTTCGCGTTCACCGCGGCGGCCGACATATTGCGGCCAGCCTGCGAGGTCCAGCAGGCGCGGGTCGTCACTGAGGGTGAAGCGGCGGTCGTGCTGGCCGCGGCATTGGTCGGGCAGACCGATCAGGCCGGTGATGTTGTTCTGACGGCTGCAACGTTGGATAAGCGCGCGGTCGTCCTTGGACCACAATCGCGCACGGTCATAGATGTGGGTCAGCTCATGCAGCACGGTGGCGAGCATTTCGCGGCGCACGGTGCCGTGGGGGCGATTGGTTTTCCGGGTGGCGGCGCTGCCGTCGGTCAGGCTCGCAAGCAGGTTGCGGTTGAGGTCCAGTTCGGACACCAGGGAAGCCTGGCCGTAGGCGTTTTCCGGCATCTTGTCGGTCCAGCCGACGTCGATTGTTCGGTCCAACTGCTCGATAAAAAGCGGTGGTAGAGAACGCATCGCTTCATCAAGCAATGCCTGGCTGGCCTGCTGTTCGGCCGGGCTCAAGCCGTCGGTCTTGAGCCGCAGTTGCAGGCTGGCCTGGGCTGCGCTGGCACACAGCAGCACAGTCCCGGCCAGGAGCCAGGCGACCAGGCGCCTCACAGAGCGAGGATAGCTTCGGCGAGGGTCTGGTCACTGGCGTCGCGGGCTTCAGGTACGCGGGTCCGCAGGGTGTCGAAGGCGGCTTCCAACTGTGCGCCACGGATTTCGCCGTTGGTGGCGACGAAGCTGGCGGCGTCGTCGTGGGCTTCACGCACGACTTTGGAATCGCGGATGGAGGTGGTGGTGTCCGAAGTGAAATCAATGGTACGGCCAGAAGCGCGAACAATGATGTTACTGGTGGCCACCAGGGTTTGCGCCTGGGCAACGTCGGCCAACAACAGCAGGCCAAGGGTGGCGGCGATCAGCGGGCTACGCATGGAATAACTCCAAATACAAAGATGAAAATACAAGATGATTATTGGACGAGAATTGCCTGCGCCAGTTCAAGGTCGCTGGCGTTTAGTTTTGGTTGGGTGCGGCGCAGATAATTCAGCGCTGATTCCAGCCGTGCCCCCCGCCATTGGCCGTCAGTGGCGACAAACGCGGCCGCATCATCCTGCGCGGCCATGACTACTTTTCTGTCGAAGGGTGCAGAGGTCACCTTACTGGTGGCGTAAGCACTCGCGACGGTGCTCTGGATGGTCAGGTCAAAGGCCGAAGCCAGTGGCGACCAGCCGGCGGACAACAAGACAGGAACTATAAACAGGCGGTATGAAAAAGCCATGGGACTCGACAACTGAAAACGAGCGCCAAGGCTAGCGCAATGCCCGGGCGACAGCCAGTGTGGCGGCATCAGGGAGCGGCAGGCGCCCCCTTTTTCAGTCCGCTCAAATAACCAGGATGGCCTGGGCCAGTTGGGCGTCAGTGGCGGCGTTCAATTGTGGTGCTTGTTGGCGGATCTGGACCAGGGCGCTTTCAAGTTTCACGCCACGAATCGCGCCTTCGCTGGCGACGAAGCTGGCGGCGTCGTCACGGGCGGCGCGCACAACCTTATTGTCACGCAGGGATGAAGTGGCGTCAGAGCTGGCATCGGAGGTGGCTTTGAGCGCGCCGACGATGGAGTCGGTGGTCACGATGAAACTGGTCGCGTTGGCATTGGCAGCCAGGGCCAACAGCGCGGCAGCACTCAGCAGGCGAAGACGGGACATGGGGTGACTCCTGTAGATGAACGAATAAAGTGGCGCAGGGCAGCCATTGCAGATCAGACGCCTGCTCTAAAGGGTTCGCCACGTAATAGCCGGATATTAAGCCGTCATTTATCGATTGGCATAGCCTCTTGACTGATTAGTCACGCCAAAACGGCTTGGATAATTCAGCTATTCGGTCTCCAGGGCTGATACCGATATCTGAAAGCTCGCGTGGATCCAGCTGCGCCAGTTGCCTGCGTTCGTATGCGCGGCGTGCCAACCTGCTCAGCGCAAAGGCTGTGCTACGTAACAGGCGCTTACAAAGAGAGGTGCGTGTGTCCATGGCAGGTGCCCTTCATGAGGTACTGAAACACCATGTTGAGCGGGCCGGGTTAACCATTACAGATACACCAACGTTAAATTGTACTGGCTAATTGTTATGTTTTTTAAACTGTACCTATTTGTATGAGAGCCTTCTGTTCGACTGCTTCTAACTCAAATCCCGAAAACAACAAAGCCCGCCTCCGGTTACCCGGGGCGGGCTTTGTTTTACAAATCTGGGTGCTGGCAGTGGACCCGACAGGTCAGGGCCAGCGAGCGCTAAGTTAGCGCCAGAACGGCTTGCTCAGCTCTTCGTAGCGTTGAGCTTCGCTGATACCGGCGTCAGCCAGCAGGCGTGCATCCAGACGAGCCAGCTGGTGGCGGCTGGAGATGCGGCGCTGCCACAACATCAGGTTAGCGAGAACGCGCAAAGGCATGGCGGCTTGGTTGTTTACAGCTTTTTCAGAGAACAGATCGGAACTGAGTGTACGTTCCATGATGACATCCTTCCGCTTGTGGCGGGATTAGGTAGTGGTTTAACTGATGCCAATGATCCTCCTCCGGCGCAAGACTCTCTAGATACAGTTCACCTGTATTGTGAGGGGCCAGTTAACTGTTTAAAGGTGCTGTACTGTACGGAAATGGGGCAACTGTACCTGTCTGCACTTAAGTGGTGCAAAATTGACCAAATTGCCACAGATAGGGGAATATTTCTGTAGGAAATGACCGGTACAGCAGTACAGTTTTTTCAAGAATGCCGCATCAGAGGGTCGAGCTGATGAAACTGTATTTGCATCAGCTCGAATCTGTATCAATCAGGCCTTGAGCATATGCCCGGTTTCTTCCAGGTTGATGTGCCAGCTCAACGCTTCGCGAAGGATGTGTGGGGTATGACCGCCGATAGCGCATGCGGATTCGAAGTAGCTGTTCAGCGCGTCGCGGTATGCCGGATGCACGCAATTGTCGATGATCACCCGCGCCCGCTCGCGTGGTGCCAGGCCGCGCAAGTCTGCCAGGCCCACCTCCGTCACTAGGATGTCGACGTCATGCTCGGTGTGATCCACGTGACTGACCATGGGCACCACACTGGAAATCGCGCCGCCCTTGGCAATCGACTTGGTGACGAAGATCGCCAGGTGCGCGTTGCGCGCGAAGTCTCCGGAGCCGCCAATCCCGTTCATCATCCGCGTACCGCAGACGTGAGTGGAGTTGACGTTGCCGTAAATGTCGAACTCCAGCGCGGTATTGATACCAATGATGCCCAGTCGACGCACCACTTCCGGGTGATTGGAAATCTCCTGCGGGCGCAGTACCAGCTTGTCTTTATAGTGCTCAAGGTTGCCGAACACATCGGCATTGCGCCGCTCCGACAAAGTGATCGAGCTGCCCGAGGCGAAGCTGAGCTTGCCAGCGTCGATCAAGTCAAAGGTCGAGTCCTGCAGTACTTCCGAATACATCGTCAGGTCTTCGAACGGCGACTCGATCAAACCGCACATCACCGCGTTGGCAATGTTGCCGATTCCGGCCTGCAGCGGGCCGAGCTTGTTGGTCATGCGCCCGGCGTCGACTTCCTGTTTGAGGAAGTTGATCAAGTGATTGGCGATGCCCTGGGTGTCGGCGTCAGGCGGGGTCACGGTGGACGCGGAGTCGGCCTGGTTGGTGATCACGATGGCGACGATCTTTTCCGGCGGGATCGGGATCGCGGTACTGCCGATACGGTCGTCGACTTTTACCAGTGGGATCGGCGTACGAGTCGGTCGATAGGTCGGGATATAGATGTCGTGCAGCCCTTCCAGGTTGGGGTTGTGCGCCAGGTTGATTTCGACGATCACCTGCTTGGCAAAAATCGCGAAGCTCGCCGAGTTACCTACAGAGGTGGTGGGCACGATATGCCCCTGCTCGGTGATCGCTACCGCTTCGATCACGGCAATGTCCGGCAGCTTGAGCTGGTTGTTGCGCAGTTGCTCGACGGTTTCCGACAAATGCTGGTCGATAAACATCACTTGGCCAGCGTTGATCGCCTTGCGCAGCGTGCTGTCGACCTGGAACGGCATCCGTCGGGACAGCACGCCGGCTTCGGTCAGTTGCTTGTCCAGGTCATTGCCCAGGCTGGCGCCGGTCATCAGGGTGATTTTCAGCGGGGAAGTCTTGGCGCGTTCGGCCAGGGCGTGGGGGACGGCCTTGGCTTCACCGGCGCGGGTGAAGCCGCTCATGCCGACGGTCATGCCGTCCTCGATCAGTGCGGCGGCGTCTGCCGCGCTCATGACCTTGTTCAACAACGAAGGCAAGCGGATACGATCACGGTACATGAATGGTTATCTCAGGCTACGGAAGCAAGGTGGGCAGTGTAGTGATTTCAAAAAGTTTCGGCCCGCTACCATGGTCGAATGCCAGGCAGCGATTTAGAGCCTTTGGTCGGGTTTCATGCAGCAATAAAAAACCCCAGCCTACGTGAGGCCAGGGTTTCGGGTATTGCGCTGGCGCAGTGTTATTCGACGGCTTTGACCATGTCTTCGATGACCTTTTTCGCGTCACCAAAGACCATCATGGTCTTGTCGAGATAGAACAGTTCGTTATCCAGACCGGCATAACCACTGGCCATCGAGCGCTTGTTGACGATGATGGTCTTGGCCTTGAAGGCTTCCAGAATCGGCATGCCGGCGATCGGCGAGTTCGGGTCGTTCTTGGCGGCCGGGTTGACCACGTCGTTCGCGCCCAGCACCAGTACCACATCGGCCTGGCCGAATTCGGAGTTGATGTCTTCCATTTCGAACACCTGGTCGTAAGGCACTTCGGCCTCGGCGAGCAGCACGTTCATATGGCCGGGCATGCGGCCCGCCACCGGGTGGATCGCGTACTTCACGGTCACGCCACGGTGGGTCAGCTTCTCGGTCAGTTCCTTCAGCGCGTGTTGCGCCCGTGCCACGGCCAAGCCATAGCCCGGCACGATGATCACGGTGTCGGCGTTGGTCAGCAGGAAGGTCGCGTCGTCGGCCGAACCGGACTTTACCGGGCGGGCCTCTTTAGAGCCTGCCGCCGCAGCAGCGTCCGGTGTATTGCCGAAACCACCGAGCAGTACATTAAAGAAGGAACGGTTCATCGCCTTGCACATGATGTACGACAGGATCGCGCCGCTGGAACCCACCAGGGAGCCGGCGATGATCAGCATCGAGTTGTTCAGCGAGAAGCCGATCCCCGCCGCAGCCCAGCCGGAGTAGCTGTTGAGCATCGACACCACCACCGGCATATCGGCGCCGCCGATCGGGATGATGATCAGCACACCGAGCACAAATGCCAGGGCCAGCATCAAGGCGAAGGCTGTCAGGTTGCCGGTAAACATGAAGGCCAGGCCAAGGCCCAGTGTCAGCAGGCCGAGCACCAGGTTCAGCTTGTGTTGGCCGCCGAACTGTACCGGTGCGCCCTGGAACAGGCGGAACTTGTACTTGCCCGACAGCTTGCCGAACGCGATCACCGAACCGGAGAAAGTAATCGCACCAATGGCGGCACCGAGGAACAGCTCCAGGCGGTTACCGGCCGGGATCGAATCGCCCAGATGTTTGACGATACCCAGAGACTGCGGTTCGACCACCGCGGCAATCGCGATAAACACCGCGGCCAGGCCGATCATGCTGTGCATGAACGCCACCAGCTCGGGCATCTTGGTCATTTCCACGCGCTTGGCCATGATCGAACCGGCGGTGCCGCCGACCAGCAGGCCGACGATCACGTAGCCGATGCCGGCAGTGGCCAGTTCCGCGCCAAGCTTATAGATCAGGCCCACGGTAGTGAGTACCGCCAGCGCCATGCCGAGCATGCCGAACAGGTTGCCGCGCCGGGAGGTGGTGGGGTGTGACAGGCCTTTGAGGGCCTGGATAAAGCAGATCGACGCGATCAAGTAGAGCGTCGTGACCAGATTCATGCTCATTACTTCGGCGCCTCTTCTTTTACTTTCGGGGCTTTCTTCTTGAACATCTCAAGCATCCTGCGCGTTACCAGAAAACCGCCGAACACGTTGACCGCTGCGAGCGCCACGGCAAGCGTGCCCATGGTTTTGCCCAGAGGTGTCACGGTGAGGGCCGCGGCCAGCATGGCGCCGACGATCACAATCGCCGAGATCGCGTTGGTCACCGCCATCAATGGGGTGTGCAGCGCAGGCGTTACGTTCCAGACCACGTGGTAACCGACATAAATCGCCAGCACAAAGATGATCAGGTTGTAGATACCGGGGGAGATAAGCTCTTCCATCGTCTGAATCCTTGCTTAGGCGTTTTTGCGGATGACTTGGCCGTCGCGGCACATCAGGCACGCGGCGACGATGTCGTCTTCGAGGTTGATCTCAAACTGCCCTTCCTTGTTGAAGACCAGCTTGAGGAAGTCCAGCAGGTTGCGCGCGTACAACGCCGAGGCGTCGGCGGCCACCGCGCCGGCCAGGTTGGTCGGGCCGCAAATGATCACGCCGTTTTCCACTACCACTTGGTCGGCGACAGTCAGCGGGCAGTTGCCGCCTTGGGCCGCTGCGAGGTCGATGACCACCGAGCCGGGCTTCATCTGCGCGACGGTTTCGGCGCTGAGCAAGGTGGGCGCCTTACGGCCAGGGATCAGTGCAGTGGTGATGACGATATCGGCCTGCTTGGCGCGCTCGTGCACGGCCAGGGCCTGGCGCTGCATCCAACTGGTCGGCATCGGACGTGCGTAACCGCCGACGCCGACCGCGCATTCGCGCTCCTCATCAGTTTCGTAAGGCACGTCGACGAACTTGGCGCCGAGGGATTCGATCTGCTCTTTCACGGCCGGGCGTACGTCAGATGCTTCGATCACTGCACCCAGGCGTTTCGCCGTGGCGATGGCCTGCAAGCCCGCGACACCGGCGCCGAGGATCAGCACACGCGCCGCCTTCACGGTGCCTGCGGCGGTCATCAGCATTGGCATGAAGCGCGGGTAGTGATGGGCGGCGAGTAGTACGGCTTTGTAACCGGCGATGTTGGCCTGGGACGACAACACATCCAGGCTCTGCGCCCGTGAGGTGCGCGGCGCGGCCTCAAGCGCAAAGGCGGTGATGCCCTGCTCGGCCAGCCTGGCAATGGTTTCGTTGTTGAACGGATTGAGCATGCCCACCAATACGGTGCCGCTTTTGATCAGCGCCAGTTCGCTGTCGCTGGGGGCAACCACCTTGAGGATCAGCTCGGCGCCAAATGCATCACCGGCGCTGCCAATGGTGGCGCCTGCCGCTTCATAGGCACTGTCGACGACGCTGGCAGTGAGGCCGGCTCCGCTTTGTACAGTGACCTTATGGCCCTGGCCGATCAGCTTCTTGATGGTTTCCGGGGTGGCAGCCACCCGCGTTTCACCGGTCTGGGTTTCGAGAGGAACACCAATGTGCACGTCAAATCTCCTGCATGATCTTTTTGCTTTTGATCTTTTTGTAAAAAGGCCAGTGCACCGTGAGTGGCGCATCTGGGGCGGCCGATCAGCACGATCCCGCCGAAATGACAGCGGGGCGCGGCATTTTGCAGGCGAACTTTACGGCCATCAAGGGATTATGACGGGTGACGAAAAATTAACTACAAGTCACCCTGTGACTGATTGTCGCAATATCCTCGAATAACCTCTTTAAATACAGGTGTTTAAAGGGCTGTAGACGTTTAAAGACCTTTTCGACATTGCTGGTATGAATTGTCGTGTATTGATCGATGAATGACGCTCCAGGCCATGAAGATCATGGCTTTGAGCCTTATTTTTGGGGAATAAGTACAGTCTGCTTAAAAGCGACATATACGTATATCTGTAGGCTTTATATTAATTTGACTACAAGGTCAATAAAATGTCTTTGGCCTTTAAACAGTGGGGTTGTAGCGCTGCGATTGGTCGACCAGCCAGTCTCTAAATGCGCGCAATGATGCAGATTCGACTTTCCTCTCCGGAATCATCAGGTAATAAGCCTTTGAGCTGTGCAGTGCTTCAGGGCTTGCGATCACCAAGTGCCTATCCTCCAGCTCGCGCTGGATTAGAAACGGCGGGATCAGCGCAATCCCCATGTCGTGCATGGCCGCCTGCGACAACATTGAGAATAGCTCGTAACGCGGGCCTGTCATGTCTCGGGGTATGTTCAGCTGTTGGGCGTTGAACCACTGGCGCCAGGCATAAGGTCGGGTGGTCTGCTGCAGCAGGGGGAGTTCCGCGATCTCCTGGGGACTGAACTGCGTGCGATTGCCCAACAGACGTGGGCTGCACACCGGGACGGGGTTTTCGCCCATCAGCCTGTGGGACTCGGTGCCGGACCAGTCGGCATCGCCGAAGTAGATCGCTGCGTCGAATTCGGTGTCGGCGAACAGAAAAGGCCGTGTCCGGTTGGTGAGGTTCACCGTGACTTCCGGGTGCTGGTGCTGGAAATCCTTGAGGCGCGGTATCAGCCACTGCGTGCCAAACGTCGGCACCACGGCCAGCTCGATCACGTTTGTACCCTGCTGCCCCATTACGGACAGGGTGTCGCGTTCCACCGCGTCCAGTTGTGTGGCCACGCGTCGGCTATAGGACAGCCCGGCCTCGGTCAGCTTGACCCCGCGCCGTGAGCGCCGAAACAGCTCGACACTCAAAAACTCCTCAAGGCTGGCGATCTGTCGGCAGATGGCGCCTTGAGTAATGGAAAGCTCCTGCGCCGCCTTGGTAAAGCTCTCGTGACGGGCGGCGGCCTCAAAACTGACCAGGGCGGTGGTGCTGGGGATTTTCCTGCGCATGTACCGTGTGCTCACTGATAAAGCGCGTCTGCGCCCTTCTGAATCGTTTCGAAGTGAGAAATTAGCACAACCCTATGCGGAAACGTCGTTTGCCCTCTACGGTTACCGGGCCTAGGCTGCATGCACGACTTCTGCTTTCTGAACGAGGACTTATTCATGGCTGGCAAGGCAAGCTTCAACTGGATTGATCCACTGTTGCTGGATCAACAGCTCACCGAAGAAGAGCGCATGGTGCGCGACAGTGCTGAGCAATTCGCCCAGGACAAGTTGGCGCCGCGTGTACTCGAAGCCTTCCGGCATGAAAAGACCGACCCCGCGATCTTCCGCGAGATGGGCGAAACCGGCTTGTTGGGCGCGATGATCCCCGAGCAGTACGGCGGCAGCGGCCTGAACTATGTGAGCTACGGGTTGATTGCGCGTGAGGTGGAGCGCGTCGATTCCGGCTACCGCTCGATGATGAGTGTGCAATCTTCACTGGTCATGGTGCCGATCAATGAGTTCGGCACCGAGGCGCAAAAGCAGAAGTACCTGCCGAAGCTGGCTTCTGGCGAATGGATCGGCTGCTTTGGTCTGACAGAACCCAATCACGGTTCTGACCCGGGCGCGATGATTACTCGTGCACGCAAGGTGGATGGCGGCTATAGCCTGACCGGCGCCAAGATGTGGATCACCAATAGCCCGATCGCCGATGTGTTTGTGGTGTGGGGCAAGGACGATGCCGGCGACATCCGTGGTTTTGTCTTGGAGAAAGGCTGGAAAGGCCTGAGCGCTCCGACGATTCACGGCAAGGTCGGGCTGCGGGCTTCCATTACCGGCGAGATCGTCATGGATAACGTGTTTGTGCCGGAAGAGAATATCTTCCCGGACGTGCGCGGCTTGAAGGGGCCTTTCACGTGCCTTAACTCGGCGCGCTATGGCATCTCCTGGGGGGCGCTGGGCGCCGCTGAGTTTTGCTGGCATACCGCGCGCCAATACACCCTCGACCGTCAGCAGTTCGGTCGCCCGTTGGCGGCTACCCAGTTGATCCAGAAGAAACTCGCCGACATGCAGACCGAAATCACCCTGGCCCTGCAAGGCTGCCTGCGTCTGGGGCGGATGAAGGATGAGGGCACGGCGGCGGTGGAAATCACCTCGATCATGAAGCGTAACTCGTGCGGCAAGTCCCTGGACATCGCCCGCATGGCGCGGGACATGTTGGGAGGCAACGGTATCTCCGATGAGTTCGGTGTGGCGCGTCACCTGGTCAACCTGGAAGTGGTGAATACCTATGAGGGGACCCATGACGTGCATGCCTTGATTCTCGGGCGTGCGCAAACCGGTCTCCAGGCCTTCTATTAATAGGAGTACGGCATGGGCGCGCTTTCACATCTGCGGGTACTGGATTTATCGCGAGTGCTGGCGGGCCCATGGGCCGGGCAGATCCTTGCGGACCTGGGGGCTGAGGTGATCAAGGTCGAGCGGCCGGGCAATGGCGACGACACGCGCGCCTGGGGTCCGCCCTTCCTTAAGGATGCTTACGGCGAGAACACCAGTGAGGCGGCGTATTACCTGTCGGCCAATCGCAACAAGGAGTCGGTGACCATCGACTTCACGGGGCCGGAGGGGCAGAAGCTGGTGCGTGACCTGGCTGCCAAGTCGGACATCTTGATCGAGAACTTCAAGGTGGGCGGTCTGGCCGCGTATGGGCTGGACTACGCGTCGCTGAAAGAGATTAATCCGGAGCTGATCTATTGCTCGATCACAGGGTTTGGTCAGACGGGCCCTTATGCGTCTCGGGCGGGTTATGACTTCATGATTCAAGGCCTGGGTGGGCTCATGAGCCTGACCGGGCGGCCTGAGGGCGATGAAGGTGCTGGTCCGGTCAAGGTCGGTGTGGCATTGACTGACATTCTCACGGGCCTTTACTCGACCGTGGCGATCCTGGCGGCGCTGGCCCATCGGGACCATGACGGCGGCGGGCAGCATATCGATATGGCGTTGCTGGATGTGCAGGTGGCTTGTCTGGCTAACCAGGCGATGAATTACCTGACCACAGGGGTATCACCCAAGCGCCTCGGTAATGCTCACCCGAATATCGTGCCCTATCAGGATTTTCCTACGGCTGATGGCGACTTCATCCTGACGGTGGGCAATGACGGGCAGTTTCGTAAATTCGCCGAAGTGGCTGGGCAGCCACAGTGGGCGGATGATTCGCGCTTCTCTACTAATAAGGCGCGGGTAGCCAACCGTGCTGAGCTGATTCCGTTGATTCGTCAGGCTACGGTCTTCAGGACAACGGCTGAATGGGTAGCTGCGTTGGAGCGGGTTGGCGTGCCATGTGGGCCGATCAATGATCTGGCGCAGGTGTTTGCCGATCCCCAGGTTAAAGCGCGCGGGTTGGCGATGGAGTTGCCACATGCGTTGGCGGGGATGGTGCCTCAGGTAGCCAGCCCGATACGTTTGTCCAAGACGCCTGTGGAGTACCGCAGTGCGCCTCCTCTGTTAGGAGAGCATACGGCTCAGGTGCTGAAGAATGTATTGGGATTGGAGTCTGCGAATGTAGCGGCTTTAAGGGCGGCGGGCGTTATCTGAACCGTTTCTTCTATATAGAGGGATTCAGGGGGGCTGTTTTTGGTGGTTTTTTAATCAATCCTAAGTAATTGATAGAAAAGCAGAATTAAGGCTTGACGGCAGATTCTGGAAGTCTATAATTCGCCCCACTTCCGGCGCAGTCGAAACGGAAAACTCCTTGGTAAACAAAGAGTTATACGAGATTCGACAGCGAGTTGCTTCAGTTCATCGAAGCCCAGAAGGAGTTGGTAGAGCGGTGTAGTTTGGCTCTATTAACGTTTCGATCTTCTCGGTCGAAAGCGGATAAAAAGAGGTGTTGACAGCAGCGTGTAACGCTGTAGAATTCGCCTCCCGCTAACGAGAGATCGGAAGCGCAAGTGGTTGAAGTTGTTGAAGAATTCTTC